>NZ_JBIVRU010000004.1:0-254138 GCF_044755845.1 Lysinibacillus sp. NPDC092081
TTTAATGTAAAAAACAATCAAAGCCGTTGAAATTTTACTCGTCGTAAAATTTCAACGGCTTATTAGTTTTCAGAGGAGGGTTTTGTCCCAGCCTCGGTCTATTTATGTTTCTAAGCCACGTGGCATAACAGTCGATAAGAATATAGATTATCCTATAGCAATTAAACAGTTAAAAAATGAGCAAAGTATCCCTGCACGTACGGAGCGAGGTTTACCTCGGGGTACATGCTATATCGTCTGAGCACACATAGATAATTAGTTTTTTAAGTGAGTAAAACTTACTTCTCAATAAAAAATGAAAACTCTGAAAAGCCAAGGCTTCCAGAGTTTTTGAACAATTAAATGGTATGTGTTGAATCTTATTCACTTATCCTTATCTTTCATACGACTAAAAATGGTTGCTAATATCGGACCTGATATATTATGCCATACACTGAAAATCGCACTTGGTACCGCGGCTAATGGAGAGAAATGTGCAACGGCTAAAGATGCACCTAGGCCTGAATTTTGCATTCCTACTTCAATTGCAATAGCTTTCTTTTTAGCTAAGTTCATACCGAAAATCTTTCCAAATAAATACCCGATTAAATATCCTAAACAATTGTGTAAAACAACAACACCGAAGATAATTAAACCAGTTTCAGCAATCTTTTGTTGATTGCCCGCAACAACAGCAGCCACAATAGCAACGATGGCTACTACAGAAACGAGTGGCATCACTTTCACACTTGCTTTGGCTTGCTTGTTAAAGAACTTTTGTACAATGAAGCCTAATGCAATCGGAATAATAATTACTTTGACGATCGACATAAAAAGTGCACTAGGTGCAACATCAATGTACTCACTTGCGAATAAATAAATAAGTCCAGGCGTAACAATTGGAGCTAATAAAGTTGTGACAGATGTTACTGTCACCGATAATGCCACATCTCCTTTGGAAAGGAATGTCATGACATTTGAAGATGTACCCCCTGGGCAGCAACCTACCAATATAACACCAATTGCAATTTCCGGTTGAAGATTGAATAGTTTCACCAATAAAAAGGCTAGAAATGGCATGATTAAAAATTGACCAACTACACCAACTGCCACATCTTTCGGTCTAGTTAAAACTTCTTTAAAATCCGAAATTGTTATAGTTAATCCCATACCGAACATCACAATGCCTAGTAATGCCGTAATATATGCCCCGATCCAAGAAAATCCGCTAGGAATAAAAAAGGCAAGTGCTGCAAAAAGAAGCACCCAAATTGCAAATGTATTGCTAACAAACTGACTAAAACGTTCTAAAACTTTCATTTATACACCTCTATGTAATATTTTTTTAATATAGTAAACTATATATTGAATACAGAATTTAATCAATAGTGAGAATAATCAATTAATAAAACTTGGTTCCATATTCATAATATCTAGGGAAATATTGAATATTTAGATTTTTATTTTGAGTAGATATGAGACTTAGGTAAGGGAAATAATAAAGCCTATAATAAGATGGGAAATAACGTGGAATGATAGAGAAGAATAGTGGGATTTATACTAATTGTTATTTAGATTTCTGTACTTACTGATCACAAGCATAGTTATTTTTATCTTCCACGTGTGGATTTTCGCAAGCAAAGAGGCACAGTGAACTTAAGCCATTTAGATGCCATTTAAATTACTCACATAAATTTTATAAATTGCGCTATAGTACGGAATCTTTTACTCGTGAAAACAGAAAATAAAAAAATAGAGGGAATAAATGGTGCAATGTTTAGGGTGAATTACTAGTTGGTTTTAAAGAAACAAAGGAATACTTATGTATGAAAAACTCTCTGCAGATAACGGGAACAAATGCTATAAAGTCAGGCATAACCAATTCCATATCAGCAATGCAACTACCACAACAATATGAAGGACAAACTTTCGGAAATAACCAATCCGGAGGTCACTACTGAACAATATGAGTAAAGTAACTATAAAAGGGGCACCAGGCTGGGATGCGGAGAGTAATGATAAAATCAGTCGCTTGTTGCTGGCAATGTAAGACTAAACTTGTCATTTCTTGCGCTTACCCGGGAAATTATTTCTTATTTCCTAACCTGAGTAACCATTTTTCCATAAACAAAAGGCGTTAGAAATTATTAATTCTATTGAAATTGAAGAAGCTGAATCTGATGGTGAAACAGTACAATTCGTAAATGTTGAAGATAACGAGGAGAATCGCGAGATAATTCGTTCATTAGGATATTCTGACGATGAAATTGACAACTTTAAACCGTATGATGACGAACCATCTATAGATTTAGGATTTTTCGTTTGGGACAACGCAAACGGTTTGATGTGGAAATTTCATCATTAAGGAGGATATAGATGATTAACCGTATTGTACCGTGAGAAAGTTTTTATTCAGAGCACCTAGAGCCGAGGTGACGATTGAATGGGTGCCTAACAATACGAAAAGAAGTCGAACAGCATAGAGCAAGGCTAATCAATCAATAGGTCCGCATAGCTTTTCTCGAATGCCGAGGATGTCCGAAATGAAAAGCTTTTAATCAAACCAAGAAATACAGAAGATGCAAGATTTATAGGCAGCTACGAAACATTGGGAAGGAGCTTGAGCAGACTAGTAATTTGCGTAGATGGGCTTAGTGAAGATTTGAAATATATTGTTCGGTAAAATTATTGATCTTTTTTGGGTTTTACAAAGTATGAAATGAACATAACAAAAACGCCCATAGAAATGTATATT
Organism: Lysinibacillus sp. NPDC092081; assembly: GCF_044755845.1. Classification (NCBI taxonomy): domain Bacteria; kingdom Bacillati; phylum Bacillota; class Bacilli; order Caryophanales; family Bacillaceae; genus Lysinibacillus; species Lysinibacillus sp. NPDC092081. The sequence continues at coordinate 2,735 of NZ_JBIVRU010000004.1, forward strand.
AGTGCAACAGATTTATTTGGAATAGATGAATTGTATTCGAAGGTACCTGATACTCTGCTCCATCCTCGTGAAAATAAAAAGGTGCCTAAAAAAAATATGACCCATCCTATTGTAGACATTGTTTTCATTGCATAACAACTCCTGATATATAGGTTATTAACCTATATAAGGATAACATAATTAGATAATATTTGAAAATATGGAATGATTCAATTGCTGCACAATATGAGGAATAAACGATATATCTTAAGAAACAAGAGCAACCGATACCCAAGCTGGAGCCGCGCATAGCGGCTAAATGTGAAACAACGTCTATGAAACTTTCGTACAAGAAATTATTTTGCATATCAACCACCACTCGATTTATTTTTGCTTTTAAGAGTAACTATAATGTCATTAACAATACGAGTAAGGTTGCTAAAACTGGTGCTAGACCACCGACTAGTCCCTTAAAATATCATCATATAAAGATTGCGTTTATGTTTAGTCAGTTTTTAGATTCTTCTTTAACTTCTTCTAAAATTGATTGATCAAGAGTTCCTGTTCGAATGTCATTTTCCAATATTTTTTTGTTCTAGTTTTTCTGGTAAATCTGCTGTAAATTTTTTATCCTTTTTTATTTTCTCCCGATGTCAAAGACTTAATTATAGGACCTTTTAGTTTAAGCATTTTTAAAATTTTGTACTTCATTAAACACACAACAATCCACTTCATTTTTTCTTATTGAATTAAAGGAGCGTTTATTTCAAAATAAATAGACAGTATATTGACTAAAATGAAAAATGTGATACTCTTAATTTAGACAGTAAACTGTCTAAAATGGAGGATAAAAATGGATATATACAAAGAAATTTTTTTAATGCAGCAAACTTACGCTACTTTATTTTCTTTAGCAAATAAAATTCAAGTAAAAGGTGACAAGTTTCTTGAACTTTTAACTTCAAGACAGTATATGGCAATGGTAGCAATAGCGCACTTACCTGAGGATGAAACGACTTTGAATAATATTGCTAGAAAATTAGGTACTACAAAACAGAGTACGAAACAGTTAATTACAATCATGGAAAATAAGGGTTACGTTAACGTAGTTCCTAGTAAGAAAGATAAACGTGCGGTTAATGTAATAATCACTAAAAATGGAAAAGAGGTATTGCTTGTTGTTGCAGAAAAAGGAATCTTCTTATTGGAAGACCTTTTTAAAAAATTCTCAACTGAAGAATTGGAAACAATGTGGGACCTTTTAAAGAAACTTTATAGTTTTGACGGTGAAGAACAAGATGGATTTGAAGAAGAGGGTAATTTAAACATGGATGAAGATACCAATGAATTGCAAATGAGAGTAATGAAGGAATTTGAAAGACGAAGAATTCAAGCAATTAATAACGGAAATACAAAATAAATATCAATCTATTTTTAAAATGAAGGATAAAGGAGAGTGATCATTATGTTTGAAATTAGTGATGAAACGTTAAAATTAATTAAAAAGACCTGTAAAGGAAAAAAAGATTTAAAATTAACTGTAGGTTATTTAACGGACAATAATACAGTTATAAAAATTTATAATGAAAACGGTGAACTTGATTCATCAAAAAAATTTCATTATGAAATTGGCTCTATTACAAAGACTTTTACTGCATCTTTGCTATCAAAATATGTTTTTGAAAACAAGTTGTCACTAAACGATTCAATACAAAAATATATAGAAGAACTTAAGGAAGACGAGTATTATCCTACATTGCTCCGTCTTGCTACTCATTCTTCTGGATATTCAGAAAATCTGCCATTAAATAAACGAGAATATTTTAGTCTATTTTTAGATTTGATTATGGGCGCTAGTAATTTCAATAAGACTAATCCGTTAAATATTGATTTTAACAAAATGAAAATGCTAATGGAAAAAAATAAATTGAAAGAAATGGATTATTCATGGGAATATTCAAATTTCGGTTTATCACTTATTGGGTATGGATTGGGGATTGTATCAGGCAAGGGATACTGGGACACTATGAACGATTTTCTTCGTAATGAGCTGGGACTAAGCGATACTTATTTAGGTACATCCAATAATAATTTACATGGTTTTGGCAGAAAAAATAATGATTGCGGCAATTGGAAATGGAACAAAGAAAATCTTATGTCACCTGCGGGCGCAATAAGTTCAACTGCTGATGATTTACTTAAATATGCAAAAATAAATATTAATGAAGATAAACCCTATTTGTCTCTTTGTCATGATAAACATGGAAGTGGAAAATCAAAGAAGTATGATATGGGTCTTGGATGGTGGCTTTTAAAGAAAAATAATAATGTTATGTTACATGGCGGCGGAACAGGATGCTTTAGTTCATTTTTAGGGATTGATAAAGAAAAGAAAGTTGCCTCCGTAGTTTTGGCCAATTATAGATTAGGTAGAAATGATGATGAAAAGATTGGGATTTCCTTATTAGAAAGTTTACAAATCTAAAACATCTGATATTAATTAGATAGATTTCTTCCTGTTAAGATAACTTTAATTTTTTGATGTTCCTTAGAAACAGGAGCTCCTCAAGCCAAAGAAGGAGCTAATAAAATAAAAACAGCTAAACTTGCGCAAGTTGCAAATATTGTAGCTACACAATAGAAGATGACCAGCAAAGCTTATTTAGCCGAGCTGGTCTTTTTTATTTACTTAGTCATAATCAACCTTAAGTCTTAAGCCCGATATGGTATCAGTCTATCACTGTATTTACGAGTAAATAAAACTTTGATATTCTATTTATGGAAAATATTTCTTGATGAAGGGGGTAATCAAGGTGTTAAAGTGAATAAAAAAATTTTATTTGTGGGGGCATTAATTTTTTAGGAAGTGTATATCTAGAAATCGAGGAGGCAATTCTTTTATGAAAAATAAACTTTCTGCGGTGTTAGCCGCTACATTAGCGTTAACGATGAGCCTACCAACAGGGGCGATGGCGTTTTCTAACAGTCAGACTACGGTTGTGGCTAGCCAAGAAGTAGCTAGTCAAGAACTAAAAAAGATTGCGACAGAGAAGGCTGCGCTACTCACGAAGTCGTATGAGACGACTAGCGTGCAGTATGCGCTAATTGATAATGGCAAACTTATTTTGTCGGATCAGACAGGCAAGAACGATATGAAAGGGAAACAGCTGCTGACCAAAGATACCCTATACGGGATTGGTTCAGTCAGTAAAATGTATGCAACGGCGGCTGTAATGAAATTGGTCGACGAAGGAAAAGTCGATTTGGATGCTCCTGTCGTCCACTATGTTCCTGATTTCAAGATGAACGACGAGCGTTACAAAAGCATTACGCCACGTATGCTGTTGAACCACTCCTCCGGCTTGCAAGGTAGTACGTTTAGTAATACATTTTTATTTAACGATAATGATACCTATGCCCATGATAACTTGTTGCGGCAATTGTCCAACCAGCAATTGAAGGCGGATCCTGGCGCGTTCTCGGTTTACTGCAACGACGGCTTTACGCTAGCCGAGATTATGGTGGAAAGAGTCAGCGGTATGAGCTTTACCGAATTTATACATCAACGGTTTACAGAACCCTTAAAGCTAAATCATACGATAACGCCGCAGGACAAATGGGAAAACGATAAGCGGGCTGGACTTTATTTTCCAACGTACCAAGGGCAGCTACCTACTGAATCGGTGAATGTGATTGGTACGGGAGGGATCTCTTCCACAGCAGAAGATATGGTGCGATTCTCACAACTATTTATGGGACAGGGAAAAGGAATCCTCTCTGAAAAGGCAGTCAAGGCGATGGAGCAAGAGGAATATAAAAAAGGAATGTGGCCAGGGGATGGAGATAATATTGTCAACTATGGTCTTGGGTGGGATAGTGTGAAACTATATCCATTCAGTGAATATGGGATAAAGGGCTTGGCTAAAGGCGGCGACACGGGACTGCAACATGCTTCACTGGTCGTACTTCCTGAACAGAAGATGGCAGTGGCTGTGTTGTCATCCGGCGGTAGCAGCACTACAAATCAACTGGTGGCGACTGAATTACTGCTCGCTGCGCTTAAAGAGAAGGGCACAATTAAGGATATCAAGCCGAACAAATCCTTTGGCAAGCCGATCAAGGCCAAGATTCCTCAAGACGTAGTGAAGAAAGCGGGTTATTACGGTAATAGTTACAGTCATTTCAAAATAGAAATTACGAAGAATGGAGAACTGGTCTTACCATATAATCCAGAAGAAAAATATGTATATACTGCGGATGGAAGCTTTATTAATGAGACAGGTACCTCCAAGCTCAACTTCGTCACAGAGAAGAATAGACGAACATATTTGAGGGAGAGCACATATATATCGATGCCAGGTTTAGGGCAAGAAGTGGTTACTTACTATTTAGGCGAGAAACTAGAAGTCAACGTGTTATCGAAGGAAACCACTGCCGCATGGGCGAAGCGGGAAGGCGTCAAGTACTATCTTGTAAACGAGAAATATAGTTCTGCTCAATATCTCGTACCAATGATGCTTACAACACAAATTAATCGTAATGAAGGTCTAGAGGGCTATTGGGACGGCAGAAAAATTACAGGCCCAAACACGGCTGCGCATCAGCTCCAAATCCCCGTAATGGCAGGCCGTGATACGACGGAATCTCGTTTCTATACAGAAGGCGGTAATGAATATATGGAGATGTCCGGATTGTTATACGTAAGTGGTACCAACTTAAAACCGCTTGAGGCAAGCCAATCATCCAAAGTTACGCTACAAGCAAATGGGCATGCGAGATGGTATACGATCCCGCAAGCGGTAGTAGAGAAAACGATGACAGTGGCGTTACCACCGAAGAGTTCGTTCGCGGTGTATGATGGTGAGGGAGTATGCGTCAATTTTACTGTTGTAAGCGGCAATAACAAAGTAAAACTGCCGAAGAACGGAACAGTTGTATTTGCTGGCGAGCCGAACTCGCAATTTGCAATCACGTTGAACTAACTATAATTCAAGAACGTCTTCAACGAAACCAGAACGACACAGAAATAACTCGAGCTCATTTAACTGCATTCTTAACTCGGAAATATGTAAAAGATAATAAATAATAAATAAAAGCCACTAAAAATAACTATATCCCAAAAGTTAGACCAAAAATCTTACTTTTGGGGTACGGTTCAACCATAGTGGCTTATTTCATTTTAGAGATTATATAAAATAAAATGGAAATAAAGGTTACAAAACCTAGTTGTTGTAAATTATTTTCTTTGATAAAATTGCTACTATATAATGTACCTGTCCATAATGATTTTTATAAATATATAATTTTTTGTTGGGTCACTATTTAAAAAAAACTACGAGTGCCCCAGAAAGTACCCCGGTCAAAAACATTTTATACACTTCAATAAAAAGGTATAAAAATGTCGTTTCAGCGAAACCTTCATATTATGCACATCAAAAAAATAAAAACATTAGGCTACAAATCAAGGTCATAAGTAATCCTTATCGAAAAAGATAATATTAATGTAATTTACTTATGAATATAAATGAGCTATCATGGGTATTGGAGAAAAGATGCTTTAAAATTTATATAGGCCTTTTCAAAAAGATATTTAGGGGGATCCGCAAATGGCACAAGGTAATTTACACAACAGCCGCGCATCATTCGAAGTTAATGGTAAAACTTATAATTACTATGACTTAGCTGCGATTGAAAAAGCTGGCGTTGCAAAAGTTTCAAACCTTCCTTACTCAATCAAAGTATTATTAGAATCAGTTTTACGTCAATATGATGCATATGTTATCAAAGAAGAGCACGTAAACGAATTAGCAAAATGGGGTAACGGTGCAGATCCAGAAGCTGAAGTACCATTCAAACCTTCTCGCGTAGTATTACAAGACTTCACTGGTGTACCAGTAGTAGTTGACCTTGCTTCTCTACGTTCTGCTATGAAAGAAATGGGCGGCGACCCAAGTAAGATCAACCCTGCTATTCCAGTTGACCTTGTAATTGACCACTCAGTACAAGTTGACAAATACGGTAATGCATCTGCATTAGCAGCAAACATGGACCTAGAATTCGAACGTAACGCTGAGCGTTATAACTTCTTAAAATGGGCTCAAACTGCTTACAATAACTTCCGTGCTGTACCACCAGCAACTGGTATCGTTCACCAAGTAAACTTAGAGTATTTAGCTCCAGTTGTACACGTAAACGAAAATACTGACGGTACATTCGAAACTTTCCCAGATTCAGTAGTAGGTACTGACTCACATACAACAATGATCAACGGTATCGGCGTTCTTGGATGGGGCGTTGGTGGTATCGAAGCTGAAGCAGGTATGCTTGGTCAACCTTCATACTTCCCAATCCCAGAAGTTATCGGTGTTAAATTAGTTGGCGATCTTCCAAACGGAACTACTGCTACTGACTTAGCATTAAAAGTTACTCAAGTATTACGTCAACGTGGCGTAGTTGGTAAATTCGTTGAGTTCTTCGGACCTGGCGTAACAAAATTACCACTAGCTGACCGTGCGACAATCTCTAACATGGCTCCTGAATATGGTGCTACATGTGGTTTCTTCGCAATTGACGAAGAATCATTAAACTACATGCGTTTAACTGGTCGTGACGAAGAGCACATCGCGGTTGTGGAATCTTACTTAAAAGCTAACCACATGTTCTTCGATCCAACTTTAGAGCCAGTTTACACTGACGTATTAGAAGTAAACTTAGCTGAAATCGAACCAAACCTTTCTGGTCCAAAACGTCCACAAGACTTAATTCCACTATCTCAAATGCGTACTCGTTACAAAGAAGCAGTAGTGGCACCACAAGGTACACAAGGTTTCGGTTTAACTGAAGATGAATTCGCAAAAACTTCTGTAGCTAAATTCGCTGAAGGTGATGTAGAAATCCCAACAGGTGCTGTAGCAATCGCTGCAATCACTTCTTGTACAAATACATCTAACCCATACGTATTAATCGCTGCGGGCTTAGTTGCGAAAAAAGCTGTAGAAAAAGGTCTAACTGTGCCTAAATGGGTAAAAACTTCTTTAGCACCAGGTTCTAAAGTAGTAACTGGTTACCTTGAAGATTCAGGTTTACAAACTTACCTTGACCAAATCGGTTTCAACACTGTAGGTTACGGTTGTACAACATGTATCGGTAACTCAGGTCCATTACTTCCTGAAATCGAAGACGCTATCAAAGATAACGACTTATTCGTAACATCAGTTCTTTCTGGTAACCGTAACTTCGAAGGTCGCGTACACCCACTTGTAAAAGCTAACTACTTAGCTTCACCACCACTTGTTGTTGCTTATGCACTTGCTGGTACTGTGGATGTTGACCTACAAAAAGATTCATTCGGTAAAGACAAAGATGGCAACGAAGTATTCTTCGCTGATATCTGGCCTTCAACTGAAGAAGTTAACGCAGTATTAGGTACTGTAGTTAACCGTGAATTATTCCAAAAAGAATACGAAACTGTATTCACAGCGAACGAAAAATGGAATGCAATTGAAACATCAACTGAGTCTCTATACACATTTGATGACAAATCAACTTACATCCAAAACCCACCATTCTTCCAAGGTCTTGCAAAAGAACCAGAAGCTATTAAAGGCTTAGATGGCTTACGCATTATGGCGAAGTTCGGTGACTCAATTACAACTGACCATATTTCACCAGCTGGTGCAATCGGTAAAGAAACACCTGCAGGTAAATATTTAATCGAAAACGGTGTTGCAATCCGTGACTTCAACTCATACGGTTCTCGTCGTGGTAACCACGAAGTTATGATGCGTGGTACATTTGCAAACATCCGTATCCGTAACCAAGTTGCTCCTGGTACAGAAGGTGGTTTCACGACTTACTGGCCAACAGGTGAAGTAGAGTACATCTATGACGCATGTATGAAATACCAAGAGCAAGGTACTGGCTTAGTAGTACTTGCTGGTAACGACTACGGTATGGGTTCTTCTCGTGACTGGGCTGCGAAAGGTACATTCCTACTTGGCGTGAAAACTGTTATCGCACAATCTTACGAGCGTATCCACCGTTCTAACTTAGTAATGATGGGTGTTCTTCCACTTCAATTCATGCCAGGTGAATCTGCTGAAACTTTAGGCTTAACTGGTAAAGAAGAAATCTCTGTTAACATTACTGACAACGTAAAACCACGTGAAATCTTAACAGTTACTGCTAAATCTGAAGACGGATCAGTTAAAACTTTCCAAGCTTTAGCTCGTTTCGACTCAGAAGTAGAAGTAGACTACTACCGTCACGGTGGTATCCTACAAATGGTTCTTCGCGCGAAAGCTGCTCAGTAATCATTTAAATAAAAAACCGATCTCTTAGGAGATCGGTTTTTTATGTACTTCTGTAAAAACATCAAAATCGTGGATAGAACCTTTAAAATGATGGATAGCCCCGCCGAAATGATGGATAGAAATGTCAAAATGATGAGTAGAACTTCTGAAATGCATAAAAAAGACCTCAAAATATAGAAATCATTATTTTTTAAAATCTTTACTCTTCTACAATTTCCAACTGTTTGTAATAGTTCTCTACAATAGGATAAATATCTGGGTTTGAATCATAGTAGGTATTATCAATTTCACTTAGTGTAAATTTAAATTTTCTTTTACTATCAAAAAGAGTAATACCATATCTCCATCCAACACGTTTTTCTTGATTGTCTTGTGGAGTAAACTTTATATCTTTAATCAAAGAAACGAATTCATTGATTTGTTCTTGCTTAGTTATCGTTTTTGAAGCACCAATTGAACCATCTTGGATGATCACTTTATCTATATTTTCAATTTTTGCATCCTTATAAAAGGCTTCTAATGATTGCGTTTTACCATTTGTATAAGCAGAAACCAAAAACAGACTTACCAATAAAAATAGAAACAAAAATTTTTTCATTAGACATGCCTCCAAAAAGTTTATTCTATTGCCAATTAGACGAACTAAATACCAAATAGTTACAGATCGTAGGAGTTCTCATTTAATGCAGACGGTAGCTTTTTCAAATGCCATTGCCTCGGTAATGGTAGTAATGTACCATATAACTCTTAGTGATGGATCGCTCGGCTGAAGTGGTGGATAGAACATCTGAAATCGTGGATCGCTCGGCTGAAGTGGTGGATAGAACCGTCAGAATGATGGATAGAACTTCCGAAATGGTGGATAGAATCGTCAAAGTTGCGGATAGGACCTCCTAAATGATGGATAGCCCCGTCAAAGTTACAGTTCTAACCACCGAAACGATAAATAAAGTTATCGAAGCGACAGTTAGAATCGTAATTGTTAAATCAGTTTATACGCTAAATTTGTTCTTCATACTATAAAACTGTAAACAAATTGCAAATGACATAGAGATGACTGCAAAATAAATCAATGTTATTGATCCCATCTGTAAGGACAGTACAATTCCACCTAAACTTGCACCTATTGCACTACCTAAATAATTTACAGAACTGTTTAATGCTACTGCTGAACTTCCGTTATTCGGCTGATATGATAGTAAAATATGTTGTTGAGGTGCTTGGCATGCCCAACCCATTGCTCCCCAGACAAAGAACGGTAAGTATTTTAATATCGGTAAGTTAATCATTAATGGTATACAAATAATGGATAAAATTAAAGTCAATAAAATGATTGTAACTAAAGTTTTTGGTTTCCCGAAATAGTCGATTAAGTAACCAATCATTATACTTCCAACCAAGCCACCGAATCCCCATGCCCAAAGATATATCGTTAAGTTACTGGAACCTGCCATTTCCTCTAATAGGGGAGATAGATATGTGTACAATCCAAGGCTAGCAACACTGGCGAAAAATGTTATACATACAGTTATAGTTACTCTTTTATCTAGGAACATCTTTAATCGTTCGTTAAGTGCAGGAGGAGGCGTTGTTGGGAAATCGGGCAGGAAAATATACATACATAAAACAGCAATTACACCGATCACAACTAATAGCCAAAGCGTTATTTTCCAATCAAATAAGTTGGATATATATATACCTAAAGGAACCCCAAGTACTGTTCCCATACTCATTCCTCCAATTGTCAAACCTAGAGCTCTCCCTCTCTTTTCACTAGAAACGAACTTTGAAGAGGCTGCTACGGCTAATGGAGAAAATAAACCAGCCCCTGTCCCTGCAATTGCTCTCGATAGTAGAAGAATAGAAAAGGTCGGCGCTAAAGCAGTGATGCTATTCGCTATTGTGAAGATAAGCATTGACCCTATTAAGATTTTTTTTATTGGTTTTCCTGCAAGTAAAGAAGAAAAAAACGGCGCTGAGATTGCGTAAAACAAAGTAAAAATGCTCACAGCCTGGCCGACTTGTGATGTACTTTTTTGATACGTATCGCTAATTCCTGGGATTAGCCCTGCGATCACATAGGCATCAAAGCCCAAGGCAAACATGCCAAAGGATAATAATAAAATATTTTTCATTTATTGAACCTCCATATAGTAAAGATGCTAAGTATTTTGTCGATTAGATAACTTATAACAATATGTTATAATCGAAGCACCCTCTATATTTAATAGGTTACTAAAAATCGTTGAATATGGAACAATCACTATTTTATAAGGGTATAACAAATCGTTATAGGTTAGGGAGGAATACAATGAATGTAGAATGGTTACATAGTTTTATTGCTGCTGCCAATCAGAAAAGTTTTTCTAAAGCTGCTCAAATCACGAATCTTTCTCAACCTGCACTAAGTAAACATATACGAAACTTAGAGAATAATCTTGGCATCGAGCTATTTCATAGGACATCCATAGGTATTGAATTAACAGAAGCTGGGGAACGTTTTTACACTCGAATTACACCAGTTATTACTGAACTAGCCGCCATTCGTGAAGAATTACAGCAATTTAACCAGAGCAATCCAATTGCCATCGGTGGTCTGCCTAGCTTAGCCACTTATTATTTGCCAAATAAAATGAATGAACTTAAGCTACTAGATCGACCTATAACCTTAATGATTCAAAATACTTCAAATGAACTGTTGCAATCTTTACAAAAAGGTAGACTTGATGCAGTCTTTGTGGATGCAAAATATACGGGAGAATCTTTGTGGAGTTGTGAATTGTTTACGGAACCTTACTATGCTGTGTTTCCTTTGAACCATCGTTTTAATTCAAGAACAGCAGTTGACCTTGCAGAATTGTGTGAGGAGCCGCTTATTGTTCATCAGGCTCCTTGTGATTCAAGAAAGGATATAGTAGAACAAATACAAGCGCTTGGCTATAAACCTAATATTATAAGTGAAGTGAACTTTGGCGATTTTATTTTTGGGGCTGTGACCTCTGGAATGGGGATTACGATTGTGCCAGAGTTAATGGCAAAAAATATCGGTCATCTTCAGCTTTTTGCCTTACCAATTAATGATTTTGGAAGAACAATTTCATTGGTTACAAAAAGCAAAGAATTTGGATCGAAGTTACAACATTTATTATCAAATTAAATGGAAAGAAGCTGTCCCAATTTAACGCTTTGAGACAGCTTCTTTCCATTAATTAAACCCCATTAAATCCTTTACCTTTTTTGCATTTTCCTCAGATGTCAGCATTTCCAGAAAGCTAAATGCCACGTCGAATGCAGTGCCGGGATTGGAGGATGTAATAATATGTCCAGTTTGAACAATTCGCTCGTTGACGAAGTCTGCTCCATAAGATTGTAGCTGTGCTAATCGTTTACTTGTTGGATGATTATAAGTAGTAGCTTTTCGATTTTGTAGTACTCCGCTATGACCTAAAATGAGGGAAGCTACACAAACCGTCGCAATCGGTTTTTTGTGTTCATTGAAATGACGAACAACCGCCTGGAACTCCTCGCTAAAAGCATCATCATAAAATCCAGCTTCCTCAAATCCACCAGGAATCGCAAGTGCATCAAAATCCTCTAATGAAATTTCATGAAGCAATTTTTCGGGAGCTACGTTAAAATTCCATGTACATTGTAATTGATTATGCAATCCTACAGTCACGACTTCTGTTGTGCCGTCGCCCTCCCATTTATTCCAGCCAAGAACATCTGTAAAAACACTCGCTTCAACGGCCTCAAAACCATTCGCTAATAGTAATAATATTTTTTTCACGTTGTTAATGCCTCCTTTATATGTTTAATTGTAGTGAATAAGGTTATACAATGACAGAATCTGTATAATGTAATTTAGATGATTTGCTTTATAATAAAAGGAATTTTATTAAATCTAATTTATTAAAAAAGGTGGATACATATGGATCAAATAGATACAGAAATACTACAGCAATTGCAGCGAAATGCAAAAATGTCGATGAAGGAATTAGCGGCGACGGTTCATTTATCATCCCCAGCAGTTATTGAGCGTGTCAAAAAGTTAGAAGAACAGGGGATTATTGAAGCTTATAGTGCAAAAGTAAATTTAAAAAAGTTGAATCGCGACATTCAAGCCATTATTTTATTTAAATCAATTGATTGTAAAAGCCTTTCGGATTTTTGTAACGCACATCCCGATGTCCTTGAATGCTATCGTGTAGCGGGTGAAATCAGTTATATTGTAAAAATTGCAACCAATTCAGTGGAAACATTAGAACAGTTTATTGATGAGGCAATGCCTTATGGAACGCCATCAACAAATATTGTACTTTCTTCAAATAAAAAAACGGTCATTGCGCCTTTTTCTGATGAAAATTTTGAATAATTGGGGCCAGAATTGCTCGGGTAATCCTAAAATCCAGATCTTTATTTAAAAAATACAAAAAAGCAAACCTCTATACCGTGAGCACCGTTTATAGGGCAGAGAGGGGGAGAGACGTTGCTTGAAATTAGAGAACTCGAAGAAATAATGCAGCAGCATACAGAAAGGCTCATCCGACTTGCCTTTTATTACGTCAAAGATTTACAAAGTGCAGAAGATATCGTGCAAGATGTATTTATTAAATTTTACGATAATCAACAAAACTATGAGGAAAGAGGAGAATTACGAGCATATCTATCGAGGCTCGTCATTAACAAAAGTAAAGACTATTTACGCAGCTGGACATACCGTAAAATACAAGTTCAACAGAAGATCTTTGCCAAGCAGGCTGTCACGAAAAGGGACATGCTAGTGCAACAGGATGAACAAACCTTAGTAGAAAACGCCATCTTAGCACTACCATTAAAACAGCGAGAGGTCCTTATTTATTTTTATTTTGAGGAAATGTCTGTTATTGAAATTGCCGAGCTTTTAAGTATTCCGGAGAGTACGGTGAAAACAAGGCTACGTCGTGGACGAGAGCTATTGAAGCCAAAGCTACAGCATATTGAATGGGAGGTCCTGTTACATGAGTAAAGTAGATGTTAGGGTATTAAAGGATTTAACCGAAAGCAAAAAGCGTGTTATGACCAATGTTGTACAGCATTTAGAACAGCGTGAGATGAAAAAAAGATCTTGGCGTTGGCAATATAGTGTATTATCTATTATATTTACAGTTTGTATTGGCATCTTTCTATATACTCAATACAGCGGAAATCAGGAGCAGTTAGCAAGTACACCAATTGTTTTAGATGAAAAATTTCTAAACTTCTATTTAGAAACGGATCCCCGAGTAAAGGATCAGACAAGGTCCAATGATGCAAAAAAGGAGAAGTTTGATTTCTTTTTACAGGCTGAATCTTTATATGCTTACGCTCGATCAAAAGGGATAGTACCTACGCAAAAACAAATTGATGAACAACTAGAATCATTGATGGAAGTAGGTATAAATCAAAACGAAGCGCAACTTGCTGAACAATTAAAAATGCTGAATGTTACAAGAGAAGAATTTATCGAGCAATATATTAAACCACTATCTTATAAATTTGCTATAATCAATTTACTATTGGAGCAGGAAAAGAATCAATACAAAGATGTAAATAAGCCGATATTATTTTTTCTAGTAGGGAAAGATGCTTTGAACTATTTAGAGGAGCATGATAGTCAAGAAATAGCAGCCTTACGTGAAAAATATAATATTCCAGTTGGGGAAAAAGAAATCCATTCAAAACGTGGGATAGTAGTAGCAATCAAGGAACATGAATTTTTAGTAGTTTCTTATGCAGATGAATCGGATATTGGTAAATTATCAATTGATGACATCGTACAAAAACACGGTAATGGTACGTGGTTCCCATTAATTGATGTTCCTACAACATTGGCGCTTGGTGATGATGTAGAAGTGAAATATAGTACAGATTTAGCAGGAGAAAAAGATGATTCTAAAATAGGATTTGCAGATATAGATAGCATGAAAATACTGGAAGATCATTAATGAATTAATGCTAGACATTCAAAATTTCAAGAATGTCTGGCTTTTTTAATCTCCTCTTGTATTTGGATTAGTGTACAATTATTGTAAGTAATTATATAATCAGGGGATATGATAATAGATGATTATGTAAATTCTTTTATCAAAACAAAAGGGAATGGGGAGAAAGATTGGCTATGATACTAAATAAAAACTTACTTAAGGAAATTGAATTAAAAAAAATACTAACAGACATAAATAGTGGAAGTAAAATGTGGCAGCAAGAGGACCAAACTCATCTCATTCAATCAATGATGTTACATATCGGTTCATTAGATAGTGAACTGCGAGATGACTTAATTTATGGATCGTTTTATGAATTGATCCGTGAAAAAAACTTACTAGAGCATTCACTTTTAACGGAGCTTTTAGAGGAATGTTTGAATAATTTATTATGTAAGGGTATCGAAGAAAGCGAATCAGATTTAGTTTTTACCCGCACATTTACGTCGCTATTAATCGCACTTATTTTATATAGAGATAACGCAGACAATTTTTTATCTGAGCACAAAATAAATGAGTGTAAAGATCGATTACTAGCTTATTTATCAACAGAAAAGGATGTAAGGGGCTATGTGCCGGTGAAAGGGTGGGCTCATAGTGTTGCTCATATGGCTGATGCCATCGATGAATTGGTGAAAAATCAAAAATTAAATAAAGCCTCATATATTGAAATTGTATACGCATTATATAACGTCGTTTTGCAAGAAAATTATGCTTTCATTCATAATGAAGATGAACGGATTTTAGTACCTATTTTCACAATGCTTGAGCATGGTTTAGAGGAGCAAGAGATCATTAGATTACTGCAAGAATTACCTGCTACTTTAAAAGTAAAAAAAGAACTGCTCGATGTACAACATCACAGAATTTTAGTTTTTAACTGTAAAGCCTTTGTGAAAAGCTTTTATATTAAAACAAATGGGAAACCTAAGTTCGCAACTCTTCATGAAAGCATCGAAGCATGTCTCGATGAATTATAGGGAAATTACTACCAATATTAGTACTTTGAAATTATTGACAGACAAAAATTAGTTTGTTAAGATGAGTGACAATAAAAGCATACAAATTCGTTGATGAGAAAGAGTAGTGTTTCATTTTGTTCTACAGAGAGCCGACATATTGGTGGAAGTCGGTGTGCAGGTGTTACATGAAGATCCTCTCTGAGAAGATTGGCAGAACATAGTAAGCTAATCCGGGTGTCTACCGTTAAAAAGAACACGTATGATTGTACGTTGCTGAGTGCTATTGAACGTTGGTTCAATAGAATTAGGGTGGTATTCGCGGTTAACCCCGTCCCTTACTTGGGACGGGGTTTTTTGTATGCCTTTTATACAATAAGTATAGGAGGAATTTACATGCAAGCTGAAGAGAAGAAAGAAACGACTGTAGAAAGAGAAATGCGGATTCGTCAGTTGTGGGACCAAGAAGGAACGTTTCAAGCGTCTGTTACAAACCGTTCTGACAATAAACCTTTTGTATTTTATGAAGGTCCACCAACTGCGAATGGTTTACCACACGTAGGTCATGCATTTGGCAGAACGATTAAAGATGTCGTGGCTCGTTATAAAACGATGCAAGGTTATTTAGTGGAGCGTAAGGCTGGCTGGGATACACATGGTTTGCCTGTAGAGTTAGGCGTGGAAAAAAAGCTAGGTATCTCTGGCAAGCAAGAGATTGAGAAATATGGTGTTGAACAATTTATTCAAGAGTGTAAGGGAAGTGTCTTTACTTATGAGAAGAAGTGGCGCTCCTTTACAGAGCAGCTAGGCTATTGGATTGACATGGATGACCCATATTTAACGCTAAGTAATGATTATATTGAGTCCGTTTGGAATATTTTAAGTCATGTACACAAGGAAAATTTTTTATATAAGGGGCACCGCGTTTCACCATATTGCCCTAGCTGTCAAACATCATTAAGCTCTCATGAGGTTGCACAGGGCTATAAGGATGTAAAGGATTTATCTGTCACGGCAATGTTTAAGCTGAAAGATAAAGAAGAATATTTTCTTGGTTGGACAACGACTCCATGGACATTACCTGCCAATGTTGCCTTGGCCATGAATCCTAAGCTCACATATGTTCGAGTGAAGCAGCATAATAAAATCTATATCTTAGCAAAATCACTAGTGAATAAAGTTTTTGCTGATTCTGTTGAAGTGTTAAGTGAACATAAGGGGCATGAATTCGAAGGTGTGTCGTACACCCCACCATTTTCTTATGTCACAGTTGATAAGGGGCATATCGTTGTACTAGCCGATTATGTCACAGAGCATAGTGGAACTGGTATCGTCCATATCGCACCTGCATATGGGGAGGACGATTATAAAACGGTTCAGCAAAATGGTCTATCGTTTGTCAATGTTGTTGATTTAAAGGGTTGCTATACAGAAGATGTTCCAGAGCTTGTTGGTAAATTTGTGAAAGATTGTGATGTCGATATTATTAAAATGCTCGCTAAAAAGGAGCTATTGTTTGATAAGGAAAAATATGAGCATAGCTATCCACATTGCTGGCGCTGTGATTCACCTTTGCTTTACTACGCGACTGACAGCTGGTTTATCCAAATGTCTGCTTTGAAAAATAAGCTTTTAGAAAATAATGATCAAGTAACATGGTATCCGGAGCACATTAAACATGGTAGATTTGGTAATTTCTTAGAAAATCTAGTGGACTGGAATATTAGCCGAAATCGTTATTGGGGTACACCGCTCAATGTGTGGATTTGTCAGGATTGTGGTCATGAAGTGGCACCAAATAGTATGGCTGCCTTAAAAGAGTTAGCGCAGGGTACTTTACCTGACATTGAACTTCACAAGCCGTATATTGACGAGGTTGTTTGTACTTGTCCTAAATGTAATGGCGACATGGAACGTACACCGGAAGTAATTGATGTATGGTTTGATAGTGGATCCATGCCATTTGCTCAACAACATTATCCTTTTGGAGACTCTGCTGCTTTTAACAATCAATTCCCTGCTGATGTTGTCATAGAAGGCATCGATCAAACACGAGGCTTTTTCTATAGTTTATTAGCGGTTTCAACTTTATTTACAGGAAAGGCACCTTATAAAAATGTCCTTTCCTTAGGTCATGTTTTAGATGAGAATGGACAGAAAATGTCGAAAAGCAAAGGAAATGCATTGGAGCCAGTTGAACTAATAGAGCAGTACGGAGCGGATGCTTTACGATGGGCGTTCTTAGTGGACAGTTCTCCTTGGAATCCTAAACGCTTTTCTAAGAAGATTGTGATGGACGCGAAATCAAAGCTAGTCGATACACTAGATAATACGTTCAAATTTTATCAGCTATATGCAGAAATAGATGGTTTCCAGTACGATGCTGATAAGGTTGGCACTCGTACAAAATTAGATCAATGGATACTTTCTCGATTACATCATACAATCCAGATCGTTACTAAATCTATGGACGACTATCAATTTACACAGGCAACACGTGAAATTGGCAAGCTTGTAGAGGAGCTAAGTAACTGGTATATCCGTCGCTCACGAGCAAGATTTTGGGCAAATGGGCTGACAGAGGAAAAACGAGGTGCCTATAGTACACTGTATGAGCTACTAACGACAATTTGTCAATTACTAGCACCTTTCACTCCGTTTATCGCTGAGGATTTATATCGACAATTATCAGGGAAAAGTGTTCATTTACAAAACTACCCAACATATAATGAACAACTATTGAATCCAAAGCTTGAAAAAGAGATGGCGAATATTTTAACAATCGTAGAACTAGCCCGCAGCATCCGTAATAGTCAAGGAATCAAGGTAAAGCAGCCGTTAAGTGAAATGATTGTCTCTGTTGACGGTGAGCTAACAGATTATCAACCATATAGCGAGCTCGTGAAAGATGAATTAAATATGAAAGAGTGCGTTTGGACTAACAATTTTTCAGCTTATGAAACGGTACATTATAAGCTTAATTTTAAAACGGCTGGTGCAGCATTTGGAGCAAAAGTGAACAAAGTAAAAGATTATGTAGTGAATTTAAATGATGAAGAGAAAAATGTATTACAGCGAACAGGTTCAGTTGCGTTAACGATCGATGGGGAACAGGTAACATTATTAAAAGCGTATGTGTTATCAGAATCAATTGTGAAGGAACATTTCGTCTTAGCCGAAGAAGCTCCTTGTCGAGTCCTTATGAATGTTCATCTGACAGCTAGCTTACTTGAAGAAGGGCAAATTAGGGAATTAATTCGCACAATTCAAGATACACGCAAAAAATGGAAACTTCCTGTTGAACAGTATATATCGATATCGATTGCTGGAAGTGCTAAAGCAACAACTATCCTCCAGCAGCACGAAGCATTACTAAAGGCCAATGTGTTGTTACATGATATTCATTATGTGAGTGACGATCATGGTGAACGATATTTAGAGACAGAAGTGTTTGATGAAAAAGTTACTGTCTATTTTAAACTGTAAAAACTTTAGTACTCAGGTAAGTTTCAAACGCTTGGGGTAGACAGAAGAAGTGATCGGGTAAGTCCGGAAACTGCTCGGGTAGACAGAAGAAGTGATCGGGTAAGTCCGGAAACTGCTCGGGTAGACAGAAGAAGTGATCGGGTAAGCCCGGAAATTGCTCCGTTGACAAAAGAAATGATCAGGTAAGCTCAATAACTGCTTAGGAGTCGCCAGAAAAAAGTACAGAACGATGCAAAAATCGTTCAGGTACCAGTATTTTATTAAACAGTTAAGTGTTAAAGTAATGCACTAAAAACATATATTTAAGCTGAACTAATAGTGGTATTAAAACTTCATTATTATGCTAATATTTACACAAATAAAAATATTAAAGGAGGCCTTTATGAATTCGTATGAAACTAAAGTTAAAGAATTTTTAGACTCTAATAATGTAAAAGCTGAACACTTCGTTTTTAATCAATCATGCCACTCAGTACAAGATGCTGCTAAAGCAGTTAATGGTTCGGAAGACGATTTTGTAAAAAATATTTGCATGATTGACTCAAATAATGAATTAATAGTTGCTATTGTAAAAGGAAACAATAGAGCTAGTACAACTCGTGTTGCCAAATCATTAAACATAGAAAAACCAAGACTTGCTAACGGAAATGAAATTATTGAACATACAGGTTTCCCACCAGGTGGAGTTCCTTCTTTTGGTTTTCATGCACAGTTTTTAGTTGACCCTAAAGTTACAAATATGGATTACATATATACTGGTGGTGGTTCTGAAAACTCATTAGTTAAAATAAATGTTCAAGACTTATTAATAATCAATCAGGGTACTATTATTAAAGTAAGTAAATAGCAATTCTTAACAACCGTATAAAATGACGGTTGTTTTTATTTTATACTAACTTTGATATATCTGTTCTTTAGTTGAAGCATGAATAGTAAAATTTACAGATTCAATATACTCAAACTATATCTATAAAAACAATAAAAGCTGAACTAATACCACTACTACTGAACAATATGAGGAAATTAATAAATAAGGTAATCAACTACTTATTACGAATATCAAGAATTTGTGAGAAATCATACTTGAACTAACGGTGCAATAAAGTTGAATAACGGTATGGATATATGTGGTAAAATAAGTGAAGAATAAAAGCTTGGAGAGTGAATGTAATGAGGGCACTACGAGATTTAACTAGGATACTATTGGAGTTCATAAGAATGGTTTTTTTACTCATAATTTTTTATTTGATTTCAGGTAATATTGTTGTTTATATCTACCGAAAATTAGGTGTTGAATATTCGAATACTTATGGGATTATGATGGTAATCTCAATTTTAATTTTATTTACTGTTTTATATCGAAATAAATTGCAATCTAGTGGATGGTATAAAGGAGATGTTAAAGATAAACTCTCAAAAACATTGACAAAATGGCTGATTTCAATCGCACTATTATTATTGTTATTACCTCCTGTCCTAGTTTTCGTTTTTCACTAACGGATTCGATTGTTCAATTATTACACTCGCTTTTTGTATTAACGGCGCGGGTTAGTTGCAGAAGGAAATAGTTGCATTTATATCGAAATATAATGTATTAAGCTAGATTGGGGTGCTTACAATGATTAAATTCTTTGAATACAACTGGCAGGTAAGAGATGAATGGTTTGACTGGTGCAATCAACTGACAATTAAAGAGTTGTTAAAAGACCGCAGGGGTGGAGTAGGAAATATATTGTATACACTTTTTCACATAATTGATGTGGAATATAGTTGGATTCGTGGTATTCAAGGCAAGGAAGATGTAGTATTTCAGTTTGCTGATCATAATACACTTGAAAAGGTTAAATCACTTTCAGATAAATCACGAAATGAAATAGCTGAATTTATAAAAACAGATTTAGGCGGTTTAAAAGAAAAACTAGTCAGTGTTTCTTGGGATGAAGAGAAATATACTTTTGATGAAATATTACACCATATAATTACTCACGAAATTCACCACATAGGTCAACTTTCTGTTTGGGCAAGAGAATTAGAACTAAGCCCTGTACCTGCTAACTTTATTGGAAGAGAGTTAACGAGGGGGGTTATTAATGAAAATGAATGAAAAAACTTATCTAAGTATAGAAGAGATTATTTCATTACCAACCTTATCAGGTACAAACATAAGTGATGATGGCAAAAACGTAGCATTTGTCAAGAAGACAGCTAACTGGAAAGACAATAAATATAGGAATCATGTATGGATATATGAAAAAGATAAGGGGCAGTGTTACCCATTAACAACTAGGGATATAGATAGTACATACCCATTATGGTCTCCAGACTCTAGAGCTATCGCATACCTTAGCCCAGTTGGTGACGAGGAAAATAAGAAAAATCAGATCTTTGTTAAGTCCATAGATGGTTATAGTGGGGTTCAAATCACTGATGAGAAAGAAGGAGTCAGTAAATTCAAATGGGAGCCTACTGGCAAGGGTTTTTATTATGTTGCACAGTCAAAAGAATCTGAGGCGATAAAGAAACGTAGAGAACTATACGGAGATTTCCATCATATAGGTAAGGAATACCAGAATAATTGTTTATATTACATTGAAATAGAAAAAGTGATACAAAAGGATAAAGATGAACACGAAAATAGCATTGTTTATCAACTAACTGATGGTAAGGATTTTCATGTCCATGAATTTGATATTTCAAATTGTGGGAAAAAGGTTGTATTAATGGCTACACCAAGTCCAAATATGGGAGATTTTATTAAGGGAGATCTCTACATACTAGATATTAAAGCTGGAGAATTACAAAAGATGAATATAGATAAGTTGTTGGGAGGGAGCGTTTGCTTTTCTCCTGAAGGCAGCAAAATATGTTACGCAGCAAGCATAAGGGAGAAGGATTACTATAAGACCCATATACAAGACAATACACTAGAGATCTACGATATTAATACTGGAGAGCTAATTCAACCTTTAACAGATTTTGATAGTACGGTTATTCCATTACGGTGGACAGCTAAAGGAATTTTAATTAGATGGCAGAATAAAACTAATTATCTTATTGGGTTGTTATCTGAGAATGGCACTGTGGAAATGTTAAGCAAAAAAGTGGATAGCTTTATTATGGATGCTTCTATAACAAGGGATGGAAATTATATATCCTATAATAAGGCTATAACAAATGAAACCTTTGAAATCTATTTAGACGATAAAAAAATAACGAATGAAAATAGCTTTTTCAAAGGAAAGCTTAAAAGTAACAGGGAAATAATCTCATGGCAAAGTAGTGATGGTCTTGACATAGAGGGAGTTTTATCAACCCCAGTTGAGTTTGACGCAAATAAAAAATATCCTTTATTAGTGGTAATCCATGGTGGTCCAGCTTGGGCATCATTTTCAATATTTTCAGACTGTTTTAATGAGAAATATCCTATTGAACAGTTTATCGAAAAAGGCTTTATCGTTTTAGAACCAAACTACAGGGGAAGTTCTGGTTATGGTAAAGAATTCTTAAAAGCAAACTATAGAAAATTGGGAATTGCTAACTACGATGATGTTATATCTGGAGTGGATAAACTAGTTGACAAAGGGATTGCAGATAAAGATAGAGTAGGGGTTATGGGATGGAGCAACGGTGGATATATATCAGCTTTCTGTTCTACATTTAGTAGTAGATTTAAAGCTATTTCCGTTGGTGGTGGAATTACTAATTGGAGTAGCCATTATGTAAATACAGATATCCCTTACTTTATTAGGATGTATTTAGGCAATACGCCATGGAATGATCCAGAGATCTATACTAAAACATCACCAATGACATATATTCAATCAGCCTGTACGCCCACTTTAATCCAACATGGCGAAAAGGATGCAAGAGTACCAATTCCAAATGCATATGAGCTATATCAAGGATTAAAGGATATGGAAGTTGATACAGAATTAATTATATTTAAAGGAATGGCGTATAGTTCTGACCAGCCAGGAATTAATGTGGCTATTATGAAGCAGAATTTAATGTGGTTTTCACACTATATTGTTGGAGAAAGTATGAAAGACTTTAGGGTTTTATGATTAATAGATGGATATCCTCACAAGATACAAAAGGAAGCTTTGCGAAGAATTGTTCCTAAAGTAAAGAGTGCTTTGCTTGCCTCCGCTAAGCTTAAAGAAATTGTGAAGGAATGTACTTTGAATAACGGGGGCGATTGTTCAATTAGAGCAGTCGCTTCTTGTGCTAAAAGTGTAGTTTATTTGCATAAAGAATACTATAAAATTTGCTTTGATGTTAATATTAGTCTAAATAGATTTTTACATAAATAGGGGGATTAAAATGGAAATTCGTTCAGTTAAAGGTTCAGACTACTATGTAATTTCACCTTTAATCAATGAGTGGTGGGGTGGTAGGAATATGTCTGATATGTTACCAAAATTATTCTTCGACCATTTTACACAAACAAGTTTCATTGCAGAAAAGGATGGTAAACTTGTTGGTTTTCTAATAGGATTCCTTTCTCAAACTCATGCAAATGAGGCGTATATTCATTTTGTTGGAGTTCATCCTGACTACAGAAAGCATAATATTGGAAACCAATTATACAATAAATTTTTTAATGCGGTAAAGCAAAATAATCGAAGTATTGTTCGATGTGTAACGTCACCTGTCAACAAAGTTTCGATTGCCTATCATACCAAGATGGGTTTTGAAATTGAAAATGGAGATAGAATTGTTAATGGTCTATCAGTAAATACAGACTATGACGGACCAATTCAAGACAGAGTTTTATTTGTAAAAAATTAGATTAAATTCTAGTATCTTATTGAACTAACACATGCGTTAATTAACAATCATTGAGTTGCGTAGGCAGCTCTCTTTTTCTTTATTGAACTAGCGTAAGTAGAAATATATATGGGATGGGAAGATAAATTAGATAATGACGAGTGGTATTTTAGTAATTCTTTCGAATCAATAACAAAAGGAATGTCACCCGAAGAAGCGTTTAACTACATTCCTAATGTCATTGAGGTGTTATTTAAATTAGATGATGACTTTTTGGTATGGGAAACCCTTTACTTCTTAATAGAACTGTATTGTCTTGCTGATACCACTCATATACATCCACAAATCGAAAGTATATCCATACTTAAAGAAGCAGATACTTCATACGCTAAAATTTCGTTTGTTTCAGCGTCCTTAATCGTTGATAAATAAGCACGTTTGCCGTTTCCATACGTCAAATACGTGAGATCTGTTAATAATACTTTTCCTGCTACACCTTGTTTAAAGTTACGCTGTAATTCATTTGGACATGTACGATGTTCTTTTGTTGCTTTGGCCATTCTACGTGCCGGATTCGCTTTTCGAATTGGGCATATAATCTCAAATTTCTTCATAATGCGGCGAATACGTTTTAAGTTATATGTAATTCCATATTGATTTTCTAACGTCATTTTAATCTGACGTGCACCTTTTCTACGTCCTCGGAAATGATACGCTTTTAAAATGATTTCTTTGGTTGCTTCATCTGCTAATTCATATGCTGCACGCTTTTGCATTGATTTCTCTGTGAAATAATTATAGTAACCTGAACGTGATACGCCCATGATTTCACATAGATAGCTTACTAAACGTTTTAGTTTATATTTTTGAATCGTTTTACTGATTAATTCAAACTTTAGTTCCGTTGCGATTGTTATTTCTTCTTTAACATCTGCCTTTCGAGTAGATCGAGCTTTTTTAAAAGTTCATTCTCCGCTTGTAATAATCTATTTTTCGCTTCTAATCGTGCAATTTTTTCTTCTAAACTTAATTCCCGTTCTGATGGACGACCTGAATTCGTTTTCCGTGTATCTTGTAGACCAGCTACTCCAGTTGTACGATAAGCTGCACGCCAACGCTTTCCCGCTGAACTAATGCGCTTCAAACCAATCAGTTCAACATCTAAACCAGCCTCTTCAAAAATCGTTCTTGGGAGTTTTCCTTTTTCATTTTCTGCAATAAAATGGCGTTTAAATTCCTCAGTATAAGTAATCGCTTTATCACTAATAGCTTGGACATTAGGATTACACTTTAGTTGTTCTTGCTCTTTTTTAGTAAATAATCTTTTCGTCATTTATTCCGCTCCGACATCTTTTTTCTCATTATAAACAAAAGTACCCTATAGGATAGACTTTTTTCAAAGTGTCTATCTTATAGGGTACAGTTTAAATTCTTGGCTTTTAATAAAAACCAGTATCCTGAGCGTTTAATAGATTACATTAAACCACTAACAATATAGAGAGCGGTTCCCCAAATAAAAATCGCTGAGCATTTATTAAAAATATTCATAAGCTTCCCGGAGCTATCAACTCTTTTCAAGGATGCTCCAGCAATGATAAGACCGAAAAACCACAACCAAGAAATCAAAACACATGCTGCAGTGAACAACATTTGCTCCGTTCCACTATATTTTAAAGCACTCGTTCCGATAACGCCTATTGTATCTAAAATGGCATGTGGATTTAAGAGAGAGACAGAAACCGCAAATAAAATTTGTTTTTTAACAGGAAGTGCTTCGTTATTATCGGCAGATGCCTGGTTTGAGCGCCAAATTGTATAGCCCATATAAAGTAAGAAAAGTATCCCACCACTCATCAAGGCGATCCGTAACCACTCAAATTGCAACACGATTATAGATAAACCAAATATCGCAAGCAATATTAAAAGCGTATCACAAATTGAGGCAGTGATGCTGGCGGGTAAGGCACGAACTAGATGTGGCTGAGTTGCACCTTGAGAAAAGACAAAGACATTTTGTACGCCTAAGGGCAAAATAAGTCCAAATGCTAAAATCATTCCATGTAAAAATGCTTCCAATGAAATTCCTCCTTTCACTAAACATTTTAGATATGTTATAACTAAAAGAAAACGACCAATTGGATGGTTTTTTAGCCACCCAATTTTAATTACTTTCAGCGGGTGTTTGGACACCATCTGAAAGAGAGGAACTCAGTCTAAGAACGCCACGTCCTGTGGCAATTTATCTGTGCGAAAGCGCAGCGACAGCAACACACGACTGAGTGACCAACATCGTGTTGGCCTAAAGCCTACGGCGGATGTCACGGAATCGGAAAGGAGTTCATAAAGGATGTTAGCCTAAGATCATCGCATCCATGCGATAACGGCTAACTGACCTGCACTAAGCACAAAGCCGGTTCCGGACGCAGTTATGCCGAGGCAAAATTGATATGTTTGAGGTGATATGGATGAGCTGGCAGCCAAGTAGACAGGGAGAAATGACATTACAGCAGCAAATTATTCAGTGGATTACTGAGCATATAGAACGGGGAGATTGGGTGGCAGGAACAAAGCTACCGACACAAAGACAGCTAGCTATGCAGTTTGGGGTCAATCGTAGTACTGTTCAGCAGGCATTAGAAGAGTTAAAAGCAGCAGGAATATTGGAATCGAAAGTAGGATCAGGTATTTATGTAGCACAAAATTCATGGGATTCATTCATTACACAAACACAACCAAATTGGCAAAAGTACATAGACACAAGTCTCCATAAGCCCAATTATCATACCATTCAATTAATCAATGAATACGAGCAGCGCGATGATGTCATTCGATTGGGAACTGGAGAGCTTGCACCAAGTTTATTACCGACTGCTGAAATTGAAGCGTCATTGAAAGAACTCTCTTTGCAGCCGAAAGCTTTAGGTTATTCATCACCACAGGGTAGCGATAAACTTCGAGAAGCGATTTGTGAATACGTGAAAAAAAGAGGGATCCATACAAAGCCGCAAAATGTTTGTATTGTATCTGGTGCACTTCAAGCATTGCAGCTCATTGCTGTTGGACTACTTGAGCAGGGGTCAATCGTATTCCAGGAACAGACGTCATATTTAAATTCAGTCCACCCTTTCCAGTCTGTGGGTATGCAAATGATGGCTATCGATCGTGATGAACAGCTCGCGCAAACATTTGCTCAGCGGAAAAGAAAAAGGCAGGCTGTATTTTATGCTGTTCCTACTTTAAACAATCCGACTGGTGGGGTATGGACGTCGCTTGAAAAAAAACAACTTTATCAAGCGTGTAAAGCGTCTCGCATCCCCATCATTGAGGATGACGTCTATCATGAATTGCTCTTTGAAGCGGCGACATCTCCAATTAAATCAATGGATGATAGCGGGCAAGTCCTTTATATTGGGAGTGTTTCGAAAACATTAAGTCCAGGACTAAGAATCGGCTGGTTAATCGGTCCAACAACAGTGATTGAGCGGTTAGCAGATATAAAAATGCAAACAGATTACGGTTCAAGCGCAATTTCACAGGAAATTGTGCTGCATTGGCTGCAATCAGGGAAGTATGAAAGGTATATTAAGTGTTTGCGGAAAGAATTATTACGGAGAGCCAATTTTGTTGAGGGTATATTACAAAAGAAATTTACGGAAATTGCTAATTGGGTTAAGCCAAAAGGGGGCTTTTATATTTGGCTAAAGTTTCATGAGCCGATCGTTGATAAAGAGTTATTTACCAAACTATTACAACGACAAGTCCTCATTAATCCTGGCTATATTTACGATCCTCAAGATACGCAGCATATTCGATTATCATATGCCTATGCAACGGAGGAAGAGTTGGAAAAAGGATTAAATATCCTATTTGAGATTGTAAGAAAGAAGAAATAAACTTTTAGGTAGATTCTAAAAAAAGTCCCCATTGTGTAATCACGATGGGGACTTTTCATTCTTAAAATAA
Organism: Lysinibacillus sp. NPDC092081; assembly: GCF_044755845.1. Classification (NCBI taxonomy): domain Bacteria; kingdom Bacillati; phylum Bacillota; class Bacilli; order Caryophanales; family Bacillaceae; genus Lysinibacillus; species Lysinibacillus sp. NPDC092081. Next base: position 30,209 of record NZ_JBIVRU010000004.1, read on the forward strand.
TAAGAAGAATATATAAATTATTCGATAATATCATCTTTCTCCGACGACGAATTCGCCAATTTAAAAAATACTTCGTTTATATTTTTCATACGGGTTTCAACTTTTTTAGCAGCCGCATCGAGAGTAAAGCCTAAAAATCTGATTTACTCAATAACGGTCTAGAAGGGGAACATTATTCCTTTACAATTGAACAAGAGAGTCACAAAATCGTAGGAATTACATGGATGGATCAGCGTTTTGCTTCCAATCAACAACTTCCCTCTGAAAAAAGAACAGAGGAACTGGTTAAAGTGTTTCTGAACAAAATTCAAAGTGGATTATTTGATCCATTAGAAAATCATTGGATTCGCCCACATGATGAAGTTATTACAGTGAATAATGAGGCTTTAACGGTTACAGGGTAAGCCCGAAATATAAAAAATATGCGCACCTTTCCGGACCGCACTACGAATGTCCATCTATCTGAAATTTTTTTCGAATAGATGGCTATTTTGCACATGTGGCTTGGATATTTTTCGACCAAGGCATGTATTTATTTAAAATTTGGGGTTGCTGATGGATCGGTAAATTCGGCAGCTCCATCATTAGTTTAACTAAATATTGATAGAAATCGATACCATTCGCTTTTGCTGTTTCAGCCAGACTCAAGCAGTGCATTCGCTTTAGCACCAGCTTCACTCACAGAAAAACGCCAGTTCTTTCGGCCAATCACATTAGGACGAATCGGATTTTCAACTGGATTATTATCAATTCCAATCCGACCATCGAACAGAGAAACTTTTAACCCATGTACACGATTTAATGTGTTTTTGGAAACTTTATCTAAGGTGTTTTTTCCGAAGAAAGGCGATTTATCTACCCATTCCTGAAACTTTTCGACAATCGGTTTTGATTGCTTTTGCTGTGCTTTACGACGCTTTCCTGGTGAGAGATGCTTATATTGCCGTTCTAAGCGATATAGTTGATCACAGTAATCCAAGCCGATTTTCCCATTTTTGCTATCGGCTTTCAGCCAATAACGTCGTATATGCGCCCAACAATTAGCGAATGAAATATTAGATAGCTTACCGTATGCTTATAAAATGCTATTTTTATCGCAATTATTGTCGAAATAATGTCGAAGATTGCAAAAAAATAAATACAGTATTATAAATATCACTACTCATGATGATCTTATCTGTGTATAGTTGCATAAGATAAAATGAATAATATTCTACGATAGATGAAGGGGATTACTTTTAAATGGGAAAGAAAATTGCATGGGTTACAGATACAGCAGCATTGTTAGATGAAAAGTTCATACAGGACAATCAAATTCACGTATTACCACTTAATATAGTGTTCGAAGAAGGGGCTTTACGCGAAACTGTTGATATGACACATGATCAGTTTTACGAAAAGCTACGAAATGCTAAAAAAAATCCAAAGACATCACAACCTGCTATTGGTGAAGTTGTAGACTTATATAAATCATTAAAAGAACAAGGGTATACATGTGCAATTGCAATTCATACCTCTCAACATCTTTCGGGCACTTATCAAAGCACTTTCACAGCAGCTGGTCAAGCTGAATTTGAAGTATATCCAGTGGATTCAAAAATCGGGTCATTTCCGATGATGAAAATGATTAAACTCGGTCAGCAGTTAGAGCGTGAAGGTTTTGAACCTGGCTATATTGTTGAAAGAATCAATGAGATGGCAGATAACAGTGAGCTTTCATTTATTCCGGCTAACTTATCACAATTACATAAAAGTGGTCGAGTTTCAGGGACTCAAGCATTTTTAAGTAACTTGTTGAATATTAAAGTTGTCATATCATTTGAAGATGGGAAGCCCGTTATGAAAGAAAAAGTACGCGCTACGACTAGAGCTAAAACATATGTACAAAATGTTTTAAATACAGATCTAGAAAAAAGTATTATCCCTGAAGTTGCAATTATTCACTGTAATGATGAAGAAGGCGCAACCGCTTGGAAAAAAGCTTTAGAGAACGAATATCCGCTCATAAACTTCTCCGTATTACCACTAAGTGCTTGTGTAGCGGTTCATGCAGGTGAAGGAACGCTTGGTTTAAGTTGGGTACGTCTACCAGAGCTTGCACCACTTAAGAAAAAGAAAGCTGAATTAGTTACTATATAAACATAATTGTAATCTAAATTATTGTAGGTACATGAAGTTGCGAAATTCCTATAAACCAACTATTATACAGTCAGAGAGCATTTTAGCTTAAGTAAACTGGCAGATGTAACGTTATTTTTTGAATGATAGCAGTGTTTTCATTCAGGTATGGGGGACTGGCTGTTAAATTTTGTTTGAATACGGATATTGTTATTATAGGTAATTTAGTCTTCGACGATTTGAATCATATGCGCATTTGTCGTGCGGTAGATTCCGTCGAGATAGAACGTTTCAATTGGGGAATTATCAGTGGGCGTGCCTTTGCGGGACATGCTTATGGTAATTCCTTTTTCTTTGACTGATTTTTGATACGCATATGATGTGTACACAGAACCTTGATCGCTATGCAAGATGCAGCCTTGCGGTAAATCAGGTAATTGATATAAAGTATCCAAAACGAATGACGTATCTTGTGTAGAATCAATTGTTTGCGCTACAATTTTTCGGTCCTGATGAAAAAATAATGACATTTGAGCAAGGCATTAAATGGGAAGGTGGTCGGATAACCGAAAAATGGTTGCATGATAGCTGGTTATTAGCACAATTATAGGGGGTTCTTTTTTAGTAGATTAGACGGTAGACAAATTTGGTCAAAATTAACTTCTCTCCGAAAGAAGTCTCCCACTTTTACGTAAAGATGCGACAGCACTAGTGAAGGTGGGAGATAAAATTTCTAGATGTAGCCTAAAGTTGTCTCTTTTTTTGCCATGATATAATCAGCTATTGCATCGAAAAGTTCTCGTTAAAGCTGGATATATATACGATCCGCAAGATGCTATGGAGAATTGGAAAAAGGATAAAAATCTTACTTGAGATTATCAAAAAAAGGTAGATGGAAATACCGTAGGGCAGGTAAATTGCCTACGGTACAAAATTTATTAAAAGACTTAAATTAATCTGTTTAAAAGATAAACAGAATAGGGAGTAACAAGAAAAATTGCTGTATAAAGACCAGGAGTATATGTCTTTAAAATGATTGTTTGTATGATATGTATGAGATTATGTAAGAGAACGAAACATAGAAAAGATATAAATAAGATTGCAGTCCAATTATTATCTATAAATTGAACTTTTAAAAATACAATACTTGAGGTTACTAGAAAAATAAATACATCTCTTTTAGCAAAAGAATGTGAATTGATATTCCAAAACTTCCAAATTAGTAGTTTCAAATTATTATTTGTATTTTTAATTAAATGATTTGTTTTCTGAGACCAGTTTTCAACAGTTATTATCTCTTCAAAATCATGGAGCATAAAAATAATAACAAAAAGCCATAGTGCGTTATGTAATTCTATCTGGAACATTCAACGTACCCTCCACAGTAGTAATATAATAATGTGTATTTTAACATTAGCATTAATTACAAGAAATGTTAATGAATCTGTCCGAATGTATTGTACAATATGAAAATTTTTCAAAAGAAATTGTGTGTTAATCCCTAATAAAAAAACTGACAACAATAGTTGCCAGTAAAAAGAATAATATTACCTACCTTTATGTTTATTTTTAGACTTTTGAACTTTGATATTCCGAATATATTCTTTGCGTTCTTCTTTAAGTCGTTTACAGGTAACAGATTTTTCTTTTTTTCTAAGTGCCAATTCTGCTTTTATAGCTTCTTCGGCCTTAGAGGTGATACTTGGATTTCTTAGTTCTTTTGCAACTTTTCTTTGAAGCCTTTTAGGGTTGATTTTCTTCATTTTAACTTGTTGGATAGGTATTCCATCATATTTATCATTATTTTTGATAAAATCCAACAAATTATTATTTACAAAATCAAAGACTTCTTGATCTTTTGGTTCATTCCCGAAAGTATACTTGTATGCTTTGTATTTGTTTTCGGAAATGTTTTCTATTAGCCCTATATAAAATTGGCCATCATAAAAAATGGTTAGTTTCATAGTAGGTCCCTCCTCATATTAAAATCGAATGACGGACATCCCGAGGAGGGGAAGGTTACTGACATCATATTTATGATGCATCCGGACTACCAACCGAATCGTGTTTTTTCATTCAAGTAGTATTATAAACGATTTGTTATTATTTGTAATGGAAAATTTATGATCCCGCTATAAACAGTAACAAGGAATATAAATGATTTATGATTGAATGCAATAATAGTATTAGATCTTGGTGGCTCTTTTCGGGCGTAACCTTTTGAGTAAAGAATAATTCAAGTGAAAAATCTGACATGTACCAATTGTTGATAAGAATTTGCCAAGCTATTGCGTCGACAAGTCTCATTAATTTCGTGTATATCTACACGATCCGTTTTAATGTTTAACTCTTATTAAATTGTATTTGAATAATAGTGTCATTCCGATATTCATCAAAAAATGTACAAGAAAAGGTACTAAAATATTGTTTGTTTCAAAATAAATCCATCCGAAAATTAAACTTTGAACGGTTATATTAATTAACATTATAGGTTTTTTGAAGTATTGAGTATGCATCCCTATAAACAATAAAGTTGTTATGATAATTGCAGACCATTGGTGTTCTAGAAATACTAGAAGTAAATTTTGAATAATTCCTCTAAACAAAATTTCTTCAAATAACGCCCCTATAAACATAAAGGCAACAATACTTAACAACGAATAGTTTTGATAGCTTTTGTTAGTTTCGTCTATGTATTTCGAGGGAATATACAATGTTAATATTACGCCAAACGAAAGTAGACCGAATGAAGCGAGAATAACGCTCAATACCATTGTGAATGGTTGGTCAAATGATAGAAAATTTTGTATTGTGAATACATCATAAACGATAAGAGCGAAAATGATAGCTACACAAACGAATGTAAAAGAAGAGAATGCAAAAATAGCATCTTTCGGGCTAAAATCCTTCTGTGTCTTTTTTGATTTGTCTTTCTCCATATCTATCCTTCTTTCTTGATGATTAAAGAATAAAGAGATATTTTACCATAATATTTTTGCGAAAAATGCAATCTCTACTACTTTTCCGATAAATCGTCTTTTTTAAGAAAAAAATGAGGTTAGTAAAGGAATTCATATTCATATATTCCAGAATTAGTTATGAGAGCGAAATGTTAAGACAGGGGTTATAGGGAATCCTAAGAAAGACTGTTATCTGTGCTAGTGGGGTAAATTACACAAGAGGAAATACTTAAGTTTTGAACTGTTTTTTGTAGGATATATCCAAAGATGCGATAAATTACTATAGTGAAATATATCCTTATTATGTATCAATGGTATAGCGTATTTTCATTTAATAATGAAGATTTTATTGCACCGTATAGCATTATTTCTAGTTGCTATTATGAAACTCGCGACAGCTAAAAACTCACTATCCTAAAAGTATAGCCTAAATCCAAATTAGGGAAGACCTGATTGGTTATGGTGAATTAATTCTACCAAGATAAGGTCTTCCTTTTTTGTCGTTTTTTTATTCAAACAAAAAATATTTTACACTCTCTTTTTCAATTGTTTATTAGTGCTCACTAATAAGCTAATAATAATAGAAAGTAAAGCAACTATTATTAGCCCAATAGACATTATTAGACCTTCTATATAATTAAGGAATCCTGCTGCGGCTAAAGCCAAAAAGCTGATGACACTTAAAAATAAAGTAAGGAAAAAAATTTGGAAATAATGCATGTTATCCACCTCCTATTTTTTACATATGGAACGGATTTTATTTAACTGTGGTTATTATTATGTTAGCTAAATATTATTCAAATTCATATATTGCCAAATTGGCTAAGATCGAAAGAAAAAAAGGTTATTATATTCTTGCTCAGATGGGGCTGGAAGGCTGTTTTCAGTGCTATTAGGCTAAAACAGTTCCTTATAGTGCTTTTGAAGTTCATTTCAAAATATTTAATTTTTAATCCAAGTAAGTAATCTTACAATTTGAAATGGTTCATAGCAAGTAATGATGAAACTACAAATGAAAAATGTTTGGACAGGCAAAAACTTGAGTTTTCCCTGTTCTCTTTTAAACACAGCGCCAAGACTTAACAATAAACTTATAAATAATAAACCGAATCCAGATATCATAAGAACTTCAAAGTTAATTGAATAAATGTAAGTGAAACTCAATAGAACAGCACCGATTACTGCGAAAATAATGGATAGTTTGTTCATTTTTAATCCAGGTGTGTGCAATTTCACATTAGAAGAGTTTAAAAAACCATCTAAGTTAATAAGTTCCCAATGAATAGTATATAACCAATTATTCCAGTGAGTATTAACGTTAGAACCATCGAAACAATGCCCCCAATAAGGGTAACCAAATTTTTTACATCCTTCATTCCTATTAGGGCCAAGAAAAAAGAAAGTATTGTTAATAGTAATACAACGCTCAATGGATGGAACTGAAAGTGTGAGATAAAAAAACTATTTAAATTTGTTGAGCTAGTGCTTATTATGATGAAAAAAATTATACAACATAAAGACATTAAGAATGACAACAAATTTATATTCATTACGATACACTTCCTTTTTTTGCTTAACGAATTTATATAAATTATTTTTCACATTCTGGGATTTATAAATCTAAATTGAGCCACGTCCACTATTAGGGAAGACATTCTAATGAACATTTAGAGGAAAGAAACTAATAAAGAGTCACTCGAGTAGATGTGACCCAATATTTAACTATAAGAGACTATTTAAACTTATCAACTTTCTTAACTTTCATTGAAGCTACTTCCCCACAATTCGTACAAATAGTCAAAATTAGTGGTGAACTCGAAAAATGGAGCATATCGAGCTTAATGGGTTTTACTTTTGCCATAGATCCACCTAATTCACCTTGTGCGAAGGAATCACTACCACAAGCCTTACAAACTAATTTTTCGATTTCCATATTATCACCTCGTTATGTAATATATGTAAATTTTATCATAAAAAAAGCCTCGGTGGCATCCTACGCTACAGCAAACTAACGAACAATATGAATATTAAACGAAAATAGAACGATTTAATCTTATATAAGGGTATAGGAATAGAAGATAATTAGTCACTTATAGAGTCTGGTCTAACCAGCCCCGTTAATTCAATAAGAAAAAAAGAGCTGCATATGCAACTCAATGATCTTCTAGTAAAGCCTCCGTTACTTTAAGTGTATTTCTTCACAATCATGTAATTTTGTTCCTATCTTACTTTTTAATCTTTAAATATATCTATCATCTTTTCATATGCATTTTTAGTTTCATCGTATGTTGGAATATCAAGAAATTAAACATTTAAGACATCCCCTCCAATCACTCTTCTTACTGCCCTCCTAATTTTCTATAAGCAACTACACCTCCGACTGTACCTACAACTGCTGCCTTGATAGGATTAATTGAAAAAATTAATGAATTACTGTAAGTAATTTCTCGTTTGAAAGTTCTACTTTTTTATTAAATTACTAGGAAGATAGATTTAATCTATATTTGATAAATCGATACTAATTATCAATAATTTAGAATATTTAAATATTAAGATATTCGGATCAGTCCATTTGTGATAAATTGGAAATATCACATTAAACTGAAAAGTGTGACAATTAAAAGCGGAAGGGGAAATGAGATTTGAAAAAGTTTAAGTTTACGAAGTTCTTAAGTAGTATTCTAGCTTTCGTTATGGTGCTTTCTCTATTGGTTCCATTGTCGAGTGCTAGTGCTGAAGAATCGAAACCATTCAAGCAGGGTAGTCAAAGTGAAAGTATAATTCAACTAAAGGCAGCTATCGCTGAACAGCTAAGCTTGTCTAAAGATGGTCCAACTCTTCACGAAAGCTTACAAAATGTATCAGGCAATCAAGATGTTGCAGTCATCATTCATTTATCTGAAAAGCCAGTGGCACTAGAGCAAGGACTGAGCGAAGCCAAAGGCGAAGAATTCTCTAAAGCCCAAGCAAATGAAGTTCGTTCAACTGTAAAAGCACAACAAGCAGAAGTTAAAGAAGAGTTAGCTGCTAAAAATGTTCAGATGACTCAAGGGTACACATTTGATACTGTTTTAAACGGTTTTGCGGCAAATGTAAAAGCAAATGATCTCCCGAAACTGCTTACAGTAGAAGGAATTACATTAATCGAACCTGATGCAATTGTTTCCGCATCAGAAGATAATACGATGAAATCATCGGAACTTATTAAAGAAGATCCATTAGAAGCTCAAATGAATACAAGTAATTCTTTCCTTGGTATCGAACAGCTTTGGAAGGAAGGACTTGAAGGACAAGGAATAAAAGTAGCGGTATTAGATACTGGTATTGATGTAGATCACCCTGAGTTTGCTGGAGTTTATAAAGGTGGAAAAAACTTCATTCCGAATTCAGCAACTTACACGAAGCCTCGGGCAGATAACGATGCATCGGAAACATCGCCTTTGGAGCGTCCAGCTGGGACACCTGAATTTAATGAAAAGGGCAGCGCGTTCTATACTTCTCACGGTACACATGTTGCTGGAACAATTGCAGCAATCGGAGCTAACGAATTCGGTATTAAAGGAATTGCTCCAAAAGTAGACCTTTATGCTTACCGTGTTCTTGGGGCGTACGGAAGTGGAGCTACATCTGGTATTGTTAAAGCAATTGAAACTGCTGTAAAAGAAAAAATGGACGTTATCAACCTTTCACTTGGCGGGGGAGCTAACTCTGAAACGGATGCTGGTTCATTTGCTATTAATAATGCAATGATGGCTGGAACAATCGGAGTAGTTGCAACAGGAAACGAAGGTCCAAATCGCGGAACAATGGGCACGCCTGCAACTGCTCGTTTAGGAATTGCTGTTGGTAACACAACAAATCCTGAAACAATGTATAACGGGGAAGTGAATGTTACAGTTGGCGACTACAACTTAACAAAACAGCTTCCATTAATGGGAACGACTTTTGGGAAAAATTTAGCAACACAGCTTCAAGGAGAATTGGACCTAGTTGCTGTTCCTGGAAACGGGGAAGTAAAAGACTTTGAAGGAATTGATGTAAAAGGTAAAGTGGCATTGATTTCTCGCGGCAGTATCGCATTCGTTGATAAAATTGCAAATGCAAAGGCAAAAGGAGCAGTCGCAACAATTATTCATAACTTTGCTGGTGGAACGAATGCACCGAACATTTCAGGCACATTCCTTGGTGATTCATTTGATTTTCTGCCAACATTTGATATGTCACAAACGGATGGCGCTGCAATTCGCGCTGCATTAGCAAGCGGGATTGGAAAAGTAAGCTTTAGTAAATTTGCTTCCACAAAGACACTAGGAGATGATGTAAACGATTCAAGTTCACGTGGACCATCTACACCAAACTTTGATATTAAACCAGATGTAAGTGCACCTGGGACAAACATAATGTCAACGATTCCAATGTATAAAAAAGATTTCCCTGATGCAGATTATGGGGAAGCATATGGTCGTAAAACAGGAACTTCTATGGCAACACCACATATTGCAGGTATTGCAGCATTAGTTAAACAAGCAAATCCTGATTGGAACGCGTTCGATGTAAAAGTGGCGCTTTCTAATACCGCAAATGTTATAGATAAAACAAAATACGATGTGTTTTCTCAGGGTGCTGGGCGTGTAAATGCTTATGCAGCAGCTCATCCGGAAATTCTTGCCTATGCACTTGATAGCGCAATTTTAGATGGAACTGGTGCAGTTACAGAAAACTTGAAAGGTACAGTTACTTTCGGTCCACAATCACTTAAAGACCGAGATATTTCTGTAACGAAACAAGTTTTAGTAAAAGATATTAAAGGGAACGGCGGCAATTATAACGTATCAGTTGATGTAACAAAAACATTTGGTGATGCAACTGTTACAGTAGATCAGCCGACATTTAATCTAGATGGTGAGCAAGTTTTAAATATTACATTAACTGCTTCACAAGCTACGGCACCAAACGGCTCTGAAATACTAGGGTATATTAACATCAGCGGCGGAGCTACAGAAATTTCATTGCCATTCGCAGCTGACTTAGGCGGCGCGGCAAAAACTGAAATTAAAGATTTTAAGATTACAGAAACAGACCTATCCTTTAACGGAGATGGAGTGAAAGACTCAGCTGTACTTTCATTCACATTAACTGGAGATGTAACAACTAACTATATCGAGCTTTGGGATATTATGAATCCTGAAGGTGGAGAATATGGAGACGGCTACATTGGTTATCTACATGCAGGTACTGCGCTAGGAAAAGGCTCTTATACGCTGAATGTTGGTGGGCAGTACAAACCATGGGGAACAGCACCTGCCACAACGATTCCAGATGGCCTATATACAATTGACTTCACCGGTCTTGCAGCATCAGGAGTAGTTTCCGGTTATGTTGGACCAATTATCGTGAAATCGACTAAACCAGAAATTACTGGTTCAGTAGCTAAAGGTGTCGCTACAGGACAGGTAACAGATAAGTATATCGACTACAATGAAGAGTTATATTTATACGGTTTAAATTACAATTTAAATGATAAATTAAAAGCTTCCTATATTTCGACGGTAAATGGCGTAGTACAAGCACCAGTTGTTTTTGAATTAAATCAAGACGGTAGCTTCACATTCCCAGTAACAGCAGAAACAAATGCTGTATCAGTAATAATTAAAGACGCTGCCGGGAATGTTGGTGAAGCGAAGATATATGAAAAAGAAGTAGTAGAACCAGTAGTAGCACTTTCTGTAAATCCAACTAAGCTAGACCTAACAGCTGGAGAAACTGCACAACTTACGGTAACAGAAACGTCAACGCCTGCAAAAGGTGATGCAACAGAGGAAGACGTAACTTCAAAAGCTACTTATGTTGTTGGAGATGAAAATGTTGCAACAATAGTAAATGGATTAGTAACTGCAGTAGGTGAGGGCACGACTACAATTACTATTTCATACGGTGATAATAAAGTTACTATAAATGTGACAGTTAAAGCACCTGTTGTAAAAGAACCAATAGTAACACTAGAAATTGACCAAGCTCAGGTTGAAACTAGAATAGGTAAAGAAGTTACAGTTAAAATTACTGAAGTAACTACTTTTGATGGTAAAACAACAGAAAAAGATGTTACAAAGCTTGCAACCTACGAAATAGCGAATGATAAAATAGCTACTGTAAAAGCAGGGGCTGTAAAAGGAAAAGGTCAAGGTAATACGACGATTACGGTAACGTATGGTGAGCACACACTAACATTTGATGTGTTGGTTGTAAAGCCAGGGAATGACAACGGTAATGGTAACGGTAATGGCAACGGCAATGGCAATGGCAATGGCAATGGCAATGGCAATGGTAATGGCAACGGCAACGGCAATGGTAATGGTAACGGCAATGGCAATGGCAATGGCAATGGCAATGGTAATGGCAATGGCAATGGCAATGGCAATGGCAATGGTAATAAAAATAATAATGAAGTTACCGAGGTTGAGTTATAAATTGATCTTAAACTGCCCCGTTAGTTGGGTAAGACAAGATAAAACAACAATCGTTACGAAAAGAATCATAAAAAATGAGGCTGGGACATAACTAAATGGTTCCTTCATAAAGCCGAATAATCTCTAAATTAACAAAACACGATAAATAGAAAAACCGAACTATTCCGAAACACTTCATGAGCGTTTCATTGGATAGTTCGGTATTTTTGTTGGCTGAAACACTTTTGTCCCAGCCTCATTTATTTACATACGTTTGAAGGTTGTCACCCTAAGATAAAAGCTAATCGCTCTAAAATTTAATTTATATATTTTTTTAATTTTTTCACTAACTTTTTTAAAACTAAAATTTGTTGAATATGCCACTGACGAAAATAAAGACAGCCTTTAGTAACGCAGGAATAGATACTCCATTCATCGGCTCAACACCTCATTTTTTCTTTATAAAAGCCGCAGCGTGTATACGCTATAGCTCAGATTTAAAAGAGAATCAACTTACATTTGTTTATTTCATAAATGAATGCGGAATTTGGATACTACTGAATAATATATGAGGGAAATTAAAATAATGATGGGATAGCAAACTGCAATGACGTTTGGGGCGATGCAAAATGTAAGCTATCCCGAAGTAAATATATGTAAAGGAGTTTAATAACATTCCAACTGTAAATATGGTGAAAAAAAGATTTTCAAAATGACAAAGGCTATTACTAAACATTGAAAGAGCCACCAAGTTAAACGGTTAGCGATTACTATGGGTATGAAAGATCCAACTTAACGGTTCTTTTCGGGCGCAAGCTTTCGAGAAAAGAATAATCCAAGTAAAGAATCCATATATATTATATAACGATTTCTTTATGAAGAGGTGAATCATTGGAGAACATGCCAGAGGGCTATTCTTATGTTCCACAGCCTATTCGGAAAGATGGGGCGGGGTGGGTGGATAAAGGGCCGAGAGATATTATGAGAGATCTGGAAAACCCAGATATGCTTGTCCCTCCTAAAACAGATGCTGGACTTGTACCAAATTTAAAATTCTCTTTTTCTGATACGCATATGGTATTAAAAAATGGCGGTTGGTCTCGAGAAGTTACTGCTCGTGATTTGCCAATTGCCACTACATTGGCAGGTGTCAATATGAGTTTGACACCAGGTGGGGTACGTGAACTGCATTGGCATCAACAAGCAGAATGGTCGTATATGCTTCTTGGTCATGCACGTATTACAGCGGTCGATCAAAATGGGCGTAATTTTATTGCCGATGTAGGACCGGGGGATTTGTGGTATTTTCCACCAGGAATTCCTCACTCCATCCAGGGTCTTGAAGATGGCTGTGAATTTTTACTGGTGTTTGACGATGGGCATTTCTCAGATCTTAGTACATTTTCGATATCTGATTGGTTTGCTCATACTCCTAAAGATGTGCTGTCCTCCAATTTTGGTGTTCCGATTAGCGCTTTTAAACATATCCCGAAAGAACAGGTCTATATTTATCAAGATAAGGTTCCGGGACCTCTAGACACACAAAAAGTACAATCCCCATACGGTACAGTCCCCCAAACCTTCAAACATAGCCTGCTTGCCCAAACTCCTATTAAAACTCCTGGTGGCAGTGTCAGAATTGTGGATTCGACAAACTTTCCTATTTCTAAAAATATCGCCGCAGCACTTGTCGAGATTAAGCCTGGTGCTATGAGAGAGTTGCATTGGCACCCGAATAATGACGAATGGCAATATTACCTACAAGGAAAAGGGCGTATGACAGTATTTGCAGCTAATGGTGTGGCGAGAACATTCGATTATCGTGCTGGAGATGTGGGATACGTGCCGTTTGCAAATGGTCACTATATTGAAAATACCGGTACTGAGACATTATGGTTCCTTGAAATGTTTAAAAGTGATAGATTTCAGGATGTTTCGTTAAATCAATGGATGGCCCTTACTCCATCTGAGCTAGTACAAAGCAATTTAAATGTTGGTCCAGAACTTCTTAACGTACTAAGAAAGGAAAAGTGGCCGGTTGTAAAATATCCTGGATTTTCTTATTATCCAAGGTGAGCATATAGAAAAGCAGGTAGGAAAGATAAAAGATCTTATCTTTCCCACCTGCTTGTTTTTAATATTGATATTTATTTCTAGTAGCAAGCAGAATACCGATTGCTGGAACAGTACAAATAAGCATTGCTGCAAATGATAGTCCAGGTGAAATATCGTATAAATAGCCGCCTAAAAATGTAAGGATCGCTGTACTTAATCCCATTGCTAATGCAGAGTAAAGTCCTTGTGCATTTGGAATTTGCTCCTTCGGCAATGTTTTTGTTAAATAGCTAATAAAAGCGAAATGCGCGAGAGCAAAAGAAAATGCATGCAATGTTTGAGAAGCGATAAATACCCAAACATTAGGGAATAAGTAAATGAGTAGCCAACGTAACGAAGAACCACTTGCAGCTAAAAGTAATAAGGAAGATGAGCGCCATTTTTTAAATAGTGTATCTGCCTTCATAAAGTATAAAATTTCGCAAAGAACGGCGATGTTTATAATCATCCCCATATAGAATGGATCAACATGTAAATCACCTAAATAAATATAGCCGTAGCTGTAATAAGAAGCGTGTGCGCCTTGCAATAGGATAACGATTAATAAAACAATAGGGAAGCCTTTAATAGTCCATAATGTTTTCATCGACAATGATTTTGCCCGTTGTTCTTTCGTCGGTATAACGAGTAACTCTTTTGGTGTAGCCATTTGCTGCATCAACAGCATACCGATTAGGCCGATCACCATACTCCAAAAGATCACCTCATTGCCAAATGCACCTGTTAGCATACTAATGATTAATACTGCAATGACAAAGCCAAGGGAACCGTAGGAGCGGCTTTTACCATAGTGTACATTTCCATGCTGTACGAGCGTAGCTGCACTACTTTCAACGGCAGGGAGCAGAGCTGGATAAAAAACGCTAAATAACAGGGTAACGATAAGAAGCGAGATAAAGCTCGTGCTTGGTATGTAAAATAAAGTTGTGATTAGGGCACCTATTGCCAGAATTGTAGTTAGTCGTTTGTTATTTACATATTTTGCAAGAGTCGGGAATAAAAATAGATTTGAAGTTGCTCGTGCTAAAAGACCGCAGCCCATTATGACGCTAGCCTGTGAGACAGTAAGATGTTTGGCATCTACAAGCCAACCAGTCCAGTAAGGTAAGAAAATACCCCATGTAAAGAAAAATGCAAAGAAATTTTGAGAAAGCCATCGTTGATTGTTCATAAATTTTCCGTACCTCCAATTTAACTAAGTTGAATAATAGCACGTTCATCGGTACAATAATGTGAGATATCTCACATTGTTTTGAAGGAGAGAGTAAAATAATGCATATTCTTACAGCTGAGGAACGTTCATACTATCTTGATAAATATCCAATAGATGGTTTTTTTTCTTTTGAAATTGATCTATTTCTAGAAATATGTAAGTTTGACAAAGGTGAATGGATTTTTCAAGAAGGGTCATTCCCGGATACTCTATATTACATGATTGAAGGAAAAGCGAAGTTATATATGACACATAAAAATGGTAAGGTCTCGCTTATCGATTACTTGGAAGCACCACTTTTTATGGGTGAAATTGAGTTGCTTAATGAGGCAAGATATACGAAGGGGATTCAGGCAGTAACCGAGACGATTTGTTTTTCGATTACACAGTCCTGCAAAGAAAAGTTACTCACGGATGTATTATTTTTACGTAAACTTTGTGTGTTTTTAGGGGAAAAGGCGTTCAAAATGACGTCAAAATATACACAAAATCAAGCATTTCCACTTGAAAATCGACTTGCTGCATTTATTCAATTTTCGTCAGATCAAGGAATCTATAAAGAAAAGCATACGGAAATCTGCGAATATTTAGGGGTTTCTTATAGGCATTTGTTATATGTACTGGCACAATTTTGCGAAGAAAAAATTTTAGAAAAGAGAAAGAATGGCTATCACATTATCAATGAAAAGCGTCTTTCCGAATTGGCACAGGAGATACTTTGAGGGATACTACAGCTTATTGTATTCACTTTTTTTAATCAACCAGCGGGCGATTTCCTTGCCGCTATGGTAGAAGTTAACCTCATCGACTCGTTGGTTTTCTACGGAGATATTTAGGGTTTCGTCTATAACGCCAAAAGGTAAAACCCTTATACATTGATGTTTGTTAGGTGAAAATTTTTTGTGCTTTGCCTCAGCTTCAATGTGAGTTTTAGCAGATTTTTGTGCATTTTGGAATGGACAAGCAAGTAATTCTCCTTGTTCCAATGTTGTGCTAGGTGAATAACAATTACTTTTCATTCAACATGCCCCCTTTGTCGTTAGTTTTATTGTACAAGACATGCGGTCGGAATAGTCTTCATTTACAAGGCTTTAACGAAAACTTAAAGGTTAGTGATTTCATTAGATTAGTAATATGTAACCGCATTCATGCCATTAACGAATAAAAATCATAGAAAATTTGTATAATTTCAAGAGAAAAACACGTACTCAAACTATTGTGAATTTTCCTAACAAAACGTATTATTGTAATTAGATTTAACGTGAAAGGTTTTACAGAGTCACGTAATCGTGAGGAGGAATTTTTAATGAGTGCAATTCGAGTAGGTATTGTAGGTTATGGAAATTTAGGGCGCGGAGTAGAGTATGCTATCTCGCAAAATCCAGATATGGAATTAGTAGCGGTATTCACACGTCGCGATCCTTCAACTGTAAACATTGCAAGTAATGCAAGCGTATATTTAGTGGATGATGCTGAAAAATTCCAAAATGACATTGATGTAATGATTTTATGTGGTGGCTCAGCAACAGATTTACCTGAGCAAGGACCACACTTTGCACAATGGTTTAATACAATTGACAGCTTTGATACACATGCGAAAATTCCTGAGTTCTTCGAGGCTGTAGATGCAGAAGCACAAAAATCTGGTAAAGTATCAGTCATTTCAGTTGGTTGGGATCCAGGTTTGTTCTCATTAAATCGTATACTTGGGGAGACAGTTCTACCAGTAGGCACAACTTATACTTTCTGGGGAGACGGTTTAAGTCAAGGTCACTCAGATGCTATTCGTCGCATCGAAGGTGTTAACAATGCTGTACAATACACATTACCAATTAAAGAAGCTGTTGACCGTGTGCGAAACGGTGAAAATCCTGAGCTGACAACGCGTGAAAAACATGCACGTGAATGCTGGGTTGTTCTTGAGGCAGGTGCAGATGCTGCAAAAGTTGAACAAGAAATTGTGACGATGCCAAACTATTTTGACGAGTATGACACAACAGTAAACTTTATTTCTGAAGAAGAATTTAAAGCTAACCATACAGGCATGCCACACGGTGGATTCGTTATTCGCAGTGGTGAAAGCGGCGCTAACGAAAAACAAATTCTTGAATTCTCATTAAAGCTTGAAAGTAATCCAAACTTCACGTCTAGCGTTCTAGTAGCATTTGCTCGTGCAGCACATCGCTTAAACCAAGCTGGTGACAAAGGTGCTAAAACAGTATTCGATATCCCATTCGGTCTGTTATCACCAAAATCAGCTGCTGAATTACGTAAAGAACTTTTATAATAGTAAACTATTTAACTACTACCCGATTATCATATAGTTGATAATCGGGTTTTTCATTTTTAGCAAGTTATTTTGTTAAATCACTATAGAGGTAAACTGACAATAATTGAAAACGCTCATCAAAAGCTGGAGATGACAAAATTAACGACTGCATAATTGCTAACATTACGTAAAGCGAACTCATCGATATAACAAATCATTGGGTTTTTTATGGTAATTAATTATATTTGTTGTTAAATAAACCCTTTTTTATCCGATATAGTATGTGGTTCTTATTTAATGAGATAAAGACAGTAGTAAGCTTTCTTAACGGCTCTATCCAAGGTAGATATATCATAGATAGTAAGGTAGGAGAAGAAAATGAAAACTCAAGTGTCCAAATATATAAAAATAGGCTCTTCCAAACAATTTATTTCTATTTTTGGTGAAGATAACAATCTGCCTCTTTTAGTGTATTTGCATGGTGGTCCAGGTGATGCCGCTTTACCACTGATTTATAAATATAACTCAGAACTTGGAAAAACGTTTAATGTTGTAGTCTGGGAACAAAGAGGGTCTGGAAAATCCTACTATAAATTTTCTGAAGAGGAACAAATAGTTATTGAAACATACATAGAGGACCTACACAGTTTAATTTATTATTTATTAGAAACGTTTAAACAAGAAAAAGTTTACCTTTTAGGGCATTCGTGGGGAAGTGTACTAGGCTTAATTTTCATTAAAAAATATCCACAGCTAGTACATAGTTATTTTGGATGTGGTCAAGTAGTTAACATGAAAGAAGGGTTGAAGTGTCAATATGATTTTGTTCTGAAAGAAAGTCAAGAACGGAATCAAAAAAAGATAGTTCAGCGATTGAAAAATATTGACCTTTCATTGACTCAAAAAGATTGGTTAATCGATTTATTATTTGTTACTAAATTAGTGGTTCGATACAGACATTCTTTATATGGAAAAAGTAATTACAACCAATTGGTAAGGGATTTCATTTTTTCATCAAAGTACACATTTAAAGATTTAATCAATCGCGAAAAAGGGAGTCTACAATCTATTCAATATTTGTGGCAAGAGCTCATGGAAATAGATTTTAGTGAATACAAGAGTTTCGATGTCCCTATTACTTTTTTTGAGGGGCGTCATGATCAGCATGTTTCTTCGTCATTAGTAGAGGATTACTATCACACAATAAAAACGCCAAAAAAACTCATTTGGTTCGAAAATTCAAGTCATTTTCCCCAGTGGGAAGAGTCAATCAAGTTTAATCAGTCATTGATAAGTATTAATTAGTTTACATTTACCATCCTCTAAATCGCGGTATAGCAAAGGTTTTCATATCTATGGAAAAACAAAACATAAATCAGAATCCATTTTGATCAATCTTTTCAAAATGGATTCTTTTTTTTAATAAAGTAAAAATAACTTTTACAGGTGCAATTGAGGAGATAAATGCCCAAGTGCAATAGTTTATGTACCTAAAAAGGTAGTAATTGTAAATCTTGCGAAGAATCCAGATGCAACATTTCATATTGGCGATAGGGTAAAATTGGGCTATGATGGTAAAATAAAGGGTAAAGTACCAATTTGAATTACAATACTTACTATAGAATTAGTTTAGATTGGGGGAGTTTTATATGGAAAAAGTAAATTTTTTTACTAGTGAACTATTTCATGAAAATGCTGAGAAAACTTTTTTGATACACGAAAATAAAATAAAAAAATTACTACCAGAGGCGGATATCCAGCATGTTGGTAGTTCAGCAATTCCTGATAGCGTGACTAAAGGTGATTTAGACATCCAAGTACGTGTTAGCGCTGAACAATTTTCGAAAGCAGTAGAGCTTTTATCAAATTTATATGAAAGAAATGATGAAAGTGTCAAAACAGATACATTTAGGGCATTTAAAGATGATACAAGTAATCCTCCTTTAGGGATTCAATTAACTGTAATTGATTCTGAGTTTGATTTCTTTTGGAAATTTAGAGAAGTTTTATTGGCAAATAATAAATATCGCGATGCATATGATAAATTGAAGAAAGAATATGAAGCCAAATCAATGGATGACTATAGGGAAGCCAAAGATATCTTTTTCCAAAGACTAATGGAAACTCCCGAGTTTAAGAAATACGATAAGTAACTTTTGTGCTGGGCTGTTTTCGAAAAGATTGTTGCTATTAACTAACGGAGCAGCTTTGTTGATGAAGGACATTTATATTATTTCTAGAATAAAAAGATAAATAACTGGGATGAAGGAAGAGGTGAGGTTAATAGCACAAAAAATCAATTTATTTTTAGATAATAAAACTGAAAAAAGCATTATCAACAGACTACGGAGTGAGGGGTGTGTCTTCGCTGAAGAAGAATTACAGTTACTTACCTCTGAGGCTAGAAGTATAGAGGATTTAATGAAAATGGTAGAAAAACGAGTAAGTGGTTTACCGCTTGAATACGTGCTTGGGTTTACGAAGTTTTGTGGGCTACGAATAGAAGTAGAACGGGGAGTTTTTATACCACGTCGACGTACAGAGTTTCTAGTTCAGCAAGCAAAAATTATAACCCGCCCATATGATATTGTTTTGGATTTATGTTGCGGGTCTGGTGCCATTGGTGCGGCAATTACAACCGACCTTAAAAAGATTTTATTACACTCTGTTGATATTGACCCTGTTGCTGTACGATGTACATCCCGTAATATAACTAAGATTGGTGGTCACGTTTATCAAGGTGACTTATATGACGCATTATCAGATTCATTAAAAGGTCGAGTGAACATCATAGTGGCTAACGTACCTTACGTTCCTACTGATTCAATAAAACTGCTTCCCCAAGAAGCTCGTTTATATGAACCAAAAGTGGCGCTTGATGGAGGAATGGATGGACTAGACCTTCAGCGAAAGGTAATAGAAGAGGCTTCTCACTGGCTTGTTCCTGGTGGACATCTATTGATAGAGACTAGTGAAATTCAGGCTACTCAAACTTCAGAAATTTTTGCTGATTTTGGGCTAATTACTAAAATAGCAAGAGATTATAAATTAGATGCAACGGTTGTTATTGGAAGAAATCCTTAAACTACTGATGACACGGTTTGTCTCAGCAACAAATGCGGTACGTGAGCTTTCGCTTTTAATACTTAAATGTAAAGATTTCACAAGATCGCCCCCGCGTTATAATGATGAACTCATAAAAGATTTTAACTCTGAAGACTTGTAACCTTACATAACCAGTTGAATGGGGAGGTTATCACTAAATGACGACAGACATTATTATTCAATCAAAATGTATTCCACCGAGTCCATCCAATCATTGTATTAGTAGAGCTACATTAATGAGAACATTAAAAAAAAGCCTAGACCATACTTGCACATTTATTCATAGTGGGGCGGGGTATGGCAAAACAACAAGCCTTACACAATTTCTACATGCTCAATCAAATAAATTTTCTTGGTATAGTGTGTCGGATGAAGATGATAATATATTGCCATTTTTAAGGCATTTATTTTTTAGTATCACACGAATTGTTCCGAGCTTCGGTCAAGAATTTGATGCATGGAATCAATTATCTCGCTTTCCGAAAATAGAGGAACTTAATCGTTGGTTTAAGCTGTTTGTCAATAGTTTATGTGAAATCGAAGGGCCGATTTTAATTGTCATTGACGACTACCATCTCGTTGATCATGAATTTCATATTAATTATGTGATGGAAAAAATAATTGAGTTTTCACCACCGAATGTTCATTTTATCATCGCTTCTAGAACGTTGCCGAATTGGGATATTACGAGGAGATTAAAGTTACAAAAAAAATTACTCGTTATTGCAGAAGGAGAATTAGCATTTTCTTCTGAGGAGATCGCTGTTTTTTTCGAGGATTACGTAGCAGTGCATTTAACAGAAGGTGAAATATCTAAGGTTTTAGAAATTACAGAGGGCTGGGCCATTAGTATTTCTTTATTAGCTGAGCAATGGGACAAAGAGACATTAGCTCATTGGCTAAATATCTCAACAAATGATCTTTTCACCTATTTATCGGAGGAAGTTTATCTTAAGATGTCTGTTTTCGAGCAAGAGGCATTATTAAAACTGGCGATTTTTCCTACTTTCTCAGAGGAGCTTATTACACAATTTTATGGTTCGGAAATAGCAGAGGCGTTAAAATTGTTTGTACAGCGACATTTATTTATTCAACCGATCACAACGGATGGTTTATATCGTTTTCATGCCTTGTTTAGTCGTTTTTTAGAGCTAAAATGGCAACAAGATGCTTCGCAATATATTGCATTGCATAAACAAGCAGCATTGTATTATGTAAAACTAAACAATATACAAGCTGTTCTTCATCATGCATTTAAAACGAATGATCATGGTTTTTGTGGTGAGCTATTACAAAATCATGCTGAAAGTCTAGTTCGTGCTGGGCAATTTGAGTGGTTATTAGAAAAAATAAACCGATTTACAGTTGATGAAAAATCAGAATATTACAAAATGTATTATTTCGAAGGTGAGTGCCACCGCTACCGTGCTTATTATGAAAAAGCGAGGCAATGCTATGAAAATTGTGCAAACATCGCAAAAAGTAAGAATGATTATCTCTTTATGACGAAAGCGCAGGCAAGTTTAGCACATATTTATCTCGATACAATCCAGCCGGCATTGGCAGAGCCGCATTTAAAAAGGGCATTAGAATTAGCAAATCATACGCCGTTAAACGAAGAGGAACTTCTCGAATTGCAACGTCAGTATGCTGAAAATTTGGTGAATTTAGGGAAGGCGAAAGGTGCTCAAATTTTTACGGATGAGGTTGCTTTGACGGAGGAAGTGCTACAAAGAGCAAATGTCGATGTTCGACTATTATTAAGAACAGGGCAGCTTCTAGAAGCAAAGGAATTGCTGACGAAGAGATTGGAATTACCACCACAGCTTGTAGCGACACATAGAGAGAGTGAGCTGCTAGCATCATTTGTCTATGCGCTATTAGGGCTAGGGAAGGATGCTTGGTATGCCGCTCAGCATGGGATTCGTAGGGGATTACGTGAAAAATCGGTATTTATTGAGGCTGTTGGCTATATTCGCAAAGCACATGCTTTACTATTAATAGATTTTCCTGACTATCACGGAGCCTGTAATGCTTATGAGAAAGCCCTTACATTAATGAATACGATTAATATTTCTCGCGTAAAGGCCGAGCCGTACATGGGACTTGCAATTGTCAAACATGCGCAAGGAGATATTATTTCTGCTAAAAAATATGTAGCACTTGGCTTACGTGAAACAGAGCAAGTTCAAGATGCATGGATGACCGCTCTTATATTAATCGCTGAGGTTAAAATTATTATTTCTCAACAGGAATTTGAACGAGCGCGGCAATTATTAATGAAGGCACGGCGACTTTTCAACGACTGTGGCGATCAAAATGGTGAGATGCATGTACTTTTCTTTCAATCTGTCATTGCCTTCAAAGAAAATAATCCTCAACAATTCAATCATTATTTTCAGCTGTTTGCACAGTTATGCATTAATAATGGCTATGATTACTTTTTACAAAGGAAAACCATTCTTGGTCCACCAAATAGGATGATTTTTTATGAGCTTTTACAATTTAGTAGAAAATGTGATGGGGAAAATGCCCCTATTTTGACGATGCGTAGCTATTTTCAAGTTGAGGACAATATTGTTTATCCACATGAGGAAGTGCAGGTGAACTTTTTAGGAAGTTTAGATTTAATAAGAAAGCATCGAAAGCTTGAAGTTAAAGAATGGCAGCGCGATAAATCGAAGGAGCTCTTCGTTTATTTATATTGTCATCGCAATCGGTTTACGCCAAAGGAAGAGATTGCCCAGGCATTATGGCCAGAGCGGAATGTTGATTCATTAGATCGAGATTTTAAAGTTGTATTGAATACGTTATTAAAGGTTCTTGAGCCAAATAGAAATGCGCGTCAGGACAGCTTTTTCATTGAGCGTAAAAATAATATGTACCAATTGCAGCAAATTCAGTTTCTGCAAATCGATGTCGAACGCTTTCTTTATTTTTATGAATTAGGGATGGAGGAGTTCGATTCACAATTGTCAAATGAATGGCTGCATCTTGCTGAAACGAGCTATAAAGATGTTCTTTATGCTGAAAAAAAGCAGTTAGAATGGCTTATACAGGATCGTGAAAAGCTGCAATCATTATATATTGAAGTACTGGAAAGATTAGCACAAAATGCGACGCGGCAACAAAATTATAAGCAAGCTATTTTTTATGCAGAAAGAATGATTCGTGAGGATGCATTATGGGAAGAAGGCTATCGGTTGTTGATGTATAGTTATTATCAATTACAAAACCGCTCCCTCGCGTTAAAATGGTATGAAAAATGTGTGCAGCAATTAAAAAGTGAACTAAGTACAACACCGATGGAATCGACGATGGTTGTCTATGATTTAATAATCGGGTAGTGTATATTTGGTTTAACAACCATTTTTTTGTAATAATGACTCATGGATTGTAGTAGAGACTGGGCGATCCTTGGGGATTAGCGGCTCATCGGACGCCCCCAGGAAGCTTTGCTCTGGCGTCAGCGACAAATGTTTTATCTGTGCGAAAGCGAAGCGTCAGCAACAAAGCGCCCAGTCGGAACGGAAATCCACTTTATAATAATATTGGAGGAACTACTATGTCATTTTGTAAGGTAAGTAAGGCGAATATTTACTATGAAATAATTGGGACTGGAACACCAATCGTAATGCTACATGGATATTCGCCAGATCATAGATTAATGAAGGGATGTATGGAGCCTGTTTTTGCAGACAGGGAGGGCTGGCAACGAATCTATATTGACCTTCCAGGAATGGGCAAGACGACAGACTACGAAAAGATCAGTAACTCAGATGAAATGCTAGAAGCTGTAGTAGAACTAATTCACTCCTTAATACCAAATGAACGTTATTTATTAGTAGGAGAATCTTATGGTGGATATTTAGTGCGAGGAATCATGAGGGAGTATCATGAACAAATTTTGGGAGCAGCGTTTATTTGTCCATTGATTATTCCTGATAAACAAAGTCGAACAGTACCACCACAAAGTATTGTCTCGACGGATAAAGAATTTTTATCGACATTAACGAAACATGAGCTAGAAGATTTTAGCTCTCATCTAGTTGTTTTAAATGAATATAATTGTCAACGTTATACAAATGAAGTGTTAGCGGGTATAGAAAATGCGGATGTGGAGTTTTTAGAGAAAATCCAAGAAAGCTATAGTTTTTCTTTTCTTGTAGATGAAATTTCATTTGATAAACCTTGCTTATTTTTGCTAGGCAAACAGGATTCCATGGTTGGCTATAAGGACGCTTTTGCCATTTTAGATAAATACCCAAGAGCAGCCTTCACAATTTTAGATAAAGCTGGACATAACTTGCAAATTGAAAAAGCGAATTTGTTTAATAGCCTTTTGCTTGAATGGTTGGATAGGGTAGAGGAATTTAATGATTAATCTTTAGGCCAAGCTAAAAGGATTCACCAAATTAGGTGAGTCCTTTTTGTGTGCGCTCATCATGGTAGTGTATTTTCTAAAAGATTCCGATAAATCGATGAAACATTCCGATAAAATCTGAAAATGTTCCGATAAATCTCAAAATTGTTCCGATAAAACGTAAATTTATTCCGATAAACCTCTCATCCCCGGAAAAAACCACACTTTCGTCGCAGAAAAGTAGCTCCCCACAAGAAGGTAGATATCGATATTTTTCGAAAGTTGGGTGATAAATTAAAAAAGTTGGTCGATAAACAATCAAAAGTTCTCGATAAATCTCAAAACTGTAGCTCATTAAAGATTTTTGTCGCTGTCGTTACGCTAACGCTCAACTATATTGTAACTAATTTGTAACTGGAGTTTTATATAGTGGATATAGCAACGAAAGCGCTTTCTTTTTAACTTATTATGAAAGGGGTTTTGGGATGAAGAAGCATTGGTTATTTGTGCTTTTATTGATGCTGACGATGGTGATGGTGGCTTGTAATTCGGAGGGGACGAAGGATAGTTCAAAAGGTGATAAGGCTTCGGTGGATGATACAAAGGGAAATACTGAGGAAGGAGGCACTATTAAAATCGGTGTGCTTGCGTCATTGACGGGTGCTCTGGAGTCGTATGGGAAACAAACAAAGAATGGCTTTGAATTAGGGATTGACTATGCTACAGGCGGCACGATGGAGGTTAACGGTAAGAAAATAGAAATTGTCTATGAAGATACAGAAACAAAGCCTGAGGTGGCGGTACAAAAAGCGACAAAGCTATTAGAAGATGACAAGGTTGATTTCTTAGTAGGTTCTTCTAGCTCAGGTGATACGCTCGCTGTCTTACCACTTGCAGAAGAATATCAAAAAATAATGGTGGTGGAGCCTGCGGTAGCAGATAGCATTACGGGCTCAGAATTTAATAAATATATTTTCCGTACAGGACGAAATTCTTCTCAGGATGCTTATGCAGCAGCGGCTGCGATTGCTGGAAAGGGTGTTAAGATCGCAACGTTTGCACCGGACTATTCTTTTGGCTTGGATGGGGTGAAGGCGTTTAAGACAGCTGCGGAAAAGTTAGGCGCAGAAATTGTTTTAGAGGAATATGCAGATCCAGCAGCAACTGATTTTACGTCCAATTTGCAAAAAGTAATTGCTGCAAAACCAGATTATCTATTTATTGTATGGGCTGGTGCAAACTCACCGTGGAATCAAATTGCAGATTTAAAAATTCAAGAAAAGGGCATTAAAATTTCAACGGGTGCACCAGATATTATTGCATTGAAATTTATGAATCCATTAATCGGTATGGAAGGGTTCTCTGTTTATTATCATACGTTACCACAAAATGATGTGAATAAATGGTTAGTGGAGGAACATCAAAAACGCTTCAATGAAGTTCCGGATTTATTTACGCCAGGAGGCATGTCAGCAGCCATCTCTATTGTTGATGCGCTGAAAAAATCAAATGGCGATACAGATGCGGATAAACTTATCGGCATTATGGAAGGGATGTCATTTGAAACACCAAAAGGAACGATGACTTTCCGAAAAGAAGACCATCAAGCTTTACAGTCGATGTATTCTATCCGTTTAGAAAAACAAGATGGTGTAGATTATCCAGTACCAGTGCTAATTCGTGAGCTTAGCCCTGAAGAAACGGCACCTCCGATCATGAATAAGTGAAATTACGAGACAGATATTTTTCTGTCTCTCTTCACCCACTTTCATATGAGAATGGGTGAAAAGAGATAGAAGTACTAGAAAGGAGAATACGATGGAACCCATTTTACGAACAGAAAACTTAACTATTCGTTTTGGCGGACACACAGCTGTCGACCATGTGAATTTTAATATGCCGGAAAAGCATTTGAAATCAATTATTGGACCAAATGGAGCTGGAAAAACAACCTTCTTTAATTTACTTAGTGGAGAGTTAAAGCCGACTGCCGGGGATGTCTATTTTAAGGGGCAGTCACTTGCGCAAAAATCAGCTATTGAAAGAACACGAATGGGGCTAGGGCGCTCTTTTCAAATTACGAATGTCTTCCCGAACCTAACAGTTTTAGAAAATGTTCGTTTAGCTGTGCAGTCCAAGGAGAAAGTTCGTTACCAATTATTTCGCCATTACAAAAGCTATAAGGCGATTACCAAAAAAGCGGAGGAGCTATTAACACTTGTATTGCTTGACAATAAAAGAGATGCTCTTACGACAATGCTATCCCATGGGGAAAAGAGAAAGCTTGAGATTGCTATGCTGTTAGCACTTGATACGGAAATCCTTTTACTTGATGAACCAACGGCAGGCATGTCCTTAGAGGAGGTACCAACGATTTTAGATGTTATTCGCACTATTAAAAATCAAGGTGATAAAACCATTTTGCTCATTGAGCACAAGATGGATATGATTCTAGATTTGTCGGATTCGATTATGGTGCTATTTAATGGCCAGCTTCTTGCAGATGGAACACCAGGGGACATCATGAAAAACGAAACCGTACAAAATGCATATTTAGGAGGTCTGTACGATGAACACCTTACTGAAATTAAATGATGTCCACACATATATAGGTCAATACCATATTTTGCAGGGCGTCAATTTTGAGGCCATAGAGGGGCAAGTAAGTGTACTGCTTGGTAGAAATGGAGCGGGCAAAACGACCACTTTAAAAACGATTATGGGCTTAACGCCTGCTTCAAAGGGCGAGGTAGAATTTCGCTCACATTCTATTAAAAAAAGCCCGACCTATAAAGTTGCAAAATTAGGAATTGGTTATGTACCCGAAAATCAAGGTATTTTTGCAGATTTAACCGTAGAGGAGAATATGAAAGTGGCCATGCGTAAAGAAGATACAGCTACTTTAGAACGACAAAATTATGTGCTGGAGCTGTTTCCGGATTTAAAGAAATTTTGGAAGAAGGCTGGCGGGCATCTTTCAGGTGGTCAAAAGCAAATGCTGTCCATGGCACGGGCATTTATCAATGATAGTAAGTTAATGTTGATTGATGAGCCTTCTAAAGGATTAGCGCCCATAGTGATAGAGAAAGTGATGGAGGCCATCGTTGAAATGAAAAAGCAAACGTCCATCATTCTTGTAGAGCAAAACTTTATGATGGCGAGTCGAATTGGCGATACGTATACATTGATTGATGATGGCAGAACAGTTCATTCGGGCAACATGCAGGATCTTATCCATCATGAAGAACTAAAAAGAAAATATCTTGGAATCGGTTAAAGGTGGTGTACTTTATTGGAGCTATTCGTCAATTTAGTTATTAATGGCCTTGCAACTGGCATGTTAATTTTTTTACTGGCTGCTGGTCTGACGTTAATTTTTGGACTAATGGATGTTTTGAACTTTGCACATGGTGGTTTATTTGTTTGGGGTGCTTATGCTGGGATCTTTACTTATATATACACTGAGAGCTTTCTAATTGGGATTGTAGGTGCCATTGTAACAGGGGCTTTATTGGGGTTTATTACTGAAAAATTAATTATAACACCTGTGTATGGCAATCATATTCAGCAAATTTTAATAACATTAGGGCTGATGCTTGTGCTACAGGAGTTGATTAAAGTTGTTTTTGGTCCAAATGGTGTAGCAGTGAAAACACCGAGATACTTAACAGGTAGCTGGGAAATTGGAGACGTTATTATTATAAAATATCGATTATTTATAATTGTAGTAGGTTTTATCATTTTCGGTATTTTCCAATACATGCTAAAGAAAACGAAAATTGGGCTCATCGTTCGGGCGGGTGTACAGGATAAAGAAATGGCACAGGCACTTGGCATTCATATAAAGCGGGTATTTTTATATGTTTTTATGGTAGGCGCGGCACTAGCAGCACTTAGCGGCATGCTAATGGCTCCATATTCAGGTGTCATCTATGCTGAAATGGGTATGGAGTATGCGATTTTAGGCTTTATCGTTGTCGTAATCGGAGGAATGGGCAGTTTTTCGGGCTCGCTACTGGCAGCAATATTAGTCGGCTTAGCAGGTAGCTTTATGGCTTATTATGTGCCAGTGCTATCACTCGCGGTCAATATGATTTTAATGGCCATTGTCTTAATCTTCCGACCACAAGGTTTATTTGCTATGAGAAAGGAGAGATCAACATGAAAATGAGGTTTTCATTGCAGCATTTATGCTTCTTCCTCATGTTAGCTATTCTAGTGATTCTCCCTTTCGTCAATGATTCAAGGACGCTCATTATTTTATTAACGCAAATCTTTATTTTCGGTATTTTAGCGATGAGCTATGACATTCTCCTTGGTTATACAGGTATTGTGTCGTTCGGGCATGCGATGTTTTTTGGTTTAGGTGCCTACACAACGGCTGTCATGTTGAAACAAATGGAGCCAACACTTTCTACATTTTTATTATCTATCGTTAGCGGCATGTTGCTAGCAGGGGTCATTAGCTTCTTAGTAGGATTACTGACTCTTCGATTAAAAAGTCATTTCTTTGCGATGCTGACATTATCTTTTTCGGGACTATTTTTAGTAGTGGCTGAAAAATGGCGTTCTGTCACATACGGAAATGATGGCTTTACGTTTAGAGCACCCGAAATATTTAGAGATCGAATGACCTTTTATTTCTTCGTGCTGGCATGCTTAGTCGTTATTTTTATTGTCCTATATCGCTTCGTTAACTCGCCAACTGGTCGAATTTTAATTGCTGTTCGGGAAAATGAACAACGAACAAAATCATTAGGCTATAACACTTTGTACTATAAAGTGATTGCATCCGTTGTCGCAGGAACCGTTGCAAGCTTAGCAGGGTCCTTATATGCTGTCTCACTGCGTTTTGTCAATACGAGTGTGATGACAATGGACATTACGTTAGATGCATTATTAATGACGATTATTGGCGGTGTTGGTACATTAGTTGGACCATTACTAGGATCTGCTGTTATCGAATATGCACAGCATGCACTTTCAGGGTTAGCTCGTGATTATCCAATATTTGAACGTTGGATTATCTTCTTTGGGATTCTTTATATTTTAGCGGTTATCTTTTTCCCAAAAGGGATTATTGGATCGCTGCGCATGATGTTTTGGAAATGGCGATTAAAGCACAAGGAAAAAGACCAAACATCGGTTGCCCTGTCGCAGGAAAAGGAGCGATTTGAATGACTGTTGGTATAGTAAGTACAGGAATCTATATTCCGCAAACGAAAATGACATCTAAAGAAATTGCGGAGCTTTCCAATATTCCAGAGGATATTATTCGACAAAAAATGGGTATCTATGAAAAGCCTATTCCTGGTGAGCACGATCATACGGTTCAAATGGGTATATGGGCAGCACAGGATGCTATACGCAAGGCAAATATCGACCCGAAAGACATTGATGTTGTGATTTATATGGGAGAGGAGCATAAGGAGTATCCCTTGTGGACTGCCTCTATAAAAATGCAGGAGGAGCTAGGGGCCGTAAATGCTTGGGCATTCGATGTGCAGTTAAGATGTGGCACGACCATAATGGCGCTAAAACTAGCGAAAAGCTTAATGGCGTCGGATGATACCATTCATACTATACTCCTAGCTGGTGGCTATCGAAATGTTGATTTTATCGATTACAGCAATCCTCGAACACGCTTTATGTACAATTTAGCTGCTGGTGGTGGTGCTATCTTGTTACAAAAAAACTATGACAAAAATCATTTATTAGAGGCAGATATTATGACGGATGGCTCGTTCTCAGAGGATGTAGTCGTGCCTGTCGGTGGTACAAAAAAACCTTTGACGCCTTTTGATTTAGAAAATCATTTGTATCAGCTTGATGTGATCGATCCAATTGGAATGAAGGAGCGCTTAGAGCAAAAATCTTTAAGCAATTTTTTGAAGGTTATTCGAACATCCTTGGCGAAAAGTGGGTTAGCTGAGGGGGATATTGACTATTTAGCAATGCTTCATATGAAAAAATCTGCTCATGATTATATTTTATCTGAACTCGGCTTACAGCAGGAGCAATCCATCTACTTACGAGAGTATGGTCATATCGGACAAATTGATCAAATATTATCATTACAGCTGGCGTTAGATGAAGGCCGTATCCACGATGGAGACATCGTCACACTTGTTAGTGCAGGTATTGGCTATGTCTGGGGAGCTATTACGATTCGATGGGGATAAGGGGGAAGTGCAATGTTAAAAACTGTTCAGCTATCAAATGGAGAAACAATTGCTTATCGTAAACGCCAAGGGGGAGAACGTGTTTTATTACTTATTCATGGCAATATGACATCCTCTAAACATTGGGACGTTCTAATCGATGAATTGGATGAAAAATATACAATTTATGCGATGGATTTACGGGGCTTTGGTGGTTCATCTTATCATAAACCAATTTCCTCGATTGAGGATTTTAGCGAGGATGTGAAACTTTTTGTAGATGCCATTCAATTGAAGCAGTTTGACATGATTGGCTGGTCAACGGGCGGAGCTGTATGTATGCAGTTTGTCGCTCAATATCCAGGCTATTGTCAGCAACTTATATTACTAGCCTCGGCATCTACGAGGGGCTATCCATTTTACACGGATTTAGGTACTGGCAATCAAGCAGCATTAAAAAGGGCTGTTACCTATGAAGAAGTACTCGTCGATACATCTAAAACAAAATTAGTACAAGGCTTCTATGATTCGCAAAATGTTCAAGGCTTACAGTCGGTCTGGAACGCACTTATTTACACCCATAAACAGCCTAGCCCAGAACACTATCAGACATATGTAGAGGATATGCTGACGCAACGAAATTTAGCTGAAGTTTATCATGCATTAAATGTCTTCAATATAAGTGCTGTTGATCATGAGGTCACAAAAGGTACTCATGAGGTACAACAGATCACTATTCCAGTTTTAGTGTTAAGAGGGGATCGTGATTACGTCATAACAGAAGGAATGAATGACGAAACAATGCTCGATTTAGGTGCAAATGCGCAATTTGTCAGCTTAAAAGACTGTGGTCACTCTCCGTTAATAGATGACTTACCACAGCTTACTTCTGAAATTGAAGCTTTTTTAGAAATTGGGGGAAAAAAATATGCGTTTAAACAATAAAGTTGCCATTATTACAGGGGCTGCGAACGGGATTGGCTATGCTGCTGCTGAACGATTTATTGAAGAAGGTGCATTCGTTGTCATTGCAGATTTTAATGAGGATGCTGGTGTTTCAGCCGCCCAACATTTAGGGAATCAAGCATTATTTGTGCAAGTAGACGTTGCAGATAGAGAGAGCGTTCAGAACTTAGTGGCAACAGCCATAGAGCAAATGGGCCGAGTTGATATTTTAGTGAACAATGCAGGTATTACACGTGATGCAATGTTAACAAAAATGACGGAAGAGCAGTTTCACCAAGTGCTTGATGTGAATTTGACTGGCGTTTTCAATTGTACGCAAGAGGTCATTCCACATATGATTGCTGCCGGTGGTGGCAAAATTATAAATACATCTTCTGTTAGCGGTATCTATGGCAATGTCGGCCAAACGAATTACGCTGCCACAAAAGCCGCTATTGTCGGCATGACAAAAACTTGGGCGAAGGAATTGGGGCGCAAGGGGATCAACGTGAATGCGGTGGCCCCTGGCTTTACAGAAACAGACATGGTGAAAAAAATGCCAGAGAATGTGCTGGCACAAATGCGCTCCATCGTGCCATTGCAAAGATTAGGGACACCTAGAGATATTGCCAATGCCTATTTATTTTTAGCATCTGATGAGGCTTCCTATGTCCACGGTCACACGCTTCATGTGGATGGAGCAATTATGATGTGATAAGGAGGCTTTCGAGATGTTTGTAGAGCAATCCTGGATATTAAAACGTGCATCGCTAACACCTAAACGTCTAGCATTGGTGAACCTAGAAACAAAGGAGCAGTGGACTTATCAGCAATTAACAGAGGAAATTACAAAATGGAGTCATTTTTTTGAGCGCCGGAATTTACAGGCGGGGAGTCGTGTAGCCGTATTTGCGAAAAATCACATCCAGCTTTTTGCTGTCTTATTTGCCTGTGGATTACGAGGACTTATCTACGTGCCATTGAATTGGCGTATGAGTACGAAGGAATTAAATGATATTTTGATAGATGCTGCGCCTTCTTTACTGCTTTACGATGAAGAAATGAATTGTCCTGTATCTTTCGAAAACATGCATTCTCTTCGTTTAGCTAGTGAAGAAGCTGTTCTCAACATTCGAGAAGTTGACATGAATGATCCTTGGCTAATGATTTATACAGGGGGCACAACTGGCAAGGCAAAGGGTGTTGTACTATCCTTTAATTCTGTGAATTGGAATGCTATCAATACTATTATTAGCTGGGGCTTGAGTGATAGTGATTGTACGTTAAATTATATGCCGTTGTTTCATACAGGAGGTTTAAATGCACTATGTATACCGCTGCTAATGGCTGGCGGTACAGTTGTTATAGGGGATAAGTTTGAGGCAGAAAACGCTCTTAAGGCGATTAATCAGTACAAGACAACGATTTCGCTTTTTGTGCCAACAATGTACCAAGCGATGATTGCGACGGATTACTTTCAAAAGAGTAGCTTCCCTTCAGTGAAAGTATTTTTATCAGGGGGAGCACCATGCCCGTATCCTATATATGACGCATTTTTTATGAAGGGGCTATTTTTTAAAGAGGGCTATGGTTTAACAGAAGCGGGGCCAAATAATTTTTATATTTCTCGAGAAGCAGCCTATTTGAAAAAAGGTGCCGTGGGGAAGAGTATGCAATTCAATGAAGCTAAAATTATCAATAGTGCAGGAGAAAGCTGTCCACCAAACGAAGTGGGAGAGCTATTGGTTAGAGGAAAGCATATGTTTCGATTTTACTGGAATAATCAACAGGAGACTGAAAAAATCATTCAAGATGGGTGGTTAAAAACCGGCGATTTAGCACTGATGGATGAGGATGGGGACTTTTATATTGTCGGTCGCAGTAAAGAGATGATTATTTCTGGTGGAGAAAATGTTTATCCGCAGGAAGTAGAGCAATGTATTTTACGCCATCAGCTAGTGCAAGAGGTTGCAGTGATTGGAGTGGCTGATGACTATTGGGGAGAAATTGTGACGGCCTTTATCGTTTGTCAGGATAAGGAAGATACTTTATTAGAAGAAATCAAAGAAATCTGTAGCAAGCATCTAGGCCGCTACAAAATTCCAAAAAAGATCATTTTTATCGATGAATTACCAAAAACAAGTGTCGGGAAAATTGATAAAAAAGCATTACAAATGCATGTGAAGGCCGCGAATTAAGCCATTTCGCTTTGGAGTAATGGTAGTTACCGCTTCGCTTTCGCTAAAAGTTTTTTATTGAATGCTGATGAAAAACGCTTGGATATCCAGGCGTTTTTCAGTTTTATAAATGAAATGCTTCCTTAATGCTCAAAGCAACTTCTTCTACACTCAAGTTTGTGTTGTTGATCTTGAGATAGTTTGCATATTTTAACTTCTTTCAGCGGATGTTTAACCATCCGCTGAAAGAAGTTAAAGCCTCCGGCGGATGTCACGGAATCGGCAAGGGAGTTCTTTGTGCAAGCACAAAGCCGATTCCGGAACAATTATGCCAAGGCATAATTGATTTCGCTCTCTAATGAATTTAATCTGTATTTTTCCATCGAGCTTTTCAAGTCTTGTTTTGACCATTCAATATTTCTTTTTGAAGGTTTATGCTCAAGTCGATTACCACTTTTATTTCGTTCCAGTCTTTCTACTACATCAGCTTCAAGCTCTACAAAGTAGACAGTACCTCCTCTAGATTCAAAAAGCTGAGCGAGATCGTCCACATAGTCCCAATCCTCCTGCATATCAAAAGCCCAGACATAAGTAAAAATTAAACCATACAAATTACTTTTCGATACTTCTTCAAATATTTCCTGACGAAACAAATTCACTAATCTTTTTCCTTCAGTCGTACCATAACCAAAAAAATGACCAACTAAATCGATCGTCATATGGTTATGAAAAAGTTTCAAATCTGTTATTTTAGCTAATTCCTGTCCAACAGTCATTTTCTCCACTGCTTGAGGACCAAACATTGGAAAGCGTCAAGTCGGAATGGAAATCAACCCACGTTGTGAATTAGTAAATTGCCCTTAACCACTACACTAACATCTAATATATATTAAAAATGTTAATTTGATAAGGTATTGAAACTATTTGTAGAATAATGTTTAATAAACTTGGCTTATATTTTATACATAATATTCCTAATAAATATGAGAAAGGAGAGACAAATTATTGCGCACTTTTAAAATAAGTACAAAATTTAATTTGCTTTTAGTGGGAGTCATCATATTTTTAAGCGTTATGATTGGATTTGTATCCCATATACAAATAAAACAAATTATGCGTAACAATTTTGAGCAGAGCGTAACCAACATTTCAAAGGTAGGTTATAAGCTGCTAGAAGAACGATTTAAGGGAGACTGGGCTATAAAAGATGGGGATCTTTATAAAGGGGATACAAAAATCGTTAATCAGGAAGCCTTTGTAGATGAGGTAGGAGAAAGTATCGATGGTGGTGTAACTATTTTCCAAGGCACAAAAGGACTTATCACCAATCTAAAGCTAAATGGAGAACGTTTAGTTGGCAAAGATGCTGATCCAATAGTCGTTGAAAGTGTAATGAATAAAGGGGAAACCTTCATAGGTGAAGCAGATGTAGTAGGAACGAAATATTTAACACTCTATTCACCCATTAAAGATGCAAATGGAGACATTATTGGAATGTGGTTTGTCGGTGAAACGATAGATGGGGTTAATGCTATTATTTTTGCATTTATCGGTAAGCTTCTCATTGTATTGTTCATCGGAGCTGTCATTGCTGTATTAGGAAGCTTCCTTTTCACAAGAGCATTTGTGAAGCCGCTCCGTGAAATAAATAATCAACTACATGACATTGCGGATGGAGAAGGAGATTTAACAAAACAGCTACAAATTAACTCCAAAGATGAGGCAGGTGAGCTTGCGCAATCCTTTAATAAAATGCTGACAAGCTTACAAGTATTAATGCAACAAATAGCACAATCCTCTAAACAGGTTGATGTATCCTCTGATGGTTTAACAACTAAATCACAGCAAACGGCGGATATGACGAGACAGCTAACATCAACATTAGAAGATTTAGCTGATGGTTCAAAAACTACATTACATAGCACAAGTGATAGCTTAACTGCCATGCAGGAAATGGCGATTGGTATCCAACAAGTAGCTGAAACCGCTTCTACGGTTTCAGATGCTGCTGATTTAATGAGTGATGAGGCTGCACAAGGAAATGACTCTTTGAATCGTGTATTGAATCAAATGACAATTATTAATGAATCATCTGACAATGTAGAGGCGCAGGTCCGTATATTAGGAGATCAGTCACAGCAAATTGGCAATATCGTTGATGTAATTACAAGCATCGCTGATCAAACGAATTTACTTGCCTTAAATGCAGCCATTGAAGCGGCTCGTGCTGGAGAACAAGGAAAAGGCTTTGCGGTCGTTGCGGATGAGGTTCGTAAATTAGCAGAACAATCAAAGGAATCTGCTGATCAAATAGCATCACTAATTCATTCTATTCAAAATGATACGGCCAATGTTATTACGGCTATTTCTAGTAACTCGAAAGAAGCTGCAGCAGGTATGGATGTTGTAGATGATACAAAACTGGCTTTCCATAAGATCATGCAGTCGATTAAAGGGGTTAGTACACAGTTGCATGATATCTCTGCTGTGACAGAGCAAATGTCTGCAAGTGTTGAAGAAGTGACTGCGTCCACGGAAGCAATGGCACGCATCGCAAACAAGGCAACTGAAAGTACGGAGCACGTTACGTTAACAGCGAAGGAACAATTAGCTTTCATAGACAATATGGCTTCTTCAGCCCAAGAGATGGCACAACAGGCAGACGAGCTTCAAAGCTTATTAAAGAAATTCCAATATTAGTGATGTTGAAAAACGGTGATATCCTAAAGATTTGAAGGACAAACAAGTACAAAAAGGGAACAGTTTTTTCTAACGAACACGCCAATAAAATTTGATTAAAAGGATAGAAGAGCGTAGATAAATTCGCTCTATCTATCCTTTTTTTACCACAAATGATCCTATTTACTTCAACAACTAATTGTTCGTTATCATTCTAATGTTACGGTAATTCAAAAAGAAGTTTATATCAAAGTACATTAAAGCCTATTTCTTAGCCTCTAAGTAATAAAAGATATAGGCTGTTTTCTAAAAGATTGTTGCTATTTCAACTAACGATACAGGATAGCTCAATAAAGAAATTGTAAATATTTAAAACAAATAATTGGGAAATATATGTTAATATAGTTATTTGATACATAAATATGGATTGAATAATTTAAAGGGGTATATTTATGAAAATAGTAGAAAAGTATGGAAAAGTAATAATAGACAACTTTGAATTTTATGGTCAAATTGAACAAGATAAATATTGTTCTAAATGCAAGTTTAATTTAGTATATTACGATAATTTCGATGCTTATTTTTGCCCTAAATGTAATAGTTGGACTGAATCAAAATGTAGTGACCCTAATTGCAAATATTGCCCTAACCGACCAGAAAAACCTTTAACTCGCAAAAAGGCGTAAATAAACAAACGGAGCAGAATTAAAATCAAAATAAAATTCAAAGATAAACAAGATGGTATAAGATTGCAGTTATTGAACTAACAGGAGCTTTAGTGCATTAGCGAACTCAAACATGTATAAAATTCTTTACAGTAAGTTGGAGCTTTTGTGTAGAACATGAATTTGATGAAGAAGATGGTTAATATATTTGTGTTGAATTGAAAAAGTACGAAAATATTCCACATGATATGGTAACTCTAACAACCCCTCCGCAAAAATATGCGGTTTTAAGACATAAAGGGGGCCAATTTTAAAATAATGGATGCCTATAAGAATCTACTTATGTGTACTGAAGCGAATAAATATCAAAGACTTAAAAATAAATGGCATTTAGAAATATTTCATAGCTAGGAAGATAGCGAAAATTTAGATGTAGAGCTATTAGATACCATTGAGTAAAGACACGATATAAAGGGAAAATCACTGTTTATCGTTATTTTTAAAAAATAGTTGCGCTAGTTGATATTTATTTTTTCACAAAGGTTCCCATAATACGAACATATCAGTAAAATAGAGTAGGTTAGGGGGACTGTATTTTGAAAGATCAACGCTTTAAAATTGCGCATCGAGAGGCGCTTATCGGTATCGGGCTTGTTATCGTTAACTTTGCGATTTGGTTTGGCTTTGCCTATGGACTAGGCTCTGGTGATCCAACAAGCTACAAGTATGTATTCGGTTTCCCGGCATGGTTTTTCTATAGCTGTATTGCAGGGACAGGCTTTATGATTATGTTAATCTGGGTCGTCATGAAACTCTTTTTCAAAGAGGTACCATTTGACGATGAGGAGGTGGATCAATAATGCATTGGCAAGTTATTGTTCCTCTGCTATTATTTTTAGTCATCATCTTTGGTATTGGGATCTGGTCAAATAAGCATGTACGATCTTCCAATTCATTTTTACAGGAATACTTCCTTGGTGGTCGTGAAATGGGCGGCTTCATCCTTGCAATGACAATGATTGCTACTTACGGTAGTGCAAGTAGCTTTATTGGTGGTCCAGGCGTTGCTTACACGAAAGGGCTTGGTTGGGTATTACTGGCGATGGCTCAGCTTCCTGCTGGTTATTTTGTTTTAATGATATTAGGGAAGAAATTTGCTATTATCGCAAGACGTTATCAAGCCATCACGTTAATAGACTTTTTACGAGAACGCTATAAGAGTCATGCCATTGTTATCCTATCAGCCATTAGCATCATTATCTTTTTATTTTCTGCAATGATGGCACAATGGGTAGGTGGTGCTCGATTAATTGAATCATTAACTGGCTTAAACTACACAACTGCACTCTTTATTTTTGCGATTTCTGTACTAGCTTATGTTATTATTGGGGGATTCCGTGCTGTTGCATTGACGGATACGGTGCAAGGCTCGATTATGGTCATTGGAACAATTATTTTATTAATTGGGACAATCATCGCTGGTGGAGGAATCGATAATATTATGACCTCACTTGTCGCTGAGAATCCGAATCTTGTGTCTCCATTTGGAGCAGAAGGAGAATTAACGCCATTATATGTTTCTACATTTTGGATTTTGATAGGTGTTGGAGTTGTGGGGCTTCCACAAATCGCAGTTCGTGCTATGAGCTATAAAGATTCAAGAAGTATGCATTTAGCCATTATCATTGGCACTATTGCCATTGGGACAATTATGTTTGGGATGCATCTAATAGGTGTTTTAGCTCGTCCAGTGATACCAGGTATTGAGATTGGTGATAAAGTTATGCCGCTGCTGACGTTAAAGGTTTTGCCGCCATTTTTAGCTGGCATTGTTTTAGCAGCACCCATGGCAGCAACGATGTCTACAGTCAACGCGCTACTTATGCTTGTAAGCTCTACAGTAGTGAAAGATATTTACTTAAATTATATAAAACCAACAGCTAATGATACGGAAATTAAACGTGCAAGCTTTATTGTTACAGCCGTGATCGGTTTAGTTGTTATCGTATTTGCACTAAATCCACCAGACTTATTAGTATGGCTTAATTTATTTGCTTTTGGCGGACTTGAGGCAGTCTTTATTTGGACCGTCGTATTAGGACTATATTGGAAAAAGGCCAATAAATATGGTGCAATTGCGTCAATGATTTCGGGTATGTCGTTATATATTATCATTGATCGTTTTTATCCTTCTGTCTTTGGTATGCATACTGTGACAATTCCGATTGCCGCTTCATTATTGATATTTGTTATTGTCAGCTTATTAACGAGCCATAAATTTAAAGAAGAAAAATTATTTATCTAACTTATAAAACGCCGTAGAGTGAATATCTACGGCGTTTTATATTGTAGAAGATAAGAGATGGATAGAACTTTCGAAATGATGGATAGAACGTCCAAAGTCGTGGATAGATAGAATCTCTGAAATGATGGATAGAACGTTCAAAGTGAAGGAAAGACCCTCCGAAGTGAAGGAAAGAACCCATGCCGGATAGCCTCTCCGAATTAAAGGATTGAGCAACCAACGTTTATAAACAAGCGAAAACGCCGTAGAGATAAAGTATCTACGGCGTTTTTTTAATGAAGAACTATGTAATCATACGCATTTTTAGTTAACAAAGTAATCGTTACGATAATAAACAATACGCGAACAAAGCCGCTACCTTTTTTAATCGCAACACGCGAGCCTACCATTGCGCCGGCAATTTGAGCTACACCCATCAGTAATCCATAAATATAATGAATCTGACCTAAGAAGGCGAACATTAAAAGACCAGCAAAATTACTTGCTAAGTTTAAAAATTTGGCATTTCCTGCTGCCTTTAAAAAATCGAAGCCGACTAATAAAAAGCTAAAAATTAAAAATGAGCCAGTTCCTGGACCAAGAAATCCATCATAAAAACCAATGCTAAATAATAACAGCATGAATAACACTAAATGAGTAAACTTTAAATTTTTGACCGCAGCTACTGAACCCCAGTCTTTTTTAAAGATTGTATAGACTGCAACAGCAGCAAGCATTATGAGCATAAGTGGTTTTAGTAATTCAGGATTGATTAAATGCACAGTCCAAGCTCCAAAAAGTGACCCCACAAAGGCTAAAGGAAAGTATTTGATAACCGAACGAATTTCTAGCTGACCGGAATGATAAAAAGAAATGGTAGATGTCAGAGAACCCATGGTACCAGCAAGTTTATTGGTCGCAACCGCTGCAGCTGGATTTAAACCAGCAAACATAAGGGCAGGTAATGCAATTAAGCCACCACCTCCAACGACTGCATCCACAAAGGCGGCTAAAAAACCAAAAGAAATTAATAATATGACAACATTTAAATCTACTTCAAATAGCATGTTTGCACCTCTTTATTTAGTTACTACTGAAATAGTAACTAAAATTAACTTAGCTGTAAAGACTATTTTTTCGTTGGCTTATCTTCATAGCTTTAAATTATAATAAAGGAAATGGAGGGATCGAATGGTTGAATTAATCACCCAATTAAAAGAACTGGGATTCACAGAATATGAAGCAAAGGCCTATACTGCACTCGTACAAAATAGTCATGTTAGTGCCTATCAAGTAAGTAAAAATTCCGGTATCCCACGTGCAAGAATATATGACATACTTGATGTACTCGTTGAAAAAGGATTAGTACTAAAAGAGGAAACTGTCGATCAAACGACTTACTCTTCCATTCCTGTTGCTGTGTTTTTACAACAAATTCAGCAACGCTGGCAATCGAATTTCACGTCGATTAGTGATCAATTAGAAAAATTAGAGATAAAAGAGCAGGAAGCGGAGCATAAGGTTGTCACGCTAAAAGGAAAAGAAGCAATCGTCAATTATTGTCAGTCATTATTAAAAAAAGCGGAGAAAAAAGTACTATTATCGATGTGGGAAGATATGTATGAAGAATTGCGAGAAGATATACATGTGGTCTCTCAGCATATTCCGGTTCATGGCATTACCTTGTATGTGGATGAAAATATTGCATCCATTGACCAACATCGTATTACACAATATACGAGGAGAGTTTCCACGCCACATTGGTTTATTCTGTCTATAGATGGTCAGGAGATGATTTATGGTCACTCACCGTCAAATCAGGAAATGGCTTTTATTACAAATGATCCTGTTCATATCTATTTATTAGAAGATTATATATGGCATGACGTGCTTGTCAATCGACTATTAAAGCGCGATGATAAGGAGCTTGGGGAATGGATTACTAAAGAACGAAAAGCCTTTTTCTTAGAATGAAAGTATTGAAAAAGAATCTGCAAGCCATCATTACAGAAGGCGAGCAGATTCTTATTTTTTGTTAAACAGTAATTTTTATATTAATAAAATACTTTATCAACATTGTATTTAGCGCGGAATGAATTGATCGCGTACGTTTCGTAAATTTCACGTTCCATTGGATCTTCCACTTCATACACTTCAATTTTGAAAATTTCATCACGATGATTTTTCATTGGTGACACATTGTCCTCGAAATGCTTTTTAATACGTTGACGAATTTTACGTGCTTTACCGACAAATAATAGTTCGTTTTCTTCATTGTAGAATAAGAAAATACCACCGTTTTCACGTGTGATTTTATGGAAATCAATAAAACCATGGTACGGTGTGATTGGTACATCACCTGGCTTTAAATCTTGTTCGCGTTGGCGAATTACTAAATCTGGTTTTGGAAATTCAATTTTAATCAAACTATTCACGTTCCTCTCTGTTACTAAAGGTATATGTTAACATAATTACAGCATGTTTACCATAGAATAAACATAGTTCGCTTCAGAATTAGTGTTTAACAAATTACATAATGACATGCATGATTGATAACAAAATATTCTATGTATTATTGATATTCTTAATTGTTCATGTTACAATTCTTTTTAATTAAATAATCTTATCATGAGAAGTTGAGGGATTTGGCCCGATGACGCTTCAGCAACCTCTAACAAAAGTTAGAAAGGTGCTAATTCCAGCAAAGGATTTGTCCTTTGAGAGATAAGAGTGAACGTGGAAAAATCCTTCTCATTC
Organism: Lysinibacillus sp. NPDC092081; assembly: GCF_044755845.1. NCBI lineage: Bacteria > Bacillati > Bacillota > Bacilli > Caryophanales > Bacillaceae > Lysinibacillus > Lysinibacillus sp. NPDC092081. The sequence goes on from NZ_JBIVRU010000004.1 coordinate 72,466, forward strand.
TATCTCAAATGGAATGAGGGGGATTTTTTAATTTCATCGTTTGACATAATCAACTTTGCGCAGGGCCCGTGCATTGATACTAAAGCACTAAATGATTTTAACAGAGAGAAATTAAAGAGAGGGGAATGCAAGATGCCAATTAATATTCCGAAAAACTTACCAGCTGGAGAACATTTACGTGAGGAAAAAATCTTCGTAATGGAAGAGGATAGAGCAAAAACCCAACAAATCCGTCCGTTAAATATATTAATTTTTAATTTAATGCCGGAAAAAGAAAAAACAGAGCTACAATTACTACGTTTATTAGGTAATACACCGTTACAAGTGAATATTACATTTTTAAATACAGCTACGCATGAATCGAAAAATGTCAGTAAATCACATTTACAGTTATTTTACACGACCTTCAATCAAATTCGTCATCGCCGCTATGATGGCATGATTATTACGGGTGCCCCAGTAGAAAAAATGGCATTTGAAGACGTGAACTACTGGCAGGAAATTTCAGAAATCATGGATTGGTCCAAAACAAACGTAACATCGGTTTTACATATATGTTGGGGTGCACAGGCAGCGTTATACCATCATTACGGTATCGGTAAAATTGAGCTTCCCGCTAAATGCTCAGGTGTATATTCTCATGTCATTACGGATTTAACAGTGGATTTAGTACGTGGCTTTAGTGATTCATTTACGGCACCACATTCACGTTATACATCTGTATCAATTGATGAAGTACTCAATCATCCTGATTTACGATTACTATCTTATTCAGAAGATGCTGGTGTTTTCATCGTGCAATCTAAGGATAATAAAAACATTATGATTACTGGCCATCTGGAATATGATGCGACAACGTTAGCTGATGAATATAGTCGTGATGTTGCGAAAGGATTAGATATTGATGTACCTGTGAATTACTTTCCACATGATAATCCAGCAAATGAACCGATTAATTCGTGGCGTGCCCATACACATTTATTATTCTCGAATTGGTTGAACTACTATGTATACCAAGAAACACCATACGAGTGGGATTTCGTTGATGAAATTGAATATCATATTTAATATCAAATAAAAATGATGACCTTGATATTACAGGGTCATCATTTTTTTTCGCATTTATGCTGTTAATTTTCTGATGAATTTTTATTTTTATCACTGTTTGGAGTATTGCCGGTATCGCTATCATTTTGTGTAGTATTGCTGCTACTATCAATTTGAGTAGAATTATCGTAATTACTAGTACTTGCATTTTGAGAAGTATTTCCGGTATTGTCGCTACTTGCATTTTGAGAAGTATTTCCGGTATTGCTGCTACTGTCAGTTTGAGTAGAATTATCGTTATTTCTATTACTTTCATTTTGAGTAGAATTCCCGGCATTGTTGCTACTTGCATTTTGAGTAGAATTATCGTTATTATTGCTACCTGCACCTTGTGTGGCATTTCCGTTATTACTACCGCTTTCATTCTGTGTACTACAAGTATTATTTCCTGGATTACCGTTAATTTTGCGAATTTTCGCGACAAGTAGTAAAACTAATGGTAATAAGATTGCGAAAATAAAGGAAAAAATAGGCCAGGTTTCTTTATTGTAAATATCTGAATGTATGATATTTGGATGAACAATTTGTGAAAGTCCAAGGATAATCATTCCGAATGGAAAAATGAGCGGTCGATGATTGTTAATTTTACATATTTGTGCGATGCCGATGACCCCAGCGTAAAAAAACATAAAAGTTTTAATATAAATTGATATTATCCACATGGCTGCCATAATAACTTCAATACGCTGCAAAAAATTCCCGATTGAAATTCTTTGGGCTAATGAATAGCTAGGAAATGTCCTAGAAGCAGTATTTGCCGGACCTAAGACAAGGATAGCCAGTGTGATGATAGCAATTAAGACAATCCCTCCAAGAATTGTGCCAATGTAAAAACCTTTTTGTGCTGATTCATGGACGTTAACAGTAGAAGGAAAAATCATTAATAATATGACAAGTGGGAATGAAAAAATACCCATTAATCGAATAATACTAAAGAATAATGATTTTGCTGGTGCTTCCATTATTGGCTGTAGATTTTCCATATGGACGGATGGTGAAATACAAACTACAAAAAAAATAAAAATTATAATAAACATTGGGAATAGTATTTCTGCAGAACGGGCAAAAACTTCAATTCCTAGAAATGCTGCATAAATAATGATAATACTGAACAGAAAAGCAAAGGCCATCGTAGGTGTTTCAGGCATAACTGATGTTTTCATGAAAATGCCAATGAAATATAATAATTCACCGGCAGAAAGAAAGGATAGAATAATAAAGCCAATCGAAGTTATTTTTCCGAAAAAGCGACCTAATATCTTTTCATTAGCCTCTACAAATGTAAGGGTAGGTGTCCGTTTTCCTACAGTAACGAAAAGCTTTATTAAGAGTAAACTTAAAACGACACTAATGATCGCTGCAATCCAGGCATCTTGTTTTGTTTCACTTGTTACACTAGCAGGGCTAATTAAAATAGCAGTCCCGATTGAAGAGAGAAGGGTAATGATCATAAATTGTCTTGAACTAATTATTTCTTTTTCCATATGAACGCTACCCCTTTTCTCTTTACATAAAGTTCCTTATTATTTTGTCAGGGAGACAATGAAATCTTTAATTGGTGAAAAAATAAAAGTAAGCAAGTCTAGTGGGCTTGGAATTTTGACCCTTAATAAGACCCTCATATTTAATGCAGCGCCGATCAATAAAAAAATTAAAAAAATAAAAATCGTTTTCGTTTGATGGATACGGTTGGTCCAATGGTTCTTGGCATTCGAAGACCTGCTTCTATTAACACCTCAAAGGATATCTCCATGATGAGTGCCTCGACTATGGCAGGGAAGGGGACTTCTTCTCGTTGAGATCAACACTTATCAGCATAGGAGTTCACTATGCTGTTTAACTTTCTGGAGAATCTTTATTTTTATCACCGTTTGGAGTATTGCCGGTATCGCTATCATTCTGTGTAGTATTGCTTGAAGCGTTATCACTTTTACTCGGTGAAGGATTTTCACTATTGCTACTACTATCACTTTGAGTAGAATTAACGTTATTACTGCTACTATCACTTTGAGTAGAATTAACGTTATTGCTACTACTATCACTTTGAGTAGAATTAACGTTATTACTGCTACTATCACTTTGAGTAGAATTAACGTTATTGCTACTACTATCATTTTGAGTAGAATTAACGTTATTACTGCTACTATCACTTTGAGTAGAATTAACGTTATTGCTACTACTATCATTTTGAGTAGAATTATCGTTATTACAATTACTTTCGTTTTGTGTAGTATTACCGCCAGTGCTGCTACAATTACTTTGAGTAAAATTATCGTTATTACTATTACTTTCATTTTGTAAAGTATTACTGCCAGTGCTGGTACTATTACTTTGAATAGAATTACCGTTATTACTATTACTTTCACCTTTTGTAGCATTACCGCTATTGCTACTACTATTACTCTGTGAAGAATTAACGTTGTTATTGCTACCTGCACCTTGAATAGAATTACCGTTATTACTACCACTTTCATTCTGTGTACTACAATTACTTTTTGTATTATTTCCTTGATTACCGTTAATTTTGCGAATCTTCGCGACAATTAATAAAACTAGTGGTAAAAAAATCATGAAAACGAAGGAAAATATAGGCCATATTTCTCTATTGTAAATATCTGAATGAATGATATTAGGATGAACAATTTGTGAAAGTCCAAGGATTATCATTCCGAGTGGAAAAATGAGCGGTCGATGATTGTTAATTTTACATATTTGTGCGATGCCGATGACCGCAGCGTAAAAGTACATAAAAGTTCTAATATAAATTGATATAATCCACATGGCTGCCATAATAACTTCAATACGCTGCAAAAAATTCCCGATTGAAATTCTTTGAGCTAATGAATAGCTTGGAAATGTCCTAGATGCTGTATTTGCCGGACCTAGGACAAGGATAGACAGCGTAATGATAGTAACTAAGACAATCCCCCCAATAATTGAGCCAATGTAAAAACCTTTTTGTGCAGATTTTTGGACGTTAACTGCGGAAGGGAATATCGTTAATAACATAGCAAGTGGGAATGAAAAAAGACTTATAAATAGAATCATACTAAAGAATATTGATTTTTTGGGCGTTTCCATTATTGGCTGTAAATTTTCAATCTTGATGGATGGTGAAATACAAACTACAAAGAAAATAAAAATTAAAATAAATATAGGAAATAGTATTTCTGCAGAACGAGCAAAAACTTCAATTCCGAGAAATGCAGCATACATAATGATAATACTGAACAGAAATGCAAAGGCCATCGTAGGTGTTTCTGGCATAATTTCCGTTTTCATGAAAATTCCAATGAAATATAATAATTCACCTGCAGAAAGAAGGGCTATAAGAATAAAGCCAATCGAAGTAAATTTTCCGAAAAAGCGACCTAGTATCTTTTCATTAGCCTCTACAAATGTAAGGGTAGGTGTTCTATTTCCGAAAGCAACGAAAAGCTTTATTACGGGTAAACTTATAACGACACCAATGATCGCTGCAATCCATGCATCTTGCTTTGCTTCGATTGTTACACTAGCAGGGAGAATTAAAATGGCTGTCCCAATTGAAAAGAGAAGGGTAATGATCATAAATTGTCTTGAACTAATTATTTCTTTTTCCATATGAACACTACCCCTTTCTCTTAACATAAAGTTCCTTATTATTTTGTCAGGGAGACGATTAAATCTTTAATAGGTGAAAAAATAAAGGTAATCAAATCAAGTGGGCTTGGAATTTTGATATTTAATGAGACCCCAATATTTAATGCAGCACCGATTAATAAAAAAATCGAAAAAATAACAATCGTTTTCGTTTCTTTATTTTTTTTTAATTTTGGAATGAAGACAAAGGCAATAACAGCAGAAATTATTAGTATGAATATCGTCATAATCAAGGCTTATTCTCCCTTCGACTTACTCACTAATGAGTTTTCCATCGTTCCTACTCCTTGTGTGTTGACATGTACTTCAACTTTCACTGGTAGCTCTTGAAATATCGTTAGCCAGTCTTTTTTAATTTTTTTCCACTCTTTAGGATTTGTACGATGAAGTTCTTCACCAAAACCAAAAATATCGACCCTGTAATTTTGCTGAACTGAACGGATTGTTTCTTCAATTCGTTTTTTAATAAGTTCTTCTGTTTTTTTATTTATGAAGTGAATCGATTTTTCTTTCGTAAGGTCTATTTTACATAGAACTTCTCCAACATTTTGGTCAACATCTATAAGAACATCGATTTTGGGAGCTCCATTTTCAAATTTACCTTTTATTTTCGTCTTTGAGTGCGTAATCTCTGTTGCTAACGTATCTCCCTTAGGGCAAGCAATGATTTCAATTGTACTTTGTATTTTGTCCCTTAAAAAACTTAGGCTTCTACTCTCATCTTCCGTTAAAAGACCAATGAGTTTACCTTTTTTAAAAACTGCTAAGCCCGTATACTTCAATAGCACAGGAGGTTTCGATTTATTAACATTCGTTTGTTCCATGCCAACATTTTTATTCCCTTGTATTTCAATGGCAGAAATGACTACGCTTGTTGTTTTATTATTTAAAGTATTGATTAATTCATCAATTTTAATGGATTCGGTTGTACCCCACGTTTTCTCCGACGTTTTAAGAGAATTTAGTAATTTATTAGCTGGTACTTTTTCGATAGGTGTTAATACATTTAACACTTCATCGGCAGTCGCGTCATGGGCAACGATGACTTCGAAATCATTTCTGAATTCATGATCTCTTGAAATCAAATCTAACGTTTCGTTAATTCCTTCTTTTGCCAATTCGTCGCCAAGCACAACTATTTGAAGATGAGAAAAATAAAGTTTTCTAGCTGTTTCTGTTGTCATTTTTCTAATGGCCTCAAAGACCGTCGCACCTGTTGAATGATAGGTAATAACGGGTGATCGCCCTGAAGAAGGCTGTTTTGAAGAAATTTCACCAGGAACCACAACTTGAACAGTTATTTTAAATTCATTATCAGCTTTATCTATACCTAATGCTGCGACAATTGCTAATTCATTGAGCTCACGCTTACTCCAGCAACCACTTAAAAGCAACGTAAGAATCATTAGTAAACATATTGCCTTAAATTTTGACATCGTTCATTCCTCGTTTACACATCCGATTGATTCCTTTTTTTCGTATTAAAATATTTATGACCCCTGACAGTATTTTTTTGACTAATTAAGCGTGGTCGGGTCAATAAAGCTCTACGAGGGAACAACACTAGTGCGTCTTTTTGATCTTTTAGAATTAATGGGCCGAATGGACTTAAATATGGAACACCGAACGTTCGTATACTGCATAAGTGTAGGACGATAATCATAAGGCCAAACATTAAACCAAACAATCCAAGTATTGAAGCTAAAATCATTAATGGGAAACGAAGAGCACGAACTGTATTAGATAAGCCGTAAGCAGGGAACAGGAAGCTACAAATGGCTGTTAATGCCACAATAATAACCATTACGGCTGATACAATTCCAGCCTCTACGGCAGCTTGACCGATTACTAATGTTCCAACAATGGATACGGCTGGTCCAATGGTTCTTGGCATTCGAAGACCTGCTTCTCTTAACACCTCGAATGCAACCTCCATAATGAGTGCCTCGACTATGGCAGGGAAGGGGACTCCTTCTCGTTGAGATGCAACACTTATTAGCATAGGAGTTGGTAGCATTTCTTGATGGAAGGTGGTGATAGCTACATAAAGCGATGGTGCCACCAAAGCTAGACTAATACCGAAAAACCTCAATAAACGTACAAGAGAACTAATCATCCAATGCTGATAATAATCTTCAGCAGATTGTAAAAAGGCTGTAAATAGAGCTGGTACAATTAGGACAAACGGTGAACCGTCCACTAGAATTGCAATTTTTCCGTCTAATATTTCACCAGCAATAACATCAGGTCGTTCAGAATTATAAACTGTAGGGAATATGGTGGCTTTAGAATCTTGAATAAAATCTTCAATGTAGCCGCCTTCCAAAATACCATCAATATTAATACGATCTAATCTGGCAAGAACCTCTGCTACTATTTTGTCATTCGCAATGCCATTTAAATACATAACAGCAACATCTGTTTTTGTTACTTCACCGATAATACGGGACTTGATCCAGAGATTCGGACTTTTTATTTTTCGACGGACCAGAGCAGTGTTCGTACGTAATGTTTCCGTAAAGGATTCCCTTGGACCTCTAATGACCGACTCTGTTGATGGCTCCATAACGGCTCTATCTTTCGGGCCTTTTGTACTTGTTACGATACCAGTTGAAGACTCATCTAATAAGATGACCGTATCACCATTCAAAATCGAAGTATAAAGTGCTGAAAAATGGAAAATATCATTAACATCGCCGACTGTTAAACAAGAATCTCTTAAATAGCGAATAATCTTTTCTATTTCTGTATCTTGATTATTTTCTATATCAAGCATTAGTTTATCAATTACAGCATTAGAAATGCTTAATATATCGGATAAGCCATCTACGTAGATGATCGCTAACGTAAATTGTTCAGCTTTTCCAACGGTAATTTCTCGTATGACAAGGTCATCACTATTCCCGAGTGCGTTTTTAATCATCTTCAAATTTTGAGAAAGCGAACTATATAGTTGGTCATTGTTTTGGGAGGTATCAGTAATTTTAGAAATGGACATGTTCGTTCCTCCTCAAGTTTTTACATAAATATAGAATGTACAACTTTGAGAGAAGATAAACCAAGGTTGGAATTGAATTCAAAGAATAAATGCGTTAAAGCGCTCGTTTACATCCGATAAGCTGGAGAGCCCGAAGAAAAAGTAAACGCTCCACCACTTTTGCCCAAGGGATCGAAGCGACCTCGAGGATGTAGCACTTTAGCCTAGACGACTATGATCTAGGTTAACCACAGACAAAATATCTATAATTTCCTTAACAAGAAAAAAGCAGTGTTCCCTTCGTATAAACGAAAGGAAACACTGCTTTATTTTCTATACTCATATTTTAATTCGTCAATTGTAGCATCCACATCTACATATAAACTGTGATCATTGAAAAACCATAAATCTTTTTCATCAATATAGTAGGTAACATCGTCAATAACTGTCTTTACACCAATGTTGATTGGTTCTTCACGTGTCATACCAATAGAAAAGCCTTCGTGAAAAGGATTGGAACCACCATATCTAGCATAAAAACGAATAGTATCTCCGGATTCTACTTCCATCTCTTGTTTAAACCATTGTTGGGCTTCATCTGTTAGTACGATATTCATTTGAATCTCCTCTTTCCGTTACAGCCATTTCACCTTTGGCTCGGTACCATTTTTAATGCGGGCAATATTTGCGCGGTGACGATAAATGATAAAGGTAAATAAACATGCTACTAAGATTCCTAACGCAAAATCACCTGTAACAAAATAATAAACGATTGAATAAAGAAGTGCTACTAAAGCGGCAATCATGGAAGTTAAACTTACAATCTTCGTTAATTTTAATGTTACAATAAAAGCGATAAATAGTAAGACAAATAGAGGCCATGAATATCCTAAGAGAACGCCTGCTGATGTTGCCACCGCTTTTCCTCCACGGAAACCTGCAAAGATCGGGAACATATGACCAATAACGGCTACTAGTCCAAGTATTAGCGAGTGGATAGAGACCTCAGAGAATATAGGAAGAGCTACGAGTAATACGGCTGCTGTACCTTTTAAGACATCCATAATCGTTACGACTATTCCAGCTTTTTTTCCTAAAATACGAAATGTATTGGTTGCACCTAAATTACCACTTCCGTGTTGACGAATATCCGTTTTATAAAAAATTTTGCCTATCCATAATCCAGAAGGTATCGAGCCGATTAGATAAGCACATAAAATAATAAGTCCATTTAGCATAGTTGGACTCCTTTCATTATCACTTGGTACTAATAATATGTAACAAATATTCTACACTTTTTCTCTACAATCTACAATGTCATGAAGGATATTTCTAAGTGAATCTTGAATTCATTACAAAAGATAACTATTTTTCAAGGAATTTTATATGTATTTGATTGTATGTTAGGCTTTTTGACATGATTCATGGAGTCAGCAAGAAAGCCCTTTCTAAAAATATAGGTAGAATGGCAATTTTGTCAATCACCCATTCCTTTGGTAGAATAGAAGTCTATCTTTAATTTCTAGAGTAAGCTAGTATGAATCTTCTTTAGACAGAAGAAACCCATTTATTACTGTACCTGTATATTTTTCAGAGAATATTCAAATGCTTTTGGATGAAAGTTCAAAGCCTTCAGCGATTGGTATCGTTTTGAAAAGGAGATGACCAGAAGTTAGTCATTTGTTGTTTTATGTATGCAACTAAAGTTTACTGCTCTGCGTCAAGGGAATAGAAGAGTTCTTAATACATATTTAAGCAACTATTGCAAACTTTTCTTCCAGTAAAATAGATCAAAACGATGAAGCTGTGAGGAAATTTTAAAAATTTATTGGGCCTGCCACTAGATATTGTTAGGAAATGCTATTATTATTAGTAAGAGAACATAAATAGAACATGCGTTTGTTTTTTGGAGGGGAATTTTTTTGGCGAATAAACAGTCACCAAGCGTCTATAATGATGACGCCATTCAAGTATTAGAAGGATTAGAAGCGGTACGAAAACGACCCGGCATGTATATCGGTTCTACAGATGGCCGTGGACTTCATCACCTTGTATATGAAATCGTAGATAATGCGGTGGATGAAGCACTGGCTGGCTTTGGTTCTCATATCATTGTCAAGATTCATAAAGATCAAAGTATCAGCGTTCGAGACTTCGGCCGTGGAATGCCAACAGGTATGCATAAAATGGGGAAACCGACTCCCGAGATTATCTTTACGGTTTTACATGCTGGTGGTAAATTCGGACAGGGCGGCTATAAAACAAGCGGTGGCTTACACGGTGTAGGTTCTTCTGTTGTTAATGCTTTATCTACTTTTTTAGAAGTAACGATTCACCGCGACGGTAAAAAGTATCGTCAACGTTTTGAAAATGGTGGCAAACCCGTGACGACATTGGAAGAAATCGGGCAAACAAAACAGACAGGAACGCTTGTTCATTTTCTACCTGATGACACGATTTTCTCTGTAACAAAATACAATTATGATACGCTTGCAGAACGTTTACGTGAGTCAGCATTTTTATTAAAAGGCTTAAAAATTGAGTTAATCGATGAACGCGAGGAAGGCAAAGGTGATGTTTTCTTTTATGAGAACGGCATTGAAGCTTTCGTTGCGTATTTGAATGAGGAGAAAGATGTACTTCATCCCGTTAAGTATGTAGAAGGAATTCAAGACGAAATTGAAGTAGAATTCGCCTTCCAATACAACGATGGCTACTCAGAAACAATCCTTTCATTTGTTAACAATGTACGTACACGAGATGGTGGGACACATGAAACTGGTGCCAAGGCAGCGTTAACACGTGTGTTCAATGAATATGCACGAAAAATTGGTCTGTTAAAAGATAAAGATAAAAATCTCGAAGGGACAGACATTCGAGAGGGCTTAGCGGCGATTGTTTCTGTTCGTATACCAGAGCATTTACTACAATTCGAGGGTCAAACGAAGGGTAAACTCGGGACGAGTGAGGCACGCTCGGCAGTGGATAGTGTAGTCTCGGAGCAAATTTTATATGTGCTTGAAGAAAACGCTGAATTGTCTGCATCTCTTGTGCGTAAAGCTATTCGTGCGCAACAAGTACGTGAAGCGGCTCGTAAGGCACGTGAAGATGCACGAAACGGCAAGAAGAGCAAAAAAGGCAGTACGATTCTTTCTGGGAAATTAACACCTGCACAATCTCGAAATGCGGCGAAAAACGAGCTGTATTTAGTCGAAGGTGACTCTGCAGGAGGCTCTGCAAAACAAGGACGAGATCGTACGTTCCAAGCGATTTTACCATTGCGTGGTAAAGTCATAAATACGGAAAAAGCAAAGCTTCAGGATATTATGAAAAACGAGGAAATTTCAACGATTATCCATGCCATTGGTGCTGGCGTCGGAACAGATTTCTCTGTCGAGGATTCATCGTATGACAAAGTCGTTATTATGACCGATGCTGATACTGACGGAGCGCATATTCAAGTGCTGCTATTAACGTTCTTCTATCGCTATATGCGACCATTAATTGAAGCTGGAAAGGTATTTATCGCATTACCACCACTTTATAAAGTATCAAGGGGCACTGGTAAAAAAGAAGTGATTGAATATGCTTGGACCGAAAATGATTTACAAATGGCCATTAAAAAAGTTGGCAAGGGTTACATATTACAACGCTATAAAGGTCTTGGTGAGATGAATGCCGACCAGCTGTGGGATACGACAATGAACCCTGAAACGCGTACATTAATTCGTGTAACGATTGAGGATGGTGCACGTGCTGAAAGACGTGTGACAACATTAATGGGCGATAAGGTAGAGCCACGCCGTAAATGGATCGAAGCTAATGTAGACTTCGGCATGGAGGATGATTCAAATATTTTAGAAAATGAATTCATCCAACAAGAGGAGGACCAAGCATGAGTAGTACGGAAAAGTTTCAAGATTTACCTTTAGAAGAAGTAATGGGTGACCGCTTTGGTCGCTATAGTAAATATATTATTCAAGACCGCGCGTTGCCTGATGCACGTGACGGTCTTAAGCCTGTGCAACGACGTATTTTATATGCGATGTTTACAGAGGGCAATACGAACGATAAACCATTCCGTAAATCAGCAAAAACTGTCGGTAATGTTATAGGTAATTATCACCCACACGGTGATAGCTCGGTATATGAAGCAATGGTGCGTATGAGTCAGGATTGGAAAGCACGTCATATGCTCATTGAAATGCATGGGAATAACGGTTCTGTTGATGGTGACCCACCGGCAGCGATGCGTTATACAGAGGCAAGACTTTCTGCTATTGCAGCGGAGATGCTACGCGATATTGGCAAGAAAACCGTTGAATTTGTACCAAACTTTGATGATCAGGATATGGAGCCAACTGTTTTACCAGCTCGTTTCCCGAATTTATTAGTCAATGGCTCAACGGGTATTTCGGCCGGCTATGCGACAGACATCCCACCTCATGCACTTGATGAGGTGCTAGACGGGGTTCTTATGCGCTTAGACAACCCGAAATCAACTGTTGATGAATTAATGACCGTTATTAAAGGGCCAGATTTCCCAACAGGTGGTATTATTCAAGGTGTCGATGGCATTAAAAAGGCGTACGAAACAGGACGCGGTAAAATCATTGTGCGTGCTCAAGCAGTCGTTGAGCCAATTAAAGGTGGCAAAGAGCAAATCGTTATTACGGAATTACCGTATGATGTCAATAAAGCAAATCTTGTGAAGAAAATTGATGAGCAACGTGTGGATAAACGACTTGAAGGAATTGCGGAAATTCGTGATGAATCGGATCGTACAGGCCTACGTGTTGTCATTGAACTGAAAAAAGACGTTCCTGGAAAAGGAATTTTAAATTATTTGTTCAAAACAACTGATTTACAAGTAGCTTATAATTTTAATATGATTGCGATCCATAATCGTCGTCCAACAATGATGACATTGCCATTGTTACTGGATGCTTATATTGCCCATCAAAAGGAAGTCGTGACGAACCGCTCCATTTATGATTTGCAAAAGGCTAAAGATCGTTCGCATATTGTTGAAGGCTTGATCAAGGCGCTGTCCATTTTAGATGAAGTCATTGCAACGATTCGTTCTTCTAATGATAAACGAGATGCGAAAACGAATTTACAAGTGAAGTTTGACTTTACAGAAGTGCAATCAGAGGCAATCGTTAGCTTACAATTATACCGTTTAACAAATACAGATATCACAGAGCTTCGCAATGAACAAGATGAATTAAATAAACTTATCGCCAAGCTTGAAGGTATTCTTAATAGTGAAGCAAAACTTGTACGTGTTATTAAACAGGAACTACTTGACATTAAAAAGCGCTTTTCAGAGCCACGTCGTTCAAAAATCGAACAAGAAATTGAAGAAATCAAAATTACGTTAGATGTCCTTGTCCCAAGTGAAGAGGTCGTAGTGACTGTCACAAAAGATGGCTATATTAAGCGTACATCTACACGTTCACATGCAGCTTCGAATGGTCAGGATTTTGCGATGAAGGATTCTGATTATTTGGTATATGAAGCAAACTTAAATACGCAGCATCATCTATTACTGTTCACAAATCGAGGCAATTATATTTATCAGCCCGTTCATGAACTACCTGACATTCGTTGGAAGGATCTTGGTCAGCATATTTCAAGTATTGTGCCAACCGGAGAAGATGAATCTATTATTGCTGTATACGGTTTTGAAACATTCGAACAGGCCAATACGTATATTTTAACGGCTACGAAAGATGGACAAATTAAACGCTCACTTTTAGCAGATTATGCCGTTACACGCTATTCGAAGCCAATCAAAACGATGAATGTCAAGTCAGGCGATGAAATGATTTTTGTAGATATCGTGACGGACGAGGCAGAACTAATGTTAACGACAGATACGGCTTATGCTATTCGTTTCCCAATGGAGGAATTACCGGTAACAGGTGTAAAGACAGGCGGTGTTAAAGGGATTACGCTGAAAGAGGGAGAAGCCTTAGTCGGCGTTAATGTTTTACCGCCAAATGACACGGCATATGTTGTGATTGTGACGCAGCGTGGTGCTGTGAAGAAAATGAATGTAGCCGAGGTAGAAATGACTAGTCGTGCGAAACGCGGTTTAAAAGTGTTAACAGAATTAAAAGCGAACCCACATCGTATCGTGGCTGTAGTCAAGGCTACTAATAACGAACAGCTGATCATCGAAACAGAAAAAGGCGTACAAGAGATTATTGATGTACAAGCATTAACTCGAGCAGATCGCCATTCAAACGGTTCCTTTAAAGTAGATATTGCTACAGACGGTGCCATTTCACATGTATTAACGGCCAAAAAAGAAGAGAAATAACATTACTAGCCCATGCTCCTTTGAGAGCTGGGCTTTTTTGAGTTAATTGAAACGAATGGGCTTTGTGCTTTGACTAACCTATACAATCTAAAGAAGGGATGAATGCAATAAAGTTATTTATTATTAAAACTTCGAACATTTATGGGAGGGGTTTCATTTTTATTAAAAAATGTTTTACCGAACTTAAAAAATAACAATAAAATCGTTTTCTAGTTAGATTCTTTTGTTTTCTTTCATAAGTGCAAAACAATTCTTTAATATGAAACAGGTACTTTTCCTTCAGTCCTTTCACTAACTTTAGCGTATAACGTTTTTGTTAAGATGTAGTATAAAAATGTACCAGTTAATCCTAGAATAAGGAGTAATCCGCTCATATATACGGGTCGAATCCACTCTCCAATGATGATCAATAACGAAGATACAATCATTGCTCCGTAGGTAGTCAAGCTATTAAAAGCCATATAGGTGCTACGAGCGTTAGATGGGGCAAGTTCTCCTATCATTGCCTGCTTAATAGGAACAAACATCAGCTCACCAATTGTTCCAATAAACATGGCAATAAAAAGAAACAATACGCTATTTGAATAAGCAAAAACACTAAAACATATAGAAAAAATCAACATTCCTGTAACTAGAGTCCACCGCTCACTGCATTTTTTAAATAAGAATAATACAACACTTGATAAGAGAACTACGAGAATAGTATTCTCTGTTCGGAGAAAACCAAGCATTTTTGTACCGTCTACGATGAAATCTATTCCAAATAATGAAGCCGACTGCTGGGGTATATCTTTTTCAAGACGAATCCCAATATAGTTGGATAAAGACTGTTCTAAGGTAAAAATCAAGATTGCTCCTAAAATATAAAACATAAACAGCTTATCTTTTAAAACGGTTGAATAGGTTTGAAACATCTCTACTGGTGAAAATTTTTTCTTATGAGTAGAAGTCTTAGGTGAAGGTTCTGGTAAATAGGTTTCTGTGATGAAGAATAAGGTCATGAATACAGATAACAAAGAGATTAGTGAAATCCCAATAAATAGCTCAAATAAGTAGTTTTTAAAAAGAAATGCGCCAATGATTCCTCCAATTGCAGTTGATAAATTCCCCAACCAGTAGCTAATTGTAAATACGAGCTTTCTCGATTCGGAATTAGTAACATCAATAATCATAGCTTGTGCGGCTGGCTGAAACATTCCTCCACAAAACATATTGATGATGAAGAATGCTGCAGAAATATAAGGAAGGTTAAACCAGGGTGAATTACAAAGTGCTATAAACAGATACGAAAACAATAGTCCAAGTTCAGCATAAATCATTATTTTTTTTCGCCCTATTTTATCTGAAATATGCCCTCCGATAAATCCTCCAATGACCCCACTAATCACAATTAGTATAAGAATTATACCCGTTTTAGTAGCTCCGATTTTCTGAGTAAAATAGATTGCCAGAAAAGGTATAACAGCCATGGAAATAAGGCTGCCTAGAAATTGCATGGCTAGGCGAAGTTTGATGTTAGGATGGATATCTTTCATTTTCATATAAATCACTCCTCGTACTTTAAGTAATAGCTTTTTCCAAAAGAATTCCTAAAGGAAGTGGTGGTCTCATTGACTCTTTTAAGTTTTCCTGTTTGAGGCCTGCATAGCTAGTGGAGTCAAAAAGAAAATCATCCAAACTATTTTTCATGTGGAACAAAATATTGTCTATAGATTCCGCTCTGTTATTTGAGTTTCCTAATTTAATAGGATACGGGTGAAGGATGGAGAAGGTTTATAAATTAGAAATAGGTCCAAATAATCTTAGAGCTTGTTTCGTAATATCCTTCCAAATCAAGTTTGTATATTCATCAATAAACGTTAAACGCATTCCGTTCAAGATGGATAAGTATGACTCAGCAATTAATGTAGGTGATTCTTCATAAAAGTAACCGAGCCTTTGCCCTGCTTCAATAACTGGATAAATACATACTTTAAATAATTTTACAAAATCATCAAGTTCTTTATAAAGCTTTGGAAATCGTTCAGGTCTTGCAAGAACCTGCTGGATTAGACGTAGGAATTCACTTCTCTTGGCAAAAAGTTGCACATGACAATCTATCATTTCCTTAATTACTTCAAGAGGCTCACCTTTAAAATGTTCTTCTATTTCAGTAAAATATGGTTTGATTTCCTCCAAGGGCTCCAATATTGCCGATTCATAAAGCTCTTCTTTTGAATTAAAATACGTAAATACGGTGCCAAAACTAACTCCTGCTTCCTTTGCTATGTCGGCCACTTTGGTCTCTGCAAAACCATTCTCACTATATAATTTAATTGCGGCGTTTAGAATGGTAGATCTTTTTCTTTTCTTTTTTTCATCGTTAGTAAGTATCGAATTCATTTTGATATTCCTTTCATAATAAATGATTGATTAATCAATCAAATTTTATTGTAATTTGTTTCCATTGTCAATATAATGAAAGAATTTTTTGTATTTTTAGTTATAAATTACTTTAAAAGCATGTGGCCCCAGTTACAGTGGTGAATTTTAGCTTCCTTTCTTGAAGGGACTTTTTACAAATGAGGCTGTTAAATAATAATTCAGCGCTATCGATAAACAGACCCTTGTCATTTCCGGATAGATATGGGTATAATAATCACGAAAAGTTCATATGGAAAGAATGTAGGGGGGCTGGTAGTTGCCAGCTGAGATTGAGTCCGATAGACGCTGACCCTTTGAACCTGATTTGGCTCGTACCAGCGTAGGGAACATCTATTCAAAAATAAAAAATTTTTGATATTGATTGCAAAACGTCTGGGAGGAATCCTAGGCGTTTTTTATGTTTTCATACTTTTATCGCATGCACAGACTTTGGTGTAAACAAACCGTGAATACGCTATCTTTTGGTAAACACATTCAATCATGAACACTTTCACACTACTTACTTGGAGGATTCAGCATGAAAAAATGGTTATTGATCCTGTTGGCTGCGCTTTTAACATTAGCGGGCTGTAGCGAAAAAGAGGATAAAAAGGATGCTAAGGGATTAACAAAAGTATCGGTCGTTCTCGACTGGACACCGAACACAAATCATACAGGCTTATATGTAGCGAAAAAACTTGGCTACTTTAAGGAACAGGGTTTAGATGTTGATATTTTATTACCTGGTGAAGCGGGTGCAGATCAGCTTGTGGCGTCTGGCAAGGCTCAGTTTGGCGTAAGCTATCAGGAAGGAATTACACAGGCACGTGTACAGGATGTACCTTTAGTATCGATTGCAGCGATTATTCAACATAATACTTCTGGCTTTGCATCTATTGCATCAAAAGGCATTACGTCACCAAAGGATTTTGAAGGTAAAACATACGGTGGTTGGGGTGCACCACTTGAAAAGGCTGTATTACAATCACTTATGCAAACAAAAAATGCGGATATTAATAAGTTAGATATCGTCAATGCAGGCGATTTAGACTTCTTCACAATGATGAAAAAAGATATTGATTTTGCATGGATTTATTATGCATGGACAGGTATTGAAGCGGAACTTCGTGGCGAAAAGCTGAACATGCTTTATTTAACAGATTATAGCGAGCAGTTAGATTATTACACACCTGTACTTGCTACAAATGAAAAAATGATGAAGGATGATCCTGAGACGGTAAAAGCATTTGTCGCTGCTGCAGCAAAGGGCTATGAATATGCGATAAATCACCCTAATGAAGCAGCTGATATTTTACTAGAAGCGGTACCTGATTTAGATAAGAACCTTGTGCATAAAAGTCAGGAATGGCTAGCAGATAAGTATCAAGACGACGCAGCACAATGGGGCGAGCAAAAGCTAGCTGTCTGGGAAAACTACGCGAAATGGATGGTCGACAACAAAGTTTTAGAAGGCGAATTTAGTGCGAAACAAGCTTTTACAAACGACTTTTTACCGAAAAAGGAGACAAAGTAATATGGCAAACTCATTAATAAGTGTACAAATTATCCCGAAAACTAAAACTTATGAAGATGTGATCCCCTTTGTAGATGCAGCGATTGCGGTTATCGACGCATCAGGGGTGAAATATGAAGTTCATCCATTAGAAACGACAATGGAGGGTGAGCTATCGACTTTACTACAAATCCTTGAAAAAATGAATGATAAGATGATTGAGCTTGGCGTCATCAATGTCATCACGCAAGTGAAAATTTTATATCAGCCATCCGGTATTACAATGGATACGTTAACGGAGAAATACCAGTGATGAGGCAGGCTTTCAAACAAGGAAGGACGATAATTTTTATCGCCTTCCTCTTATTCATATGGGAACTAATTGTCCGTTTTGCAGACGTGCCACATTGGCTATTGCCTACTCCAAGTGCCATTTTGAAAGAAGGCTTTCTATCGTATGAGACGTTTGTGCCACATGCTTTAGCTACTGTTCAATTAGCACTTCTCGGTCTAGCCATCGGGATATTGTGTGGGCTAACGGTTGCTGTGCTATTACATCGTTTTACGTTTGTACGGGAACTATTTTATCCTATTCTCATCATGTCGCAGAACGTCCCTGTGCTCGTCCTAGCGCCGCTATTAATCATTTGGTTTGGCTTTGGCTTAATGCCAAAGCTCATTATTATTTGTCTTGTGTGCTTTTTCCCCATCGTTGTTTCGGCAATGGATGGCTTCCGTCAAACCTCACCTGAGCTGAAGCATTATTTTGAGATGGTTGGGGCAACGAAAGCACAAACCTTTTGGAAGCTTGAATGGCCCTATGCGTACCCGGCAATTTTTTCAGGCATTAAGATTGCAGCAACCTATAGCGTTATGGGGGCTGTCATTGCGGAATGGCTAGGTGCGAAAAAGGGGATTGGGGTCTATATGACATTGGCACAGTCTTCATTTCGGACGGATCGAGTGTTTGTAGCGATTTTTGCCATTATTTTTTTAAGTTTACTATTATTTAGTGCGATTCGATTAGTAGAAAAACTTGTTGTGAAGGGGAGAGGACAGCATGCTAAGCATTCAAAACATTGATAAATCCTTTGATGCCCTTCCAGTGATCCGTAATTTATCTTTTGAGGTGAAGGACGGGGAATTTGTGGCGATTATCGGTCCGTCAGGCAGTGGGAAAAGTACACTCTTTCAATTAATTGGCGGTGTTTCATCAATTGATAAGGGTGCTATTTTATTAAACGGTACAGATATCCAACAAACAAGAGGAACAATTGGCTATATGCCTCAGCAGCCATGCTTATTACCATGGCGTACGATAGTAGAAAACGTCACAATGGTCGAGGAGCTTCATGGGAAACCAAATATGAACGTGGCCAAGGAATGGTTAGACAAAGTGGGGCTCGCGGCGTTTGAAAATGCGTATCCAAACGAGCTGTCGGGTGGTATGCAACAGCGTGTATCGTTTATTCGCGCAATTGTCAGCAATAAGCCCATTTTATGCTTAGATGAGCCGTTTTCAGCACTTGATGAGTTTACAAGGCTTGAAATGCAGGCGTGGCTTTTATCGATATGGGAAAGAGATCGAAAATCTATACTGTTCGTTACACATAGTATCGAGGAGGCTCTCTTTTTAGCTGATCGTATCATCGTACTGACGAAACGGCCTGCAACGATTAAAAAAGAAATTATCGTACCTTTTGGAAGGCCCCGACAAGAAGAAATTCGCCATTCCGCTACATTTACAGCATTGAAGCAACAACTATTCACGTATTTAAAAGAAGAAAAGGATGAGGCGAATGTTGATTGATGCACATATTCATTTAGATCAGTATAAGGAAAACGATATACCAACTTTGTTAGAGGAAGCTGAACATGTAATTGCAGTGAGCATGAATCTTCCATCGTGTGAGAAGACGTTGAAACTGTCGAAAACCTATGCAAAGGTAAAGGCTGCGTTTGGTTTTCATCCTGAACAAACTTTGCCTAGTAAAGAGGAGGAAGACGCTATATTCGATTGGATACGCCAACACGCTCATGAAATGGTAGCGATTGGCGAGGTAGGGTTGCCTTATTATTTGAGACAGGAGAAGGCGATTGATGATCGTCCGTATGTGGCATTGTTAGAACGGTTTATAGTATTGGCAAAGGAATTAAATAAACCGATTGTGTTACATGCGGTTTATGAGGATGCAGCTATTGTTTGTGATTTGCTAGAAAGACATCATGTAACGAAAGCGCATTTTCATTGGTTTAAGGGTGATGCGGAAGTGATTGAACGGATGATTCATAATGGGTATTTCATTTCTGTCACGCCTGATTGTACGTATGAGGCTGAGATTCAACAGCTGATCAAAAAATATCCAATCGAGCTGCTGATGGTAGAAACAGATGGACCATGGCCGTTTGAAGGTCCTTTTGACAATAATCGCACATCTCCTTGGATGATGGACCATTCCATGGAGGTTATCGCTTCGATAAAGGGGCTTACAACACAGGAAGCGGCGCGCATCATCACAAGAAATACGACAATATTTTATCATTTATAACAAATAACACAGCTGTTCTTTTAAAGAGCGGTTGTGTTTTTTTTCAATTTCCGATAAAAGAGTTGAACGTTGGTAAAACCTCGAACATCGCTGATAAAAATATCAGAATCACTAAAACGTTCGTGAATGGGATTTCCCGTCCTATGGCACAAATCATGATAGAGATATTAACGCAGGACAAAATCTAAAAAGAAGAGTGATAAGACTACCAACCGCATGTACTGTGGGGATAGCTTAATTCAAATTTTTTGTTATGAAGGTGTTCTTAGGTTCTTCCGCTTGGGAATACCTAAATTGACATTATTTTCATTAGGTACTATTATTAAATGGAAAACACGGAAAACGAAAACATTTTTTAATTTTCCTATAAGTAGGTGAAAATGTTGAAAGATCGAATTTTAAAGGTATCTATAAGTGAAGCTGAGCGAAAAGGCTTCCGATTTACGATGGGGGAGCTAGCAAAACAGCTTGGTATGAGTACTAAAACATTGTATGGATATTATCCCTCAAAGGAAGAACTATTAAATGAAATGATTGATCTAGCAATTGATGCAATGAAGATAAAAGAGAAGGAAATACTCCATGATTCAACTTTAAATCTTTTAGAAAAACTACAGAAATGTCTTGTACTCATTCCAGCTGATTTTAAATTTGCTCAGCTCCAATATTTAGAGGAGCTTCAACGATATTACCCAAAGCAATGGGAAACGCTTGATCAATTTATTCATGAACAATGGACAGGCATCTTTTTGTTACTAGATGAAGGGATTGCCGCAAATAAAATACGTCCCATTAATAAAGAAATATTTATAGAAGTCTATATTGGAGGGCTTTATCGATTGATGGAACTTGCATCGAAAAGCAGAAATATGATTTCACTTCAGGATACAATGCAGGAGATGGTGGACATTCTTATGCTTGGAATTCTTAAAGGTGACGTTAATGAAGAAAACTGAATGGGGGCTGTAAATGAGTAAAGCTTTAAGAATACTATTTTTAGTGACAGATTTCTTTTTTATATTCTATTGGCTTGTCACTTTTTTTCATTTGATTCCAGAAGAGTATTTATATCAGGATTATCAAAATGAATTATTAGTTATATGGAATTGGTCGTTTTTCCCGCTAGATATTTTAATTTCAGTTACTGGTTTTATAAGTCTCTACCTTTTTAAAGTGAAAAATGAAAAGTGGAGAGCATTTGCCTTATTATCTTTGACACTAACATCTTGCTCAGGATTACAGGCGATTGCTTTTTGGACAATAAAACTTGATTTTGATCTTATGTGGTGGATACCTAATCTCTTTCTTTTACTTTATCCATTGTACTTTATTCCAAAGCTTATTACATTTAAACATCAAGATATCCCATTACAAGCAAAACACAACCACTAATCATCTTCAATGTGGTTGTGTTTTCTATGTTTTGTAAAATTTTGTTCAATGCTCTCTTTTTTAGTTTTCGTTAGACGTTCATGTGTACTGAAAGGGGAGGATTGACGATTTTTTTCAACATCCTTCCCTTTAGTGCGCTTTACATGCATGCGCTTCTTTTTTGCTTTTGATTGTGTCAAGTTATCTTACCCCCAATAGTCATTTGTAAATACAGTACCGAATACGGAAGAAAAAGTAAAACCTCGTAAGTATGAACTTACGAGGCGGTTGTCCAATTATTAGTGAGATACGTCCTGTACAGAAATACCTGTGTTAGCTTTAACATCCACTTCACGATATTTCTTAGCATCTGTTTCTTTAGAAAGTAATGTTCCAATGAAACCTCCAAGGAAGCCAAGTGGTACAGAAATTATTGCTGGGTTCGTTAACGTAATTAACGGATCCCCAACGAAAATTGCTTTTCCTTCAACTGGATTCCAAAGGTTTGGTGAAACTGCAACAAGAATTAAAGCAGAGATTAAACCTGTCAACATTGCTGTAATAGCACCAGCTGTATTAAAGCGTTTCCAGTAGATTGTATAAATGATTACAGGTAAGTTAGCTGAACCTGCAATACAGAATGCAAGTGATACTAAGAACGCTACGTTTAAAGTTTGAGCACCAAGTGCTAAAAGGATTGAAATAATAGCGATTGTGATGGAACCGATACGAGCTGCAAATACTTGCTCTTTCTCTGTAACTTTACCCTTTTTAATGATTTGACCGTAAATATCATGTGATAGGGCAGATGCGCCAGAAAGCACAAGACCAGCTACTACCGCTAAGATTGTTGCGAAAGCTACTGCACATACGAATGAGAATAGGATGTCCCCACCAAGTGCTTCCGCAAGAAGTGGAGCAGCCATGTTACCAGCAGCGTTTGCAGCAATAATATCTTCTTTACCAACGAATTTAGCTGCACCGAATCCTAAGAAGATTGTAAGAATGTAGAAAATACCTACAATCCAAGTAGCCCAAATAACTGAGGAACGAGCAGTTTTCGCATCTTTTACTGTGAAGAAGCGCATTAGGATATGTGGAAGACCAGCTGTACCTAATACTAAAGCGATTAACATTGAAATCGTATCAACACCATTTTGATATTTAAGACCTGGGTTCAAATATGCTGCACCGCTATCAGTTGCAGTTTCCATTTCTTTGAACATCGTTGCAATACTAAAGCCAAACTCTTTTAATACTAGGAATGAAATAATAACTGTACCTAACATTAAAAGACAAGCTTTAATGATTTGTACCCAAGATGTTGCAGTCATACCACCGAATAGTACGTAAGTCGTCATCATAAAACCTACGATTAAAACGGCAACCCAATAGTCGATTCCTAAAAGTAATTGAATAAGTGCTCCTGCACCAACTAGTTGTGCAATCATGTAGAATAAGACAATTGTAATAGTGCTTAAAGCTGCTGTACCACGAACTTTAGAGCTATCAAAACGTGCTGTGATCATATCAGCTAATGTAAATTTACCAAGATTACGTAATGGCTCAGCAACGATGTATAAAACCACTAAGTAAGCTACTAAATATCCGATAGAGAAGAAGAATCCATCAAATCCAAATAATGCAACTGCTCCGGCGATCCCTAAGAAAGATGCTGCTGATAAGTAGTCACCAGCGATGGCTAGTCCATTTTGCCAGCCTGTTAGCCCACCGCCTGCAGTATAGAAATCACTTGCAGAAGAAGTTCGTTTAGATGCCCACCATGTAATAACTAATGTTAAACCAACAATAGCTACGAAGAAGAATATGGCTGTAAAACTCATCCCGTTACTCATCGGTGGCCACCTCCGTTCTCGTATTCTGCGATAATCGCTTTAGCCTCTTTATCAAATCTATTCGCTTTTGCTACATATAAGTGACAAAAGCTCCAAGTCATGATGAATAGCCCTGCTGCATATACCCACACCCAAGTAATTTCCCCAATTGCCTTTTGGTGTAGTATTTTCGTGAACGAAGTAAGAATTGGTAGCAACATGTAAGCTGCTAAAAAGATCGCAGTCATCGACCAAAGAAATGAATTCTTTCTTCGCACAAGTGTTTTAAATGATTCTTGATTTGCAATTGCATCATAGTCAATCACGACGCCCTTGTTTGCTTGATTGTTCCCCATTAACATTCCCCATTTTGTGTTTATTTTTACTGCTTAAAGACTTAATTTTGCTAGTTTAGTGAATTCACATCTTCATTTTATGAGACAGTTCACAAAATTGCAATACATTTCAGAAAAATTATGAAAAAATAATTTTCGGAAAAATAGTCTTGAAAGAGAATATACAAGACAAAGCCTAGAATTTAAAGGGTTTTAGAAAATTCAGATAAATAATCAGAGCTAGGTCAATTCTAGATTTCCGAGCGAAAAACAAGGTTAGAATTTGAAAAAATTATTGTATTTTTTATAAAAAATATTCACTATTTACTCAGTGAAAATTGTATTTTTTTTTAGGGAATAATATTGTTCAATAAGTAAATTGGTAAATTTTCTATAATAAAAATCAAAAAAACTCGATAGAAAATCGAGTTTTTTTGATTTTTATTAATGTGAATAGTAAGATTGATAGATTCTTTTTCAATAATTTGGATTTTTGAACCGATGAATTAATGTGAAATATCAGAAACAGAAACACCTGTGTTTGCTTTTACGCGAATTTCCTTATAAATGCGATCTGCTTCTTCCTGTGGTACTTTATTAGAAGATAGAACAGTGCCTAAATAACCTGCGATAAAGCCAAGTGGAATCGTAATGATCGCTGGAACTGCTAACGGTACGATAGGATTACCAACAAATATTGCCGCACCTTCAACAGGACTCCATACATTTGGCCCCATGGCACCTAAAACTAAACATGATACTAACCCAGTTACCATCGCTGTTATAGCACCTGTTGAATTGAATTTCTTCCAGTAAATTGTGTAAAGAATAACTGGTAAGTTTGCTGAAGCACCGATACAAAATGCGAAGGATACTAAGAACGATACATTCAAGTTTTGCGCAAATAATGCAAGGATAATGGATACAATGGCAATAGAAATCGAGCCAGTACGAGCTGCTACTACTTGTTGCTTTTCTGTTAATTTACCACCTTTAATAATTTCACCATAAATATCATGGGAAATGGCAGAAGCTCCTGTTAAAACTAAGCCCGAAACAACCGCTAAAATGGTTGCGAATGCTACTGCACCGATAAATGCCATTAAGACATCACCGCCCAAATAATTAGCAAGAAGTGGGGCTGCCGTGTTACCAGCTTTACTTTCAGCAAGAATTTTATCGATACCTACAAAATTTAATGCACCAAAGCCTAAGAAAATAGTTAATGAGAAGAAAATAGCTGTAATCCAAGTTGTCCATGAAATAGAAGAACGAGCAGTTTTGGCATCTTTAACAGTGAAGAAGCGCATTAAAATATGCGGTAATCCAGATGTACCTAAAACAAGGGCCATCATCATCGAAACCGAATCAATAGAACTTGTATATTTCATCCCTGGTACAAGGAATTTTTCACCATGATCCGTGGCGATCGTATCAAACATTTTCATAAGAGAGAAATCGAATTTCATTAATACTAATGTAGCTAATACGCCTGTCCCGAACAAAAGAAGGCTAGCTTTAATAATTTGCACCCAAGAAGTAGCTGTCATTCCACCGAATAATACATAAGTAGTCATCATTACACCTACGATTAAAACCGCAATCCAATACTCAATACCAAATAATAGTTTAATAAGGGCACCTGCACCTACTAATTGTGCAATCATATAAAGGATTACGATGATAATTGTGCCTGACGCAGCAACCCCGCGAATACGTTTTTCATTGAAACGGGCTGTAAGCATATCTGCTAACGTATAACGACCCAAATTACGCATAGGCTCCGCAATTACATAAAGAAGAACTAAGTTAGCTACTACATAGCCGACAGAGAAGAAGAATCCATCAAAACCAGTTAACGCAATTGCACCAGACACTCCGAGAAATGCGGCTGCAGATAAATAGTCACCAGCGATTGCAAAGCCATTTTGCCAACCTTTAAGACCACCGCCAGCTGTATAGAAATCAGCTGCAGAAGACGTACGTTTCGCCGCGATATATGTTACTACAAGTGTTAAACTAACGATTGCTAAAAAGAAACCAACGGATACTAAGTTCATTTAATTTCCACCTTTCGCCTGATATTCAGCTAGTACTGCTGCCGCAGCTTTATCGAATGAAGCAGCTTTTTTCACATATACTGTACAAAGAACAATTGTCATAATGAATAATCCAGCTGAATAAACCCAAACACCCGTAATATTTCCGAATAATTTTTGTTGTAGTACAGGTTGGAAAGCAAGGATTGGTAACAAAATATAAAGTGTTAAAAAAATTGCTGTAATCGAGAAAAGGAAGGTATTTTTCTTTTTCACGAACTTATTGAACGATTCCATAGCTTCAATTGCATTATAATCAATTGAAGCTGTGTTTTTGTCCCCAGAAATGTTTGCCATTATTATTCCCCCTAAAGTGTTATATTTCTGTTTTAAACGACATATTTCTTTTTCTTTCGTCGTTATATTCACTTATTTTATGGGGAGAAATCTTATAATGCAATACTAAATTTTGATTTTTTATAATTTTTAATCACTTTCAGATTGTGGAAATAACATAGAAATATTAAGGATTTAACAGAAATAATCCGTATGAAAGAGAATAGGCTATCTATTAGAATAATATTCCTTAAATAGTTTTCTTGATAATAATATTGACTGTAGAAGAAAATTCGAACATGAAAGAGAATTTTGCGGAATTTATTATTGGGTCATCATATGATGGAGAGCCAGAAAGGTAAAAAAACTTTGTTATATAACAAATAAATGATGTCTTGGGAAATAACCAAAATAGTAAAAAACAGCTTTGAGAAATTTTTAAAAAAGTGTGAATTGTCTGGAACATACAGGGTATTAATATACCAAAATTGTACAAGTCACATTGAATTGACATAAAAAAATGAAAGGATAAGCTCATATCTTGTATTAAGTAACTATAATTTATACAATAAACAACGATGGTAAATTGAAGGGGAGTGAGCAAATGAAAAAAAACAGTGTCATGCTCGTTTTGATACTAACATTAAGTAGTATACTTACTGCTTGCGGAAGTTATGAATTTGAACCAGAGATGAACATAGAAATACAAGATTTTTCGGTTACAAATCAAAAAAATGAACAGGTTAGCCTTAAAGACTTTAAAGGCAAGCCATGGTTAGCGATGTTCGTCTTTACTAATTGTAATTCCATTTGTCCGCCAATGACGTATAACATGACAGAGGTGCAAAAGGCACTTCAGGATAAAGGCGTGGAGGACTATCAAATTGTAGCATTTAGTGTTGATCCTGAAGTGGATAAGCCGGAAGTTTTCACGAATTATTTAAAAACGTATTCTGTGCCCGATGCAAGCAAATGGCAGCTATTAACTGGTTATGATCAAAAGTATATTGAACAATTTGCAATGAAATCGTTTAATTCAGTAGTAAGGAATGATCCAAATTCTGACCAAGTTGTACATATGGGAAGGTATTACTTAGTTAATGCTGATGGTATTGTTGTGAAGGATTATGACGGTACAACGAATGTACCAGTTGAGACAATTGTGGCAGATATAAAGGCGTTAACTAAATAATAAAAAATAACTCAGAGGTTGGAATGACTTCTGAGTTATTTTTTTATGGATGAATGATGGATTTCATTGCTAATTTACATAATATAGTCAAAGGACACCATAAGCATATTACTAATTTGCTGAAGTGTCTTTTTGTATGTCTATGTACAATAAAAGAATTCAACGAAATTATTTAGCTGGTACAAATATAGCTAAAGACTCAAAATACAAAGGAACATATTGTAATCACAACTAAAAAACTATACTAAGCCTCCAACATCTTCGTAACTCATCATTTCAATCTTAATTTGTTAATAATTTTATTATGTAAACTACTGTTAAAACAAATAAATACGGAAGCATATCCGACTATATGGAAATTCTAAAATACAGCTTTTTTTATTGAATGTATTTTTTACCAAACATGTATAAATTTTATTCTATCGGCTTATATATTATTTAGATGGTGTTTCAAAAGTGAAGTTTGAAATGGAAGGCGGCGGCTTAGGTATATTAGATCCTAAATTTATTCAATAATTGTACAAAGTAAAGGATCTGAAACCTGTACAGCATGTTTTCGGTGATGAAAAGAAAGAACGAATGAATGAGGAAACTCACTCAAACGTTCTTTCTTTTTTTGCTTTCGGCCTTGTCTTCTCGTATCATTAAAGGTATCTCGACAAACAATTATTTCTATTGAAAAAGTAAAATATGTTCTATCTTCACCACTAGCGCTTTCATATTAAAATTGAAGATGTTTTTGAGGGGGGATTTGATGATGAAATGGAGTTTACATAAGAAATCATATCTGTTTTTCGGTGTTGTACTATTAATCTTTGGGATTCTTGATATGTTTATAAAGCAATCTATAGAAAGCTACTTATTTATTCTGTCTTTTTTTCCCTTCACCTATTTTGTTCTCTTTGAAGAGATTAAGTCTGATGATGAAAGGGTTTAATCCTGGAAAATAAGGAGCTTGTTTTAGAAAGCAACTATAAATGGTTGATTCAGAGCAGAGTTGTGAAAGAGGGATTTAAAATAGACAATTTTACGATAAACTTTTCAATTAAACTAGCTATAACGGTCCGTTTACCTTCGAGGTAGACGGATTTTTTTATTGTATGAACTCTATCTTACTATACATGGGAGTTTTTAAAGACACACAAATACCGCATAGAGAGAGGAAAG
Organism: Lysinibacillus sp. NPDC092081; assembly: GCF_044755845.1. Taxonomy (NCBI): domain Bacteria; kingdom Bacillati; phylum Bacillota; class Bacilli; order Caryophanales; family Bacillaceae; genus Lysinibacillus; species Lysinibacillus sp. NPDC092081. The sequence continues at coordinate 101,260 of NZ_JBIVRU010000004.1, forward strand.
AGAAAGGACTCATATGATGGATCAAGCATAATTTGATCGTCAATATACGTATTTGCTTTTGTCAAAAACATGTAATGTCGTTTCATTTTTTGTTTAAAGTGAACAATGTAATTTAATTGCACCTATCCTACAATTAAATTAAGCAACTAGCATTACAAAATAAAAAAAAGGAAGTGACTGAAAATGAAAAATCTTGATTTTTTGTGCAATGTGTACAAAATAAAAAAACTGGAATTTTATCCGCCTTTTGCCGTGAAACAACAGTTTTGAAGAAATGTGAATCTTTCTTCTATAAACCTATGGGAACTAGTTAATCAACAGACGTATTAGAAAATAATAGGAAGGAATTGATTGAAATGTTAGTCAAATTATTAGAACCATTAAATGTTTCAGATTCGATCATTGATAAATTAGCGGAGCCAATCAAACAGGCCGGTCATGAATTTGTTTATTATAACGAGAAAACAACGCATAGTGCAGAATTAGCAAGACGTAGTGAAGGTGCAGATGTGATAATGATTGCTAATAATCCTTATCCTACAGAAGTCATTGATCAAAATAACAAGTTACAATTAATTAATGTTGCCTTTACAGGTGTTGATCATGTAGGGATCGCTCAAGCTAAAAACCAAGATATTATGATATGTAATGCAGCTGGCTATGCAAATCAAGCAGTTGCGGAATTAACAATTGGTTTAGTATTAGATGTGTATCGCCATATCACTCAGGGTGATAAAGAAATTCGTGGAGCTAATTTCCCAGGAGCATTCCAAGGTAGTGAAATTAAAGGTAAAACAGTTGGTTTGATTGGTACAGGTAAAATTGGTATGATGACTGCTCATTTGTTCAAAGCATTCGGCGCAAAAATAGTGGCTGCAGACCAATCCCGAAGAAATCCAGAAGCTGAAGCTTTAGGAATCAAGTATATGGAATTAGATGAGGTATTAACACAATCTGATATTGTGTCATTACATATACCTTTACTACCAAGTACAAAGGGATTAATCTCGAAAGAAAAATTAGAATTAATGAAAGAATCAGCTATTTTAATCAACTGCGCGCGAGGACCGATTGTTGATAATGATGCATTGGCGGACGCATTAAATGAAGGGCGAATTGTAGGAGCGGGTATCGACGTATTTGATATGGAACCGCCTATTCCTGAAGACTATAAACTATTACACGCCAAAAATGTAATTTTAACACCACACGTAGGGTTCCTTACTGATGAAGCTATGGAATTGCGAGCTAGAATTGCATTCGATAACACGATGGCATTTTTAGAAGGTAAACCTCAAAATATTATTAAAAGATAATTCTTTGCTATTTTCTAGCAAATCCGAGAAGTTTTTATTCGTTGTCTAATCCACGCTAAATCATTTGAGTATGGTGAAGTTTGAAATTTGAAACAAGGAGAAAATACAATGCCTTTAAAAAAAATAGCAAGAAATGATTTGAAAAACCGTATTTTCCATTGGCCAGATATTCAAGAGTTTAGAGAAGAAGAAGCGACAAAACATATTTTCTATGAAACACCTAATACTGTAGGAGCTGTTTGGTGTATGCGGCCAGGACAAAATTTGCCTATTCACTCGCACAAGCAAGCGGATGATATTTGGATTGTTATTGAAGGAACAGCAGATTTTTATCCAGAATGTGGTGAAATGGTCCAAATTAAAGCCGGTGATGTTGTTGTTGCGCGTCCGGGTGAAAAGCACGGTATGACTAATACTTCTGATAAAGATTTTGTAATGTTAGGAATTGCGGGTCCAACACCAATTGGTTTTATTCCGCATTAATAGTATAGAATTAACGATCGCGTCTGTTGATTAACTAGTTTTCATCGTAAAAAAGAGAGGTTAACACGATTTCACGGGAATAAGTGGATCTTACAATGAGGCTGTCCAAAAAGTCAGATTTACATCTGATTGTTTGGCAGCCTTTTTATTATTTGTCCAACAAAATTTACTAGGGAAGCGGATTGAGGAAATAAAAAAATTCATCATTCCGTTTTTTTATTAGTCTTTATAGACAGTCCCTCGAAGTTCAGCAGTAAAATAAAGAGGATTCGTACGTTTGGACGAAAGTGTAACTATTTTAAAAATTCCCTTTTGTCTAAAATGTGCAAAGTTATTTTTATTTTTGTTCAAAGTGAACAATGTCATTTAGTTGCTCGTAACCTACAATCAAGTTAGTAATAACATAAGTAACAACATAAGTAAATACAAAAAAATGGGAGTGTCAACCATGGAACAAACAGTTAAACATGACCCGAATTATTACAAAAAAATCATTTTTGCATTGTGTTTAGGTTGGGTAGCTATTTGGATTTATCGTACAATACTTACACCAATATATCCACAAATTCAAGAATCGCTTGGTAATATTAGCGATACTCAAGTAGGACTTATTGCTTCTATTTATTTCTTTGCCTATACTGGTATGCAAATTCCATCAGGAATACTTGTTGATAAATTTGGACAAAAACGAGTATTAATCCCTGCGTTTATCATTTTTGCATTAGCAGCATTCGTCATTGGATCAAGCACTACAATCAATCAAGTTTATGTAGGCGCCTTAATGGCAGGTCTTTCGACTGGCTCATACTATGGTGCGGCTTTCTCTTTATCAGCTAAATATATGCCAAAAGATAAGAAAAGCTTTTCTAATGCGATCATCAACAGTGGTTCGGCATTAGGGATGGTTATTGGTCTAGTAGGCTCATCTGTATTAGTAGGTGGCCTTGAAATCCAATGGAATTACATGCTTTATATTATAGCAGTCTTAATAGTAGCAGTAACATTTGTGTTTGCGTTATTTGTTAAACAAGACAAAAGAACAGCTACAAATGAAACATCTGAAGATAAGGAAACAACACAAGCCACAGTATCTCAAGGCGTAGAATTATTCTCGCTAAAAAAATTAGTTATTTATTTCGTCTATTTTGCAACATGTTATGGTTATTACATGATTGTAACATGGTTACCATCATTCCTTGTCGCAGAAAAAGGATTCGAACAAGGTTCAGTAGGATATGTAGCTGCTTTAGTTGCAGTCACAGCAGTACCTGGTGCATTGATATTTTCTAAGTATATTGATAAAAATGCACATATGCGTCAGAAATTAATTATCTTCTTGTTAATTGGTGCAGCCGTAACAATTAGTTTAACCGTATTTGCACCTAACCCTTCTGTCCTTTATGCAGCATTAGTTTTATACGGTTTATTAGGTAAACTTGCCATTGATCCAGTTTTAATCACATATGTAACGGATTCAGTACCTTCCAACAGCATGGCCAAAGCACTAGGTATCTTTAACTTCTTTGGAATGACTTCATCAGTTATTGCGCCAACTCTTACAGGTTATATTGGTGATATCACTGGTTCGAAAGTATTAGCATTCTATATTGCAGCAATACTTCTTGCAGCAGCAGCGATTTTATTCTTCCTTGCCGTGATGGTAAAAGAGAAGAAAACAATCAATCCCCTAACGAATGAATAAAGTAAAGCTACCTATCAGTGGAGGTTTAATACATCTCCCGCTGATAGGTAGTTTTGTATCTAAAGGCAGCGAGGTCTTACACATGAAGAATCTAATGCTCTAGATTTATATATAACATGAATTATATAATCCCATGCAATCCGAGATCGATATAACAACTGAATTAGGCAGTAGTAACAAGGAACAAATCCTCGTCACATATTTTCAGAAGAAACTGAATGAAAATAATAGAATCGTAAGGGAAATAATATATGGATAATAATTACAATGGAAGTGTAATATTTTGAAAAAAATGCTATAATTCAAATAAATATTTATGGATGATACAAAACTTGTGATAAATCTATATCCCCCAGATTTGTCCGATATACGATAGGAGACAAATTTTTCATGAATAGTCCAATCTGATATTCCCCCATTAAGCCAAAATTCGAATGAAATATCGGGGGATATATAATGAAATTGAATAGAAATTTTTCTTTATTACTATTGGGTCAGTCACTCGCTAATATAGGCGATGTATTATATATAGTCAGTGTTATAAGTACAATTTTTTTGTTAACAGGTTCTGCAACTGCTTCATCGTTTGTACCATTTACGATTGCTTCTTCCATGTTTATATCTAGTCTGCTGACACCTCTTTTGGTTGAGAAATTAAATCTTAAATGGTTACTTGCGGGGTCACAAATTGTAAAGACGATTTTACTCTTTATTCTAGGGTTAATGTTAATTGGTTTAACAGCAGCTAATTATTATATTATCTTTTTAATAATAGGATTGATTGCTTTTTTTGACGGATGTGCAAATCCAATAAGACAGACATTGACTCCATACTATGTTAAACCTGAACATCTAATTCAAGCTAATGGCATTTCAGAAACTGTTACGCAGGTCATACAAGCAGGTATGTGGTTCGTAGGAAGTTCATTGCTAATTATTATGAGTTCTCAACAACTTATTTGGTTAGTTGGATGTTTATTTGTAATTGCAAGCATAATACTTTGCCTTTTAGAAAGTGTAAACCATGAAACAACCGAGTTAAAAGGGAAACTAGAAAAGATTAAAGAGGGTTGGAAAACCTTATCTAACACGCCAGTATTAAAAAAGATTGCTTGGATAGAATTTTTGGAAACAATTGCAGCAACGGTTTGGATAGCTGCTATTTTATATGTGTTTGTCAATGATGCATTGAACGTTGATGAAAAATGGTGGGGATTTATCAATGGAGCTAACTTTTTAGGTCTGATTTTAGGAAGTGCTTATTGTATTAAATTTTCGTCTTTTGTTGAAAAGAAAATAGGAACCTTTATTTTTGTCGGTTCATTCGCAAGTTTCTTATTCACAATATTATTTAGCATCAACAGCATTCCAATGATTTCCTTACTTTTATCATTTTGTGTAGGGCTTTTTGGACAAATTAAAACCATTCCTCAACAAACAGTTATACAAACTAGTGTGACAAAAGAACAGTTGTCAACTGTTTATACTTCATTAGGTGCTATCGGAACTGGGATTTTTGGCGTTGGTTCTCTTGTTATGGGAGTATTAGCAGATTTGTTAGGGGTTAGAATTGTATTCGTTATTTCGGGGCTATTGCTTGCGATAGTAAGTACAATTGCTCATAAAAATAAGCAATTGTTTGTTCGAAATATTATGGAACAATAAAATTCGTATTATATAGTTCAACCAGAATTTTCTGGTTGGACTTTTTTTATTTAGATTTAATCTATCAGTAGCCAAGGGAGAACGTACGGGGGCATGGGACATTGATCCCGTCACCTAAACTGTTCACCCCTACTTGTAAAATATGTTTGAGGCTGGTTGGGATTTAGATTAAAAATAAACGTAAATTAAAAACGTTTGATTATTAGCAAACATAATAATATAATGTTTGTTATAGATTGGTAGTTTTGAAATGGATACTATCCGCTTATAATGACAGTTATGACAGGATCCGATTACACAGCCCATTCTGAGCTAACGCCGGAGGTCCCAACTAATGGTGCTGAAGCTTTCAACTGTTATATTGAGCACACCTTCCATTTCTGGCGTGAATGCCGAGGTGAAGTGATGTTTCTTGGCAATGTTGGTGAGTATCTTATTGGACCCGAAGACGATAGATGGAATCTTGTCATGATGATTATTCGCCAGAGCGGCGCGTAGTTGTTTCTTGTTATTTTAGTCATCAGGATTACATGGCAGGTATCGGTCATCAGACTGCAGCGATTGAAGATTCACGCCTTATGCCTATGACAGAACTTACGATATCAAAATAAAAGGAGGAGATCATGATTATGAAAATCCTAAAAGTTAATGACGTCGATTTGGCCTATGACAGTTTCGGTAACGAAAATGACGAGGCTATTATTCTAATCGCCGGGCTGGGAACCCAGATGATTCGATGGACGGATTCGTTTTGTCGGATATTAGCGGCGCGGGGCTTTCGCGTAATCCGCTTTGACAATCGCGACGTAGGTTGCTCAACGCACTTTAGCCATTATCCGACGTTGGATTTTTACGCACTAGCCACTGCTCTCATGTCGGGCCAGCAACTGGACATCCCTTACACTCTCGATGACATGTCCAACGACGCTATCGGACTACTTGACGCCCTGTCAATTGACCAGGCACATTTCGTTGGTAGGTCTATGGGCGGAATGATCGCCCAGATTGCAGCTAGTGAGTACCCTGAACGGGTATTATCGCTCACATCCATTATGTCCAGTTCCGGTAATCCAGCCCTTCCGCAAACTTCTCCAGATGTCATGGCGATGATGACTAAACCGGCGCCGAACCCATTTGAGGATGAAGCAGGATTTTTGGCGCACAGTCTATCTTTTGCCAAACGCATCGCCGGCACCGGCTATCCGTTTGAAGAGGATGCTTATCGGGCGCTCATTCTGGAGGAAGCCCAACGAGCCTATGATCCAGGCAGTGTCGGACGACAAATTGCTGCTATGGCTGTCTCCGGTGACCGTCGTCCGCGGCTGGCAACCATAAAAGTACCAGTACTTGTCATTCATGGGGTGGAGGATCCTCTGTTCGTCCAGGCATGTGGCGAGGACACTGCTTCTGCCATCCCGGGCGCCGAGCTAATGATGGTTGACGGTATGGGTCACGACCTGCCACACCAACTGTACAAAGTAATCGCTGATGGCATAGAGCGTACGGCCCGTCGCGATTGACACACGCCTACTGAGTGGCAACCAGCCGGAATCCTACGGTGTCCGATGGGCTGAGTAGGCTCAGGGCTAATCAATTTGCACCCTTGATTCATACGATCTGGGTGGAAGCGGCGATGCTCTTTGAAGGGCTGTTAAAGCAGCTTCATTTCATTAATTACGGGGCTCCTAACAGAGAATCCATTTAAGCGTAGATGTGGATTCAATAGAGTAGGAGCTACTACATTTGCATGCTCATAATTAAGATGGGAAAGCAAGTGTACCGGTAAAATAGGCAAAAAGAATCCCACTAAAAAGCATTCATAACAGCTTTTTAGTGGGTTTTTTTTAGTTTAAAAATTTACTTTCTCTGATGCAAATAATGCTAATCGTAGATCCAATGAAATATCAGGCGATTCGATAGACTGACCTAAAATCTCTTCACATTTTTTAATACGATATTTTACCGTATTCCGATGAATAAATATATCTTCAGAAGTCTTTGTCAGATCACAATGATTCGCCAAATAGATTTTCAATGTATGCTTTAGTTCTTTTTCCTTCGTCGTTTTCGGATAGGCTAATGATCCTAGTGTATACGTGATAAACGGTTTTAATTTATTGGCTGGAATGAGTTGTAATAATTCTTCTACACTTTTAGATTTATAGAGTTCTATAAATTCAACTTTACCACTTTCAGACGTATGATCAAAAGCTTCATTCGCTTCGAAATAAGAGAGTGGTAACTGTGAGAATTCAGTGACTTCATTACCAATACCGAATGACAGTGTGCTATTAAAAAGTTTTTGATACTCTTTTTGGATATATTTGCAGTAATCTAAATAATATTGATGTTTAGTTTGTAATAGTATCGTAAACCGATGATTACCTGGAGACCTATAAACACTGATAGAAGGATCAATGTCAGTCAGCTTATGTGTTAGCCATTCAAAAGTCATTTGATAGCGCTCATTCAAATAAATATTATTTTCCACATCCCTTTCTTGATCAATCGCACAAACGATCACTTGATAGAAATTGGACGGTTGAATAAGATGCTTTTTTAAAAACTCAGGGTGCTGTTTGACAGAAATAAGATTATCAGGATGTTCAGACATCAATGTTTCGAAAAATCGGTTTACATCTTGTTGTTCCGCTTCTTTGATTTTACTATTTTTATAAATGGCGAGACTGAGTGTATTTACGGCTTGTTCTATAGCAAGCAAACTAAATGGATAAGTGAGCGTATTGACATTTGAAACCATCAAATAATACGGAAAATATTTAAATGCTGGAACTTCAAATATAATATGTTCTTCTTGGAAAGATGCTTTATTATTAGGTGAAATTTGCTTGGAATTCACACATCTTTTGAAGTAACTAAGATTTTTCGGAATTTGCTCTGAGTGTTCTTGGAAGTGATGGCTCATCGATTTAATTTGATGAAAAGGATTTAAGAGCATCACAGGGACTCTAAGGAGTCTGCTCATACGTTCAATCATCATTTCCAAGCTCAAACCTCTCATAAGCATTGTATTTAATTCTTGTTGGATATCTAATGCAAAGTATAACTTTTCAGTTTCTTCATCCAAAATATAGGATGATATATGATGCGTAATGGATCCAAGATTCCAACTATCAGGGATTCTGATAATGGGGAATTTTAACTCGTTTGCATATGCTATTACTTCATCATCAATTTTTTCTAAAAAGCGCGATAATTTAACGCCTATGCCTGCAACTGGTATATCATTTAATTCTCGAATGAGATCCTTTAATCCGGATTGGTCATGTTGATAACACATACCTGTAGTGACAATAAATGAGTGGGGTGCTGTGAAATTTTTAATATCAGGCGTTTCCGTAATATCGACCATTTCTACTTCTCTTTCTAAATCGCCCTCATCATTTAACAATGTTAAATCAGAAAATTGTTGGACAGACATGATTTCTTTTAATGTTGTCATAAGAATCATCTCCTTTATATTTGTTAGAAAAAGCCAAAATATGAATTAAATATGTAAGATGTTACAACGATAACCTATCACTCTGATTGTATACTATTTTTGAAGGTTATTATACGTATAATCCTTTATTTCAAAATAGTAATGGAGAATAATATGCTTGAACAAGGTCAGAATATTCTACGTGATTCTTTATTTTTTGAAAAGCAGGTTACTACAAGGAAAACATGCTAAAGTAGCTTGAACAAAGAAATTCACCTTTGCTCAACTAAACCATGGTAGAAATAACTACGTTAGAAAGAAGTGACAACGATGTGGGATCAACAATACAATCCACTTGGAAACGAAATAGTGAGTGGCATCATAGCCTTTCTTCCTATACTCCTATTTCTACTTTGTTTAACAATCTTTAAATTAAAAGGGATTTATGCAGCAGCATTAACTTTAGGCGTTACCATTATCATTACAGTCGGAGTCTTCGATATGCCGATAACTAAAGCATTTGGAGCAATTATTTTCGGTACAGGTAAAGCGTTGTGGCCTATTGGTTATATCGTCATTATGGCTGTTTGGTTGTACAAAATTTCTGTGCAAACCGGAAAGTTTGAGATCGTACGTGGTAGTATAGCGAATATCACCGAGGATCAACGACTTCAATTATTGCTGATTGGTTTTTGCTTTAATGCTTTCTTGGAAGGAGCGGCAGGATTAGGTGTTCCAATCGCTATATGTGCAGCCTTGCTTGTGACGCTTGGTTTTAATCCTATTAAAGCTGCTGGACTTTGCCTAATCGCCAATGCCTCTACAGGCGCATTTGGTACAGTTGGAATTCCAGTCATTACTGGTGCTGAAGTAGGTGGGATGGTAACGTTAGAACTGTCAAGAATGACAGGCTATCTTTTACCTTTGATTTCATTTCTCGTTCCTTTTCTCCTCATCTTTATTTTAGATGGTATCAAAGGAATAAAAGAGATATTCCCAGCCATTTTGATCGTCAGTAGTGTCTATTCAGGGCTTCATTTACTTACGATTACTACGATCGGGCCAGAGCTTGCGAATATTATTCCTTCTTTAATTAGTATGGTGGTTTTAGCCTTATTCTTAAGGAAATGGCAACCGAAAACGATTTACCATGAACCTGGGGTAGAACTAACAGGGACATTAAAAAGCTATTCTATGAAAGAAATCTTGGTAGCATGGTCACCGTTTTATATACTTACGGGAGTCATAGCCGTTTGGAGCTTGCCTGCATTTAAACAATTATTTGTAGATGGTGGTGCACTTGATTTTACGACTGTCGCATTGAAAATTCCTGGATTACACGATCAAATCATGCGTATACCACCAATCGTAACAGAAGCCAACTCTATACCAGCTATCTTAAATATTAACTTTGTTTCGGCAACGGGAACGGCGATTTTCTTGGCTATCATTTAAACGAGTGTCCTGTTTCCTGCGTTAAACATCAAACAAACAGTTCATTTGCTAGGTGACACGATTAAAGAACTATGGTTACCGATTTTTACAATCGTACTTGTAATGGCTTTTGCAAATCTTTCTGACTTCTCTGGGCTTAGCACTTCTCTAGGACTTGCACTTGCCAAAACGGGTGAATTCTTCCCATTTGTTAGTCCAATATTAGGATGGATTGGTGTCTTTCTAACGGGATCGGTTGTAAATAATAACGCACTATTCGGTAGCTTACAGGTTGTTACCGGGACGCAGATCGGCATCTCACCATCATTGCTAATAGCAGCTAACACTGCTGGGGGAAGCGTAGCAAAATTGATTTCACCACAATCTATCGCGATTGCAGCCGCCGCCGTTAATCAAACCGGGAATGAGTCAAAAATCTTTCAATATACAATACGATATAGCTTAGGCTTGCTCCTACTTATATGTATCATGACACTCGGGCTATCTTTTATCCTCTAATCATTTTAATAAGGACTATACCACATAGTAAATCTAAGTTTTCACATAGATTTACTATGTGGTTTTTGTTTTTAGTAAGGATAAAATTGATTATTTACTCCACTCACACGCCTTCTTAAACCCTTTCCATAATCAATAGCTAACAGCGTTCTTATTTACTCCGAGCTACTTGCTCCTTATCAAAAATTATTTGTCTAAAGTGCATAAAAAGACCATCCATTATTGTTCATTGTGTCAATGAATGGTTGTGAGTATGGGCCTATAATAAAAGTGTACTTGAAGGAAGGAGTGAAAGAGTAATGGATATTCAATCAACTTTTCAATCTTTAGATAAGAAATTCACAAGTTTTGGTGGTTTAGAACAAGGTGGGATTACACGCCTATTATATTCTCAAGAATGGAATGAAGCCGTTCGTGAGCTGGAAGCAACATTTAAAGAAGAAGGCTTAGAAGCAAGTTTCGACGATATAGGTAACTTAACTGGGCGTCTTGTTGGCAGTAAATATCCGGAAGAAACCATTTTAACAGGATCACATATCGACACAGTAGTTGAAGGTGGTCATCTAGATGGACAATTCGGTATCTTAGCTGCACTGGTGGCTGTGAAATATTTAAAAGCTAAACATGGCCAACCACTACGCTCATTAGAAGTATTATCGCTTGCAGAAGAAGAAGGTAGTCGATTCCCTTACACATTCTGGGGTAGCAAAAACTTCTTTAACTTAGCTAAAAAATCGGATGTTGACACAATTGCAGATGCTGAGGGCATTAAGTTCGAAGACGCGATGCGTAAATCAGGCTTTGATTATCGAAAAACGACTGACGTTCGAAATGACATTAAAGCATTTGTTGAAATTCATATTGAACAAGGTAAAGTGTTAGAGACAGAAAACAAAACAATCGGTGTTGTTAATGGCATCGTTGGTCAAAAACGCTTCACGATCAACTTAAAAGGTGAAGCAAACCACGCTGGCACTACGCCAATGTCATTACGCCGTGATACAGTTGTTGCCTATAGTGAAATTGTCTCGGACTTAACAAAACGTGCTAGAGAAATTGGGGAACCACTTGTGTTAACGTTCGGTCATGTCACACTTGTACCAAACACAGTAAATGTAGTTCCTGGTGAAATTACGTTCTCAATAGATTGTCGTCATATTGATCAGCAACTATTAAATGATTTTGCAGCAGAAATCGAAGACAAAATTAAATTAGTCGCTGAAGCAAATAGCATGACTTACGACATTAATTTATGGATGGATGAGGCACCAACATTGATGGACAAAGAAATCGTTCAAATCATTGAACAAGCAGCAAAGAACAATGTAGGGAATCAATATAAAGTGATGCCATCTGGTGCAGGACATGACTCACAAATCTTTGCTCAATATGTTCCAACGGCGATGTTGTTTGTACCTTCTATTGATGGAATTAGTCACAACATTAGTGAAGAGACGAAGATAGAAGATCTTGTTAAAGGTATTGAAGTATTAAGCGATGTACTTTATGAACTAGCATACAAAGAATAAAAATAATGAAAAAGGAGCCAGATAATTATGGGTTACTTAAATCAAGTTCAAGGATACAGAGAAGGTTTATTAGAAACACGATCTGTCATTAAAAAAGACAATTACGCGGTAATCACACCAGACGGCCTAGTTAATAATGTTGTACCTGGCTTTAAAGATTGTGACGTAACAATCTTAGGATCCCCGCGTTTAGGTGCAAGATTTGTAGATTACTTAGTAACAGTAAAAAACCAAGGTGGAAACAAAACTGGTTTCGCTGGTGATGGTATTCAATCTTTTGTATATGTTGTTTATGGCAAAATCAATGCTTTTGCAGATGGTAAAAGATACGAATTAACAGAAGGTGGGTATTTATATGTGCCCCCACACTTACAGTTAACTTTTGAAAATAATAATAACGGTGAAGATAGCCGCTTATTCTTATACAAAAAACGTTATCAACCACTTAAAGGACAACCTCTTAAAGGGTATACACCAGAAGTCGTTACAGGTAATGTGAACGACATCGAACAAGAGGCATATGAAGGTATGAAAGAAGTATTAATTCAAGACTTATTACCAAAAGAAATTGGATATGACATGAACATTCATATTCTTTCATTCAAACCAGGTGCTTCACATGGTTACATTGAGACACACGTTCAAGAACACGGCGCTTATGTTTTAAGTGGGCGAGGCATGTATAACTTAGACAACGAATGGATGCCAGTTGATAAAGGTGACTATATCTTTATGGGCGCTTATGTACCGCAAGCAACCTATGCAATTGGTTTAGATGAACCATTCTCATACATTTATTCTAAAGATGCAAACAGAGATATTGATTTATAAAAAGTGAGTATATTATCTCCGATAGTTATCCAAAGATAAATTAGGCATCTTAGTTACAAAAGAATTTCAAAAATAAAATTCTAGTTTATTTAGAATCTGACACAAATATTAATTATATGAGGAGTAAATAAGATGCGTGTATCTAAAGAAGAACTATTTAATTTAATGAAACAGAAGTTTATGAAAGCGGGATTAAATGAAGGAGCGGCACATGATGTTGCAGATGTATTAACATACGCCGATCATAGAGGCATTCACTCACATGGTGCTGTACGTGTTGAATACTATTCTGAACGAATTGCAAAAGGCGGTATTACAACCAATCCAAACTATACATTTGAACAAACAGGACCAGCATCTGCGGTCTTTAATGGGGATAATGGTCCAGGTCACCAAATAGCAAAGCAAGCGATGGAAAAAGCGATTGAAATGGCTAAAAAATCAGGTGTTGCCGTTGTTGGTATGAAAAATATCTCACATAGTGGTGCTTTAGGTTACTTTGTTGAAATGGCAGCAGAACAAGATATGGTTGCTCTAAGTATGTGTCAATCAGATCCAATGGTCGTGCCGTTTGGCGGAACTGAACCTTATTTTGGGACAAACCCAATTGCATATAGTGCACCGTCTGCTGATGACCGTATCATTACATTTGATATGGCGACAACTGTCCAAGCATGGGGCAAAATCTTAGATGCAAGAAGTAAAAATGCATCGATTCCAGATACATGGGCTGTTGATGCGACCGGTGCGCCAACAACGAATGCAAGAGATGTTCATGCACTCCTGCCAATTGCAGGCCCAAAAGGATATGGCTTGATGATGATGGTAGATATTTTATCAGGTAGTCTTCTAGGAGTCCCACATGGAATACATGTGTCTTCTATGTATCAAGACTTAACTAAAGGACGCGATTTAGGTCAAATTCATATCGTGATTAACCCTGCCTATTTCACAGATTTAGATGCTTTCAAACTACAAATTACAACAATGCTCAATGAATTAAAAACACAGCCAGCGGCAGATGGCTATGGAGAAATTTATTATCCAGGTGAACGCGGTATATTAAGAAGTAAGGAATATGATAAGGAAGGTATTGAAATCGTAGACGACATTTACAACTACCTTGTGTCAGACGATGTTCATTTCGATCGTTATCACGGAAAAAATAGATTTGCAGAATAATAAATTGGAGGATCATCATGTTATATACAATTATAAAAGAAAACACTTATAAAGACTCCATCGTGTTAATGCTTTTATCTAACAAATTGTCTGCAATTGATGGTGTAAACAAAGTATCAATCATGATGGGAACACCAGCGAACAAAGACATTTTTAAATCTTCTGGCTTAGGCACGGATGAATTAGAAAAAGCAAAGCCAAATGATATTGTCATCGTTGTAGATACTGATCAGGAAGAAAAAGTAGACGAAGTGAAAGAAGAAGTAGAGGTAGCATTAAAAGGTGAGTCTGATTCACAAGATTCGTCTAAAGGTCAAGAGGCTCACAACTGGAAACGTGCAATGGAGCTTGCGAACAATCCAAATTTAGCGTTAATTTCAATTCCTGGTCAATATGCAGCAATGGAAGCGGAAAACGCATTGAACGAAGGTTTACATGTGTTCATGTTCAGTGACAATGTTTCGAAAGAAGACGAAGTGAAACTGAAACAAAAAGCGCATGAAAAAGGATTATTAGTGATGGGGCCAGACTGTGGAACTGCACTTATTCATGGCGTACCTCTTGCCTTTACAAATAACGTAAACGAAGGCGATATTGGTATTGTTGGTGCATCAGGTACAGGGATCCAAGAAGTAACAACAATTATTGACCGTTATGGTAAAGGTGTTACGAACGCTCTTGGTACAGGTGGTCGTGATTTATCAACTGAAGTTGGTGCGATCACGATGTTAGATAGCATCAAGGCGTTAAACCAAGATCCGAAAGTAAAAGTCATTACAGTAATCTCTAAACCACCTGCAGAGGAAGTAAAACGCAAAGTATTAAATGTATTAAGAAATATTGACAAACCAGTTGTTACATTATTCTTAGGTGATAAACCAACTTATCAAGAAGCGAGTATCTATCACGCTTATACACTTGAAGAAGCAGCAGTTGCAGCAGTTCAATTATCAAATGGGGAAAAACCAAGTTTTGAACCGTCAATGGCTGATGTAAACGTTGTATTAAAAGACACACAAGTTGGTATTAAAGGCTATTATTCAGGCGGTACATTAGCATCTGAAGCAGCGATGCTAGTGCGAGATGCTTTCAAAGATACGATAACGGAAGAACAGAACGATAGCTATGTTTTGAAAACAAACAATCATGAAATCATTGATTTAGGTGATGATGTTTATACAAAAGGTAAACCACACCCAATGATTGATCCTGAAAAACGTATCGAGATGCTTGAATCATCTATGAACGACCCTGAAACAGCGGTCATTATAATTGATAACGTGATTGGTAACGGCGGTCATGAAGATATGGCTAGTGAACTAGCACCAACAATCAAACGTGTTTTGGACAGTGCACGTCAAGATGGTCGTCAACTTGCAGTACTTGCAACGGTTGTAGGTACGGCTCAAGACATCCAAGGTTACGATAAACAAATTGAGATTTTAAAAGAGAGTGGTGCAATTATTTGTAAGACAAACGATCAAATGGTTCGCACAGCTATCCAACTTGTAGGCGGTACAGTGGATCAACCAAGCGTTGATGTACAAAAATTTGATTATACAGAAGAAAACTTGGCAGTCGATGAGAAAATTATGTCCTTCATCAATATGAAACCAAGTGTAATCAATATTGGGCTAAAAAGCTTTACGGAAGCTGTTCAAAACAGTGGCTCGGAGTGTGTTCAATTTAACTGGCGTCCCATTGCTGGCGGCGATGAGAAGTTAATGAAAGTACTTCAATTCTTAAACTATTATGAAGGAGGTACAATCTAATGAGTTATCAAACAATAAATGAAGCAAATGACGCGGTTATCCAAAAAATCGTAGCTGCAACACCATTCTTAACGGATGTTGTACCTGCTAAGTCTGTGATTTCTGAATTAGAAGAGTACGTGTTATTACATGCTGGACCTCCAATTAAGTATGAAAACATGACTGATCCTATGCAAGGCTCCTGTGTTGGCGCTATCCTTTTTGAAGGTTGGACGAAAAACGAAAAGGATGCACGTGAATTACTTGAAAACGATAAGATTACATTCATTCCATGTCACCATGTGAATGCAGTTGGACCAATGGGTGGTATCACGTCACCTAACATGCCAGTCCTTGTTGTTATTAACAAGGAGAGTGGTAACGAAGCGTACTGTCAAATGAACGAAGGTATAGGAGCAGTGTTACGCTTTGGCGCTTACAATGAGCAAGTAATCAATCGCTTACATTGGATGAAAGATGTATTAGGTCCAGTTTTAAGTAAAGCATTAAAAACATTTGATGAAGGCTTGAATGTGAACGTATTGATTGCGAAAGCTATTGCAATGGGTGATGAGTTCCACCAGCGTAATATTGCAGCGTCTCTTGCATTTTTAAAAGAACTATCACCAGTCATTGCATCATTAGAAGACGTTGAAAAAGATCAACGTACAGAAGTAATCCAATTCTTAGCTGACACAGACCAATTTTTCTTAAATATTGCTATGGCGACTGGCAAAGCGATGATGGATGCAGCACGTACAATCGAACACGGTACAGTTGTTACCGCAATGTGCCGAAACGGTGAAAACTTTGGTATCCGTATTGCGGGCATGGGAGACGAATGGTTTACTGGTCCTGTTAATACCCCACAAGGATTATATTTCACTGGTTACTCAGCAGAAGATGCAAACACAGATATCGGTGATTCAGCGATTACAGAAACAATCGGTGTTGGTGGTATGGCGATGATTGCAGCACCTGCAGTAACACGCTTTGTTGGTTCGGGTGGTTTTAATGATGCACTTGAAACAAGTAATCAAATGACAGAAATTTGTATTAGCGAAAACCCGAACTTTGTCATCCCAACTTGGGACTTTAAAGGCGCATGTTTAGGCATTGATGCACGGAAAGTTGTTGAAACAGGGATCACTCCAGTCATTAACACAGGTATTGCGCACAAAATTGCGGGTTACGGACAAATTGGTGCCGGTACAGTCCATCCGCCAATCGAATGTTTTGAGAAAGCTATCACAGCATATGCTGAAAAGCTAGGCTTTAAAGGATGATTTTACAAGCAAGTGCGGTTGGTTCAATCGCACTTCAATTATTGAATGAAGAAAAAACCTTTACCGTGCACAGTATGTTTGAAAAAGGTTTAAATATGGTTGATCAAGATGGAGAATTGATATTTGTTGGTACCGATGAAAATGGGACATTTCCGTTCGGGATCTTGCTTGATCCTCAAACGAGACAAACAGTAAAGACCAATATTAAGGTAGGCGATACATTAATATTTCATAATAATCGTCTTTTTCATAACCGCTTCGAAATGGTGTTTAATGTGAAAATACTACCGTTATATATGGATTTTGAACATGCAAATATAAATAAATTAAAAGAAAATTTTCAATACATTTCATTTACATCCTATGAATCAACAGATTTTGAACGAGCACGTGTATTGTCCTTGATCAATCGATTACAAGATCCAGCCGAACATCTTGACGAGACATTCCGTTACTTCATTGGACGTGGACAAGGTTTAACACCAACAGGTGATGATATACTAGTCGGCATATTGTACGGACATTTTATTAAAAATTTTATCGAACATAAACATCTAGAAACACTAAAAGCTCTTATCAAGGAACCTTTAACAACCATTGTCAGTAAGCGTTTCTTAACCTGTGCTATAGACGGTGTATTTAGTTCGAAGATTACAGCATTGCAGCATGATCCATCTTTAGAAAGCATGAACAGGCTTATAGAAGTAGGATCATCATCTGGGATGGATACGTTATATGGCATTTATATGTCATTAACTAAGGAGTGAAAGAAATGGGGAAAAGTGTAGTTATTGCTTTGGGTGGTAATGCCATTTTACAGCCAAAACAAGAAGCAACTTATGAAAATCAATTAAAAAATGTAGTGTCGGCAACAGGCCATATGGTGGCAATTCGAGAAGCGGGTCATAACATCGTCATTACACACGGCAATGGTCCGCAAGTAGGAAATATTATTGCCCAAAATGAAGCTGCAAAAAATGTAATCGAACCACTACCAATTCATGTTTGTAACGCAGAATCACAAGGTTTCATTGGTTATATGATGGAGACAGCTTTAAAAAACCATATGAAAGAACGAGGCATTGCTACAAATGTGGTGACATTGCTAACAATGGTTGAAGTGGACAAGGGCGATCAAGCTTTTGAAAATCCGACTAAACCAATCGGTGTATTTTTCTCGGAAGAAGAAGCGCAACGTTTAGAAGAACAAGGCTTTACTATGGCAGAAGATGCAGGTCGGGGATATAGACGCGTTGTCCCTTCACCAGAACCAAAAGTGATTCATGGTATAGATGAAATTAAACGGTTAATTGATGAAACGATTGTTATTTCATCTGGTGGTGGCGGCATACCTGTATATCGTGAAGACAGTGGTCAATTACACGGGATTGAAGCAGTCATTGATAAAGATCGTTCAGGATTAAAACTTGCGCAACAAGTGAATGCGGATGTTTTCATGATGTTAACTGATGTCCCAAATGTCTATATTAATTTTGGGAAAGAAAATGAGCAGAAATTAAGCCACATTACAGTTGCAGAAGCTGAACAGTATGTTGCAGAAGGACAATTCCCAGCAGGTAGTATGTTACCAAAAATGCAAGCAGCTATCGAATTTGCGAAATTAGGGAAAGAGTCCATCATCTGTTCAATCGATCAAGCAGTAGCTGCATTAGATGGAAAAGCAGGTACACGCATAACGCTATAAGTTTTAAATTTGGTTCAAGGACCGTCATCCGTTAAGTTTGCAACGTCATGAAGTGAGTAATCACAGACGATAGACGTTGCAAACTTTTTGACGTTATTTTTGTAATAGTTCATAAATCTGCTTGTTTATAGCGGAAGATAAGATGTTAGGGCATAAATGAAACAACAAATTCGTTGTAGAGGCGAAGAAATTCGTCTCTTTTTTTATTGTACGCTCGTCATACGTAGGAACTATAGGGTGGAAGCTTCAGAAGCGGTGAGACAGAAGCATTGGTTAGCTGATAGCAAAGGCGTCTGTGGTACGTGGAATCAGAAGGAAGCTAAAGGAAAAGCACAGGCCTGAAGAACACGAATCTTGGTATGATGAAGGGGGTGCACACATACTTTCTACACAAAAAGTAACTTAGCGTGGTTGCTTAGCTCGTTGTCTTTTTAAAAAGTTTTCAAGAAAAATGCTAATTTCACGGGTGAGGAACGTATGTTCTCTGCTTAAACTTTATAAAAATTCGAGCTAAAGGGGAAGTAAGTCGATTACATACAGGAACGTAAAGAATTTGAGCAATTACTATAAAAAGAAACATAGCAATCAAGTATTTAATAGGAAAATTTTGGTAAAATATCTGTTATATTAATTGAAATGGAAGCCCATGTTCACTTTTTTTATGAGATGGAAAAGGTTTTTTATTTTGACCTTGAAGCATCGTTCAACCATTATTCTGTAAATAAAGATGCAGTATTAACGCCTACGTTCAAAGAAGACATTCTATCCAACTTGTTAAAGACTTTTGATAAAGCGATATAAGGCTATTTTAAATCATACTGTGTTATGAAAGAACAAGATGAACAATAAAAATGTTTAAAGGAGAGAACATTAAAAATGAGTCTAGACATTTATAACGGAGAACGTTCTGAAGAAAGTGTTCAATTTGAAAAATGGTTAGCTTCCGAAAGTAATAAAAAGAGTTTTTCTAGTATTGAAAACACTAAACAGTTTGTTGAGTTAATGGGAACTGAAAATAGTAAAGCATATGTTATAGGGGAAGATGTTCAATTTTTAAGTGATGTTAAGGATGAGGCATTCGAGGGCATACAGGTTTTCACATTAAATGACCAAGAATCTCCGAAACAAAAAGTTATTCTTTATCTACATGGTGGCGCTTGGACGAATCAACCTTTAAATTTTCACTGGTGGTTCTTGGATAAAATGGCGCAATCATTGAATGCGAAAATAATTGCTCCTATCTATCCTAAAGTACCTCATTTTAACTATAAAGATACGTATCCAAAAATGCTAAACCTCTATAAAGAAATGCTTGCAACTGTTGAACATTCGAATCAATTAACGATTATGGGAGATTCGGCAGGCGGTAATATAGCACTTGGCCTAGCTCATCTGTTAAAAATGAACAATTTACCTCAACCGAAAGATATTATTTTATTATCAGCATGTGTAGATTTGAGTTTTGAAAATCCTCTTATAGCTGAATATGAAGAAAAGGATCCGATGTTAGCTAGTGAAGGAATGGAAGTCATTACAAAGATTTGGGCAGCTGATAAAGATTTAAAAGACGCATTGATTAGTCCAATATACGGTGACTTTCAAGGACTTGGGAAGATAACTCATTTTATTGGAACACATGAATGTTTATATCCAGATGCAATAAGACTGGATGAAAAACTAACAAAACAAGCAATTGAAATCAATACCTTTGTTTATCCTAAAATGAATCATGTGTTTGTTGTTATGCCAATCCCTGAAGCCCAAGATGCTCAACAGAAAATTTTTAATATACTAAATTAATTTAAAGAAATGGAGCTTAACTGTACTTGAAGCGGCCACCAGGAGGGAAGTCTTCGTTTAAACAAGAGGTAGAGATTTTAAAAAAATAACAGCAATGTATAACGTAAAAAGGAGTGTCTCAAAGATCAAATTTAGACTTTGAGACACTCCTTTTCTGTATAGAGCAAAGATAATTAATACGTCTTAGATTTTTTGTCATTAAGCACGCTTTGTGTCCTTTGATTGATTAAGTTTAAGACAGTAATATACTTTTGAAAATCTTCAGCAGTAAATTGCTCGAGGTTCTTCAAATGACTCCGATATTCCTCTAAATCTAGATTTTTATGATATTCATAAACTATTTTGCCCTTGGGTGTTAACTCAATATTCAATTCTCGATAATTGTCTACATTTCTATATTTAATGACTAATCCTTTTTTAATTAGTTTATCAACCATTTGAGAAACAGCACTTTTTGTGCAATTTTTAATTTCTGCAATTTCAGTAGTAGTTGTTTTTATTTGATCTCCAATTAAGTTGAGTGTATGAACTTCTATCATATACAATTCATCTTCTGTGCCATATTTTCTTGGGATACTTTCATATGAACTAATCAGTCTAGATGTCTCGTAAATCGTTTCCATTAGCTCATAAAAAACCTTCTCTTTTTCCACAATGCATCACCCTCCCCATAATTGGTAGCAAATTAATTTTAACATTTGTTTAGAATCTAATTAATTTTTACAATATTCAGAAATTTTAATTGACGATTTTACGGTTAAGGTGTTAAACTGAGAAAAATTTAATCTAAACGTGTCGAAAATTGCGATAAAGTAGAAAGTTGAATGCGACAAGAGGTGGGGAGAAGCATTGAAATATAATTTTGATGAAGTAGTTAATCGCAGAAATACTTATTCCTTAAAGTGGGATGGCAAAGATGTAATCAAAACAATGGGTTATACAGAAAGGTATGACTATGAGATCATTCCACTATTTACAGCAGATATGGATTTACCTGTACCGCAACCATTGATAGATGCATTACATAAAACAGTTGATCATCGTATTTTTGGATATTCTGTTTTTCCAGATGCGTACTTTGAATCAATTCAGCATTGGTTTAAAAAAAGACATGATTGGACAATCAAAAGAGAAGAGATTGTATATAGCCCTGGAACAATACATGCCTTGAGTATAGCTATGAAAGCTTTAACTAAATCTGGTGAAGGTATCATTATTCAACGTCCTGTTTATCCGCCGTTCACAGCTGCGATAGAAGGAAATGGAAGAGTTGTTCGAAATAATGCATTGAAATGTGATGCTGAAGGGTATTACACAATTGATTTTGAGGATTTTGAAGCCAAAGCAAAAGAAGAAAATACTACAATGTTCATTCTCTGCAGTCCACATAATCCGACTGGTAGAGTTTTAACATATGAGGAATTAAAAACGCTTTCAGATATCTGTGCGAAAAATAGTGTAATTATTGTGGCTGATGAAATTCATGGTGATCTCATTAGAAAAAATCAAAAATTTATACCAATAGCAAAAGTTGCAAACAGCTCAGATCATATCATCACGTGCACGGCCATTAATAAAACATTTAATGTTGCAGGTCTGCACTGTACAAATGTTATTATTTCAAACCCTGAGATTAGAAAAATCTTTAGCGACACCATGGGAATGCAGTTACCATCACCGTTTACAATTGCAGCTCTTATAGCTGTCTATAACGAAGGAGAAGAATGATTAGCGCAAATAACAGAATACATTGACGACACAATAGAGTATGTGAAAAATTTCTTAGGTGAAAAAATGCCAACAGTCAAAGTTAGGATCCCTGAAGGAACATACGTGATGTGGATGGACTTTAGTGGATATGGCCTTTCAGCTCAAGAGATTCATGATCGTATCTATAACAAAGCCAATGTCATACTTGAAGATGGTCACTTGTTTGGAAATGAAGGTAAAGACTTTCAAAGAATCTGTATCCCTTCACCAAGACCACTTATAAAAGAAGCACTTGAAAGAATCGCTTTAGAATTCCAAGATATCGAATCCACTAATCAATCAGAAAGAGAGTATATAAAATGAAAACGATCGAATTTAAGCTTGATGTGTTAAAAGCTGCAAAAGAAATAGAAGATTATGTAATTGAGATTAGAAGAGATCTCCATAGACACCCTGAGATCGGATTACAGGAAGTACGGACAATGAGAGTGGTAACAGACGAGTTAACTAAATTGGGTATTCATTACGAAATTGTCCCTGATGGCGGAATTATTGGTTATATTCAAGGAAATCAATCGGGAAAAACTTTAATTCTTAGGGCAGATCTAGATGCATTGCCGATGAAGGAAGAGGAAAATAATTTAAAAAAGAAAAAAGTAGTATTTTCTGAGTCTGACCAAGCTGCTCATACTTGTGGGCATGATGGACATACAGCAATGCTTATGGGTGTAGCGGAAATCTTGAATCAACACAAAGACAAAATTAAAGGAAGAGTGCTTCTCGCATTTGAACAAGGGGAAGAAATGGGTGGCGGGATTTATAATCTCTTAAAACGATTACACGAAATCGGGGGAGACGGAATTTGGGGTATCCATTTAAAATCTGATCTTCCGACTGGGAAAATATCTGTTGATCCAGGCCCAAGAATGGCAGCTTCTTTTGTTTTTGATGTCTTAATAAAAGGAAAAAGTGGACATGGTTCAAGACCAGATTTGTCAGTTGCTCCATTAGATTGCTTTACCGATTTTTATAATAATTTAAGAGCGATGAGATTAAATAATCTAGATCCTTTTAAAACAATTACCTATTCAATTGGAACGATTAGTTCAGGATCAGCAGCAAATATAATTCCTGAAAGTTTACAGTTCTCAGGAACAGCCAGATATTTAGATTATAACCAAGGTGCCCATGCTGCAAAAGAATTTAAGAGAATCCTAGAAAAAGTCTGTGACCTGCATAATTGCACTTATAAATTTATTACAGAGCTTAAAGAATCGGACTTAATTGTCTACAATCAAAAAGAATGTGCACAAATTGCGATCGATGCAGTGAAAAATGCAATTGGTACTGATGCATTACATTCAATTCCCGCTTGGATGGCATCAGAATCATTTGCGTTTTATGAAAAATACTTCCCAGGTGTGTTTGCATTCATTGGCATACAAAACCTCGAAGAAGGGATTGGAGCCGAACACCATAATGTTTACTTTGACTTAGATGAAGATGCTTTAAAACTAGGAGTGGCGGCTACTGTACAATACACAATAGATTTTCTAGATTGTGAAAACCAAGTTCATTTTACTCCTGATAAAAGAGATATAAATAGTCTATTTATTGATAATGGATTCCAGCAATTAATAAATGAATAAAATTTATTTATTAAAAAGGAGATAGAAAAAATGACAAAAAAAAGTCTCTGCTATTTACTCACGTTCATTGCCTATTTTGGAATGCCTTTAGGAGTTCCATTTATTAAAAGTGCCGAATCATATGTCTTAGGTCTTCCATTTTTATTATTTTGGATGGTTTTATGGATCTTTTTAGGAACAGGTTTAATGATTTTAGTACATCGTATAAATCCTGATGCAAAAGAGGAGACGGAATAATATGATCATTTCAGTTGGAATCATTACAATTTTCTTAGTGATTGCTTTATTTTTAGGCATTATGGCAAGTAGAGGGAAAGATATGAGCCTTGAACAATGGAGTGTTGGAGGCCGTGGATTTGGATCTATCTTCATCTTCTTATTAATGGCTGGTGAAATTTATACAACTAATGCATTTTTAGGGGTAAGTGGTTGGATGTATGGAAAAGGTGGCGTAGCATTTTACAATATCATGATGCTGAACTATGTAATTGCTTACTGGATAACACCTAAAATATGGGCTTACGGAAAGAAACATAGTTTACTATCACAATCTGATTTTTTCGAAAAGGCATATAACAGTAAAATTCTTGGCACACTTGTAGCCATTGTAGGGTTAGCAGCTTTAATTCCTTACTTAGTCATTCAATTAAAAGGTCTTGGCATTATCGTTTCCGAAGCTTCTTATGGAGCAATTGATCCGAAAATAACAATTTGGATAGGTACAATTGCAATGATTGCTTATGTTATGGTTTCAGGAATTCATGGCTCGGCTTGGACAGCTGTTATTAAAGATTTTCTTATTCTTGGTGTCGTGTTATTCCTTGGTATCTACTTACCTATACATTATTATGGCGGGATTCAGCCAATGTGGGAAGCAATTGAAGCTGTTAAACCAGGTTTCTTATCACTTCCAGACTCAGGTTTTAGCGCCTCATGGTATATTTCAACGATCATGTTAACATCGTTAGGGTTTTATATGTGGCCGCATACATTCGTTGCTACTTTTTCAGCAAAAAGTGGGAATGCACTAAGAAATAATGCGATAATGCTTCCAATCTACGCATTATTTTTATTATTTATCTTATTTGTTGGAGCAGCTGCAATTTTACAAGTTCCTGAGCTAGAAGGAGGCGCTGTGGATTTAGCTCTATTTAAAACCTCTACGCAAACATTTAATCCAGTCATCGTTGGCTTTATTGGAGCAGCAGGATTATTAACTGCAATTGTACCAGGTTCATTGATTTTGATGTCTGCAGCTACATTACTTGCAAAAAATGTTGTAAAACCTATTCGACCTCAAATTACCGATCGACAAATTGGTATCATTGCTCGCTATTCAGTTCCAGTGATTGCACTTGTTGCACTTTACTTCACTTTTAGTGGTGGTGGAGCAATTACGTTATTATTCTTAATGGGGTATGGATTAGTTACTCAATTTGTACCAGCGGTTGTATGTAGTTTTTTGAAGAAAAATCCATTAACTGTACAAGGTGTTTTTGCTGGGATTATTGTGGGTGTCACGATTGTAGGTTGGCAAGCAGCTACAGGAGCTCACCTAAGTAAGCTGTTCCCAAGCTGGCCATCCTATATACAAGATATCAACATTGGTTTCCTTGCATTGACTGTAAATATTTTAGTAAGTTTAATTGTTAGTGCGTTTACAAGGAAGGTAACTGGAAAAAATGATGAAACTACAAATGAGAAAACAGTAGAAAACATTTCATAGTATCATTTGTTTTATTTGAAAATTCCAATGTTACGAAAAGCGTAAAATCAATTTGACCATATTCTCAAAGAGAGATTTTCTATTTTTATCAGTTCAAATTACTTTTTATCCAAATGAAAAGCTTTTTTAGCAACTTTATTATCACTTTACATTTACGCTAATAAAAATAAGCGTAATTCCTGTAAATAGGCAAATCATTCTCGGCACAGAAATTTTATCAGCTAGTCCGAATAATGCAATTGCCGTCGTTACGATTAAAACTGTTGGACCAACTAAAGCAAGCATTGTATTAATATAGAATGCTTTTTCTAAACTATTCAACTTTAGCATCAACAATCCAGCACTTACTTCAATACTTCCAGACAATACGCGTAAAATAACCATAGCAAGAAGCGATTTATCAATAACTGTCATCATCCAATCTTTAAAGGTAATTTTTGCGATAAAAAACGAATTCTCTTATATTCCATTTCCATCATTAGGATAATTACGGACTTCTGTTTTAATGAAGTACTATAATCAAAATATGTATAATTCGTGTTAAATATTCTATTGAAGTATACAGTTTTTTCAATGTTTCTATAGTACAAAGACAATTAATAAGATTCAATCTAGTATAACTGAACATTTCACAATTCAAGAAATACAAAAAAATATCGAAAATCTAAATTAAATTATTTGGCTTATGATTTAGGTGTGTTATGTAAGGAAAGTTATATAAGAACAGGAAGAAACAGACGATAAAGACCTGATCCCTGATCATGGAACTAAAATTTCTAAAAATACTATAGTTGAGGTATAAGAAAGACAAAACAAGTGGGTAAAAGTGCAGGTAGAAATAGATAATAGCTGGTTAAAGTTGGATAGAGGAATCAAAAATTCAAAAGCTAAAACGTATCGATGATAATCAAATATAAATATAATAGTTAAATAAAGAAAAATGCCCTAAAGTTCAAAATATTTAAGGGCATTTTCTTATGGTTTTTTTAAATTCTTGAAATATCATCCGTTTAAAAAGGACAAAAGAGTACAATTCAAAAAAGTGTTTGGACATTCTTGACCATTTTATTTTTTTGAAAATATGTGTTTATGTGAGTTATATCATAGAGAAACTTAACGTTTTATTGGTCACTGAAAAAAGTAGTCTAAAACTATTTGACCTTTTACAACAGCTGTTTCATCTCAATGTTATTAGTATACTTTTCATTGATACGTAACTTCCTATAATTTATATTATGTAAACTAAAATTATTTGGCGTGGAGGAGGGCTTGGATACGTCATCTACCCATAATATCTGTACTTTTCGACTTACAATTTTGAAGTTCCTTATAATTATCATGTGAACGATAACGCTCCTTTTTTTCGATAATGGGATGATTTTGTACAGATAATAATTATTATTTAATACGATATCTGGAGGTTTTATACTTGCAACTACATGCAGCCATTGATGAATTTGTATTGTATATTGAGATTGAAAAAAATTACTCAGTTAATACAGTTACTAGTTACGAATACGATTTACAACTCTTCTTAACCTTTTTATCGGATTATGGCTGTTCAACCTGTTTAAACACCCAAGTACGTCGCTTTATCCAATATTTATTAGGATCATTAAAACAAAAACCTCGTTCGGTGAACCGAAAATCTCTTCCTTAAAATCGTTCGCCAAATATTGTTTATTTGAACGATACCTTGCTAATGATTTTACGCACGGGATTGAATCGCTAAAGGCCGATGATAAACTACCTGTCTATATGACATTAACGGATCTAAAGCAGCTATTTGACTATCTAGAACGCGCCCAATCGCGTTTTTCGATGCGGAATGAGCTCATGTTTAAATTATTAGCAACAACAGGTATAAGACGTTCTGAACTTGTTTCATTAACATGGGAACAAGTTGATCTGGTAAATGAAACGATTCGAATTGATGGAAAAGGGAAAAAAGAACGGATATTGCCCCTTCATCCACACTTAATTCCGCTTCTGGCATCCTATAAAGCCTCTTTAAGATCATATCAAATTTATCCAACAGAACCTGTTTTTCTAAATAAAAATCGTAAAGCATTAGATCCGCGGGGTTTACATGTCATTTTTAAAGATGTATTGAAAAAAGCAGGCCTTCCACCTACCCGCTTCTCGCTACATCACTTACGGCATACTTTTGCAACACGAATGTTGCAAGAAAATAAAGAAAACCCTTTATGATCTTTTAACCATTTTTTGTAGTAGCGACTTGTTACATTTTCGATTGTAGGTTCTAATCCATGGCCCTTCAAATGTTCCGAAATCTTTTTATTATTTCTTCGATAAACGTTCTTGGAATTTTGTGAGTATCCAGTTCTTGATCTAGATATAAATATGCTTTTGTCAGTAATCGTGTTATTCATAATAAATCCCTCTTTCCTTAAAATTACATGAAAAACCCCCAAGTTAAATACAAATTAACATTTAGTAGTAACGTTAACATTGTATAACTTGGGGTTTTCCCTTTTCTATTAGATTGTTGTAATCATAACAAATATGGATTATACGTTATGAATTCTGGCGATTTTATCATAGATTGTTAGTTTTTACTGTCCTTTGATAAAAAATAAAGTAATTTATTCTGCAAACACTTGTGAAAGATAACTTTAAATATAATATTCGTGTTTTACACAATCTATAAAGTGTCCAGGTGGTGGACGAATAGCACTTCCACCACTTTAATATGAATATTTTGGTTTGTTTAATACAATATAGTTCGTTATTTTTCATTTGTCAGGAATATTTATGAACATTCATTGCTTTTTTTTAAGGATACTAACTTTTGTTTAATAATTTTTTTAGATAGTTGAGAAAGCTTTACTTGAAATTTGATGATTATATTTGTGTTCCTCTATATAAATCATCGGGTTATAAACGTTTTACAACCTGTACTATTTTGTATCCCTGAAGAATGTTGATCCATTTGCAACCTTTCCCTGAAATGTACATCATAAATAGTAAGAGCAATTTGATTACCGTCTACAGAAAATAATTGCTGAAAGAAGTTATAAAGTCAATGGATAATATATGCCTTGCCTCATTTTTGCTTTCTTTGGTCCCGAAAGTAAAACGAAGACTAATTATGGTTTAGTGGCTATTTTCCACCCTATCGTTCTGCTCTGCAAATCCCAAAGCTTATTGTATAGACCGCCCATTGCAATTAGTTCTTCATGTTTTCCCTGTTCCACAACTTTGCCTTTGTCCAAAACGATGATGTTATTTGCATTCACAACGGTTTTCAGCCTGTGAGCGATCATAATAACTGTACGTCCTTTAATCAGACGATTGATCGCTTTTTGCACTTCAACCTCGTTTTCTGGATCAAGAGAGGAAGTAGCCTCGTCAAGCAAAACGACCGGAGCGTTTTTAAGCATGGCTCGGGCGATGGAAATACGCTGACGCTCCCCGCCAGAGAGAGTGGAACCTCCTTCCCCTACCAATGTGTCATAGCCTTTCGGCAGTTTCATAATAAAATCATGACAACAGGCTTCCTTAGCAACCGCTTCAACTTCCACTTGAGTAGCTTCTTCTCGCCCATAACGGATATTGTTACCGATTGTATCTTGGAACAGGTATACATCTTGAAATACCACAGAGATTTTTTTCATTAGTTTTTCCGGGTTCAGTCCACGCTCATCTACGCCACCGAAAAGCACTTGACCTTTTTGTGGGTCATAAAACCGTGCAATCAATCGTAGGAGCGTGCTTTTCCCGCTTCCTGAAGGACCTACTACAGCCGTCAATTCCCCTTCATTCATCCTCACAGAAACATTGTTCAAGACGATGTTTTTGTTATAAGCGAAGGTCACATTTTCAAATCGAATATCATGGTTTTTCGGAGGTTCTTTATCTCCTTTCATGACAGGCTGTTCGAGTAAATTTACAATTCTTTCACCTGCCAAGGCATCATATTTAAACGTAGGCAAACTTATGATTGCAGCTGATAGCGGATCAAAAACACGTGCGCCTATTAGCAAAAACATCATAAATAACGGTACTGTTATCTCACCGCCCAAAATGAAATAGACGCCTACAATCGTCATAAGGGGCAATCCCATTTTCATGAAAGCTATGGCTACCAAAAAGAAAGGTCCAAGCACACCTTCCAGCTTAATACTTTCTTTCATATACCGATAAAAGGCACGTTTTAGACTTTTAAAGTTTTCACCACTTAAACTATGAGCTTTGATAACTTTTAAACCGTAAAGATACTCTTGCAAGGCATTTGACTGAATGATTTTGGCTCGGGCATGACTAATACCAATTTTGCGCTCCAAGCTAGATATCCCCCACAGGATCAGAACCGTTACAGGAAATCCTGCAAACATGGCTACAGCCATTCGCCAATCCAAAAAAATCAGTCCTATAAAAGTGAGGATTGATATCATTATACCGCTTATAATCTGTGTAATATTTTTTGTCATTGCATTTTCCAGTTGAGTAAAATCATTCATCATCGTATGCCCCAGTTCTCCAGAGCTCTTGCTCATAATAAATCCGAGTGGCAGTTTTCGTATATGTTCGGCCAACTCTATCCGCCCTTCAGCAGAAGACTCGTATGCACCACGATAAACGGACCGGTAAGCCATCAATTCGCACACAAACACGAGAGCAAGGAAGAAAACCATACTTCCCCACGCATACCACAAATATTGAATATTTAGGGACTCCTGCTCCCCGCTGTAATAGGCGTAGATGGTACTTACCACCAAGAGTAGGCTGCCAAAGGGAAGCATATTAATTACGTTGGCCGACAATGTCCAGAGGATGGACTTCAGCATCTTTTGCGGGTTGCCCGTCGTAATATAGTACATTTGTTTAATCATCTCTCAAACACGTCCCTTTCCTGCAAAAGATCGATATTCCATTCCATGGAGCGCGTGTAGGCATCCCACATGCTTTTGTATATACCATTATGGGATAGAAGCTCATTATGGGTGCCTTTATCGTTGACTTGGCCTTCATTCAATACAATAATTTGGTTGGCCTCACGGATGGTAGCTAGGCGATGCGCTATTATGATAACGGTTTTGCCCTTGATAAGCTCCTGAAGTGCAAGCTGCATATGATATTCATTTTCCGGATCGGCGTAAGCTGTTGCTTCATCTAGTATCAGGATAGGAGCATTCTTAAGAATCGCTCGTGCTACTGAAACCCTCTGTTCCTCTCCCCCTGAAAGGTACACTCCACCTTCGCCTATCGGTGTATCATAGCTTTTCGGCAAATTTTCGATAAATGCATGACACTGCGCGGCCTTCGCTGCCGCATAAACTTCCATTTTCGTCGCATTCGGCCGACCTACAGCGATATTATTGTATATGGTATCCGAAAACAGAAAAGTTTCCTGAAACACGAAGGATAAAACATCCATAAGGTCGTTCGTTCTCATATCACGGATGTCCTGTCCTCCTATGGTGATACTGCCTTTTTGTATATCCCAAAAGCGAGGTATCAACTGTGCAATGGTAGATTTTCCAGACCCAGATGGTCCAACCAAGGCGGTAATTTCTCCTTGCGCCGCAGTAAAACTAATCTCTCTCAATACTTCCATATCCTTGATACTGTAAGAAAAAGAAACATTATGGAACTGTACATCATAGGAAGACGGGAGATATTTCGTTTCTGGCTCTGGTATAATTGGCTCATCGAATATCTCGTCAATGCGTCTGACACCCTCGAAAATGACGTTCAGGGTAGATGCAAAATCGTTGAATTTAAGAATTGGTGTAGAAATCCCCGGTGCTAACACAAGAAACAACATCATTGTTGCCGCAAATGCTACATTGTCTGGATCCCCACTGATGAAAAATAATCCTACAGGCAAGATAAAGGTGGCCAGCGAAATCAAGATAACTTTATAAGAGACATAACCGTTTTGAAAATTGTCGGTATACTTCACACTGAAATCACGATAGTTAAGTATATCTTTATGAAATTCACTAAAGGAGTGGACTGTCTGACCAAATATTTTAATAGAAGGCATGCCCCGTATATACTGGATGGATGAGGAATTTATATTTTCTAAAGCGTTAAAATATTCTTTGATCCCTTCCTTCGCCTTTTTGCCAGCCATCATTGAGAATTGGAAGCCAAATCCTATTAGAATAGGGATGATACAGGCAAGTGTAAGCCAAACATCTAAGAAAAGCATAGCTGATGTAATTACTATAATCATGACGATAGTGTTGATTAAATCAGGCAATTGGTGCGCAATAAACTGCTCAATTTTTTCCACATCATGCTCTACAATTTTTTTAATTTTTCCCGTGGCATTTTTATTAAAGTAGCCGAGTGGGAGAGCTGCTATATGATTCGATAACTTCTTCCTGATTCCATATAAAATACGAAACGCAGCAATGTGCGAGCACATTCCCCCGATATAGAGAAAGAAATACCCGAGTATCATCCCGATAGCGCCCCAAATAGCCCATCTGATGACGAATGGACCGTCCACAGTCGAAAGATCCGATGCATGCTTCAACATTTCAGCCATCACCACATACACGGAGTAGTATGGTACCAACATGAATAGCACACTCAGTGTAGACAATATTCCAGACCATACAAGAAGTGTCTTTTTTTCACCTACAATCTTCAAAAGCCTGACTATACCTGTTTTTTCGTTATTACTCAATGTATCTCCCCTCATTCATTAAAGTTTTTAAGTACTTTTATTTGATCGCTTGCAAGCTCAGAGAGAATACAATCATGTGTGATGATAACGACCGTTTTACCCGCATGTGCAAGTTTTTTTACCCATTTGACAACCTTAAGAACACCATCACCGTCAAGTCCACTGGTCGGCTCATCGAGCACGATCAGTTCAGCATCCGAACAAGAAGCCGCAGCCATCGTAACCCGCTGCTTTTCCCCACCCGATAGCGAGGCAGGATGCCTCTCCTGAAGCCTCAGAAGCCCAAACGCCTCCATCGCTTCACGGGCCCTTAAGCGGAGCTCGTCATCCAGATGTCTGCCCAAAACAATTTCATTACCTACGCTGTCCGCATAGAGCTGATAGTCCGCATCCTGCATGACAAAATAGCTGAAGGTGCGCCTCTGTCCAGCAGATGAAGGGATTCCCTTACTAAAGACTATTCCCTTACGCTGTTGTAGAAGACCGCATAGAATTTTACACAGCGTAGTCTTTCCAGCCCCATTTTCCCCCATTAATGCCGTCACACTCCCCTTTGGAAGTATGATATCCAGATCCTTAATTACCACATCATTTCTTCTATAACGATAAGAAAGCTTTTGACCCTCAAGTGCAATCTCAGTAGTTGGTATTTCGTCCAATTTACGCATTGATTTGATGTTGAACATATCTGGATGACGCAAGCCATACGGACGCACTTCTTCATAAGTAAGCTGGGAAAATTGCTCCTTTGTCCATGTTTTAACAATCTTGCCTTTCTCCATATAAACAAAGGAATCTGCAATACTTAGTAATGGATGAAGTCTGTGTTCGCCAATTAGCAATGTTGTGCCATTTTGCTTAAGTTTGTGTAGCATTTCAATTAAGGTTTGAATCGCTTTCTGATCCAAATTAGCGGTAGGTTCATCCAAGAGTAAAACTGGCGGTGAAAGAATGGATGCGGCGGCAATGGCCACAAGCTGTTTCTGCCCGCTTGACAACATGTTAAGAGACCGCCCTAAAAGATGTTCAACATTAAGCAATTTCGCCTGTATCTCAACCCGACGGATAATCTCATCTGGGGCAATCCCTATATTTTCTGCTGAAAACGCTATTTCATCGAGGACATTATCCATGAAAAATTGACTTCGAGGATCTTGAAATACAACTCCCAACAGTCTAGTACGTTCCTCAGGCAATAGATTAGAAGGATTTAAACCATTAACGGTTATCTTTCCCGAAATACTTCCATTATAAAAACTTGGCGCAAGGCCAGATAAAAGTCGCATGATGGTACTTTTACCGGATCCTGAACGACCACATAGTACAACACACTGTCCGGTTTTTACTGTCAATTGGATATTACTTACGGCGACTTCGTTCCCAAAATTAACGTCCTCGTTTCCATAACTGAATGTGACATCATTCATTTTGATCATAATCCAACAACTCCTACCCAATATATCGCTAAACTAATCAAAACATATCCACCTATCACTACACTGTCTACAGCTGTCATTCCTACGAAATTAATGGAAGTTCTTCCTCGTTTACACCCTATTCCCCGGAGCTCTGCTGAAGAGGCAAGCTCAGAAGATAATTTAAGACACCGGACAATAAGTGGCAAAAAAAAGCATTCATAGAGAATTGTCGGGTGCCTCAAGAAGCTATACCAACGTGGGAAAATACCTCTTGCTAAAATCCCTTCTCGAATAATCTTCATTTCAAGAACAATTACGGGGAAAAAACGGATTAAAATACAAATCATGACTATTATTGGTTTGAAAATAAACGTTCTTTCAAAGGCACATAGTATGCTACTAGGAGGTGTATGGACAAACGCTGTACCGATCATGATCATCGGAATCATTCTAGCAAAGGTATAGAAAATGAGTATCAAAGATGTCATAATATCAGGTAAAAAGGATACTGTTGATAAAAAAACAATATACAACAAAACCAAATAAACCATTTGCTTAGTAAGTTTAAGACATACCAAATACAATGCACTTGCTACAACCATCAAATGTACTTGTAATTGGTCATTTACAAGCACTGACAAAATGCTTGCCAAAGTTAACGTAACAAAATGTGTTCTAGGATCTAGATTTATCATACCAACTTCGCCTTTTTCACATGCTTCTTTAATAATTGCCCCCCCATTAAGCAACCAGTAAGCGCTCCTACGATAGAGATAATACACATGATCACAACCATACTAGGCGTTCCATAAGAGAGTAGTAGGTTATCCAATTGCTCTTGTGAATAGCTTTTAGCCAAAGTAGCCATATACTGCTCCCTAAAGAAGACTAGAGGAACAACACCACATAGGGAAAAACCTACATAAAAAATGCTATAGCCAATGCCATTACGGAAAGTGTTCTTGTAAGAATTGTTTCCCCACATGACCAGCTCGCAAAGAATCCCCACAGCAACCATTGTGATTAAGAAATGAATAAAACCGAATATTAAAAAAAATAGCCCCATAATAATAGATGTATAGAATAATATCCCACGTTTGTTTATTTTATTTGACATCACCATATAAATGGGACCGTTGAAAAGCGCGGCTGCTCCCCCTCCGATTAGGTAAGATAATGCATGAGTAACTGTAGTGACCATTGTAAGTATTACAAGCATCACCACATTGAAAATAGCAAGTGTGATATAATCTTTTGTGCTCCATTTATTATTAAAGGATTGATTTTGTACTTGCATAATTATTCCTCCTCCAATTTTTCATTTTATGTTCAACTCCACTTTTACGTTCTTTAACATCATTACCATCACATAAGGCAAATGTTTTATACCACCTCTTCTATTAACTATTTATAAAATCGAGCAATGTAATAGCCATCAGTAAAACAAACACAATGACAAATGCAAAAGGAAGATGTTTGTTCAGTTGATAAAGCGCCAAACCAGACCAATAATTGTAAAAAAGCCAGCACGTGCAGGACCAAGTAATCCCAATCCATTAGCTGCACCAATTTAGGCCATTCCTGCAGAACGTCCCTGTTAATCAGTGACATTCACCATATACGCCTGTGCAGCCGATCGTATAGCTGGAATAAACAGGGCTATTAAGGTACTGGTTACAATAAGCAGATGACAAATAGAGCGTCACTAATACGTTGCGTAAAGCAAATATACATTGTCGAATTAAACAGGACATAGCTCATCAACATTCCCAAGAAACCAAACATAATAACAGGTTTCCTTCATTTCCCATCGCTTTAGTTACCCTAAACCGGCGCCATGGCATGGTACTTAATGAAATAATCAAACCTTAATAAGTTTCGCTCAGACCTAATTCGCGTATGAGTTGAGGCATGATCGGAGCAATAATCATCAACCCTACCATCGCCACAAAAACACTAATAAATATCCTAAATCGAACGCTTCCACTCTTAACCTCGTTGTCCTTTCAGACTATTCCATCTTTTCAATATTTCTCTTTGTTTTTCAAATGACATTTGTTATACTATCTAAAAAGTTAGAATACTCTAACTTTAACGTTTCATTAAACAGCAAACAATGGTTTACCAGCACTTTTGTCTTCAAGCGGCACTCAATTTGTCCTTCCCATCACTTTACAATAGAAAGGAGCCGTGTAATCGTGCAACAAGAACAGTCGTTTACAATCGAAAGTGAATATAAGCCTTATCTAGAAATGCTTGGATTTTCTGTTGATCATCATTTCCCTACAAAACCTGGTGCTCTCTTTTCCCTTGATCCATCCGTGGGAGAAGGAACGGTATGGGTTTACGCCAAGACAGGTCATTTTTTTATTCAAGCCATGGATTTTTACTTTTACGAGGAAGTTCCGTTCGAATACCCACAATTTGACTTTATCAGTTTTGGGTATTATGAATCGTCGCTCTATGCGGATAAGCATGCGGTCTTCTACTCTCCATATCTATTGGGTTATAGAAGCCGTACGCAAGTTTTCAAATGCTTAATTCCAAAAAGGGAAGCTGTACGCAATATTTGCATTGTACTTGCTCCGGCTTATTATGAACACTATTTGAGCAAAACCTATCCGGATGAATACAATGAATTGCTGACCGCACTTGAGCAACAGCACGGGTTGCTTCACCTTCCTGAACTTGTTCTGCTTCTCAAACAAATCATGAATTTTACTGGGAATAGTGCAGCAGCCAAAATATATTACGAAAGCAAGGTAGCCGAAATGTTGGCTCTAATCGTAAACCACAGTCATAATCAAAAGACACAGAAATGTCTACTCTCAGAACAGGATCGCAACGGGATATCCGCTGTCCTAACTTGTCTTGATAGCCATTACGGTGATTTCAGTATCTCGATTGAGCAGTTGGCAAAATTGGCCTGCATGTCTCCAACCAAGTTAAAATACACCTTTAAAAACGCGTACAATTGCACGATTTCCGAATACATTTGCAGGAAAAGAATTCAAGAAGCCAAGCATGCACTTGAACATTCACAAATCAACATTGGAGAAATTGCCAAGAAACTAGGTTACAAAAAAACGCGCAGCTTTTCTGACTACTTCCGTACGCATACAGGACTACTCCCGAGCGAATATCGGAAACTGGCGCAAGGAAAAATATCCACATACTCAGGAAGGTGAATTTATATGAAGCTCAGTCCCATTTTAGAGAATTATTTGGAAGTCATTTTCCTTTTGTCCGAAGAAGGAGTAGGCGCGCGCCTCTCGGACATTGCTGAAAAAGTCGGGGTAACCAAGGCGACCGCAAACCGAGCGATAGCTACGCTCTCTCAGTTTGGACTTGTTGTTAATGAACGTTACAAAGAAATTCATCTCAATCCTAAGGGCCAAGCGTACGCAGATGGGATATTTCACAAGCATAAAGTCATCAAACAATTTTTTATTGATGTTCTCCAAATCGATAAGGATGTTGCCAATCAGGAAGCTTGCCTGATTGAACATGTTATTAGTTCGGACTCAATCCGTGCAATGGAGCATTTCATGAAACAACACTGTCGCTAACAACTCGACTTCACTGCCCGTTCAGCTCCATCTGTTGCAAAAGCAAACGCTTATTAATATGAGTAATGTAGAAACCGCAGATTTACCTTGCTACATCACCAAATGTTGTTGTTTAGAAACCATCTTGCAAATAGAAAATCAATGATGCCTCGGCATAATTACGTCTGGAATCGGCTTTATGCTTAGGCCTGCAAATGTTTTCTGCGCGAAAGCGTAGCGTCAGTGGCAAATATCGAACAGATAAAACCGTGTTGCTGTCGCTTCGCTTTCGCATAGATAAATTACCACAGGACGTGGCGTTCTTGAATTGAGTTCCTCTATTTCAAAGGTATTTGGACACCAACTGAAAAGTATCTTAAACCCGCATTCATCTCACCAACTATACTAACAAATAGTCATCTTTTCTTATGGAGATGGCTTTTTTCTTCGTTTAGAGACTAAATTGCTAATCATAACGATGGTGCTAAATTTCTAAACTAGATACACTCGGGGGTCATTTGTTCAAAGAGGCATTAACCTGTTCGAAGCTGAAATGGTGGCTATAAAATTCGGCGGGCCTAATAAGAATTGATCCGATTAGGTTAGATTTTTGGCTGAATATTTTCTTCATCTTAAGGAGAATCTAGATTAAACGATAATTAGTATTATTTAAACGAATAATTCCCTTTTGAACGATAATTTATAGGAAGCTTTCGATAATTAGGAAGTAGTGACCAAGGTATTTATATTATGTAAACTAAAATTATTTGGCGTGGAGGAGGGCTTTGATACGTCAACTACCCATAATATCTGTACTTTTCGACTTACAATTTTGAAGTTCCTTATAATTATCATGTGAACGATAACTCTCCTTTTTTACGATAATGGGATGATTTTGTACAGATAATAATTATTGTTTAATACGATATCTAGAGGTTTTATACTTGCAACTACATGCAGCCATTGATGAATTTGTTTTGTATATCGAGTTTGAAAAAAATTACTCAGTTAATACAGTTACTAGTTACGAATACGATTTACAACTCTTCTTAACCTTTTTATCGGATCATGGCTGTTCAACCTGTTTAAACGAGATCACCAAAACCCAAGTACGTCGCTTTATCCAATATTTATTAGGATCATTAAAACAAAAACCTCGTTCGTTGAACCGAAAATCTCTTCCTTAAAATCGTTCGCCAAATATTGTTTATTTGAACGATACCTTGCTAATGATTTTACGCGCGGGATTGAATCGCCAAAGACCGATGATAAACTTCCTGTCTATATGACATTAACATCTCTAAAGCAGCTATTTGACTACTTAGAACGTGCCCAATCACGTTTTTCGATGCGGAATGAGCTAATGTTTAAATTATTAGCAACAACAGGTCTAAGACGTTCTGAACTTGTTTCATTAACACTTGTTTCATTAACATGGGAACAAGTTGATTTGGTAAATGAAACGATTCGAATTGATGGAAAAGGGAAAAAAGAACGTATATTGCCCCTTCATCCACACTTAATACCGCTTCTGGCATCTTAAAAAGTTCCTTTAAGATCATACCAAATTTATCCTACAGAACCTGTTTTTCTAAATAAAAATCGTAAAGCATTAGATCCGCGGGGTTTACATGTCATTTTTAAAGATATGTTGAAAAAGGCAGGCCTCCCGCCTACCCGCTTCACACTACATCACTTACGGCATACTTTTGCAACATTGATGTTACAGCAAAATAAAGAAAACGTTGATTTACGGACTCTTCAAGTACTACTCGGCTATGAAAGTATTACATCAACTCAAGTCTATATCCATGTTGAGTTTGAGCAGAAAAAGAAAGCAATTGATTCTTTTCGAATTTTTTGATCCCTTCCTAGGAAAGAAACTACCCGTAATTGGGTAGTTATCTTTTATTAAATATTTCGTAACCGTTTAAATGGTAGGTTGATAATGATTAGTCATCGACTGCGGCTGATATGGATAATTCATATTTGTTGAGGGCGTTGTAAATCCTTCTTGTTGTATCCCGATTTTTCAAAAGTCTAATCTAATCTTCAACTATCCTGCTCCGTTTGATGAAGAAGAAAAAAGATGGGATCTCTGTGTAATCCCATCTTAAAGTAAAGCGCTGGTTAGTTGAAGAAGAACAGCAACGCTTATTAAACAATCGCGAACGTTTGTTGATGTTATTAAAAAATAGTAATCAGATGGTTTAACGAGATTATTTTCATTTTTATAAATTCATTTTAACCTTTTGAATTATTAGGATTTTCAAGAATAAAACTAAAGAGAATGATGTAGATACTATACTTAATATAATCAGTCCTGTTGTGACATCTGGTTCTTTATTAAAGTCGAATAACGAAGGAACTCCCACATAATAAGGAAATAAAACGTAGATGTAATACATTACTCCAAAGTACAATGCTAGCAATAAAATGATCCTACAAACTTTACTGAAACTTGGTTTCACTAAAGTTACTGTATGTCTTCTTCTTGCTAAATTATAGAATGTTGTTCCAACTACATAGATTAAAGTAATACAAATAAGGATTGTGATACTAAGAATTATTTTAGCCTCAGATTTCACCTTTGGATAATCCTTACCTAATAAAGGTTTAGGGGTTCCTCCTTCCACTATTCTAAATAAATTAAACCCAGAATGGAATGTTATATCTTGTTTTGAATTTGATAGGAGAACAAGTCCAAAGGATTTATCAGAAGAAAGAACCATCGTTGAAGTGAAGCCAGGTAATCCACCCTCCATATACATATTTTGGGGATATATATACCAATTGTACCCTATACCATATTTATTAGCTTGGAATACTTTTTTAATACTATTTGAACGAATCAGAGTACCCATAGGAGTTACTCCCTCATTTAATAAACACATCATAAACTTTGCTAAATCTGTGGCATTTGAGGATAACCCTGCTGAGC
Source organism: Lysinibacillus sp. NPDC092081 (assembly GCF_044755845.1). NCBI lineage: Bacteria > Bacillati > Bacillota > Bacilli > Caryophanales > Bacillaceae > Lysinibacillus > Lysinibacillus sp. NPDC092081. The sequence continues at coordinate 141,561 of NZ_JBIVRU010000004.1, forward strand.
TAGATGTAGCATAGACTAACTTTTCCTCATAAGGTTTAATTTTACCCCACTGATAACGATGTCCCATTGCTGTATTGGAAAGGTGATGATCATCAAATGTAAAATACCCTGTTCTGTTCATTCCGAGAGGTTTAAAAATATTTTCATCCATATACTTTGTAAAAGGAACATGTGAAACTTCCTCTATAATTATTTGCAACAAATCTGTATTCATATTGGTGTATTCAAAAGTTTCACCGGGTTTCGAAACTAATATAACATTACGTAGTTTATCACTAATTTGATTTATAATTTCCCATCGATCTACACTTTTAACATCATGAACATTGAGGCGACTAGGCAAACCACTCGAATGATTAAGTAAATGTTTAATAGTAATTTGATTTGACATTAAAGCATCTTTTGTTGTAAACCAAGGAAGATGATCAATAACAGGATCTTCTATACGTAAAAGGCCTTTCTGCTGAAGCTGCATAATAGCTAATGTGGTAAATACTTTAGAAAGCGATCCTAAGTTAAAGTTTGTATTTTCGTCAATCTGCTGTGTATCTTCTCGGATATCTAAAGTTCCAAAACCTTTAGAATAAATAATCCCATTAGAATCAACGAGTGCAAAGGCCATTCCCGGAATATCATGTGTTTTCATGTTGTTCTCAATTTCAACTTCAATCTGTTTTATTTTCTTATCCCTATCACTTATCGTCGCCGAAACTTTATCTGTAGACATGATTAGTAAAATACAGAGAATGCTATTAATTAAAACTAAAATCTTTTTAATCATACTTCCCCCTATTCTTTAATATCAAACCGCTCTACCACAAACTAAGTTGATTTTAAGCAATAATCGTCATTTTTTATAAGTTTTACTCAATAAACCGATATATCGTCATAATCAATATCATAGATAAGGCGCCCGACAGCTCCGATGCGCTCATCGTCCAACTGCTTCATAACCCCAATATAATGCGTTTTCCACTCGTTCTCTGTTTCAACACCGTCAGCAACACTGTCTGAGAAATCTCGCATACCTCCTCGTAATTTCTCGTAAAATACGATCTTGGCTAAAATAGCTAATTCGACATCCCCGAAAGTATTAAAAAGTGCATCATATTCGGCATCAAAAAGACATCCTGAATTTAGTAAATCTAGATAATCATGAAGTGAAAGAAAATGCTCCCGAATTAGTTGAACTTTTTTCTGTGTCGTCACTTTCCATAATGCGATCTACTAAATTCCGCATTTGAATATCACTCATTCGGTCATTCTCATTTAACATTAAAACCATTGTTTTTTCGCGCTCAATCGAAATAGCACCAGAGATACATCCAGAATACAAATTCATATCAAAGGACTAAGTTGATTCATAAAGCGGTCGATCAATTGCAGGAGGGAGGCTTTACGAACGGATCAAGCACTTACCAGTTATATCAATTTGTACCGAGATGCCCCTCTTTGATATAGGGGGTTGCCTTTGTATTTAGCCTAATTTATGCCTAAAAATAAAATTGGCTATAATAATAGCCAACATATTACCAAGGATATTTAATAATTAAGAAAAAAACAGCCATACTAGATGTAACATAACACCTAATCCGGCTATCTTATTATTTCAATTTATTAGAAATATATATTCTACAATTATATTTCAACCTCTGTTTCAGACAAATTCAATGCTTTTCCGCCCACCTTTACCTCAATAATTTCTTTCCCTTGAGTGGTTAACGCTATAACTATTTCTGAAGGTTTTTTCATAGAGTAACCTTGCTCAACAGATATATTAATACCCTGTTCAGGTTTGATTTTACCATATTTATATAGATAACATGAAAGGGCACCATTGGATGTACCAGTTGCAGATTCTTCGGGAATTCCATATAAAGGTGCCAAATTTCTACAGTGAGCATTCGAACCCTTTAGTGATTCAAGGGTAAAAATATGATAACCAATGGTATTATATTTATTGCTGATATTTGTTACTTTTTCAAAATCTGGCTTTATAGAATTTAATATATCTAAGTTTTTAATCGGTACAAGTATATCCCTAAGGCCAGTAGATACAATTTGCACTGGTAGATCCCCCAACATTTCATCTATAGTAATATTTAAGGAATCTGCAATTTCCTCCTTGTCTATTATTTCATAATAGCTTGGAGCATTTTGATCCATCATAATTGATAGGTCTTCCATTACTTCTACATTTAAAATTCCAGCCTTTGTTTCTTGAGAATATTTTCCTAGTTTAATATATCCTTGGCTTGAAAGTGTATAGAACGCTGCTATCGTTGCATGGCCACAAAGATCAACCTCTTCATTAGGTGTAAAGAATCTAACCTTGAAGTCAGCAATGTCTGATTTCATGACAAAAGCAGTCTCACTAAAACCGATGATACCTGCTATTTTTTTCATGTCCTCATCTGATAGAAAATCAGCGCTAAGTACCACTCCAGCAGGGTTCCCTCCCTCAATGGATTTTGCAAATGAATTTAATGTATAAACTTTTAATTTCATAATATGATCCCTCCAAATTGTATATCGATTTTATATTTGCACGATTGTCCCAACATTCATTTTTTCTGCTTTTGATACAATATATTTTGAAACTGCAAGATCCTGCAATGCTATGCCAGTACTATCAAAAATTGTAATTTCTTCATCACTTGTACGTCCTTTCGCATTTCCAAGTATGAATTGTCCGATTTCAGTCAAATTGTTTTTGCCTAATATACCAGCCCTTATAGCACTTTGTGTTTCTCCGACTGTCGATGCTTGTGTAATATCATCTACATATACAGAAGCTACCTCAAAGATCTTTTCAACTATTTCCTGTTTTCCAGTCATGTCGGCCCCCACACAGTTGAAATGTATGCCTGGCTTAATCCGCTCCTTAAAAATCAGTGGTTTTTGCGAAGGCGTTATCGTAATTACTGCATCGGTTTTTTCCAAAGCTTTCAATGAATTTTCTACAGCTACAAACTGAACTGATTCAGAAACATTCCTAATAGAATCATCAACTATATGTTGAATCAAAGTATCATCAATTTTTACATTCTTCGGTAAACCTACTGAACACGTTAATTCAGTAGTGCCTTCATCTAATATCATTACAGCGCTCAATTTTTGCATCAATTGTAATGTTAGGATCTATTTCTTGTAAGCTTGAAGTAATATCTATCATTAAAGAATCACCAATAGCTAGCATACCATCACTTGTTTCAATCTCTCATTGATTATCTACTCTAGGAGATTCTTTCTCAGCTATTTCCAAATCCTTAACAGGTTCTTTACTTTACTGTTTTTTAACGCTATGAAACGTATCGAGATTCAGTAACACGTACCGTTGCCCATCTCGATCGCTCTCACAGAGCACAATAAAAGTATTTCGCGTTTCCTTATTTTACATAATCCAGGATGAACCCCTCATTGATTTTCTACAACTATAGACTACAGCTTTTCCTTATTCCTACAATATTTGTATGTATTAAATAACTCATAAGCAATATATAATACTATCCGTATTTCGGCTTCTCTTTGTCTTCTATTTGATTTTGCAAGATCATACTCAACTTATTATCGAAATTTAAATTTGATGTTGCTACCAACTAATTTGACTAAACTATCCACAAAATCATTTCATGCTAATAAAAAAATTGATAAGGAGAAATACTCCATATCATCTTTTTATCTTTTGTTAAGATATAGTATCTAAAAAGGTAGGCCTCCCACCTACCCTCTTCACGTTGCATCACTTACGGCATACTATCCCCTTTTCTTAACCGTTAAGTGCTTAGAAAAGGGGATAGTATTGTTTATAAAAATGCATATTAGATTCGTTAAATATGTTAGCGCTTATATTCGGGCTGTTCTAAAATAATCGGATTCGGATTGCTAAGTACCCATTGCACTGCCAACTCGCATAGTCTTGCAGGTTCCTCATCTCCATCGCCATTGTGAAGTTCTTTCGCTAAAGTGATAGACTCCTGAAGTGCAGCGGGATGTAATGGCGTACCTAAGCTAATGTAACGGTTCAAACTTTTGAGCATTTTACGAAAATCATTATCCCAGTTGATGCCGCCGTTATCTAAAATTTCGTATGAGACTTTACCAGTAATACGAATAACCTCTCCTTGTACAGTTTGCGCATGACCTTGCGAAGGAATTAGTAAATCCCAAAGTTCATTATGTTGAGCCTGCCAGCCCTTTGTACATACTGTTATTGGAGACGTACCATCATGCGTTTTCCGCTTCTCTACTGGTGGAACATCAAATAGCTCATAAAGACGGGAAAGTGCCTCATCCGTTTCGTTCAAATATTCTTTATTAAAACCTTCTCTATGAAATTCAAAGTCTTTTCCAATTCGCTTAATAGAATTTTTCATTTCCGGCGTTACAGCTATACTGGCGCTCAGAAAAATCTCAGAAACTTCCACTAGATCAACAATATTTATATTTCTACATACTGCTAAAGCTTTGTCCAAAGGCGTCTCATTCATCAAATTTACCGCACTAATATTTGCGCCTTTAGAGATCAATGTGCGCACTGCATTTGGTTTAAAAAAAGCAGCCGCAGCAAATAAAGGTGTTTCGTTTTGATAATCCAAGGCTTCTATATCTGCACCTAACTCAAGAAGCAATTCAATATTCCCCCGCCAACTTATTGCCTGATTATGTAAAGCCGTACTTTTGTAATTGTCTCTCGCATTTATATTTGCCCCCTGTTCCACGAGCCAGCGAACCAATTCATCCGGTACATTGAAAAAGCTTAAGGCTGTTGTTTTACTATAACCACCATATGCATCTAGCTCGCACTTTGTAAATACCTCTTGTAATGCCGCAATATCACCTGCTTCAATTAGTACATTAAAATTTTTCGGTAACGTTTTTCTCTTCCTCGCCATATGTATTTTCGCTCCTAATATTAGATTTTTGAATATAGTTCATTACGTCATTTATCATATATATACCAATCTATATTTTACCATGTTATGATTTCTTTGCTAAGTGAGTTTACAGTTAATTAAGAAAAGAGGTTATACTTATGTAACCGTTTTGGGAAAATGACTATAAAGAAGATGGATATTACGCTTTTGGTAATCCAAGCATTGAAGTGATCGAGCAAACAAAAAATTTACCTCCCAAAATCTTTTTCTTTGATGTTGCTACCAACTAATTTGACTAAACTATCCACAAAATCATTTCATGATAATAAAAAAGTTGATAAGGAGAAATACTCCATATCAATTTTTTACCCTTTGTTAAGATATAGTATCAACCAGCTAAGTTTGTACACTCTTATGAATAATTTTCATGAATATTGGAGAAATCTACATTAAAACGATAATTTGCATTATTTAAACGAATAATCCCCTTTTGAACGATAAATTATAGGAACCATCCGATAATTAGAAAGTAGTGACCAAGGTATTTATATTATGTAAACTAAAATTATTTGGCGTGAGAAGAGTTGCCTATGCAATTCAACATTATTCAATTAACGCACCCTGATAGATTAATAAGTCTTTAGTTTTGTCCCCATTTATTTTCGAAAATAAGATGTTCTAAAGAACGTCTTTTTTCCCAATTAGCTAACTCTAAAATGGGCTTTTCTGGGTAATTTTCAGTATAACCGATTGATATAAGAGCAATGGGATCGATGTGTGGTGGTATTTCTAAAATGTCTCTAATATCATTCTTTTTATAAAAACTTACCCACCCCATCGCAAGTCCTTCAGCACAAGCTGCTAACCACATATTTTGAATAGCACAGGCTGTTGATAAAATATCTGTTTCAGGAATTGAATTTCGTCCTAATACATGGGAACCTCCTCTTGTAGGATCACATGTAACACAAATAGTTATAGGAGCTTCTTTTAAACCCTCAATTTTTAAATCAAGGAATTTCATTTTTTTCCCCCCATCATAATGAATAGCTAATGCTTGGCTTTCTTTTTCTGCTGCCCAAGCCAATTTTTCTTTAATTTCGTCAGTGGAAACCAAAATAAAGTTCCAAGGTTGCATAAATCCTACTGAAGGTGCATGATGAGCTGCATTTAATATTCTATGTATAATGTTTTCAGGGATAGGAGTTGATAAAAAACTTCGAATATCTCTCCTATTATAAATAACTTTATAAATAGACTCTCTTTCTTCATTAGAAAACATAAATTTCTCCCCTTTTCTTTACAAAAATGTTTGTTTTTAATATTAACTGATTTTTCATTATTCTGCCACGTAAGTTGAAGTAAAAATGCACCAAAAAGCGTGATTTGGGTGTGTTTGTCCTTATCGTTGTATCCGCATAAATCTGACTCCACCTCTTCTTACTTCGGATTAACATTCGTCAAATCGATTAGCCAACGAAGCTCTTGCTGTGAGAGAGTTCATACTTCAGCGTGTTATCAATTTAATGTATAAAAATGAACAAAGGATATAATACATTAAATATCTCTAATGGGATAGGAATAATTGATTGGGATGAATTATTTATTTTACGGATTGGGCTTAATTCAGATGTAACGAAATTTATTCGTGGAAAATGTAACAGTTTTTCATTTACATCTAACGCCGAATCTAAATCTTTATCAAAATGCGATTTTTATACTAGAGATTCAGATTCCATCTATAACACCTCTTCTTTTCTTACATACCGTTAGAGCATTCTGAATAGTAATTAGTTGTATAAAATTAAAATATTTTTATTATTCTATTTTAATCTAGGTCTGGCTACAAAGCCACAATCTATCGCTATTTGAAACAAGAGCAAACACAAAACCTAATAAGGTTGTGCTTGCTCTTGTTTATTCATATTTGCCTTAACGTTGTAAATCCACATTTTTCTAAAGGGACCCCGTTTAAATCTAAATGCTTCACCAATATTTTAAAACAGATTTATCAATTGTTCTATATATTATGTAACTCAATTAAGAAGAGTCAAACATACAAATTTGCACGTTCGACTCTTCAGGTATTCCCGTTCTAAAATCAATAATATATGTATTTATTCTTCAACCAACATGTATCTTGATTCTGTAACAACCAGCTAAGTTTGTTCACTCATATGAATATTGGACAAATCTACATTAAACGATAATTAACATTATTTAAACGAATAATCCCCTTTTGAACGATAATTTATAGGAACCATCCGATAAATAGAAAGTTGTGACCAAGGTATTTATATTATGTAAACTAAATTTATTTGGCGAGGAGGAGGGCTTAGATACGTCAACTACCCATAATATCTGTATATGGACAAGAACTTCCATACACTCCCTCTTAAATCTAAATTTATTTTCAATTTGGACAAGAACTTGCAGACACTCATATAAATTTAAGTGTATTCTTATAATGAAATTTTATTAAAATTAGGAAAATCCCTGGTTCCACTATAATCTTTGCCTTATTACTTTCGAAATTAATGTGTACAAAGATACTAAGATGTTTCACTTATGGACACAAAGTACGCACAGTTACAATTTTTTCGTATTTTAAAACTGGGACGCTAAGTTTACACAGTTTGTCATTCCTTTAAATGTAAAATTAAATATACTCTCTTCTATATTATTTATTTAAGCTCGTATTAGGTGCTGCTGTACCGTAATATTGTTCATCAACTCCGTTTGGTTTACTCCGCATGCTCACCTTCCTTGTGTTTCTGTACGTTATTAAGAAATACTGTCACATCACACCATCCATATTTTTGCCCGATACCTTATAACACTGGTGGTTGAATTAACCCTCCTTTCTACATTGCATACGGACTAAACTATTACGTCTTAATAAAAGTAAATGATTTATCCGACAAACCGTTCCCCAGAATTGAACTGCACCCCAATTGTTAGACACATCTAACAATTGGAGGTGCAGTTTTTTTATGGGGAAATTTACTGCTGAGGAAAAATTAGAAGCTGTTTTACGCTATTTATGATGGTCTGAACCGCAGCAGCTCTTACTTACCTGTTCATCTTTATCATCATGACTATTTGAACTACAACATTTATCTGCCATTTCAATCCCTCTAATCTATATGATTTGCACAACATGCAACATCAGAGTGAACATCTTCTAAAACAGTATCAAACATTTCAAGAAGTTCTCGAATACGCTCAATTCTCAGACTATAATAGCAATATTTCCCTTCATTACGACCAACAATAATGCCACAACCTTTTAAACAGGCTAAGTGTTGTGAAATGTTAGACTGATTGCCCTTAAGTTCATCGACAATCTGAGATACTGTTTGTTCCTTCTCTTTAATACACTCTAAAATTTGAAGTCTTACCTTATTTGAAAATCCATGAATTAATTTAATTTTTAAATCAAAAGAATTATCTGTCACAAAATCTCCTCCAATTCATATTAGACTTTGCTAGATACTCTCTTTATACAATAAAACCGTCATAGACGGTTTAAGGTTTAAAACTATTTATCTCTTAATTATTGTATACTAAAAGTTAGTTGTAAAATAGCTATGGTACCAAATCTATAAATGATAAAGGATGATCAATTTGATAAAGCCTAGAATCGGAATGGTAGGACTGGGTGGTATCGCTCAGAAAGCATATTTACCTATTCTTTCAAAAGAAACAGATTGGACATTTGCGGGTGCATTTTCACCTAGTAGAGAGAAGAGAAAGGCAATCTGTAATCAATACCGTATACAAGATTTTCATAGCTTACCAGTATTGGCTCAAGAGTGTGATGCTATGTTTGTACACAGCTCTACTGAATCACATTATGAGGTGGTTTCAGAACTGCTTAACAAAGGGATAGATGTATATGTCGATAAACCATTGGCAGCATCTATTTCAGAAGCAGAAAAATTAGTCGAATTAAGTGAAAAATTGGGACGAAAGCTTATGGTTGGATTTAATCGTCGTTTTGCTCCAATGTATGTGAAAGCAAAGGAAAAAGCGAATAATATAGCTTGGGTACGTGTTGAAAAGCATAGAATGGATAGCGTGGGTCCTTATTCTTATGAGTTCACAATGTTAGATGATTATCTTCACCTAGTGGATACGGTACGTTGGTTGGGCGATGAAGATCTTAGTGTGCTGTATGGAACTATTCATACAAACGATGAAAATCAACTTTTATTTGCGCAGCATACGTATGAATCCTCTCAAAATATATCTTTCACCACATCTATGCATAGAAAAGCAGGAACGAATTTAGAACAAATAGAATTGATAACAGACGGAGCAATTATCCGTGTGAAAAACATGAATACAACAGAAATCGAAGAAGAAAATGCAATATCTACAACTTTTTCTTCTTCCTGGGAAACAACTTTAAAACAACGAGGCTTTGAAGATGCTGTACAGCATTTCATTTATTGTATTCAAAATGATGAGCAACCTCTTGTTGATGGATTAGAAGGTTTAAAATCTCAACTACTTGTCGATCAACTACTAAAGCAAAAATAATTAAAAATCTTAAGTAACTGGTGTACAAAGCTGGCTTTTATAGTCCGCTTTGTATTTGGATTTACATCTTATAATCTCACTTATGTTATATAAGGAAAAAAGAAATATGTTTCTTCCACAAACGGGCACCTTTCTTAATTACTTGTACGCAATAAAAAATGTTTAACTTTCTTTGATCCAATGAGCCACTACACTTGCCATTTATGAGCGTGTAATCGTGCCATTTTGGTGTTGGTTTAAAATAAAGGTTGATTAAAAGCATGCTGCAAACATTGATTTATAGAACCTCTTTAAAAAAATGGAAAAGAAAAAATCCATCTAAAGTAATCATCAATTTATTAATCATCATCGTTTTTCTGATAGATGTATAAATAAAATTGCACAAAAAATATATTTTAACAATATCATAGGTGCCGCTGGCTTAATGGAACAATATTGTAATCTAACACCAAAACAATAAAATTCGAATTTTAACAACGTATTAATAAAATTAAAAGAATTAAGTCCGATACAATTTCGAACCCGATCCTATTAAATGTTTTACTAGATAAAATGTCTAACTTATTGGATTCACTTTTAAAGTGAGTCCTTGTCTTTTTTGTTAGATGGTCAAAAGCTACATGTATTTTTAGTGTTTGATTAATTTAAAGCTTTCTACCACTGATTGCTTTAGAAATATACAGAATTGATTCAATTGTCGTCTCTGAATTTATAAACCATTTGTTTTTATATTGGTTACTTTGAAACTCTTCCCGGTGTACCGAGCGCTAACAAAAGAATCTTTTTGAATACATAAAATCCAATACCGCCTCTAATGCTCATAATTATTAGGATAATACTAACTTTTCCTCCCCCACAACTTTCATAATGGGAATATAATTTACCCTCATCACACCGAATAATTGAATAAAAAGGTGGTGATAAAAATGAATTTAAAGTTGGTAATAAAACCATCCTTTAACCAGCTAATAATTCTTTTGCTTTTAGTAAAAATTCTTTTCTTCTAATAAAAATTAAGAAGATGACTATTTTATTATGTTAATAATAATTTTTGAGATATGCATTCACTTCGAAGCAACGCCTTAAAGACATTGGTTACTCCGAAACATTTCCACATGACACAATTCATATCTAAATGGGTCTGCCACTTCTTTGGATTTTTTTAATTCTTCTATGTACTGTACATTTGTCTTGCCGGAAAATAATAATTCCATAACTTCATCTGCTTCTTCTCTGGATTCAATTCCCCAATCTGCTGCTAAAATAGAAAATTCCTCTCCTTTAGCCCCTTCGGTAGGAACCAATCCGCCAAACACTCCTAAATCCCTCCAAGTTGCTACAGCAAATATAGCATACGCCGCATTAAACCATTTAATTGTCTCACTTGTTTCTTTATTGCTTAATAGTGGCCTCCATTCTTGTTCAAACAATTTTTCAAGCTTTTCTACACCCCTGCCTAATAAAGATTTCGTTAAATCTAATCTCCATTCTTCTCCATTGGCACTTTTAAATAATATGACAAAGCTTTTTTCGCATAATCTGTAAGGCTCTGCGATGAAAATATTAATTATATTCTCGAAGTTTACTTTTTCGCTAATACTTGGATTTTGAAAATAGAAACCGTCATTGTAGGCGATAAAAATGATAGGTTTCTTAAAAAATCTTCTACGCTTTAATTTAAATATCTCTTTGCTGATTACACTGGTTACCAATTCGTCATCTCCCTTTAAATACCCTGTTCTCCATTATTATATATGTTGGATTTTCAACTGTAAATTTCATACAGGCTTTTTTAAGGGCTTCTTGGCGATACTGAACAGGCGTCAGATATCCCAGCGTTCCGTAAATCCAATGTTTATGAAACGTACCACACGTTTGTTGGTTTTGTTCAACTCTCCGAAATCGTGCGTCAACAAACTGGCGAAACTTTTCAAAATCGTCCTCCCGATCTCATTCTCATCAAGCACTTCATAAGGTTTCTAATTGTATTGCTGGAAATGTCCCTATACATCATTATGTTTAATATCTCAAGACTACTTTTAACTATTTAAAAGTAGAAAATGATTAATGAATTGTTATGCATTTTAATATAAAAAGAACGTATATTGCTCCTTCATCCACACTTAGTTCCGCTTCTGGCATCCTATAAAGCCTCTTTAAGATCATATCAAATTTATCCATCAGAACCTGTTTTCCTAAATAAAAATCGTAAAGGTTTAGATCCGCGCGGTTTACATGTCATCTTTAAAGATGCGTTGAAAAAGGCAGGCTCCCACCTACCCGCTTCACGCTAATCACTTACGGCATACTTTTGCAAACAGTGATTATTCTATAAAAATATATGGAATCACCACTGCTTTGATTTGAGTATTTCCTTAATCTAATATTCAACAATAGCCTCCATTAGCCGTCCAAGTAGTGCTACAGCACAAATAATTTGAGAAAATAGCATTTTTACTTAATTTGATAACTTCCGTATATAATATTCGTGTTTTATTCCATTGATGAAGTATCCAGCCGATAGGTGAATAGCATTTATATGACAAAAATACGAATGTTTTCAAGGGTATTTGTATAAAAAGTTCGTTATTTATCCTCTGTCTTGGCTATCAAAGTTTAAACATCTAATTTCATCGTTATCTGAATTAGTGTTAGCCACCGTAGAATTTTTTTTATTTTGAATTAATTTTTGCGCTATTATTAAATCGTGAGTTGATTTGAATTCATCATTTTGTTTATTAGTAGGATTATCTCTAGAAATATTTTTAGGTTCATCAAATTTATTCTTTAAATTGGCAACAGTATGATTTAATACACATCAACTCAATCATGATTTACAAAATCGATTTTAAAATTGATTTTACCATTAGAAAGCGTTGCTTGAGCTGAATATCCTAATTGTTCAGCAAGGCTTTTAACTGTAGCAAGTCCAAGCCCAGTACCTGAAAAGTTCTTGTCACGAGAGCTTTCTCCAACATAAAAAGGTTGCCATATTCTTAAAATGTCTGTAAGTGTGGTATCATTACTAATTTCAAACACACCGTCTTGGCGAAAGAAAATTTGAATTTCATCTCCAGAAGAGTATTTGACCGCATTGCTAATCATATTTTCAAATATGAAATGTACTTTATCTTGTTCCGTCGTCAGTATAAATTCAGTAACTTCAGGTTTAAAATTAATTTGTTTGTCTCCTTGTATATGTCGATAGTTATCCAGTATCTCATTAATTAACATTATTAAATCAAAGTTTGTTTTATTGGAATCGTTTTCTTCTGTTTTGGCGAAATAAAGCATATCTGTAATTATTTTTTCCATTCTATCAACTTGCTTGTTAATGGTTGTAAGATAAGTTCCATCATCCATACCATCTTCAATTCCACTTGAATAGACTCTAACTAAAGCTAAAGGAGTTTTAAGCTCATGGGTTAAACCTATCATAAATTGCTTTAAGTCAATGTTCCGTTTAGATAAAGCCTGTTGTGCAGTTTCAAGTGCCTTACTCATTTTGTTAATACTACTTGCAAGATCCTCGATTTCATCTCCTGTCCGAATTTCAGCCTGTTTAAAATCCAACTCGCCAATTTCTTTTGCAACTTTTTTAAGTTCATTTAACGGTCTTGTTAGTTTTCGAGATAAAAAAGAAGTAATTATGATAATCACTAAGATACTGACTATCAAAAAGAATATGTTAAAACGATTAATAAAATAAGCTATATCAATAAAATTAGCCATAGAAGCTCCAATCATAATTAGCCGATTATCTTCTTTTGTATAATGTGCGATAAAACTGGACTTTTGTTTTCCTTGATTATAAAGTTTGCCCACAATTTTATCCTCAGCTACTTTTTGTAATACTTCTTCGCTAACCCAAAATTTATTAAGCGCAATATGTTTCCTCGCAAGTTGCTGTTTTAAATTTTCATTCAGGTCATCAATATCATCATCTAACGATACCGAAAGAATAGTTACATCAAATCGATCCTCCACCAAACTCTCATCACCAAATTCCTGATAAGCTGAAAAAGCATCAGTTACCTTTTGGTTCAATTGATGAAGATAATATTTTGGTAGAAAAAATTGGCTCACCGCAAGTGAGATGCTAAATGTGATGATAACAATAAGAGTTATATAAATCGTTAATTTTGTTCCGATTTTTTGTTTCATTCTCTTGTACTGTATCCAACGCCTCGATGAGTTTGGATAATATCCTCTCCAATTTTTTCACGTAGACGCCGAATATGTGTATCTACCGTCCGTGGATCGCCCATATAGTCGATCCCCCATATTAAATCAAGCAACTGATCTCGCGTTAATATTTGTCTTCTATTTTGGCTAAATATACGTAAAAGCTCGAATTCAGTCTTTGTTAAAATCAATTCTTTTCCAAATCTCCATACTCGTTTGCTTGAAATATCAAATGAAACATCGTTTATGCGTTGAATGGATTCCATTTGCAACAATTTTTTCGCCCTCATTAATAAAACTTTTGGATAAAATGGTTTATTTACATAATCATCAGCACCATCAGATAATGCAAGAAATTCATCTTCTCCTGTATCTCTAGCTGTTAGTATTAATACTTTAATTTTTTGAGTCTTCTTCATTTCACGGCAAACTGTGATCCCATCTTTTTCTGGCATCATCCAATCCAAAATGGCCAAATCAATTTTTTGATTATAGAAAATATCAAGTGCCTCTGAACCATTTGTAGCCGTAAATACCGTAAATCCTTCCTTTTTGAAATAACTTTGTAAAATCTTTAACATATCTAGTTCATCATCAGCGATAAGTACATTCATTATATTTATCTCCTAATTGTCATATTTCCCTAAATTATACTGTTCTATAATAGCAATTAATTTTTCAGGATACATAGGATCTGTGGAATAGTGGTTTTTTTTCAAAGCATAGGCTGCTTCCTGATAATTCGATGCAGCAAGAACATCATAATATTGTTGCTCATTCCAACTCGTTCCTTCTAAAATTAATTTAGTATGGTCAATTAACGCACTTTTTAAATCTGGATAAGCCCTGAATTCAGCTTCTATTGTATAACTTTTATTATTTTTATATTCAATAGTTTGCATTTTTACCGACTTTCCTTTGTAGCTTCCCTTTATCCCAAATAGATTATTTGCTTTTACAGCCAATTCACTTTCGCCAAAATTCGATTCTAATATAGCCTGCGCTATTGTTATACTCGGTAGCACTCCTCCTGTTTGTTGGTTTAATTCCACAGCTATTGGAGCAATTTCATCTACAAATGGAATTTCTCTATTTTCTTTCATAAATGGTCTTATTAAAAAAACAGAAAGTAAAACTAAACCGACTACTAGTAGAATTATTGACACTTTGTATTTTCTATATTTGCATATTCTTTTCATTATATAACCTCTTTTCAAATGAATTTATTACTTGTATTTTAAAAAAACAATGTTACATTCATTTGACAAAAGAATAATTAATAATTTTTTTATTTTATGTTTTGCTAGATGAAATACACTTTGTCATTTCTCTCATTTCTATAATAAAAAAAGTAGTACAAACCATGGTTTGTACTACTGGTAATATGTTCTTATTCTGAACAATGTGTAAAACAACTGATCATTTGTTCAGTCCTTTTTTAATGCATCCCGAATCGAATTATCTACTTCTATATCTTTTCTATCCGGTAGTTCTCCATTTCCCTTAGCTTTCCAATATGCCTCTTTGATTGACTTCCTAATTCAAAATCCATACCTACCACGTATCTTCATGGAATTTCCAGGATAAGTGTACGTGGCTAACTGCAGCATACGTAATTATTACTTTTTTAATCCTTTTTTCAATGAACTCCCACAATGGATAATCTACTTCTATGTCTTCTTGTAAACTATTCCTTAGCGTTCAGATTTAGCCTCTCTGAAGATTGTCTCAAGGAAAATTAGCAGTTAAACTATTGCGAATTTCACGCTTACTTTTCCGGTGAATAGATAGTATTACTATTTCCATCAATAATTAACACTGATTTTCCTGGTAATATCTCGCCTTGATAGTTAAATTCATCTTCTGAAAAATTTGCGACTACTCTTAATGCTTCACCATATTCAGTCATTTGAACGAGTCTATCATCTGATATAATTTTAAAATCTGTCATTTCTTTCGTTATTGCTTTTTTGCTAAAATTTGACCATACTTTTGAATGCCTTACAATTGTTTCTTTATGTTTTTCCCACTCGTGTTTATCTATATGATATAAAGGAGGAACATTATAAAGTATCTCATACAACATTCTATTTGTTATTTCATCTTTAAATTTTAAGGTTCCCCATCCCCACCAATGAGTTGTGATCACTGAATCGTTGTAAACCAACTTATACAATGGGATCGTGTAGTTTGAATCCAAAAATAACTTCTTGTACTTATCCTTTAGTGGTATTTGTTTAGAAAACATTTCGGGAACTCCACCATTACTCGAATAGTATCTCCCTACGTAATACTCACTTTGTTTGTTTTTTGCCATATCCTCGTCCATCCAAGAAAATGATGGCGTTTCTATTCCATGTGCAAAGGCAATCGATTTGTTAGCAAAATCATTTCCGCCCTCAGTTCCTACTACCAGATCCCATTCTTTTTGCAGATACTCCATTCTCTTAATCCTAGCCTGGATATCTTCCTTTTCAGTAGTAATATGTTCTGGCGAATAGTCATCAAAGATTTCTCCAGTGCCATCTGTGTCTAAAAACCATGAGTTAAATGCTAAGCCAGTATTTAAAATCGAAGTTACTCTTTCTTTTACACTAGGCATTGCAAGCGTCGGATTCAACTTTCTACCTGCACCTTGGAATCCTTCAATCTTTTCTCCATTTTTATTTGTTACAGTTGCATTCTCGTAAAGTGAAGCATCCTTAAATTTAGCAGTTTCCCACTTCTCTTTACCTGGTTCATGGATTGAATGATATGAATCATAGGTACCAAATAGATAGCCGAATTCTTCTGCTTCTTTTACTAACTCTGGTTTAATGAATCCTTCCTGCCAATCATCCAAGCCGATCCACATATTTTCTAGCCCAGAATCCTTCATGTCCTTTATCACATCCACAGTATTAGCATCTGCCCACTTCTTTATTGGGTCAACTACATCTCCAAGTATGCTTTTTAATAATCTCTTATTTAGGTCAATTAATTCAACGGGATTTAATTTTTCTATTCCTTTGTTTAACAGCCTCTGAGTATCTTTATCTGTTCCAGTAAATACTTCCGGATTATAGAATTCCTTTAGTTGCATTACGGCACTTAAGGCTTTTATTATTCTTTTCTTATTGTATTTATCTACATAATCTAAGCTTTTTAAATCTTCAAAAGCTGATGAAAGCTCTGATCCATCTTCAACATTAGTAGTTAATAGCCCCTGAATCCATAATCTCAGTTTTTCGGGAAAACGGTCTCTCAGTTTTGCCCATTTAATATTTTCTTCTGAAATCACAGTTCGGTCCCAAAAATAAGCATGAGGTGCTCCATAAAGCTTTTCAATATTACTATTTTCTTTAGCCTTATCCGCCAAGCTTTTGAAGTTCCCCTGTTCAATCAAATAATTTTTATAGGTCTTTGCAACATCTACTGGATTTTTCTTCGTTAAATATATTCTGAAACCATATTCCTTCTCTTTATTAATAGTTGGAAACTCATGATTAAAAGTAAACTCAATATCGTTTTCTGTATTATAAACAATTTCACTATTATAAGGGTTTTTAATTATATATACTAGTGAATATCCACTTTTATCAACTGCAAAAAATTGCATAGATAAAGCCTCAATTACCTTCATTTTTTCTTCACTTAAGTAATTTTTCCAAATTGAATCATTGCTTGGAATATACTTCCCTTGATTTAATGGGAGCATATATCCATCACCTTTCACTTTTGGCCATGCAAACATGTTGTCTTCATCCTTGCTGGATTTTATGGTTACATCAACATACTTATCTTTTTTTTCGATATCAACCTTAATTCCCTGTTCTGCATAGTTCCAGCTAATGTTATCTCCACTGTCTTTTAAATTTGAAACTTTCATTTTCCCCAATGGTTCCGATACTTTCTCAGTAATCCCATTGGACTCGACCTCAAGCGCAAGTGTCTCAGGATCCACACTAAAGTTAAAGTCTAAATTATTTATTTGTGGCGTAACCTCTCTACCTTTATTAGTTTTTTCTTCCGTACATCCCGTAAGAACGCTTGTCAATATTGCAGCAATTAACATGATTGATAGAATTTTTTTCATGTAACACACCTCCATAACTAGAGTAATATTGGTTTGTTACACGAATGTCACAAAAAAACTCTAACCTATTATTTTTAAATTCAAAATAAAAGGTAAGCCCAAATTTAAAATGTACCCTATAAGATAGACCACCAGGTAAAACATAATTAATCATACCGTCTCTATCCCTTCAAATAAGTGCAACCATTTTATTTTCTATTACCACTACTAAACTTCTATCTCTAATTCTTGTAACCCCCCTTCCTTAAGTTCTTTCTCAATACTTAATTTGTCTTTATTTGATAAAGCGAACAACAATAAAGATGGTACTAAAATCTAATTTCACATCAGCTATTTAAACTTCATTAAAAAATATTATTTATTTCTTTTTAATAGACATATTACCAATAACCTACCAACATTAATTCATAGAATATTAGTGAATGAACAGATTTCTTAAAATAAGAAACAAGCGCCTATAACTTTCGGGGTTACTAACATATGACGGAATGGAGGTGACAAAAAAATGGACCCACAAAAATTAATTTGTGATAGTTGTTGTGAAAAAAACCGAGTTCTTTGGCCCCGTATAAAAGCTGTTGACATTTGTTCTATTCAACCTCCTTCAGTCGTAATTCCTGGCGGAACAATTATTCCAACGATAAATAGATATTTCTATATCGTTACAGAAGATATTGATTTAACAAACGGAACAACCATTCCAGCTAATTTATTTACAGATGATAATGGCGATCCAGTAACAGAATTCAAACTTTTTAATCCCAATGGATATGTCAATCTTTACATCAATGCTGTGATGCAAGAGAGCGGTGCATATAAAGTAACCCCAGATTCGTTAATCCTTAACCCATTTACTGGAACAGTTTTTGCTGGAACTCCAATCATTATAGAATCATTGGGTTTCCAACAAATGTGAAATAAAAATCTTCTAAACTTTTACCTTGAAAGGAGGTGAGAAAATGGCACTTTCCATTATTAATATTCATGTAAACGTTAATGGTACTTCCACAAGATTTTTTGATGTGTTAGCAGCAAATTTAACAGTTGCTGACGGTACTACAGTCCCTGCAACTGCCTTTCTAGATGATAGCGGGAATGCTGCTACTGCTTTTCCGGTAGTAACAAATGGTTACTATAATTTTTATATAAATGGTGTACTACAGGCAGGCGATTCGTATACTGTTTCTGCAACAGAGTTAACGTTTAACGGTGTTACTGGCACAATCACAGCAGGAACTCCATTGGTCGTAGAAGCTGTAGAATTAGTTACACAAACTTAATGATTAACAAACAAATCATAAAAGTGTGAAACTTTCTAGCCTTTCTTCTATTTTTGGTGCTAGGGTCACTTTATCCCAAGTGGCCCTATTTATTAACTTGTTTATAATTACAGAAAACGAAACTTTCCTAATAGATATATTTTCATCCACTTAAAATGGTCTATATTGATGGGTTCATTTTAAAGCGCTCTATCGCAACTCAATATATAAAATTCCACATTTATATCAAGTCATTTGTTCAAACCTTTCTTTTCTGTTTGCATAAAATATATTAACTCTAGTACTTATAGGTACTAGAGTTAAAACTTAAAATAAGGAGTGAAGAAAATGCAGGCACCGAATAACAATAATAAACACAACTGTCGTCAACAGAATAATAATATGCAATGCCAATGTAGTCGTAGCAAATGTGCCTCATGTCATCAGTGCCAATGCAATAACAACTACTGTGTAGGTAGTGGTGTTGTTCAAGTACGTATATTTGGGTTTAACGAATCAGGATTTAGTTATGTAATTTCTCGAGACGGTGAAGTACTGGAACGTGCGGTTTCTATCAGTGTAACTGGGTTAGAATTGATAGCAACCCCTCCATTTGCTAGACCTCGAACTATAGCAGGAGTTATCCGAAGTGACGGCTCAATCTTTTCAGGGGGAGAAAACTTTGATGTTTCTCATTCATCTGCCACAGGATCATATCAAGTTACATTTAAACCCTCTTTCTCTATGATTATGCCGGATGAAAGACCTAATGTAGAGGTAATACCTAATCCAGGTCTTTTATCATCATTAAATCCTGACGATATTGTTGCAGACATTGTTTCAGGTACTATTATGGCTGACGGAGAGATCCTACAAGGAACAACATTACCAGACGGGACGTTTGCCTTTGATGTTATTAAAAACCCTAGATTCCCAGGATTTTACACTGTGAAATTTAAACCAGATCTTAATGTAACCCTATTAATACCAGCTGGCTTACAGATTGAAATAAGTGATCTTGAGAGTCCTAATACTTGTTGCATTTGTAGTTGCCAATGTTCAAACGATATAGTTGCCCAGGGTGTTGCAAAGCAAGACGTAGATCGAACTGGATTTACGTACAGAACTTTTGAAGAAACTTTTACCGAGCGTATATATACAGATCTGCCGATAAATTTCACAGCACTACTGAATAGAAAGGTAAATTAGCATATCTGTCGATTAACTAGGTAACATTAGAAAGAAATTAACTTTTCTTTTGCTATGCAATAAATTATACAATTCGAGTTGGCATAACATTAGAAAAAGGCAGTAGTAACAAAAAAAAAAACTTGTCGCTACTGCCTTTTTTACGAAATAACCAGTTATTGTATATACAAGATTTCATGCAGGGTTTATTTCATTGCAGGGTAACTTCAACCTTACACAGTCCACACTCCTCTCCTAGTTAAAATACTTATTGTCTAAATTAACTCCTGAGTGAATACTAAAATATGTAGAATCAATTGCTATGAATGATTAATAAACTTTTTTCATCAGACTCCTCTCATTTCATAGCAATTGTTCATTTGTATACATTATTATTTTGATGAACTACCAGTTGTTCGATTAATGGCTGTATTTTGTAATGACTGATTCATTTGTTGTGAAGATTGATTTGTTTCTTGTTGAGGTTGCTTCGATTGTTGTGAAGTTTGGTTCATCTGTTGTAAAGGCTGAGACATTTGCTGCAATGGTTGTGCCATTTGCTGTATTGGCTGCATCATTTGTTGAGCATTCTGTAGATTTAATTTATTCGAAATATTTTTTGTGAACTGTTGAAGAGTACCATTTTGAAATCCTCTAGCTACTCCCAAAATAACAGCTCCAATTACACCCCATGTTAGAAATCTCACTAATAAAAGCCTCCTTTCTTAATTAAATATTATTTTAATGCAGGTTTAGTATTGGAAATCGACATAATAATATACTGAACATTTTTTGGGTATTTTTGTGTATTTCGATACTCTAAACAAATGTAGAATGGCACTAGAACATTATCACTACATAAAGAATAGTTACTCCATATATTCAAAATGAGTCAATTATATTTCTCCTTACGTATAATTAAATTTGATATAAACATACTTAAACTGTAAGATTCTTCAACCGCTATATATTGCTCATTGACTAAACTAGATTCACATAATTCCGAGCATATATAGCGGTTAATTTACTCTAATTATTCCAACAAGAGTAATAAATCTGTACGGGACTCTTTAAAAGTTGTCCTCTACTTTACAATTGAGGAAATTAAAGCAGCTTTTGAGGAAGTAATTAAAACAGATAAACAACCCAGTACGGATAGCAAAACAGATAACTAATTACATTTGTCTGTTTTTTATCTATATTATACATTCACATGATAATACTAAAGTGAGGTTGTACAATGAAGAAAATATTTTATATAGGGGTATTGTCGATATTAATACTAACTGCATGTAGTGAGGAGGAAGCTGCATCTAAAGAACAAGCTCCAGCTAGTGAGCAGAAAGAAGTTAAAGAAAAAACTGTAAATGCTTATACTGAAGAAGTTTCTGAGAAGAATCCTATCGATGAAGCAGCTAAGGAGTTTCATAAAAAATATATACCGTATGATGAATAAACACAAAAAGCTCAGGTACTCACCTAATAGGGAGCATATCACTTTGGTGCTTAGGGTCACTTTTATCCCAAGTGACCCTTTTGCTTTTACTAACAAACCATGAAAGAGTAATCAATTCTGAACTGTAGCGTATGAGGACCAGCGAACGGATGCTATTGCTTCTTTTGTATAAGTAATCTTAATTTGCACAAATTAATATTGAGTGTATCGCACAAACATAAATTTTTATATGGCTTTTATTAGTCACTTCCTATTTAGGAACCTCTTTTATTTCGTTGTAATGTTTTCAATTCAAATTACATATATTTATTTCGGGATAGCAACATCTTGCATTGCCCCAAACTGTTATCGCACGTGCTATTCCTTTAACATCTTCATATTGTTCAGAAAATTTTTCTCACACACTACCATAAAACTGTACGAACCTCACCTCGTTATAGTTCCTTAAATTCGATTTCCTAGGTCATCCACTATCAAAACCTGTTATTACAACAGAGTTCTGTAGTGATAAGCAATTTAGCTTAGCTTACACCTTGTAAAATTTATTGACTTTGGGTCACTCTAGCTCAATTGAACACCTCTATTTATACTGCCCCTTTACTTTACAAATCCAATTTGCTTCTTTTGTTCACTTATATTCAATTCTGGGAAGTATTTCTCAACAAGAATTAGTACCTCTTCAATTACTACTTCCAATTCAAAAACACTGTGTTCTGGATTTTTTAACAAAATATTGGTCATTCGATCATAGAGATTTTTAGGTTTGATTCTCATTTGTTCAATATTATACTGCATCCACTTAAATGCAGGATGATGCACATACATTTTGTTCATACCAAACAAAACACCAAGTAACTTCTTTTGTACTTCACAAATCACATCATAAAGCATAAGCCAATCTTTTCGTTTTAATAGAGCTTTTCGGTTATTCCATCGGTTTCCTAACCAAAGATTTTCGGAAATCATCTGTTTAGAAAGTTCTAAGGGATATTCAACAACTCTATTTTTTAATGTTCTTATTTTCCCCTTTCCATATAAATCCACTCCATCATTAATTGAGGCAACAATACATTGTTGATCATAGTCAGTTTCGTAATTATCCACCACATTAGAAATAAAGCGTTTAACTGATACAAATAAAAAGTTGCTTATTTCAAATTTAATCTTATCTTCCGTTAGATAGGACTCAGACCATTCTTCCCCTTCATAAGGATGATACGTTAAAATGGTTCCACCTACCTTTTTAATGGGGGTCTTTCGATCTTCATCTTCAGGTGGTGATGACCACAAAATATGCAATTCAATGTCTGAATTTTCATCCTGTAAGTTTCTTGAAACCGATCCAGCCAGGATTATAGCTTCAATTTTCGGGTTTTGCATATAGACTTCTGCCATATCTTTTGATTTCTGTAATAATCTCATTTTCATCCTCCACTCCAATAAAGTATGAGTTATGTTAAACAAAAGTGCCTGTTTCCTTAATATATTGCCTATTCCATAAAAATCTCAAAGTCCCTTCTTTATTTACCTGAATAATAATTTCAAGAAAAACGCTTTAAAAAGCCCTATTTCTCAATATTAGCCTTTCAATTCTTTCTATTAGCGTGTAACGATTGATTTGAAATCGTCTAAAGATTGTTGCCTATTGTTTTTTACAACATTACTGTCCCACCATATACAATATTCTCCTCTGCTGTTTAGGATCGAATTCTGATATAATACGGTTTATATGAGGTTCGATAATGTCTAAATTATTCTAACTGTATAGATCTGGTTGGATAAAACTTATGGTAGGAGGTAAAAAATAAGAAGAGGTTAGAAAATCACTCTTGTCTTTCTTTTGCCGGAGTTTAAGATGCATACCCAAGCGAATTTTATATAAATAAATAATGAGGTAAGGTTAATCAATTTGAAAACAAATAAAAAGTTTTATCAGAAAAAACGGTGGAGGATTCCTGTCTATATTATAGTCATTCCTGTTTTGCTTATATTTTTAATTGGACAGTTTACACCTGTAGTTAATACCTTTATAATTAAGCAGCTTTTCGAAGCTGATTCTTTTGCATCCCCTAAGAACATTAAAGAAATAAAAAGACAAGTCCATGTTGAAAAAGATATTGTTTACGATAAACATGGAATTGAGAATAGCCTTTTAGATATTTATTATCCGAAAAATATTAAAAAAGAACTCCCTGTTATCATGTGGATACATGGTGGTGCATTTGTATCAGGTAGTAAAGAACAAACGCAAGAATATGGAATGGCATTAGCAAATGAAGGATATATTGTAGTAAATATAAACTATGCTATTGCACCGGGACAAAAATATCCGGGACCAATCATACAAACTAACCAAGCTCTTAAATATTTACAGGAAAATGTCTCGAAATATGGTGGTGATATGAATCAATTATTTATTGGAGGCGACTCAGCAGGGGCTCAAATCGCCAGTCAAACTATTGCGATAATAACTAATGAAGCTCTAGCAAAATCAATGGATATTCAACCTTCTGTTGTTAAAAAACAGTTAAAAGGTGCTCTTTTATTCTGTGGAGTTTATAACATGGATAAAGTAGGTGCTCAATCATCTCCAATAATAAAAAAAGGTATCCAATCAGTATTTTGGGCATATACAGGAAAAAAAGATTTCAAGTCCTTCTCTAGACTAGATGAGATGTCTACAGTTAAACATATAACACCTAATTACCCACCTACCTTTTTGACAGTTGGAGATGCTGATCCGCTAGCTCCACAATCAACAGAGCTTATAGATGTTCTCAAAATGAATGGTGTAGAAGTAGAAAGTGTTTTATTTGACGGAACAAATACTGACCTAGCTCATGAGTATCAATTTGATTTTACTACTACACACGCTGAACAAACACTTGGGAAAACACTTGCCTTCTTGAAAAAACATAGTGGGAAATAGCCCAATACGTTACCGTATTTGGTTATATGAAACTAGCTTAGATATGATACAGCTTGCTATCACATGAGATTTCTATCCTCGAATAAAATTCGCTTACCTATTTTAGTTATGTTTTATAATTTGAATCAAAAAAACCGATTTCCATACTATACAGGTAATCGGTTTTTTCTATATAGAAAATCACTTATCCTATAAAACACATAATATAAAGTTCACCATCTATTGATGAACTTTATATTAAAGAAGACCCTTTTATTAATAATTCTCTTCATTTTTGCCAAACTAAAAACATGTATTGATATTTAAGGTGGAGAGAAATGAGTAGGATAATTAAGGGCTTTTTTATATTAACCGTAACACTCCCTCTTCTGTCTGGATGTTGACATACCACAGGATTTTAATCAAATTTTCATTTCAATCCACAATCATACATTAATCAACCTTAATTTGCGCCATCATTCCATTATCTTCATGTTCTAATATATGACAATGGATCATATAGACACCTTTATGTTTAAATTGTACAACTATTCTTACTTTCTCATCTGGTTTTATGGAGATACTGTCCTTCCATCCTTGTTCATTTTCAGGGGGCTCTTTCCCATCTCGGGATATTATTTTAAATTGCGCTCCGTGAATGTGGAACGGATGAATCATGCCGCCCATCATATCCGGTTTATTATAAATTTCCCATACCTCGGTAACTCCTTGTTTTTGAGTAAAATCAATTCGTTCTGGATCAAATTTCTTTCCGTTTATCGTCACCATGTTCATCATCCCAAAGAGTTCTACTTTCTTTGTGACAGGCAAATTCAGTTCTTTATCCGCCAATGAAAAATCATTTAATTTTTCCGGAACCTTACTGTTCACCCCACTTTGATCAGTAACCTCAAATGGCAATAGAACAGTTCCATCCTCATTTATTAACGCTAAGTTATTGACTTTTTTAATCTGCGAAAAATTAACAACGATTTCTGCTCTCTCGGAAGGTGTCAGAGTAATTTCTTTCAAAGTCACTGGTTCATTCAAAAAGCCACCATCCGTTGCAATTTGAAGAAAAGAATCCCCTGAATTCAATTTAAAGGTGTAATTCCTCGCATTAGATCCATTTAATAAACGAAGACGCACTTTCTCTTTGTTTACAGTCAATTTGGGATTAAGTGTTCCATTGATCAATAATGTATTGCCGATTGTTCCGTCTTCATTCTTTACAGCGTTATAATTCAATTGTTTCTTGTCATCAAAGGTTTTATCTTGAAATACCAATGGGAAATCGTTCTTCCCATAATCATTTGGCAATCCAAGACCTTTTGAATGATTATCTTCGATATAAATTAAGCCTGCAAGCCCGTTATATACCTGTTCTGACGTTATCCCATGAGGATGGGGATGGAACCATAATGTAGACGCTTCTTGTGTCACTTCAAATTCAATCACTTTTTCTTCCCCAGGTTTAAGTATGTCATACGGTCCCCCATCTACGTCCGAAGATACTTCTAGCCCATGCCAGTGAAAAGTTGTTGGTTCATCCAGTTCATTTATCGTTCTAATTTTAACTTTGTCACCTTTTTCAAAACGAAGCATTGGTCCTAAAAACGATCCATTATATCCATAAGTTTTTGTTTCGATACCATCGAAAATTTCCGTTTTCCCTTTTTGCGCTTTAACAGTATATACGATACCCTTCTCATTATCACGTTCGAGTACAGCAGGAATTTTCAATTCATTTTCCCCTATAGAATCGTTTAATCTTACCACATTGCCATGACTCTCATGTCCCTTCATCTTGTCATGATCCATGCCTTTCATATCGTTGCTTTTTTCTTGGCTACAAGCTCCAATTATGCCTAGACCCACAATAATACTTGCTAGTGCGATTTTCTTCATAATATCAACCATTCCTTTCACCCACAGCATACAGAATAGTTGTGTAGAAATTATGTAGAAAGAGGTATTTGTATACGAAATGTTGTCCCTATATTTTTTTCGCTATTGACGGAAATTTTACCTCCATGCGCCTCCACTAGCTTTTTAGTAATTGTCATACCGATTCCATTGCCAGTATATTGATTTTTCTCCCGATAATTTCGTTCAAAGACTCTTTTACTCGTCTCTTCATCCATACCTATTCCATTATCATGTACAATAATTATTAAGTGGCTATTATTTTTTAATAATTTAATGAATATAGCACCTTCTTTTTGAACATGGTACATAGCATTTTTGATAATATTGTGTAGAATTTGATTCAATCTTAGGGCGTCTACCTTGGCATGGATTTCTTTGTCTAAATCCAAGTCTACCTGTATTTCTTTTTCAAGCAATTCACTTGCAAGCCCAATAACAGATTTCTCGATTAGATTAGCAATCGGTTGTTCTTTCATGATGACCTTAAATGTAGGGTTATTAATATCATTTAAGGTATCTAATTCGCCAACAAGGATTATAAGCCGATCAATTTCTTCAACACATGATTGCAAACGGTCTGGGGTTGCTGCCCAAACGCCATCTTCAAATGCACTTAAATAGCTTTTTATTGAGGCTAGTGGATTACGAATTTCATGTGCGAGGTCTTGTGTCATTTCTTTACGCCGCAATTCATAGGCGCTTAATGTTTCATCCAGTCTTATCAACGACTGGCCTAATTGACCAATTTGATCATTAATGGAATAGCTCATATTTAAGTGGCGGTCACCACGCACAAGTCTTAACGCAAAGTGGTTTAATTCTTGAATTGGTCTACTTATTGTTCTTGCAATAAAAAAACTAGAGATCAATAAGACAATAAGTAATAAACCTAATGACCACAATGCTGTTTCTCTTAATGCCATGTCATAATGGTGAATGACTTCCTTGGAGTCTGTAATATGAAGCATCATTAAATGCTCATGACTTTTATAAAGTAATATCGCTGTTATAAAAAGGAGCATACATGATGAAAAGACGGCAATAATTAAGGTGATTTTTGTATTAAACTTCATTCCTGTTTAACCTTCTCATTTATTTTGTATCCCAATCCAAATACAGTTTGGATATAATCCTCCTTCATTTTTTTACGAATATTTTTAATATGTTGATCCACAATACGTGGATTTATATCTGAATCAAATCCAAATATTTTTTGAATAATATCATCTCTACTGAATACCTTTTTAGGGTTTTCAGCTAATAATAGTAAAATGCTAAATTCGTGTGGTGTAAATTGAGTGCTTTGATGATTTATTAATACTTTTCTTTCATCTTTATAAATTTCTAATCGCTCTAAAGTAATAATTTGCTTTTTGTGTGAATCTGGTAATAGCCTTTCTGCTCTCACTAATATTTCTTTAGGGTGGAATGGTTTAACTACATAATCGTCTGCACCCATTTCAAATCCTTTTATTTTATCATCAATAGAAATTTTTGCCGTAAGCATAATCACGGGAATATCATAATTTGATTTTACATATTGGCAAATATCTTCCCCTGCCATATCTGGTAACATTAAATCTAAAATAATCATATCAAGAGGTACTTGGTCTACTATTTGTATTGCGGATTCTCCAGTATGCGTGATATATGTATAATCTCCGTTTTTTTCAAAATAAGATGACAATACATTTGTAATCTTTACTTCATCATCAACAATTAAAACTCGCATTCCTCAATTCACCAACTTTTTATAAGATGTTCAATAATATTATAAATAAAATCTCTTACTCATGCTAACCTGTAGAATACCTTTTCTCTTTTTTTCCACAATCTATCCCGATTGTGGAATAGAATGACCTCAATTAAAATTGTTAATCTTACTTTATAGCTGATGATTCTCACCATGTTTTTAATTCACTAATTTTCACAATGAAAATAACGCTGTGAGAGCGATCGAAATTCAGTAACACGTACCATAGCCCATCTCGATCGCTCTCACAGCGCACAATAAAAGCATTCCGTGTTTCCTGATTTGCCATAATTTAGGTAGAACGCCTCCTTGGAATTCTACAACTATAGACTTCAGCTTTTCCTTACTTCTTCAATATTTGTATGTATTAAATATCGTATTAGCAATATTTAATACTAAGCGTATTTCGGTTTCACTTTAGTCTTCTATTAGATTTTGCAAGATCATAACCAACTTTTTTTTTCAAAATACTTATTATCGAAATATAGAGTGTCAAATTTAAAGATATGACTTTGTGCTTCTTCCAAGCCTTCAGTAATCTTTTCTAAGGTCTGAAAGGTAATCTTCCTATCCCTTCTATCAACCCCAGTCAAATACGAAGTTTGCAGTCAGCATTTTTCAGCTAATTATTCCTGAGTGAGTTTTTTTAATTTCCATATTTATTTGATGTTGTTACCAACTAATTTGATTAAAATATCCACAAAATCATTTCATGTTAATAAAAAAGTTGATAAGGAGAAATACTTCATATCGACTTTTTATCCTTTGTTAAGATATAGTAACAACCAGCTAAGTTTGTTCACTTTTATGAATAATTTTTATGAATATTGGACAAATCTACATTAAACGATAATTAGCATTATTTAAACGAATAACCCCCTTATGAACGATAAATTATAGGTACCATCCGATAATTAGAAAGTTGTGACTAAGGTAATTATATTATGTAAGTAAAATTACTATTGTGGAGAGGATAAAAAAATTAATAAATATCAAAAAGCATAAGCTATTTACGCCTATGCTTTTTCAAAAATTAATGCATCGTTATTCTTTTACAAGCTATTTTTGCTGCTGGAATTCCAACACCAGCATCAAGTGCTGCATCTACTGATTCTCCCCAAGAACCACTGCTATCCTTTATTTCGCTCCCTGCTGTAAAAACTCCCTCTGCTACAATGTTAACACAATCATAATAGTCTGGATTAGGATTACTTTCAAGATACTGTGCAGCTAATTCGTCTGCTTTCTTTTGTATTGAAACTCGACCTTGTTCAGCTAATGAACTAAAAACACTCTCAGCTTGCCCACCAAAATGTACTATTACGTCGTTTATGTCTTGACCAGTACGATGTATATCTCCCATTTCAGATGACATATTAAGTCCTCCCAATCCTTGAAATTTGAACATGATTTTAAGTTCACAAATATTTTCTCCAACTGAGATTGATCTTATCCATCAACAACTATTTCTTTTTGGTTTATCTGAAAAAACATGTTTGTCTGGACTTTCTTGTCTCTGAATATGGACAAGTTTGTCCAAACATATTCTAAAGAATTGCTTATTTAATGACTTTTCGGGTGTCCGTAGATTCATGTCTACGTACACTTAAAATCAAATAAAGGGAAATTTTAGCGAATCATTTAGCGTCTTATCATATAATCGATATATAACAGCGATAGCTTCCTGTAAATCTAACTCATCGTCAACAACAAGAATTCTCATATCGTAATCACCTCATTTTTATTATTTTAAATAGGTGTGTGTTAAATCTATGTTAAGCAATTATTATTAAATAGTAATTTATTTCTGTAAAGGAATACTTTCATTGTAACTAGTTTATGCTTTGGTCTATAGCAAATTTTCGAACAGATTTCTTTCCTGTAGTAGAGTTAATAAGTTGATACTATTACTTCGATTTTATGGAGTCGATACTGAAAATAAAAACACCTCCAATAGGTTAGATGATCGTCTAACAATTGGAAGTAACAGTGATGGAGAGAAATCACCGCAAGAAATGGCTCGTATTTTATCCACGATGACTATAAATGGTCCTTTCTTTGCTGCAGGTTTAAAAAAGTAACTAGGAGGAAGAGGACAGTATCGAACTACTGTCCTTTTTGTATGCATATGCTTCTTCAACTAACCACCTTCTATAAACGGAGTATCAACGGTTTTTAACACACTATCTAAAGTGACTGAACATCATTTTTTATACCCCGTTGAATTATTAGCGTGATTCAATATTGGCTTCAATCAAATATGAAACAAACTCCCGAACAATTAGCTCAAAGAATATCTGATATTATTTTTAAAGGACCTGTTAGAAGCTTTTGATATACTCCCTTCTAATTAAGTAAACAAAAAACAGGCCACTGCATTTAATACAGCAGTAGCCTGTTAGGATCGTATGTTATTCTAAAACTTCCGTATCTGTTTCTTCTGTTTGTCTTGGCTTTTCAATAAGTTGCTTCACCCATAGTAAAATAAACGAAATTGCTGCAATCCAAATTAATACCACGCCATTTCCATTAAATACTCCTTGCCCGAAGTATAAAATATCTTTTAAACCATTAATTAAAAACTTCATCGGTAACCATGGCAAAATGTAATCTTGATAAAAAGCTGGTAACATTTCTGGTGCCAATTGAATTAAAGGTAAACCAAAGAACATAAGTAAAACAAAGACAACTAAGCTAGGCAAACTTAGCCAAGTAATTGTTGCAAGTATTAAAAATATAAAACCTATACATGCAAGTGAACTAAATAAAGCAACCGTATTAAAACTTTCAAATGAGAAACCTAGTATCCATGTCGTTGCCCACGTTACAAAATATCCAGCAAAGAACGCATAGATAATCGCAATAAGAGATTGCAATACATGGAATTTTAGTTTTTGTTGCTTTGAAGTAAAAATGGTCTTTGTACTAGCAAAATAAAATAAAACTGCTCCAATAATACTTGCAAACCAAAGTGGTTGGAAGAATGCTGTTGGAGCCGACCCTAAATCCCCTACGGCGTTTACATAAATCGTTTCAGCTTGTATTGGCGTAACTAATGTAGTGACTTGACTTGCTTGAATTGGTACTTTTGCTTGCTCCATATTTTGAAGCAGTTGTGTACTCATTACTGAATTCAGTTGTTTGACAATGTTATCTAAAGCAGATGTTAGCATTGTTGATACTGTTGTATTTGCTCCTTGATTTATATAAATGAGCATCTTTGGATTTTCAGGAGAAGGTGTTTGTAATGAAGCAAATTGTGCTGAGAAATTTCCAGGTACCACTAATCCCCCATACACCTCTTGTTCTTTCATCGCCTCTTCCATCGATTTAACTGAGTCGTAAACTTTGAACTTAATCGTTTTCATTCCCTTTGATGCTAATTGACTTTGCAAGTTCTGTAATAAGGTATCTCCCATTTTTCCAGCATCTTCGGACACAAGAGCAACAGGTAAATCTTTTGGGCTCATTTTAACAGTTGGAATTTGTGTTGATATAAAAATAATTCCTAACACCATGACCGCAATAAATGGTAATACCAAAAATTTGTTTTTCATCATTTCCCCTCCAATTAACGAACATTGTGTTGTTTAACAATATTCAATATAAATGAAAAGATGATTAAACGCTACCAACAAAAGATA
The DNA here is from genome assembly GCF_044755845.1 of Lysinibacillus sp. NPDC092081. Taxonomy (NCBI): domain Bacteria; kingdom Bacillati; phylum Bacillota; class Bacilli; order Caryophanales; family Bacillaceae; genus Lysinibacillus; species Lysinibacillus sp. NPDC092081. The sequence continues at coordinate 173,380 of NZ_JBIVRU010000004.1, forward strand.
ACGATACGTTGGGTAATAAACATCTTTAGGGGATATGTTCATTAAATGGTGAGTAGTTTAGATTAACTTGAAAACGTTGGACATAGATTGAGACAATCACCATATCATTTGTTTTATTAAGCTTGCTTTAAATTAAACTAGGCCGTTTGTTGAAAGTAGCAATCTTTTAGAAAAAACCTTTACTTATTACATCATTTTAATTTGAAAACAGAGTAACCGAGAGATCGTTAAAATAGGTAAAACAAAAATGAACTATCTCTTTTGAATAGTATAATGATTGTTTTTTATTACTTCTCTACACTATAATCCCTTTGCATCACCTTTTTTGAGGGTCACTTAATTAAATTTAGAAAGTAGATAAATATCGCAATCCCTATTGAAAACTTTACATATTATAAAATTATAGAAGGGAGGGAAATTACTATGTCTGAATACTATGGTAGTGGTACTGGATCAGCATTTGCGCTAATTGTTGTTCTATTCATTCTTTTAATTATTGTCGGCGCTACTTTCATGAATAGAGGTTATTAATACCTAACACCGCCACTAATGCTCATAACTAAAGGATAATACAAATTTATCCTTGCCCTTCTATTCATTACTAAGGGTCACTATCCTCCGGTGACCTTTTTATTTTTTCCTCCTTCCAACTTAGCCTTTGTGTTAATACCTAGTTCTTTAGCGTATGAAGTATCTGCTTCATTAAGTATGGGTATCGCGTTTAATACTCTTCCTAAATTGAAGTAAAATCACCACCATTTAACGGAAAATGCTTTATACATTCAGATCAAATGAAGAAAATGGGACTAGGGCAATGGAAATTGAAAAAGCTAACTGTTACGACTTTGTATGATTCACACCCTTCCTGATGGGAGAAATAAGTAGCTCCATGCTGTATGAGAAGCAGCTTTGCAATAAGTACAACTGAATGTTCCCTTTCGTCTTACTCACTGTAAAACTTCAATTTCAGATGGTTTTAAGCTTTATGTCTCGAAGTAAAGAAAGTCCTAACTTTATTGTCCAAATACAAGGACATAAAAGTTAGGACTTCTTTTTTAAAAATATTTTAAGCTAATCTTTAGTCCTCACTTTTTAATGTACTTCTATACCTGCAAGTTCTTGAATGTTAATCATAGTAATTAAAGTGGTTGTTCTTTTTTAACTGGCTGTCCCATTTCTATCTTCATGATAATACATTGAATACAAATCATTTAATGTAACTTTCCCAAATGCAAAATCCACCACATTTCTCTCAACTAAAAAAGATGTAAGCGAACTTAATAAACTTGCTTCAGAACTTGGTAAATGAATTAGTGACATTCCACTTGTAAGTGTTTGAAGTTTTATGTTTGGAAATAGCTCGTGAAGTTGTTTTTTGGTATCATTCTCCATATTTTTCACTCGAATAGTTTTAATATGCGCTTGACTAAAACCTTCTATTACTTGATTGGTATCAACTAGCTTTCCTTCGTTAAATAAGAAAATTCGGTCTGCGTATTTCTCTAAATTATCAAGTAGGTGGGAGGCAATAATAATAATCTTACCTTCCGCCTTTTTCTTTAATAATATTTTCGAAATAATTTCTACATTATTTGGATCAAGTCCGTTCATTACTTCGTCCATCATCATAATTTCCGTATTTGTTACAATTTGCATTGCAAAACATAAACGCTGGCGCATACCAAGGGAATACGTGCCTGTTTTTTTATTCACATAATGCCCCATATTTAATGCTTCGATTGTCTCATCAATCAGTTTTAAATCGGATTGCCACATTGTTGCAAACATTTTTAAATGCTCACGCCCACTTAAGTGATTATACAAGTCACTTTGGTCTGGCATCATCGACACGAATTTATGAATTTTCACTTCATTTGATTTATTCGAGTAACTTAGGCCTTCTTTAAATACTACCTTTCCTTTCAGAGGTTTCACATAATTCATTAACACATTCATAAATGTGGATTTTCCCGTTCCATTTGGTGCAACAAGGCCGATCATTTCTCCTTGCTCAAATGTCATTGAAATATCATTTAACACATTAATTTTCCCAAATTGCACGGTAATATTTTGAATTTCAATCACCTTTACCCCTCCTATTTAATTAGCTTATATCGCCTATTCAATGCAATAAGTATCATTAAAAAAATTACTATCCCCGCTAGTCCGAGTAACAACTGTAATCCTAAAGTTAAATCTAATTGATTGTTCAAATAATAAAAATTTCGCCTTTTTGAAATAATTTGTCCGACTTGAATGTAAGATGTCGGATAGTTTTGAACGTCCCAAAAATAGCCGACGTAACGGCTGGAATAAAAATTCTCGCCAAAAATAAGGAGCAAACCAACAGCGAAATTCACCATCTCGCTGCGGAAAATAATACTGCTTAATAGCACAACATTGATAATGACGAAAAACCAGGTAACAAGCAAAGTTAAGGATTGTCCTAAAAACGTACCTAATGTCATCTTTTCAAATTTACCATCCACACGCCAATCGAGATGCGCTGCATACACAGGAGATGGTAAATTGAAATTCCCAAAACCGAATTGTAAGCCTAGGATAAAGATGCCAACTATAAGCGGTACAAATAATACCATGCTACCTAGTAGTGCAACGACCATTTTCACAAGTAGCTTTTTCCAATCACTAATTGGAAATCCCTTTAAAATAGATGGATGACGTCGATCTTTTTTAACAATATCAATTGATAAAAGAAGTACACAGACGATTAATATAATTGGAAGTACTCCCTTTAATAAGCGTTCGAACGTTTGAAGCGCTGTGCGTTGCTCGAAAATTTCCAATGATAACTCATAATCTGCTTTCGAATAAGTATCATAACGGACAGCCTGCTCTAAATAGGCATAAAAGGCATCATCTTCTGCATACTTGTTATTTTTTATAAAATACTTTGAGTTATATGAAAATGCCTCATTTCTATATGTAACTGAATTCGTAAAGTAGTACCAATCGCGAGTTAAATCTGCATATTTTTTTAAATTTCCCTCATCCAATGCATCTAATCTTTTTTTATCTATAGGGTTAATTTCCTTAAATATTTCAATAGCATAAATAACGGAAGGATGAACATCAGTTAAATCTTGTCCTTCCATATGATGTAAAAATTCTTGACGTGTTAAATAGCGCGCCTCAATTTCATCATAGTCAACACTTTCAATCGGATTGTAAGTTGGCGCTATTTTAAATACATAAAAAAAGGTTGCAAAAGCAAGCAAAAAATAGATTGCTAAGTTTTTCTTATTCGTAAAAAACTGCTTGAATTCAAATTTAAAATAACTCCACATGCTTATAATACCTCCCCTATGCCCTATTGATTTTTCCTGTTGAGAAAAATGTTTTAATAACGAATAACATTAAAATGATACTTATACAGATGATGATTAAGCCTAAATTCATAGTAATATCAACAGGCTTCGCTAGATCCACTGGTACGCCTCGTAAAATATCATTGAAGTTCATAAAATTAAAAGGATTATAGGGTATTAAACTAATAAGAGATGGAAAAATCATCGGTAAGAAGAATACAATAAAGTGTACAAATAATGTTAAATACATATTTTTCAGTAACACATTTAAAATAATTGACAACAGCATGACAAAAATTGAAATTACTATCATATAACCAACGCTCATTGCAATATATTGAATCGTAGATATTAATGTGGCATTTCCTACATATATCCCTACAGGCTCTAATGGGTTACCAAGTCCATTTATGATCCACAATGGAATTGCACAAATAAAAATGAGCAAAATGCTTGTAACTATGGATAAAAAAGCAATAATACATTTAGATAAAATATAGTGATCAAATCGAACAGGAAAGCCCTGAATTATACTAGAATGCTCAAAGTCATCTAGTAAAATAGAACTTGTATGGAAGCTAATAAATATGTACCAGCCTGCCCCAACGTGAAGAAAGAAAAATAATAAAAACGGCATGTATTGAAATAAATCGGATATTGTATCCTTTCCCTCATCAATCATCCTCTTAAAATAAAGGTAGTCCATAGAATTTTGCAATTTAGAAGGCAATAATTCTGCAATATTTTCATATCCTTCTAATTCGAATGCCTCTTGTCTTAATTTTGCGAGTTGAAGTGAAGTCTCATAATACATAGATTGTTTGTCCAACGTTAATGTTGCTATTTGTAAAGCAATATTCCTTTTTTGTTTAGTTAAATTTTTATATAAATCGCTTCCGTCACCCGTTACTGAAGCATCTTTTACTTGAAACTTTGAGAGTATAGCTTGTGCTGAATAATAATCACCCTTTTTCTCGACAAGTTGATTACCAAGGGCTTGTGCATTTATATAAAACATAAAGCCAAAAACGATAATGATAACAGCGACTAGTGCGACTAAATTTTTCTTATTCGCTCGCTCAATGACTAGACCTATTTTTAATGCTCTTAACACCGGCATCCTCCTCACTTTTTAATGAAAGCATTTACATTACATGATACGGTATTGTGGATATTTTTTCAATTTTTAGATTTTAAAGGTTTAATATAAAGTTTGTATATGTAGAATATTCAATTGTTTGATTAAAGCAGGTGTTTTTTACAAAGTGAAGAAGTACTTATATGGGGATATGATCAATTCAACGATTAACGATTATGGAAGAAGAGATAGAATAAAAAGGGGTGATGATAAGGTGAAAATAAAAACAATTTTGTTTTTATTTATTTGTTCTATAGGGTTAGTAGCTTGTAACAGTAATAAAGTAACAACGAAAACTATAGAAATTCAAGAATTAATTAATTTCGAAGAAGTAAAACCCGACACATTACAATTAATATCTGATGCGAAGGATATTAAAGTTATAGAGAAAACATTTAAAAAAGCTAGAGAATTCGATGAAGTAGATAACAAAATAGTTCCGCAATATAAGATCAAACTAAACGATGATGAATACTATTTATGGATTGACAATACTATTACAGGGACAATAGCAAACGTAAATAGTAGAAATATGTTTTACAATATCCTAGCTACCGACGAATTTAAAATGGTCATTAATTATCAAGAACAAAAATAAATTACTTCTAAAAAATGATCAAGGCAATCTTTCTGTTAGAATGAAAAAAGAGCATTGGTCTTTACTTTATGTAGTAAAAAACATGCTCTTTAAGTAATTATTCAATTTATATAATAGAAGTCTTATTTACGTCTTTTATTAAATTTAGTTTTATTGGATTCAGTCAGTGGGCTCCTCAGTTGTTACATCGAGAGCAATCAGATTTACCCCGTGCGATTTATTACCAACACTTTAAGCTGCACTCTTTTGTAAGTTACTTTTAATCAGGTTCTATTCCATATAGTAAGGATTCATATGAATAAGGACTTCCCCTACATCTGGATATTTATTTAATATTTCATTTTTTATATCACGAGCTATATCATGGCCTTGTTTAATTGTTAAATCATGATTAATTGAAAGACGGACGTCTAAAATCTTATAGTGACCGTGTTCTCTTGCACGGATTTTGTCTATTCGTTTTACTTGATTAAATTCATGAATAGTGGATTCATATCCGTCTAAAAGATACTGATCCACGCTTTTTTCCATTAAAATATCAACAGAAGGTTTAATTAATTCCATTGCGATTCTAAAAATAAAATAAGCTACTAAAGCACTTGCGATAGCATCCGCGTATAACAAAAATGGCCATCCAATTGCATTTCCTATAATCGCTAAGAGGACTCCTATAAATGCTGCAAGGGAAGCAACAATATCACCTTTATGATCATAAGCAATCGCTATTATAGCTTTACTATTCCACTTTTCCCCCTGTTTTATGGAGTATCTATATAATATTTCTTTCGCTATGTAAGAAATTATGGCTACTATTAATGCACTGTATTGAGGTACACCGGGCTTTTCAAAAAATGCTAAAATTGCTTCTACGAATATATATAGTGAAACTAATATTAATATAATTCCAACGATCGCTTCACTAATAACCTCTGCTTTACCATGCCCAAAGGGATGATCCTTATCAGGTGGTTTATTAGAGATACCTACAACTGCTAGCACAGCAATCGAAGCTACTACATCTGCACCAGAGTGAATTCCGTCTGCAAATACAGCCTCACTACCTCCAAAAAGGCCAAAGAATATTTTACCTATCATTAGAATTAGGTTGGATGCAAGTGCAATCCATGCAACTTTTTTGCTAATTTGTTCTCTCTCACTAACCATTTATTTCTCCTCCGATTAAGAGTTTTATAACTAAAAATGAGGGAGGAAATACTCCTCAAATACCCTTAATCTGCTTCCTACAATTAATACTCAACTATGATATCAGACGAATATCGAGTGGGTCTACAACAACCTTTTTTACCATTACTAAATAAATTTAGAGCGTAAAAATAAGTTTCCTCAGACCAAATTAGTAACTCGGATTAACCGTGATTTTCTCATTCAGAATATCCTTCAAATGAATTCTTCATTAAAGTGTAATTGCAAATTTTTACGTGAGGTTTTGAAATTGGTATATATTGTATTTTTCGAAATCGGGAGTGGTGTTAATAGAAATATCAACAATTATAAAAACTGATGACTTACCAACCTTTGTAAGTAGCGGTCAGCAACCCTGGACATCATATGCGACCTTTGGTTGGTAAAAAAGAAATAAAACGGAGCCATTTTTTCTAATGGCGCCTAGCATCATTTCATTATGTAATAGTCAGGAGGCACAATTGAAATTTATAGAGATCGGTATAGGAAATAAGTGGTTTTTACGAACAGAAACAGAGCTTAGTGATGGTAGCGAAATCGAAGAAAAAGGAATCTCCTTCCCTATAAAATTTCAATCGGTATACATTAGAATTTGGATAAGAAAAACAGTACTTACCTTTGATTCTAAGTAAGGCATAAAAAAACAAGAAAAACCGTAGTGATTTTAAGATTATTTTGGGGATCGTAAGTCTCTGAACATAGTATTAATGATAAAATATAGTTCATCTTTTATTAATCAATGGCGCTAATCTCATTCTCTGAAATTAATCAGTATCGTGCAGAAGCACCGATCTTTGAGAAAACAGTCTTTATTAGTTGTTAAGTATTACCCACTTCATGTGCTGCTATCACTTATTTGTAGAAAATATCCCATAGTCATTACTTTTGTGAAATCTAATTCCACTACGGTATTTTGGGCATCTTCAAGATCATTAACAAATACATCTAGAGGTTTACTATCATCAGTTGGAGAAACAACTCCTAGCTCTTCCAAAGTATCAACTAATCTACTGAATCGTGATAATTTCTAAGTTTTCTTTGTAACATTGAAATAGAAGATCTGGTTCTTTAATAACTAGCTTAAATTTGATATAAATTCTTCGAGGATTTTAAAACTCTGCATTATGCGGAACATGCGCATCTGTATACAGTACTTGTCCATTAATCATACGACGAATAGCTGGATCACCTTGATACGGAGCTCGTTTACGAATAACGGACATCTGTTGATCTACCTCTGGACCAAGTGAAGCTCCTGTATGAACATAAATTCGGAATTTTTCCTCTTTGCTTTTTCTACAAGAGCTAGAGGTTCTATTTTGAATCGCCAGCCCACGAGGCCGCTTCTTGTGCTGCTACATTTTTATCTTGTAAGGGAACATGACGAATTTTCTTATGTGCTAGTTTAAAGAAAAATTCCTTTGATGCACATTTTCGGCTAGTAAGATAGCAAATTACTCGTCTTTTTGAAAGAAATAACTTCAAGCAAGAAACCACCTACTTATTAAATAGTAGATGGTTACCGTATTTAATGATAATAAATCTATTCGTTCTTACTTCGTTACTGTCTCACTGTTATCTTGAAAGAACTTCTCCATATCGTCATCTGTAAATTCAGCTAATGTTTTATAGGTATACTGTGGATTTCGATCCTTATCAATGACGACAGAGCGTACACCTTCAAAGAAATCATCGTGTTTTAAAAAGTTTTTAGCCAAGATTAAATCTGTCGCAAAACATTCTTCTAATGTTTTATCTCGCGCATCTATAAGCTGCTTTACCGTAATTTTTAACGAAGATGGAGATTTAGACAGAAGCAACTGCTTTGTTTCATGTGAAAACTTGCTTGGGTCATTGTCTAAGGACTCTACTATCTCTTCCACTGTATATTTTGAGAAATGTTGATCTATTTCATTCTGAAGGCTGGCGAGTTCACTGTTTCCTAAAGTTTTACTTGAATATGTCTCTATGAATTGGTTTAAAGTTGTTTTTGTTTCCTGTGCATGCCAGTCAGTCTGTTCAACGCGTTCAAGGAATTTTTGTAGATTATCGCTCGTCATATAGCTTTCAGCGCCATTGGCAAAGAGTACGTCCTCAGCTTGGATGACAGAAGCGGTTAATGCTAAGTAGTATCCTATAAAGCCTGGTGCTTTATTTAAGAAATAGGCAGCTCCAACATCTGGAAAGAAGCCGATGTTCATTTCCGGCATCGCCCATTTTGTCCGTTCAGTAACGATTCGATGGCTAGCCCCATATGTTAAACCGATCCCACCTCCCATGACAATGCCATCAAGGCAGGCAATAATCGGTTTAGGATAGTGATAGATAGCTATATCTACTTGATATTCTTCTTCAAAAAAGACTTCGGCATTTTTGAAAGCTTCCTGACTGGAGCGAGCTTTATAAAGAGTTTTAATATCACCCCCAGCACAAAATCCCTTTTCACCAGCACCCCTTAGGATGATTAAGTGGATTTGATCATTTGCTTCCCATTCTTTCAATTTCTCTCCGATGGGCTTTAGCATTTCAGTGGAAAGTGAGTTTAAAGCTTGTGGTCGATTCAGTGTAATGATTGCTGCTCCACCGTCACTGACCGAAAATGTTACTTCGTTCTCCATATTAGATCTCTCCCTTAAAAATGTTTAAAGTGTGGCTGTCTTTTTTCAATAAATGCCTGAACGCCTTCTTTAGCATCCTCTGTTAAAAATAGCTCAGCAAAACGTGTTCGTTCAAGTTCCAGTCCTTTTTGGAGATGATCTTTCCCGCCCTGAATTACACACTCAATTGTACGGGATACACTTGTCATACTTTTACCATCAACAAAAGACTGAGCAATAACTTTTGCAGTTGGCAGAAGGTCCTCAGGTTCCGTCACAAGTTGAATAATGCCTAGTTGTTGTGCCGCGTCAGCACTTAATTGTTTGCTTGTTAAAATTAATTGTAAGGCCTTTGCTTGACTCGTCATTCTGCTAAGTCGTTGTGTGCCGCCGAATGTTGGAAGTAGCCCCAGTTTTAATTCTGGTAAACCAATAATGGCATTACTAGAAGCGATTCTGAAATGGCAGCCTAATGCTAGCTCTAGTCCCCCTCCAAGGGCTGGACCATTAATGGCAGCAATAACAGGCTTTTTCATGGCTTCAATTTCATCACAAAGAGCTTGTCCTGCCTCAGCCATTTGCAATGCTCTTTCCTGTTTTCCAAAGGCAAAAACAAATTCCTTAATATCCGCACCAGCGGCAAAAAACCGTCCAGAGCCTGTAATAATGATGGCGTTCGTTTCTTCGTCCACCGCTAGCTCTTGGAAAATGAGACGAAGATTTTCAATAGATGCTGATGACAAGGTATTTGCTGGTGGATGATCTAAATGAATAATCGTCATGGAACCTTCTTTGCTTACATTTGCAAATGTATAGACCATAATCGTTTCCCTCCTGTTTATGAAAATTAACTAATAGATTTTGGATTGTCGATGATACTTCTCGCAATCTCTCGCTTTTTCATAAAGAGATTCTGATGTAGCGGGGTGTTTAAATGTTGAATATCATCCAACCGTGTTTTTCGTATTGGCTCATTTGTTTCAGCAGAAGAAATAATGTCAATTGTACTTTCTACTATTTTACGGTAGCCCTCCTGGCACAATATATCAGTCATCAAGTGTTTCGTTTTTTCATATGCAGCCTTTTCCGTTCTTAGCAAAGAAGATTCCATAACATAAACATCCTTTGCCATATCAGCCAACAGACGCATGTACTCCTGCTCTTTTTCCAAATTAATTTGTGCATTTGCAATGACAGAAATGGCTATTTGCATTAAATACTTGGAAAGCTGGATGTATTGATGATTACTTTCTGATGGTTGATATGCTACTGAAACATTATCTGTAGAAGCTGTTTGCGCATGCTTTTTATATAATATTTTAGCAATTGTTAGGCGATTGATTTCATTCGTTCCTTCAAAAATACGGCTAATTCTTGCGTCACGATACAAACGTTCTACTTCATAATCTTGCATATAACCATATCCGCCATGTATTTGAACGGCTTCATCTACAATTTTCCCTAGTGTTTCTGAGCAATTGACTTTATTGAGTGCGCATTCCATAGCGAAATCTGCAATTTTATGAACCATTGACTCTTTACTAGCTAACTCCATGACATCATCCATTTCTCCAGCTGTTCGGTATGCAGCACTTTCTGCCCCATAAATCAAAACTGCCATGTCAGCAAGTTTTTCCTGTATCATTGTAAAATCAACGATTGGTTTTTGAAATTGTTTTCGTTCCTTACCATAATTCACAGCTAATTGAAGTGCCTGTTTGGACGTTCCGATGTTTGAGAAAGCTAGCTTTAGTCGCGCCATATTCAATATATTCATAGCAACCTTATGGCCTTTTTCAACTTCGCCAAGAACATTTTCACTAGGTACTGCAACGTCCTCCAAAATAAGGGTAGCCGTCGAAGACCCTTTAATGCCCATCTTCTCTTCTTCTTGCCCCACAGATACTCCTGCAAAGGAACGTTCTACAATGAAAGCAGTCATTCCTTCGTTTGTTTTCGCAAAAACAACAAAGATATCTGCTAGCTGAGCATTGGTTATCCATTGCTTTTCACCGTTTAATACCCATGCTGTGCCATTCTCATTCAAAATCGCATTTGTTTTGGGACGTAATGCATCTGAACCTGCGTCTGGTTCTGTCAGGGCATAGGCTCCAATCCATTCACCTGAAGCCAGCTTTGGTAAGTACCTTAACTTTTGTGACTCATTTCCAAAATAGACATAGGGTAATGTGCCGACTCCTGCATGAATATTGTAAGATACACTAAATGAGCCACCATAGCCCATTCTTTCTGCAACTAGCCCTGAGATTTTTTTGTTGAGCTCAAGTCCCCCACAGGCTTCGGGTATCTCAATGGCAAGTAATCCAAGGTCACCTGCTTTTTGAAATAATTGACGAGTGACATCATATTGATGAAGCTCTATTGATGAAATATTAGGTGAGACATCCTGTTTAATGAACAGCTCTGCAGTTTTTGCTATGAGCTTTTCCTCATCCTGAAAGTCCTCAGGTGTAAAGATCGTCATTTTGTCTTCTAGTTTATCCATACTAGGCCCCCCTTGAAAGAAAGAGGAGAAAAGCAGATTCCTTTTCTCCTACTTTATTTCCTCTTTAGGTAAGATGGTTTTCGCCAACTCACTATCTAAATCTTCGAATTTATAATAAGAAATTGTTTCATATAAATCACTTCTAGTTTGCATATCCTCAATAGCTTCTTTTTGAGTCCCTGTATTTTTTATTAAGTCAAACACTCGTTCATATGCTTTTGCTGCTATTCTCATGGATGTAACGGGATAAATAACCATCGCATAGCCCATTTTTTCAAACTCCTTAGCTGTATAATAAGGAGTTTGACCAAATTCAGTCATATTGGCTAATAAAGGAGCATCTAGCTCACTTGCAAATTGTCTAAACTCTTTTTCCGATTGTAGAGCCTCTGGAAAAATAGCATCCGCCCCGGCTGCTACATAGGCTTTAGCTCTCATGATAGCCTGTGCTAAACCTTCTACAGCCCTTGCATCTGTACGGGCTACAATAACTAAAGTAGGTGCTACTTGTTTAATCATTTTTATTTTTTGTATCATTTCCTCTTGGGAAACGAGTGCTTTACCATTCAAATGACCACATTTTTTGGGAAGATTTTGATCCTCAAGCTGTACAGCAGCCACTCCTGCCTCTACCATTTCACGAGCTGTTCGTGCAACGTTTAATACACCACCAAAGCCTGTATCAATATCTACTAGTATTGGTAAATTAGTAGCTCGAATAATATCGCTAGCACGCTCAGCAACTTCATTTGAATAAATCATTCCTAAATCAGGTAAGCCCCTGCTCGCTGTGTAAGCAGCTCCAGAAAGATACAATGTCTCAAAGCCAACTTTTTTAGCCATTAAGCCTGCCATTGCATCATGCGCTCCTGGTATTTGAAAAATAGTAGAACGAGTGATTAAAGCTCGAAATTGTTCAGCCAATTGTTTTTGCGAAACTGCTTCATTTACAATCCACGCCATCTATAAAACCTCCTAAATAAATAAATCTACAAATTCATGAACATAACTATTTTCAAGAAGCTCTTTTTCAGCACAAATTTGATTAATGTTACTTAATTGTTTTTTGGAATAATGTGTACTCATATTTTGCTGGAATTTATCAATGATTTGAGGGAATGCCTCCTCACGACGGAAACGGTGTCCTAAAGGATATTCACACTCAACTAGCTCTGATGATGAGCCATCTTTGTAATAAACTTGAACAGCATTGGCAATCGAGCGTTTTTCAGGGTCTAAGTAATCGATTGTATATTGTGTTTTTTCAATGACCACCATTTTATTTCTCAAGTCATCGATACGTGGATCTACGGCCACATCATCTTCATAGTGGTCTGCTGTAATGTCACCATAGATGAGACCAATAGCTGTAATGTATTGAATACAATGATCACGATCAGCCGGATTATTGAGAGGTCCCTCTTTATCGATGATGCGAATGGCAGATTCATGTGTAGTAATTTCAATTTTTTCAATATCGTTTAATCGATTTTTCACTTCATGATGTAAATGTACGGCGCATTCAGCAGCGGTCTGTGCATGAAATTCAGCCGGATAAGAAACTTTGAATAGAACATTTTCCATGACATAAGATGCAGGTGGTCTTGCAAGTTTTAATTCTTGTTTATTAAAGAGAACGTCTTGGAATCCCCAGCCAGGTGCTGAAAGGGCAGTTGCATAACCCATTTCACCTTTCACGGCCATCATAGCTAATTGCACTGCCCTACTTGTTGCATCTCCAGCTGCCCATGATTTTCTAGAACCTGTATTAGGTGCATGTCGATATGTTCGTAGGCTTGAATTATCAATCCAAGCATTTGACAATGCATTGATAATTTCTTGATGAGAGCCACCTAATGCCTTTGTCACAACAGCTGTTGTCGCAATTTTGACAAACAGAACATGATCTAAACCTACACGATTTAAGCTATTTTCTAGTGCTAGAATGCCTTGTATTTCATGGGCTTGTATCATCATTTCTAAAACGTCTTTCATTTTTAGTGGCTCTTTACCCTCTGCAATACGTACGCGACTCAAATAATCCGCAACAGCTAATATGCCACCTAAATTATCTGAAGGATGTCCCCATTCAGCCGCAAGCCAAGTATCGTTATAATCCAACCAACGAATCATACAACCGATATTGAAGGCGCCTCTAACTGGATCAAGAACATAGGAAGTTCCCGGAACACGTGTACCATTAGGGACGACTGTACCTGGTACTACTGGACCAAGAAGTTTCGTACATTCAGGATACTGTAAGGCTAAAATGCCACAACCCAAAGTATCCAATAAAACATAACGTGCTGTTTCGTATGCCTCTTCACTTGTAATCGTTGTATTTAATACGTAATCGGCAATATCAGTTAGTAATTGATCTGTCTTAGATATGTCATTTGTTTTAATCATCTATATCTTCCTCTCAAGGCATGAATTTGATATACTGGTATACTGATGGACATTGGTCAGAATGCCCATCAGCTCTATGGCGAGTTGTTAAAACTTGATTATACCGATAATTCTTCAAGGTTATGACGCTCGCCAATATAATTGACACGAGGTCTAAATAATCTATTATTGTCATGCTGCTCTATCACATGAGCACATAAGCCGATCGTTCGTGAGCCAAAGAAGATTGGCGTATATATTTCAATCGGCAAACCAAGCATGTAGTACACTGGTGCTGCATAATAATCTAAATTTGGGTACAACCCTTTTTTCTGTATCATCACTTTTTCACCAGCTTCACACATGTGATATAAGCGGTGATCCCCTTGCTCCAAACATAATTTTTGCAAAGCCTCTTTCATAATTTGTGCTCTTGGGTCCATCTTTTTCATATATACACGGTGACCAAAGCCCATAATCTTTTCTTTATTTTGTAGTTTGTTTTCCAGCAATGTTTCAAAGCCTTCAACTGTTTTGGCTTCAAGAAGCATATACATCACTGCCTCGTTTGCCCCACCATGTAAATTACCTTTCAATGATGCGACAGCTCCAGTTAAAGCACCATACAAATCAGATTGTGTAGAGGCAATTACACGAGCTGTAAACGTCGAATTTGGCATCTCGTGTTCACTATATAAAACGAGTGACTGATCAAAGATTTCTTCTTCTAACGCAGTTGGTTTTCTGCCAGTAATCATGTAATAAAAATTTGCACTATAGGAAAGCCGGCTATCAGGCTCCACGACATCTTGACCATTTAATACACGATAGCTATTCGCTACGATGTTGGGCATACCACCTAAAAGTCCATATGCTCGCGTCAAATTCTTTTCAGTAGAACGATCATTGATGTGCTGATCATAGCCTGCTAAAACAGAAATTCCTGTTCTAAGCCCATCCATAGCATGTGTTCCATTAGGTAATAACTTGAAAATTTGAAAAATCTCTTGTGGAACTTGATAATTTGATTTCAACTGGTCCTGTAAATCAACTTGTTGCTCGGTAGTTGGTATTTCCCCATGCAATAATAAGTAGACAATGTCTAAATATGAATATCTCTGTGATAATTCAATCAAATCATAGCCTCTAATGACAATTTGACTTCCTACAGTGTCTAAAAAAGATAATTTTGTTTCAGCGGCAATGATGCCATCAAGACCAGGCGAATAATTTAACTCCATTCATTACAACCCCTTTGTTTAATTATTCTTGTAAGCGCTACCAATCAAACACAAAAGAACAACAAAAAAACAACTTCTACCCCTTTGTGAAGTTGTTAATCTACAAAAGCATGACAGAACAAAAAAACAGTGAATTTACATGAATTCACAAAAATCATGCAGTAGCTAACACCTCCCTATCCTCGTAGGTCAATTGATGCTTATTTAGTGGCAGGTCTCCTGACTTATGATCAACGCTACAATAACACCTTCCCATTTTGACAAACAAAACAGTGGTCTTGTTATCGAACTCCTAAATACAGTTGCGGGACAGTGTTGGACTCTCACCAACTTCCCTTTTAATCAAATAGAATCAAATCCATTTGAACCACCAAAATTTAGCATATTCAATTTGTCTTTTTACCTTAACATAGAGCTTTCAAAACAATCAATATAGTTGAAATTTAGAAAAGCTTGATTATAAAAAGCTATTTTCCATTTTTGAAGAACTATTCTATATTTTTTAGCACTATTTTGCACAAAAAAGATTGTTGATCAAAACTAATGAAGCTATTTTTAAAACTTGTAAGTAGAATAGAGGATTCATTTTATGGAAAAACGAATATGTTCGATACTTTGGTGGGGATTAGCAGGGGGCACTATGAAATAACTGAGACTTTAAAAGATGTTGCTTGCCGTGAACTTCATGAAGAAACAGGACTCTTGGCCAATGAAATTACCTTGATTGGCATTTTTTCAGAGACCTGATTATTACTTCCAATTTCGAAATGAGGATGAAGTCTATATTGTCATTTATCTTTATATTGCTAAAAATGTAAACAGGACTCTTACATATCACTAAATTTGATATCAAATCTCGATGAATTATACGGTACTCTATATAAATAATGATATAATATAAGAAATAATTTTATTAAAGAAGGTACGAATATGGAAATACGACAGCTTGAATACTTCTTAGTACTGTGTAATGAACTTCATTTTACAAAGGCTGCCGAAAAATTGAATATTACTCAACCAACGCTTAGCCATCAAATTAAAGTATTGGAAAATGAACTGGGCATTCCACTATTCGATCGACTAGGGAAAAAAATAGCGATTACAGATGCTGGTAAGATATTACTTGAGCAATGTACCTATATATTCCGTGCAATAGATAATACAAGCAATCAGATAATTGAACTTAAAGAATTAAAAGCGGGGAAATTAGTTATTGGCACTTTACCTGGTGAATTAACAAATTTAGTGTCAGACTATTTGTTAGACTATCATCTTGAATATCCAGATTTACAAATTTGCATAAATAGCTCGGATGATTTATTAAAACAATTTAAAGACAATAAAATAGATTTTGCTATTTCCTATAAACAAGAGTACTTCGATTATGAGGATGAGCAGCTTCAAATAATTCCTTTGTTTACTGAAGAACTACTATTCGTTGCTCATAGCGATCATCCACTATTAGCATCTGAAAAAATAGCATTTCAAGATGTTTTAGAGCTTCCACTTATATTATTTCCAACTATCCATCAATGCAGAAAAGTAATTGATAGTATAGCTCGCAAAGAAAAGCTTCATGTGAAACCTAAAATAGAGACAGCTAGTATTCAAGCTATTTTTAAACTAGTTGAACAAAATGTCGGGGCAACAATTATATCGAAAACACTTTGCAATCTATATAAAACAAATACTATTTGCGAGCAAACGATATATAATCCACCATTAACGCGAGAAATTGTACTTCTTTATAGAAAAGATAAATTCATTAATTTTGCTGCGAAAGCTTTTATTCGTTTAATGGTTGAGGGGCTTGAAGAAGCGGGCTTTTCAATTTCAGAAAAGAGCCGACAATTGATTCAATCATTAATAAAACAATAAGAAATCCACTAATCACAGCAAGTTGATTAGTGGATTCTATTTTTCTAATGACTAAGCATTATGACTAGTCATCATTCTTATTTTTTCATTGTCTTAGCTTTCTCTAGATGAACATGCCAAGACAGCGCATCTTCTAATAAATGAGGTGTGTGATGATTACCAGTCCTCTCTACCGCAGCATTGTAATATGCCCACAATTGCTGACGGTAATCAGGGTGTGCACAATTATTAATTAATAGAGGTACCCGTTCTTTTGGTGCTAAACCACGTAAATCGGCTACCCCGAACTCTGTAACAATGACGTCCACATCATGCTCTGTATGGTCCACATGAGATACCATTGGGACAATACTTGAGATATTACCACCCTTTGCATAGGATTTTGTGACGAATATTCCTAAACGTGCATTACGGGCGAAATCACCGGATCCTCCAATGCCATTCATCATTTTTGAACCAGAAACATGTGTTGAGTTTACATTTCCATAAATATCAACCTCAAGTGCTGTATTGACGGAAATTAATCCTAAACGTCGAATAATTTCTGGATGATTGGATATTTCTTGAGGTCGTAAAATTAAACAATCTCTATACTTTTCTAGCTGACTATAAACCTGCTCACCACGTTCCTGTGATAATGTAATGGACGTACCAGAAGCGGATTTCACCTTTCCTGCATCTATTAATTCAAATACGGCGTCCTGTAATACCTCTGAATATATTTCTAAATCCTCAAACTCTGATTCTAGAAAACCATTTAAAACCGCATTTGCTATGGATCCTACGCCTGATTGGATAGGTGCTAATGTTTCCGTTAAACGACCAGCCTTAACTTCATCACGTAAAAAATTGAGTAAATGCTCTGCCATTTTAGCTGTTTCCTCATCTGGCTGTACAATTGTTGATGGAGCATCCGTTTTTTCAGATAGCACGATGCCTCGTACCTTAGTAATATCTAATGGAATACCCAAAGTTCCAATTCGCTCCCCTGCACTATTTAAAGGAATAGGACTGCGTTTCCCTTGTACATCAGGAATATAAATATCATGAATTCCCTCTAAAGAGTCAGGATGCGAAACATTTAGTTCAATAATAATTTCATTAGCCATTTGCATGATAATTGGAGAATTTCCTACAGAAGTTGTTGGTATCAGCAAGCCATCTTCGGTAATTGCATTAGCTTCAATTATAGCAAAGTCAATAGGTCCTACAATTCTTTGACGAATTAACTCTGCATTATGTGAAACATGCGCATCCGTGTACAGTACTTCTCCATTATTTATCATTCGACGAATTGCTGGATCACCTTGATAAGGAGCTCGTTTACGAATAATACCAGCTTCAGCCATCTGTTGATCAACTTCTGGACCAAGTGAGGCTCCTGTATAAACATCAACTTGGAATTTTTCCCCTTTTGCTTTTTCTACAAGCGCCAGTGGTACTATTTTTGCATCTCCTGCCCTCGTAAAGCCACTCATTCCTAATAACATTCCATCTTTTATCCAAGATGCCGCTTCTTGAGCTGTTACAATTTTATCTTGTAAGGCAACATGTCGAATTTTCTTATGTGTTAGTTTTAACATAATATATGATTCCCCTTATCAACTATCAATTTTTATTCAGACCAAGGTGAGTACAAGACGCAGTCACAAAAGTTCTTAGATTTGTAATTTGGAATGTACAATGCACAAACATCAGATTTAATATTGCCAAATGTTGTTTCGGGTTTATGCTTGAATCCTTCAAAAAATGCTGGCAAAATTTTTTGTTTAAATTGGTTACGTGGGAAAGCATGGATAATTTCATTTCGTTCTTCACTCGTCAAATCATGATAACCGTCTCCCATTACATCAAGACCTACCCCGGCATACAGTAATGCGACTTCATTTTCTTTATGCTCTGCTACACCGATCGTAGTATGTAGGGCAATGGCATCCCAAACAAGTTGTATTGAATCATCATCGATATGATGGTGTGCTAGAAATTGACGGGCTGCATTTGCACCATCCACCTCAAAGCGTTTATCTAAGCTACTAAATTGTTTTGTTAAACCTAAATCATGAAACAGAGCACTTACATATAGCAGTTCTTCATCAAATTTTCTCTGAGCTTTTTTACCTTGTAGTGCCCCAAACAAATAAACTCGATTTGAGTGATTCCAAAGCAATTCAGAACCATGTTCTTTTAAAATATCCTGAGCTTCAAATGCCAAACGGCTGTCAGGTATTTTAATACCAGCAATATTTGTCATCCGTAGTACCTCCCTTATTTAAAGTAGCAACTATTGCTTATAAAGAA
Organism: Lysinibacillus sp. NPDC092081; assembly: GCF_044755845.1. Classification (NCBI taxonomy): domain Bacteria; kingdom Bacillati; phylum Bacillota; class Bacilli; order Caryophanales; family Bacillaceae; genus Lysinibacillus; species Lysinibacillus sp. NPDC092081. Next base: position 192,556 of record NZ_JBIVRU010000004.1, read on the forward strand.
TTATAAGAAGCGAATTTCTATATATCAATTCTATAATTTCTATAATAACCATAGATTTTTTCTATGATTCAGTAGAATAAGACCGATTATGTGAAAATAAAAAGATTCCTTTGATGCACATTCTTGGGGTACGAATGCCATCAAAGGAATCCTTTATAAAAAATAAAAGCCTAGTTTTCTCTGCATTGTATGCGAGATAGTTAGGCCTTTTTCTGCTCGGTGTAAACTAAAGTAATTATAGTCTAACCTTAACCTCAGTACCGTCCTTAGCTTTGACATCAACTAGCACGATCCCCTTATAATTCTTCAGTTCCTGGACGATAGGCTTTAGCGCTCCTTTGTCTATCAATGGAAAGGTAAAGTCCAGTTTTTTTCTTTCAAAGTGCTCTTTTGTCCATATGCTTGCTTTTTGTTGAAAAAATTTTGAAGACAAAATTGAAATAACAATGTTTAACATAGCATATGGAACTGGGATGGTAAAACGAACGTCTTTTGCTTTCACTTTTACATGCATCATAAGTAAATCTCTATTCAATAATGACCGAAACGGTATCCCCGTTTGCCGATTTAATATCAACAATTTGGCCATCTAATTCGTTTTCGATTGCTTCAATAATAAGGTTTATGTCTATATCTTTAACGTATTTTTCCGATTGAGGAATACTTGCTGCGATGCTGTGTCCAGCCATTAATACAACCTTGACAAGCTTTAAAGGCAAATTGACCGTGACGTTATCATTTTCGGCTGATACAACACGAATTTTTAAAGTTTTATCTAAGTATTTAGTCGGTTTTTCTAAAAGGTTATTATCTGTTTCTTCTTTCTCTTTTAATATTTGAATCAGTTCTGATGCCTTATCTGCATCAATCTTGCCTTCTTGAATCATTGTTAACACTCTTGAGATTTCCTCTTTCATAATATATTCCTCCTTAATCCTCTTTTAAAAGTTTAATGGCTTCTTCTGCTGTGATCTCTCCATTTTCCAGCATAGTGACTACTTTTTTCTCGTCTACTTCGTTTTTCTTCTTCTGCACATAGCCAAGGGATGAAATGATGTCTGTTAGCTTGCCTCGAACCGTTGGATACGAAATCCCCAGTTCCTTTTCAACTTCTTTGATATTCCCTCTGCATGTTAAAAATACTTCAACAAAATGAAGCTGATCCTTTGATAAGGATGCCAGCTTAGATAATTCAAACTCATTTTCAATCGTCGTGTGACAATGAGTGCACTGTAACTTTGTAATTTTTAATGTTTTACTGCAGACAGGACAATTTGTAATTACTTTATAAGCCATAGTTAAGTCCTTTCCTTTTAGTTAATTTGATTATACAACAAGTATTTTAAAATGTTAATAATAAAATTAATGTTTATAATAAAAAAAATCAATAATATTAACTCATCATTTAACATTATTAATTCAAGTTTTCTCTAAATAGAAAAACTCCATTTTAAACAGAATGATCAAAATGGAGTCTAAATTCCAACTCAAATCTTTTATTTTTCATAGCATTTTTGAAAATTGAATAGATAGATAAGGTTTTCGGAAGTTTTATAGAAATTCAAACTTTTCTTGTTGTAGCCAAGCTTAGCAAGGAAAGGCTTAATGTCCTGTTTCATTAAGCTCATTAAAAATTAGCTGCTATAGGACCCCTCTTATTTGGTAGACTACACTTGATTTTCCATGCTCATCAATTTCATTCCAATCAAATAGCGACACTATAATTGTAATAGAGCCAGTGACAGCCAAAATTCGATTTTACCGTATGCTTTGACTGATAATGTATTAAACAATAGATGATTTCGAAAAATTTATAAAAATTGTCTCCATCCTCGGTGAAATAACAAGGGAGTCACTTAAAAATAAATAACGGTTTTTCAGTTAGGTGAAAGGGTGAAACATCTAAATTATCACTCAAACCCCTTTCTATCCAATTTTTTCAACTATTTTTAGTAAAATTGACCATAATTATTGCAGAAGTTTTACACAGTTAAAATTAAGGTTTCAATTTTGCTGTTTAAAGGGAATCGGTAATATTATTGAAAAATAACTCATGCCTGTTTCATGCTATCCTTACTTTAGTCAAAGTCGAAAGCTTTTTGAAAGGAGCAAGGTTAAATTGAAGAAAAAATGGTTACTACCCATTTTCGCATCGTTTATGTTCTTCACAGGCATGAGTGTTCATGATGCGAAAGCGGCAACAATAGCAGATATAACAAATACAGCAAAAGCATATATAGGTGTTCCATATCAATATGGAGGAACAGATATTAAGACAGGTGTAGATTGCTCAGCATATACACAAATCGTTTTTTCTAAGGTAGGGATTTCACTACAACGTACATCTACAGCTCAATATCAGCAAGGTACTGCTATTGCTAAAGATCAGTTGAAGACTGGTGATCTTGTATTTTTTAATACTTCGGGAAGCGGTGTTTCCCATGTTGGCATATACATAGGTGACAGCAATTTTATTTCAGCGACTACAAGTTCTGGGGTTAAAATCGATAAAATCAATGATCCCTATTACTGGGGATCTCGTTACGTAGGGGCAAAACGCATTGCAAACTTCACTGAAAATGATTTGGGAGAAGTAAAAGGCACTGAAGTCGACTTTAGCGTTTATGCATCGCGTGGAGAGGTAGCTCTTAAACTGGCTAATCAATTACATTTAGATACTAGTAATACCAATTCAAGTTTTCCTGATGTAAGCCCAACGTCTAAATATGCAGGTGCTGCGGAAGCACTAAAAAAACTCGGCGTTTTTACGGGTGATGTAAATGGAAAATTCAATGCAGGTTCTCCAATAACACGTGGTCAATTAGCGAAAGTTTTAGTGGAAGCATTCCATTTAAAACAACAAGGAACACCATTACAATTTGATGATGTTTCAAGTACGCACTGGGCTTACAATTATGTAGCCATTCTCTCTTCCAATAAAATTACGATTGGTAAAGGTAACAATACTTTCGGGGTGAACGATAATGTCACACTAGTACAATTAGATACCTTTCTCCAACGATTAGCTCAATAATTTCAAGAAAAGGTGTTTCATCTATAGATGAGATGCCTTTTTTTCGTTCTTTTGCTTCTAGGCAATATCATTTCACACTCCCCCCTACCTGTCACGCTTTCTTCAATGAAAACAAAATATAAATCGTATCAATTTCATAGGATTCTTCCAAAACCCACGAGGTTTGGGTTAAAATTCGCTGCAACCCCTCCAGCCCAAGATACCGGATTTGCACGCCAATAAACTCTGTAAAACCAAGGTATCCCGGATTTACATTCGCCCGGTCGAAAATTAACGAACCCGTGACCCGAGCGTCCGCCGGGGAGTTGGTAAAGAAATGGTTTAGATTTTCAATGATGTCTGAATCCGAACCGTACTCAAAAAGACCTCCCTCCGATGAACAGAGTTGAATCCAGTCGGAACGTTCTAAACTCATCTTTAGTAATGACTCTGGTTGGCTCCAGTCATAATGAATAATATTGAGGGTAATGTCCAGGCCATGAAAGCGTTCCCCAGGCTGCTTCAAAACATCGATGCACCGTTTGGCGAAATTGGGACCGTAAGTATCGATATCTAAAATGTTGATCTCAATCTTCTGTCCCTTCAGTAATTCCGGGTCCGCTTCTTGCATTAGAATCAGGGTGTTGATACTGTCAGTAGCGGCCCCACCAGCGATATTGAAGAAACAAAGGTTCCGTTCAGGGAATTGCTTAAGTTGGGCTAGTAAAATTTTCGACTGGCGCCGGCAAAGATCCCTCAGCCTGATTCGGAGTCCCATAAAAGAGGTTTGCTTCACCGCCCACTTATCCCGGAAGCCTAATTTTATCCCTCGGCTTAAGTCGGGGCCAAGTTTGTACAGCAAAGTACGCATGCCGCTAAGATAGGAATTGTCGACATTCGACATTTTCACAAAAATGTTCCGGATAAATCCAGGCATCTTCTTTAGTGATTCAATGCTCCGGGCTGACTTGCGACAGTTCAAATGATACGCCTGTTCATCAATACTTGCGTTAAAAAGTGGATGAGTTATATCTAGGATAGGTAATTGAATTTCATTTTCGAAAACCGCATAGAGAATTCGCTCATTTTGTTTCGCATTCATAATTTCAACTCCACCTTACTTGAACGATGATTTTTGATCTAACTAAAATCAATAACTTAAGTACACTCTTAAATATCCAATAAAAAATCACCCCTTACTAACGAGGTGATTTTTATCTAATAATTATATGCGCCATTACTCAATATTAGCTTCTGTTTTGCTGAAAAGTATTCTTATAGAACAAACATCGCAATGTTAAAGTTATAAATCAACATTAATTTGAAACCTCCATGTTGAAAATAACGGTTTCTTTTTGATTACACCTAGTCCCATACAGACCAAGCAGCCTCAATATGATTACCTGATGGGTCGGTAAAGACAAAGTATTTAGCATTTTCCCCTCGCATAACAATTTCGGTAACTTCTACACCACTATTTTTTAATGATGAATGTGTATATTCAAGGTCTGGGCAATTTAAAGTAAACGTTTGATACGTGCGACCGTCGCGTAAAAAATCTGCTGTTGTATGATCCCTTGTTTCTACAAGGAGTAATACAACATATCCTTCTTGCGGTGTTAATACTGCTACATAACCAATATCATCTTGAAACTTCGGTGTTTTCAGCTTGAATCCAAGCTTATTTTGGTACCATTCAATTGCTTCATCAATATTGTTAGCTGGTAAATAGAGATAGCCAATTTTACTGAATAACGACTTTTGTTCTTGAGTAATTTCCAATTTCATCACCCCTGATAAAAATTTTATAGGTTGGTTACTAGTATTCTATAAAATCCAGTATATCCCTTTTTACCATTGGAATAATTGTTCGACAAGTAATAGCTTATTGATTTTGTTGTTTTAATAACGACGCAGAATAAATGAACAAAGTTTGTAAACAATATCCCTAAAAAGGGGGCGAGAAAATGAAAAAAATAGTGTTTGTTGTCTTACTTTTATTAATTTCAGTTGGTGCTGTTGAGAAAGTATCTGCTCGAACACTACAATCAACTGAAGATCCATTAGAAGTCGCTGAACAGCAAGAATTATCAATAAAGGAAGCGATTGAATTAGCCTATCCGCCTGCATCGAAATGGAATAAAAATGCTCAATTAATAGATGCAATAAATATTGATTTAGATAAGCCTGGGAAGTCAATTGGAAGTAACGGCAAAAGAAAGCACTGGAATATTTTATTTGGAGTGCCAGAAACTAATAAGGCTTTTTTAGTAACCATTCATGACGGAAAAATAGATGATACAAATGATTTAACGAGCGATGGTGCTTCTCCTTACCCTGAAAAAGAGTTTATACAAATGAAAGATATTAAGTATGATTCACCTGAATTGCTTCAAAAAGCTCTAAAAATTGGCGGTATTTATCCAGGAAAAGATTGGGCTAAAGGGTATAATTTTATGCTTAGAAAAGATATAGAGAGAAATGTTACCCTTTTATTAGTAATAGGTTGGAATAGTAACCAAACAAAAATGGAAGCAGCGGGCTTTAATGCTTCAACAGGAGAATACATTAAACCTAGTTAAATTTCATTCATTATGAAGCTAAGGTGGGGCTTTTGTGAAATAAGGAGGATCAACATAATCAATCTTTCTTATATTATTCGCCGACCTTTAGCTTTTTATCACCATATTTCAGGGTCACTTTTACATGAGTGATCTTTTTTATTTATAAAATTTTTTTAAATTTTAATCTAATGAGTAGTTAAATATCGCAATTCCATTTTACAACTATTCATATTATAGATTGTAGAAAGGAGGTAATTACTATGTCTGATTACTGCGGAAATGGCGGCGGTTATGGTACTGGTTCAGCATTTGCGCTAATCGTTGTTCTATTCATTCTATTGATTATTGTCGGCACTAGCTTCATCGGATTCTATTAATACCCAATACCGCCTCCAATACCCATAATTAATAGGATAATATAAACTTATCCTTTCCCTTCAAATATTTACTAAGGGTCACTTTCCTCCGGTGACCCTTAGTAAATATTTTCCTAATAAAAGTATCCATTATTTACGTAATAGTATTTTTCATCCCCTCTTGGAGATAGTAAGAAAACACACGATTACACAGTCAGTTGAAGATATTACTGATAACTAAAATGTTCGTGTTTTATTCCATTAATAAAGCGTTCAGCCAATGGAGAAATCGCATTTCAAGAACTTAAACACAAATATTCAGGTTGGATTACGTTGGAATGTTCGTTAAAATTAAAATGCCTTTATTGATACTAAATACATATAGTCCTACATTCAAACATTCTTTACTGCAGGCAAAAAAATAACATGGAACACGCCTCAAATAGATTGACAATGTTCCACGTTATTCTCTGTGTTTAAAGGAAATACAGAATCATTCCGCAATATACAATTATTCTCTTCTGTGCGTACCTCTAAGATTTAGTTTTGGTCTAGCTCTAAAGGCAAAAAAGCATATTCCACGTTTTTAATAACCGAACATTCACGAACTCGAATAGGATGTTTGAAAATTGGCCCATCTAATACTGTCGTATGGAACTCTCCACCTTCTCCACAAGGGTCAATACCACGAGCTTCGAGCTCCTTTATATATTCATGAGTTAACGTTCGACCTAAATCGTCCTCTCGCATTCCCAATGATAAATTAACTGTTACAATGATCGTAACAAATCCTAGATTTATGAACTCATCGACGGCTTCACGATGATCCATTTCCCATAAAGGCATGCCAAGTTTTAATCCAGCATTCTTCGAAACCTTGTCATGCCAGCAGCCATGTTCAGGCATATCTATGTCTCCTGTTACTAAAACTTCTGCACCTTGATTTTTAGCTTTTTCTAAAAGGTGCATAAATACTTTTTCATATGCTGTCCAGCTTGCTGCAGCAGTATAAACAGGTAAACCTATAGAGTTAGCTTGAGCACGTATGAGTTCCGGTGGCATTCCATGGGATCTAGAACGTTCTCCTTCTTCCTCCAACATGACGATTAATCCAAGCGCTTCTCCAACCTTCATTGCTTTATATAAAGCTAAGACACTATCTTTTCCACCACTAAAAGAAGCAATGAATTTATGCCCGCTAGCATTATTTTTCCAATCCAATTCTGTCATTGTTATCTTTCTCCTTTAATTCTAATGACTTTTCAAAATACTTCTTCAGAATAACATAAAAACTCATGTGCAATTTTTATTTTTGCACATGAGTTTAGCTTGTCGATAAAATAAAAAATAAATATGGCTTGATTTAATTATTTTGCTCAAGGCATTGGTAAATCGCCATCATATCTCGTTTATTCAACTCACGAATACGGTTGAAAATTGGAATATCTACAACAGCCTCCGTTCGTAAACTTTCAGCCACAACATCACTTACTTTGCCAGTTAGCCATGTTTGCACATCGACACCATCGACGATTTCCTTTCGCCCTTCATCATTGATGCCACTTTCATAGCAACTTACACATGGTACTGATAATTTATAGACGCCTTCATGGAGATTATCTTCTGAAATGACTTTCTTCCCATGACAGAATGGACATTTATGACTTGCTTTAATTTTATTAATTTGTGTCACAATTTTTTTGTAGCCAAATGCTTCATAGACGTACGTTAGTTTTTTGTATTTTCCATTAGTGAAATACTTATCAATGATGGTTTCTCTCGTTTCATCAATGTTGGCAAAATCACAGATTGTTATTAGATTTTTGCTGCTTATTGCTTCGATATTATCTTTAATTTTGTCCCAGAATGGTAAAACATTATTTAGTACTATTTCATAACCGGCAAAGCTTGCTAGATCTAATTCAAGCATTTTCAACGATACTTGTGTTTCTCTAGGAAGTAAGGAGACATCTTCCGTAAGAGTCATATCGCCACCTACAATTGCTTTTAGTTTTCCAAGCTCTGGTAAGTTCCCTACAGTTTTTATGACCTGATCGATCGGTTGGTGAATAAGTTTACGAATATCAGTGTTCCCAAACGTTAGTTTTTTCTTATGGTTTAGCACCGCTCCTTGACAAATTGGGCAGGCAATCATTTCTTTAGATTCTTTCATTTGCTCTTTAATAATTGATTTCGAAATAACGATATAACGTCCAAGGATAAAATTAAAACCTTCCCATTTTTTTGAGGACTTAGTTGCTTTATCATAAAATGCCTTTTCCCAATAACCATATAGGAAGGTATGTCTTTCTTCTTCTGTCATCTCATTGTAGCTTTTACTAATATCTTGACCTAGTTCATTTTTGATCTCATCAAACAGGAATTGCAATTTCGGATATTGATAATATGTTAATACTTCCATCACGTCTGGATGTAATAAGCCATCCCAAAATGGCACTGTTTTGTCTTGTATGACGATATCGAAATCAAATTTTTCAATTTCCAGGCGGCCAGAACAGCTTGGACAATGATTTTCTTGACTAAAGAAATCGAAGCTTCTCGTATCTTTATTGTTCGGATGTGCAGCCACAATATGGTTAATCAGGCCACCAATTTCATATAAAAAACTATATTGACTATATAAGTGTCTTTCCAGGTCAATGGCGATGACTGGTGCAATTGTTGCAGATTCGTACTCACCATAAATTAAACGTGCCATGGATGATAAGCTTTTTAAAATACCGCCTTTATAGATGTTTTCAGCATTTTTATAATAGCTAATATGATGTTCTTCTAAGTAATGAATGTCATTTTTTGAAGCTAGTGTAGAAGTTATATGCAATGAAGCATTAGCACTTTTACTGTTAAGTTGACTAAAATAATCATCATGACTGACAACATCAAGATGTCGAACAGGCTCCTGCTGTCTTTTTCCAAAATCAACGATAAAATCAGAGCTATCTATCATATAAGCATTATGTTCAATCATCATAATCGAGACCGATTCATCTTGTAGAATGTCCCTGACACTATCTATGAATTGGTTTAAAATATTTTGCGATAACCCTTTTGAAGGTTCGTCAAAAATAAACAGTGTATGAGGGTTTCTAGCGTTCGAAAACAGCTCAGAAACTAAATGAACACATTGAAATTCACCTGTCGATAAGGATTGTGTTTTTCTTTCCAGCGTCAAATAACCGAGCCCAAGTTTGATTAGTAAACTTAAGCGTTTATGAGCGATGTCTTCATTTGGAAGCTCCTCAATAATGTCTTCAATGGAGCGTTGAAATATATCGTCTATGTCGTCACTGTATTTCGTCATTTTTCGTTTGATATCAAGAAACGTTGCAACAGTTGATCGGCTAGTTATCGATTGGTTTCGGTCTTGTCCTACCATGACCAGTTTATCTTTTGGATATCGTTTTAGGAAATCTTTGGAGATACACTCATTGACAAGGGTTGATTTCCCACAGCCAGACTCACCTGTAACGGTTACAAGTCTATTTTTAGGAATCTGAATGTCAGCCACTTCAATATTACGACAGTAAAGACCATGAAACTGATAATAGTCTGTAGGCATTGCCTGATTTCGTTCACATTGGATTGGTTCTGGACGTGGTGATTCTTCAACGATTCTACCGCCGTACTTCCCGCTGCCTGGCCCGAAGTACAGTTGCCCATCTGCTGTGTCTAGTACCGTATCAGAATGATCAATAAGCCAAATTTGGTTTTTATAGCCCAATTGTTTAATCTGGTCTAAAATCTTCAAAAGGGTTTGGTGATCAAGACCAACAGAAATTTCATCAATAATAATCACGGTATTTTCACTAGCGGCCATAAATTCTGCCAAGTAGAGTCGTGTTAATTCCCCGCCAGATAAGGTACCCATGATCCGATTTATTGTTAAGTAACCAATATTCATATTGATAATATTTTCAAGAATATGTTGTCTCTCTTCGCTTATATTTAATTCCTCTGAAAGGGAATAAATCGCCTCAATACTTAAATTGTTCATATCGGAAATACTGTGTGGTTGATTCCATAACTCTAGCTTATATTGCTCAACTTCTGGATTGTAACGCTTGCCCTCACACTTTTTACATTCGACATTTTTGGTCGTCCCACGTCCTTTACATGCAGGGCACCAGCCTAATGCATTATTAAAGGAAAAAACCTCTGGCGAAAGATCAAACTTATCCGCAAGTCTTTCACGAATCTCTTTAAAAACGCCTGTATGAGTACCGACCGTTGAACGTGGATTGGTAGAAATGGATGATTTTCCTAGAAAAAGGACTAAAGGCATTTCTTCCATCTTGATGGCACTGAAATTCGTTTCCATTATATTAGGAAATAAATACTGATATTCAGCCTTTGGCAATAAAGAAACGAGTCGCTTCTTGGATTCTTCACCAATTGTTTGACAAAATGTAGTTTTACCAGATCCGGACAAACCAGCAATTCCTAAAGATTGATCTTCCGGCAAGTCGACATCTAAGCGGTTTATATTGTTAGCAATTAATTGATTTATTTTCATCCGATATTCTCTCCATTCCATCTAGTACAGTCATGTTAGCACAACTTCAACTGTATTTGTTATGTTTATGAATCAACATTAAAAATGACGCTTTTCGTGTCCTGAAAAGCGCCAAACGATTAATATGGATTATTCTCCTTACCTTTTTGATACCTGCTTAAAAGGTTGATCTTGAAAAGCAGGTATCATGGGAGAAGAAGAAATCATTTTATGCTAACACTTTTTCAAGCTGATTCCCCATGTTAACCCAAGCATATTTAGCACCCTCGATTGCTCCTTCGCGAGCTTTCGTTGCTTCACTGAATCCGCTTTGATCAAGATGTAAATGTGTAGTTCCATCTGAACCTTCTGTCAACGTCCATGTCACAGTAGTGATTTCTCCGGCACTTGCCCAAGTGTAAGATAATGTATGAGGCTCTTCCACTTTAAGTACCTCGCAATTGACAATTCCATCCCACCATTCATTTGGCTCAGCTCGGAATTGAAATTTATGTCCTACGATTGGTTTAAAGTCATTTTTCCAAATCCATTTTTCTAGAGTGTCTGAATCCGTTAATGCGTTCCAAACTTTCTCGATTGAACTTGTAAATTGATAATCTAAAGATACATCTGCTGTCATTTTTCTTCCTCCAATAAAAGATTTAATATAGCCATTCTTTCTTTCCAGAATCCTTCGTAATATGATACCCAATCTTGAATTTCTTTCAAAGGACCGGCATTCAACCGATACCTCGTTTCTCTACCAACCCTTCGAGCAATTACGAGATCAGCATCTTTAAGGATAGCCAAATGCTTAGAAACTGCTGTGCGACCCATTTGAAATTGAGACGTTAATTCGTGAAGAGGTAATTCTTTCGCATCTGCCAACAAGCGTATTAATTGACGTCTTGTGGGGTCAGCAATAGCAGCATAAACATCACGCTCTTGAGTCTTGTCGCTCAAAATCGACCCCCCCCTTATGAATTGGACACTGATTGGTGTCTTAATTATATGACACTAATTAGTGTCTAGTCAAATTTATTTTGGGATAATGGCAATAGTTTTATTCTCTAATCATTAATTAAAATACATTTTGCTATATAATCATTTTAGAAAATGCATTGGAATTTGTGTTAGGTTTGGATTCCCCGTGTACTTGTAGTATCACTAACAGTCTAAGCCTATTTGATCACTCGATTTTTTGCTTTCAATAAAAAAACAAACCGAAATTAGATTATTCGGTTTGCCTTATTAAATCCATAAAAATTTAATCTCTGTAGTTGACTACTACGTAACGTAATACTTTATATTCTAGATATCAGGGGTGATTCTTAGTGAAAACAATTAAAGAAATTTCGCATTTAACGGGTGTTTCAGTTAGAACCTTGCAATATTATGACAAAATTGATTTATTGAAGCCTTCAAATTATACGCAATCCGGATATCGACAATATGATTCAGATTCATTAATTAAGCTGCAGCAAATTTTATTCTATAAAGAGCTGGGATTCTCTTTAAAAGAAATTGAGTTATTGCTAAACGATCCTACTTCTGATTATCAAACTAAACTATCAAGGCAACGTTCGCTCATGGCGCAAAAGAAAGAAGGACTTGAAAGTATAATTTCCTTGATAGATTCTATTCTCAAAGGAGAGAAAGATATGGATTTTGAAGTATTTAAAAAAGTATTGGGCAATAAAATGCCTTCTATAGTTAAAGACAAAGAGCAACTAGCAAACCAACTTAGCGTTGAAAATTTCACCTCTATAAAAGATGTTTGGGGGGAGAAGGAGTTTCTTAATCTACCAACTATTTCGAAGGATGAATTTGATGAGTTTATGGAGCAAAGCGATATTCTATTAAAAGCTCTAGCCCAAGAAACTGATGAGTTAAAGCAAATGCACATTATTAGTAGTTGGATCGAATTGCATGTAGCTACGTTCAATATTAATAACCCTAAAGCTTTCGCAAAGATTACTTCTCATCTATATGAAAGCGACGAAAATGCAATAGCCCAAGTCTCAAAGTTTGGAGCAAATTTCAATAAAGTATTATCTAGTTTGCTAGCTAAATTTTCCGTATAAAATATAAAATTCCCGCCCTGGTGATACCATCTAAAATGATTAGGGAAGGTTAAAATATGTTCTTCCCTAATCATACATGTTATGAAAAAATTTTTAGTATCCTTGAGCAAAGCCAAACTGTATTTCGCTTCATTTCCACAGCAAATACAAGTAGTTTTCGTAGTTGGCGGGTTAAAATGTTACGAGAAGTATATTTTGTCTCTTCTTTTTCTTTTTCACTGTTTCCGAATTATTATTCTAGTTATAATCAAGGCACTCACACCAACTAGAATGAAGAAGAGGCATACAGGTAATTGGGCGTTCTCTTGAAGATATAGGGCAATAAACCAACTTCGTACATTTACATCTAGAAGCTTGAGAATAATGGGCACAATCCCCTGTGGCAACGTGAAGATAATCCCCATCGTAACGAGTAGTCCTACCAAAACGGACTTTCCTAAAGATAGATTAGAGAATGTCTCCTCTTTTTCAGCTACTTTGTTATCCACGGATTGAGCTATTCCACCGCACTGCATAAAAGAGAGAATATCTGGACCATGAGCTTCTAAACGACGGTATGATAAGCGTCCGAAATACCAAGCGATGAATAGGCCGGTACACAATCCTACAGGTACACCGGTCCATTTCAGCAAGTTTTGATGTAGCAACGTCCCTAAAGTCAATATGAATAATGTAGGTATCGATGCAAAAAACAGTAATATCAATATCAATAAATTGGTTAAAAATAATTCACCTCCGTTCATGTCATCACCAGAGACAATTGTTCCGCGTCCGCGTCGATGCGGATCTGTCACAGGTACGAGCTTGTAAACTGAGAGGAACAAGATAAGTCCCGCTCCTCCACCTAAAAGTGATGGAAGCAAAGCCAAAACCCATGCCCACGCCCATTCCAACTTACTGAAATAAAGGAATATAAGAGAAATTACGATCGATACGGGTGCTACAACCATTATCCATGCAAACTGTCTGCCCCTCACATCGTTTCGTTCTGAACCCGGTATAGTAATTGATATCCAAAGAGCACCGCCATCAAACCCATAAAGATTGTTCGAGAATATGCAAGTGAACATCACAAGGACTACGCCGATCCAGGGCATTAATAAAGTAACACCACTCAACGATACAAATAAGCCGTAGAATAATCCCGTCCACAGCCCCATACGCAACAATCGCCCTCGCTGCGGATCACGCATCCAAGTCTTCAGTTCCTTAAGAACAACTACCCCAATTTTTGAAGTCTTTGGCGCTAGCACGCTGGCACAAGTAAGGAACATTGATTTATTTCTGCTATATCTATTAATTTGAACCTCATTTTTTGTGCTTACTGACAGTAGCTTTGCCCATGTAATCAATAGTAATCCACACAATAAAGCCAAACCACAGAGAACACCCACAGCTAAAAAGTAATGGGATCGACTTACGGCTTCGATCGCTACCATAGCCCAACCTGATGGCAATATTCGAGCCGCTAAGGAAATTGCTGGCGACGGTTCCTCTACGAACAGGCTAACTGAGGGAAATAAATACCAACCGACGTTAAGAAAAGCTATAACGGCTCCTATGATCAACGCCCCGAATTCCAAACCTAATCTGGATTTCGATGCCTCCCCAATCACCCCCATCACCACTTTGGACAACAGCATGATGATTGCCAGTTGCAACAACATTGAAGGTACGGCAACGATAACAGGCCAAATTCCAAGTCTTGCTGCATAAACAATGAGAGAGAAACAGGCGACTAAGCTAACGGTGGGTCCGATACCGATGAAAGAGGCACCGAGCAACCCTATAGCCAATTTTCGTTGGGCGATAGGTAGCAAGGTAAAGTATTCCGTTTTCAATGCCCCTTCTCCGCCAACTAACATAGGCCCTATGATCCAACCAATCATCCAAAATCCAAAAGCGATGCAGATTAGATCTGCCGATGTTTCATGATTATATAGTACACCAAGTAGAATCGTACTAACTGCTAGCAATAGACCGATTACACCGCCTATAATCATAAGAGTCGCTCGTCCTCCGCTCATCGAGTGGCGAAGCAAGGATATCTTCATTCGAATCATTACATTAACCATGATAGTCTCTTTCCTTCTCCAGAGTGATTCCCAACTAAGTGAACGAAAGCCTCTTCCAGACTTTTACCATTACGGACTATTTCCAATGGACCAGTAGCCGCCACACTCCCCTTCGCAATAACAGCAACATGATCACACAACTGCTCGACTAACGCCATGACATGGCTAGATAAGATGACAGAACCGCCACTGGCAACAAAATGCTGCAAGATGGTTCTTATTGTTGACGCGGAGATAGGATCAACCGCCTCGAACGGCTCGTCAAGCACAAGAAGCTTTGGGGAATGTAGAAGGGCCGTGGCAAGACCAATCTTCTTTCTCATTCCAGTGGAGTAGTTGATAACAAGCGTATGCTCATCGTCACGGAAATCCAAGATCGCAAGCAATTCTTCTGTACGCTCGGCAACAGTCTTCGCATCAAGTCCACGCAGCAATCCCATATAAGTCAAAAGTTCACGCCCGGTTAACCTTTCTGGCAATGACATGCCATCCGGCAGAACCCCGACTAACGTCTTTGCTTGTAAAGGATTTGACCAAACATCAACACCGAATATTCTAGACACTCCACTGTCTGGGCGTAGCAAACCTATTGCCATAGATAATAGAGTCGTTTTTCCTGCACCGTTCGGGCCTACCAAACCGAAAAATGAACCGCAAGGCACAGTCAAATTGACACTGTTAACAACAGTGTTTTCTCCAAATTTTTTACTCAACCCGAGCAGTTGAAGGGCCGAATCCCCGTCTGTCATAACATTTTCCTCCTTAAGTTGCCTTCTGATTATGCTCACAAAGTTACGTTCTGATCGGTTGCCAATTGAAACAAAGTGATTAATTCTTTTGCATAAGCATCAAGATCCAGTTCGGGATTCGTCATTATTTGCGGCGGCACTCCGTCGATCGCCTGTCTAATTGTTATTGCCATAACTCTGGGAGAAAATGTTCGAAATTCTCCGTTCATTTGCCCAAATTGGAAAATCTGCTCTAAGTCGTGAATAGCTGCCTCTTGAAGACTAAAAACAAACGACTCCTTTCCTTCCTTAGGCCGAATTCCTGACCAAATTTCTAATAGAGCTAACATATACGTCTTATGTGCAGACATAAAGGCAATGTTGCTTTCAATGTATACGCTTAACATGTCCCTTGCACTAGTGGCAGATTGTACAAGCGGGTGCATATAAGAGTCGCCGGAAGTGTACACCTTTTCAATGACCTGCCCGATCAACGCTTCTTTGCTTTTGAAGTGATAGGATATCACGCCCGTACTAATACCTGCACGTTTGGCAATTTGAGCTAAGGATGCTTGTGCAAATCCCAAACTGGCAATCGTCTCGATTGCGCACTCCACAATTTGCGT
The DNA here is from genome assembly GCF_044755845.1 of Lysinibacillus sp. NPDC092081. Classification (NCBI taxonomy): domain Bacteria; kingdom Bacillati; phylum Bacillota; class Bacilli; order Caryophanales; family Bacillaceae; genus Lysinibacillus; species Lysinibacillus sp. NPDC092081. Next base: position 208,515 of record NZ_JBIVRU010000004.1, read on the forward strand.
TTGTCTGGCAGCTTCTATAAAACTTCGCTTTTTTTGATTGTTTGCATTATTATTTATATTCATATTTTAAAATTAGCATGACCGTTCAAAAAATTCAATTGTTATTTTGGTCTTTTTTGGAATTTCTAGAGATGGTGAATCTAGGTCAAGGTTAGATTGTATTTTTAGGATTAATAATCGATATAGATGCGCAAATTTCTATGAATGGTTCTAACTGATATTGAAGAACCAAGAACTTATTGATGGCGAGTCTGACCTTTCCATAGAGCTACTATTTTTTTATGAAACAGAAAAAAGCCCGCTTCTCTAAATTAGAGAAGCAAGCTTAATGCTGTATCATTTTTTCAATTATTAATATGCTTGAGCAAACCAAACTGTATGTTTTGCTTCATTTCCACAGCAAATACATGTAGTTTTCGTAGTTGGTGGGTTAAATGGAATGTTACGAGAAGTATATTTTGTCTCTTCTTTCACTTTTTCCTCGCAGGCATCAGCTCCACACCATCCAGCAAGAACCCAACCAGGAATAGATCCATTTTCCTTGGAAATGTTAATATGCTGCTGTAAATCTTTAAGTGTATCGATCGTTGTATGTGCGTTTTCATCACGGAATTTGCGTGCTTTTTCAAATAAACGACTTTGCATTGTTGTCAGTTCTTCTTCAATTGCTGAAACAAGGTCATTCAGGTCAATGGATTGCTTGTCATCTTCATCTCGTGCTTTTAACAATGCCTGGTTTTTCTCTAAGTCACGAGGTCCTAATTCAATTCGAACTGGTACGCCTTTTAATTCCCATTCATTAAATTTGAAGCCTGGTGATTGGTCGGAGTCATCAAGACGTACTCGAATTCCCTTGTTCTTAAGGGCCGCATAAATATCATCTAGCTTCTCCATCACTTCAGGGGTCTTTTTCCATGGACCTACAGGTATTAAGACAACTTGAGTTGGTGCAATTCGTGGCGGTAAAATAAGCCCCTGTTCATCACCATGAACCATAATCACTGAACCAATTAAACGTGTGGAAGTTCCCCAAGACGTAGTGTGTACATAGTCATGCTGATTGGCTTTATTTAAATATTTAATATCAAAGGCTTCAGCGAACTTTGTCCCTAAATAGTGAGAGGTACCAGCTTGTACGGCCTTTCCATTTTTCATCATTGCTTCGATAGAAAATGTATCAACTGCGCCTGCAAAACGTTCAGAAGGTGTTTTTTGTCCATCATAGACAGGAATTGCAAGTAAACCTTCTACTACCTCCTTATAGATAGCTAACATTTGCATTGTTTCTTTTCGTGCATCGTCTTCATCGATATGTGCTGTATGGCGCTCCTGCCACAAAAATTCAGATGTTCGAATGAACGGAAGTGTTTTCTTTTCCCAACGAAAAACATTTGCCCATTGATTAATCAAGACCGGCAAATCACGGTAGCTTTTAATCCAATTCGAATAGAGATGGCCAATCAGCGTTTCAGAAGTTGGACGAAGCGCTAGACGTTCTTCTAATTTCTCACCTGCAGCCTCTGTCACCCAAGGAAGCTCAGGTGAGAAACCTTCGATATGATCTTTTTCTTTTTGAAAGAAGGATTCAGGGATTAGCATAGGGAAATAAGCGTTGCGATGGCCACTTTCTTTAAAACGACGGTCCATTTCTGCCTGAATATGTTCCCAAATTTCATAGCCGTCTGGTTTAAATGCGATACAGCCACGCACTGGTGTATAATCCATTAAATCTGCCTTTTGGATTGTCTCAATGTACCATTTTGAAAAATCGCTTTGTTGTGTTGTCATATTCTCTCCTCCATTTCTGCAACTTTACCCACTGAAAAAATAAAAAGCACAAAGCGTCCTTCAAATAAGGACGTCTTTGTGCCGACTAAACGTGGTACCACCTTGAATTTAGTTTTAAGAAATCTTAAAACCCTCAAACGTTTTGTAACGAAAACGACTCGGTTATGTTTGCATAACATCTCCGTGGTAGGTTTCAGATAAGAAGCGGTGATATAGCTCTCAGCAATTGCTATATTCTCTGTTTCACGATTCTACCTTACTTGGCCACATCATCAATTCATATTTTATATAACTTTAGCAAAACAGTTAAATAATTTCAAATATTTAATTAAAAACGATTATTTTTCGGGAAATATCAGAAAATTGACTTTACTTACCGGTGACCAAATTGCTTCTAACTAGCCAAAATTCATAAATATTTCTGAGCAAGTGAAACATCCCACGCCCCTGTACGTTCTACCCTGGCTACTGATAGATTAAATTAAAATAAAAAAAGTTATTGATCTACATATTTCTCATCTCATGGATTTTTTGCAAGGTATCAAGGTGATTTGATTTATCTTCGGGCGACTTAGCGAATTTATACCACTCCACAAGCCTGTATCCGAACATAGCAAGAATTAGTTCATAGATACAATGTTCGGATACATGGGACACATCCGCATTTTCCGAAAAACCCCTGTAATATGCCGGAATGCATTTTTGGTAGTATTCCATCATATGACAGACGTCCGCTTCATCAGTTATTAAACTCGCGATATCCTCGCCCATGTACCCCCATCCTGCGGTATCCCAATCGATAAGTACGATTTTACTGTCCGAATAGAATATATTTGCCACCCAAAAATCTCTGTGGCAAAGCACTATTGGTAGCTTTTCAATTCGACTGAATATTTCGTCCGCATTGTTATCTAAGTCTATGAGCATTTTACACAGGTGCTTCGGGATTTCACAGTCATCGGAGCGTATATAATCATACAAAACATTCCATGACTGATAACGCAGATAGTGGTTTTTCATAAACTCAACCTTGCTTAAATTGGACAAATTCTGCAATGCTTTTGGTCGCTCAGTGTACAACTTACCTTGAAATTGCCCCAATTCCTCGGCTATACGTTCATACATTTCCGAGGTTAGATTCAAGCCTGACACACCATCAATATATTCCATCCACAGTTGAATCTCATCGCCATTTATTTCGACGTGATAACACTCCGGCCACCTGAACGAGTCGGAGAAAACCTTTTTGAAATCCGATACATAGAGGTCGTATTCCCTACGCCATGAATCCGGATCACCATAACGCTCAAATTTTTTCTGTGTTTTCCAAACTATCTTATACGGCAGATTTTCGCCATCAGAAGTTTCAACCATGCCTGTTACAAGCCGAACAACTCCTATTGTCCCGCCTTGCAACTCTTTAAGTTGATAATCTGCGCGAATTATCGTCTTGTCGAGCATTTTACTTAAAACAAGCGCCAGTATTTCGGGCTTTATAAACTTTTCATCATGGTTGTTCATTTCTTGTATCCTCCCTTTTTACCCTTATGACGCAAGACAATCGACTTTTGCCACGCCTGTTTATCCACGCGATCCCCCCGATTTATCATCCACAAACTTGTTTTCCCGCTTCTGTACAAGGTAACGCTCCCAATGCTCTGGTGCCAATGATCCATCGGCAAGGGCGGCAAGAACTGCACAGCCCGGCTCCGTCTGATGGCGGCAGTCATTGAAGCGACACTGTGTGAATAATTCCTCCACATCGTTAAATCCCGCGCTGATCCCGTCGTTCGCACCGAACAGCCCAAGTTCACGCATACCAGGCGTATCAATAACCATAGCACCGGAAGGGAGCATGAAAAGCTGGCGATGCGTTGTTGTGTGCCGTCCCCGGCTGTCGGCCTCGCGGATAGCCTTGACAGTCATCACTTCCTGATTCATCAAGACGTTTAGCAATGAGGATTTTCCCACACCGGACATGCCGAGTAATACCACGGTTTTTCCTGGTTGCAGATATTCGCTCAACCCATCTAAACCACTCCCGGTGTGGCTGGAAACTGCGTGTACTGGCACATCAGGAGCGGCTTTCTGAACTTCAACTAACGGTGCGCTGAAATCCGGGGCCAAGTCAGCTTTTGTTAAGATTACGACAGGCTGGCTGCTGCTCTGCCGTGCCTGTGTCAGGTAGCGCATGATGCGGCTGACCTTGAAATCCCAGTTTAGGGACGACACGATAAATACGTAATCAAAATTCGTTGCAACGACTTGCTCCAGTATGGATTTGACATACCCTACCGCGTGTCCCGAATAGTCAGCGCGGGAAAATTTCGAGCGTCGAGGTAGCAATTTGGTAATGCGCGAAGCACCGTTTTCGTTGTATTGCAGAAATACAAAATCGCCAACGCACGGAAAATCTTCCCGAGTCACCGCAGTGTGGTAGAAAGCGCCCTTCAATACAGCCGTCACTTCTCCTTGTTCGGTGATGACGGTATATTGCTCTCGCTGTAGTTCAGTAACCCTTCCAGGTATTAAACCTATCGGCGGCGTTTCGGCTTCGATATAGCCATATTGTTTCAAATCAATCATTGAACTTATCCTCTCCTAAAAGTTGTTTTTGGGCATAAAAATACCGCGAACAAGCAGCCTCCTAAGAAGCTGCTGTTTCGCGGAGAAAAGTCAAAAGTCGACTATAATCAAAAAGGAATACGACATTCATCGTATCCCGCTAACAGCAGTATTCACGAAAGGTTACTGTTTACGGCATAGCAAAAAACACGGGTGATATTCCCGCTTGCTCTCATTCCAAGTTATAATCAAAAATTGGAATTTACTATACCCGATATTCGGTTAAGTTAAAACCACCAATACCATATAAGTTGTCATTAAAAACATCTCCTTTCGCAGAAAAAAGTTGGAATATAATTCCACTCCTATAGTGTGCCATAACCCGTTGTGAGAAATCAACAGAATATTTGGTTATTAGCAAATTTTAACGGTCAGCTACCTCTACAACTCAATCCCCCAACCATCGCATATAACATGATAAAAGCCACCTTCGTTCTCGATTTGAAGGTGGCTTCCTGCGTTTAGTTTTTTGTGTAAAAGTAAACGACAATGCAATTACAGTAACTATAAGCGATACGAGTTCTAAGTCCCAACCAGCCTCAAACATAATTCTACAAGTAGGGGGTGAGCAGTTTAGTCGACGGGATCAATGTCCCACGCCCCCGTACGTTCTACCCTGGCTACAGATAGATTTAATCTAAAAAAAGTTCAACCAGAAAGTTCTGGCTGAACTATATATAATACGAAGCCTCCGTTTGACTGACGAAGGTTATTAAGTATCACCTAAGTATTCTGCAAAATGTAAAAATCCAAATTTCCTCACCAAAAAGTTTCTTAATTCGCCCTGAGTAGCTTTTTCTATTGGAGGATTTGTTAGGGTGTAAGCTTTGGCATTTAATTCAGCAAATTTATCTTTATCTACTTCATTATGATCTTTATCTTCAATAATTCCTGAAGAAATTGCGGCTTTTGGATAACCCATAAAAAATATATGTGTTCTTAATGCCATAATTGGTGTTGAATGCAACAGTATAATTACAACCAACAAAGAAACAATACTTATTACTTTTTTCTTCAAGTCACCGCTCCCCCCAATTGACGTTAATAATCTATAAAACATTTTAGCGTAAATTTTCCATCCATCTTCAAAAATTAGTTCGCGTAAAAAACTACTTAGGCGGGTGTTTCCATTGTTCTGTTAGATTTATAGGCGAAACAAAAATTGTAATAGGTTCGAAGGATTGAGCACCTAATGGAGATTGGACTGGCTATGTGTACTGGGTTTGTAATAAAGTAACCGTAAATACTTAGAGGATCTCGTCCTAAACTAAAGACAAGATCCTCCATTATTAACTACATGTTACTATCAACTATTAGTCTCGTAAAGTCCTCTACCGATAACGGCTTACTGAAATAATAGCCCTGTACGTACTCGCAGCCATGTTCACGCAGCACATTTAATTCGGCTTCTTCCTCTACACCTTCAGCTACTACTTGCAGATTTAAGGCATGTGCTAAAGAGATCATAGCTGAAATCATGGCAATGCCTGATTTTTCAGGCACGATATCACGAACGAATGCACGATCGATTTTTAAAACATCTACTGGGAATTTTTTTAAGTAATTTAGCGACGAATAACCAGTTCCGAAATCATCTAATGAAATTGTAATACCAAGTGCTCTTAATTGCTTGATTGTATTTATTAAGTCTTCCGTATAATCTAGCATACTCATTTCTGTAATTTCAATTTCTAAGAAGTGTGGATCTATTTTTGTTTCTGCAATAACTTCATGTACCATTTCAACAAAGCCTGTCGTACTAATATGAATCGGAGAAATGTTCACGGCCACACGTAAGTTTAAATTATGTACTTCATTCCAAGTGCGTGCCTGGGAAGATGCTTTTCTTAACACCCATACCCCAATATCATTAATGAGCCCACATTCCTCAGCAAATGGAATAAAGCGATCCGGTGGCATATGACCTAGTCCAGGATCATGCCAGCGAAGTAATGCCTCCATGCCAATCACTTTATTCGTTTTTAAATTAATTTTTGGTTGATAATGTAATTCCAAAATATCTTTTTTTAACGCTTGATGTAATTTTGTTTCAAGTAGTAGCCACTTATCATTGATTTCCTCCATATTTGGACGATACAAGCGATATTGATTACCGCGTTTCGATTTCGCAGCATACATAGCAATATCTGCATTTTTCAATAATTCCTCGACAGAGTTTGCATGATCTGGGAAAATACTAATTCCAATACTAATACTGGAGTAAAATTCAAACGTATCAACAATAAAACTCTCATTAAAGACGCTGATTATTTCCTCGGCTTTTTCCTCAATTCTGTCAACATCGTTTAGTATAATAACAAATTCATCACTGTTGTGACGGTAGATAGAATTGGATGTATAATCAACGTTGCGTAGACGATTCGCCATTTCCACTAAGAACATATCCCCGATGATATGACCAAGTCCATCGTTAATGTTTTTAAAACGATTTACATCAATGAATAATAACGCAAACTTTTCTCCTGTACGTCGAGATTGATGGAATTCATTTTCTAAACGTTGTTCTAACTTACGACGATTTGGTAGCCCCGTTAATTCATCGTGATAAGCAATATGGGTTATCTTTTTTATATCCTTTTGGGCAGTAATATCAACTCGTATAGCAATATATTGATACGGTTTGCCATTGTCATCAAGAAAAGGAATAATCGTTGTCTTCACCCAGTAAAGACTACCATCCTTCGCACGATTACAGACCTCGCCATTCCACATATCAGCCTTTCCTATAGTTTTCCACATCTCTCTAAAGAAAGATTTTGGATGGAATCCTGAATTGAGTAGACGGTGATCTTGCCCTAATAATTCTTCACGAGTATATTTAGAAATTTTGCAAAAATGATCATTAACAAACGTAATTTTCCCAGTTCGGTCTGTAATTGCTACAATGATTGAACTATTCATTGCTGAAAAAATATCTTGTAATTCTTTCAGACTGTAGTTAATTTGATTGATACTACTAGGCATGATATTCGTCATTTTCATTCTCCGTTCATTAGAAGGGTTTGGTACTTTTGCTTTATATTTAAGTGAGGTATAAAGTTATGGGATATCGCCCTTTATTATGTAATTATATTATAGTCTTAGAAAAGCAGTTAATTCAACCCAAATATCAAAACCATCAAATCTATATTTGATGGTTTTCAATATAATATACCCCGAAAACAAGGTCTTTTAACTTACTAATAACGCTTGTTTTTGAATACTTTAATTACTTTAGTGCTATTTATATGTTATGTTTAGTCTATTTTCCTTTAGAATATATGAACTTTCTGTAATTTTACGATACTTGAATATTTTCTTCATTTATGTTATATTCAAAAAATGCCTTACTGTCACATATAGGCAGCAAGGCATTTTATAAGCTAAGAGACCTCATATTCTATTTGTCCTCCCGATGTTTTGGCGCGTTCATTGTAGGCATCTAGTTGCTCCTGAGATAAGTTTAAAATATAATAGTGAAAATTTATTGGCTCTAAACCGTGTTTCTCACACACTTGGCGATAAAAATCATAGCCTTCACGATAATCTGACATCCTAATAACTTCCTTTCATTTGTGCAACTTCGTTATAATATTCTCATTGCTCTTGCGATAATTGATTGATATATCTTGTTATATAACAGAATTATATTTTTGTTAATAATATATAACAGCTGTTTGCTATGTCAATAAATTTTCTGATATTTCTTTCAAATATACGAAAGCCCAGTCCATGTAACTTAGTATGGCTGGGCTTTTCATAAAATATTCACGTCGGCTTCCGTCATAACCACATCCTTTAATTATAAAGCCTTTAAATTCCCAATTGTTTTGCTTGCATGTTATAAGCTGAAAGTTGTTGCTGTGATAACTGTAGCAAATAATAGCGGAATGAAATTGGCTCTAACCCATAACGCTCACACATTTCACAATAAAATTCATAACCATCACGATACTTTGACATTAGAATTCCTCCTTAAATCAAACTGTTTTATAACAGTTGTTTTTATTGTTATTTAATATATAACAGATACTTTGTTTCGTCAAGCATTACAATTTAAAAATATCCTTGAAGCCTTAATTTGACGACATAACAAAAGCCATTGTTTTGAAAAAAAGATTGATCAAAACAATGGCTCTCGTTATTTTCGAATATTAAGGGGTAGCGTCAGGAAAATGCGGATTTACAACGATATGGAAATTCTAAATTAAAAAGCCCAACTTCTCTGCAAAACAAAATAGAGAAAGTGAGCTTTTGAGTTACTTCATTATTTTTATTTGAACTAATATAAAACTGCTATGTTGATTTTTTAGCTCAGCTATTTATTGAATTCATTAACTGGAAGAAGTATTCAGGTTTATGAGTCTTATTTAGGTTATACCATGAATGTAATGTGTCGGGTGCAAATACATCTAATTTTTTCAGTACTTCCGTCGTAAATTCTAGAGGTGCTACTCCTGATGCAGTAATCAAATTCTCACCAGATACCGCAGGTCTCATCTCATAAAATTTTTCTCCTTTATAATTAGGACAGACCATTTTAATATACTCTAAGTCATTGCATGTGTGTTTTCTAGAATCTAAGTATCCCATATTCGCAAGGGCCTCAGTTGCACCACAAATTGCAGCAACAATAGTGCCAATCTTTAAAGCTTGGCCAATTCTTTCCAAGATAGGTTGATGAATATCTTCTCTCCAAGTAGTCCCTCCTGGTAAAATTAAAAGATCTTTACTCTCAAGAGTACATTCACCAAGGGAAATATCTGGTTTTATGCTCAGTCCTCCCATGGTAGTAATCATTCCTTTATTAGCTCCCACTGTAATTACTTTTAAACGTGCTAAATCCTTTTTGAAATATCTTCCTGAGTTTAGTTCAGCAATTAAATATCCATATTCCCAGTCTGACATTGTATTAAATACATAAAGATAAACTTTTTTTGTTTGCATACAATAACACTCCAATCACAATTGATATAGCCTATTATAATATAACTTCCCTGACAGTTAACGTCAGGGAAGTTATCATACTTGATGATATTTTATTAATTCCGACAGAACTTCAATAAGTCTTTTCTTAAGACTTATTGGCTCAATAACTTTAATAGATTTATTGTACGGTAAAAGTAAATAAGGTACATATGTATGTATCATATCTTTTTCAAGAAGAAAAACTGCTTGATTTGAAGTCCGTTCTTGTAAATAATGTCCTAAAAACCAATGTTGGCAAATATCAGCCAATACACTTTTATCCCCATTAATAACCAAAGAAATAATCCCTTCCTTATCTTCTATAGTTGGAAGAAGATTTTTAATAAAAAAGTCACGTGCTGAAAAATTTTCTGGCCGGTTAAACTTATTTTCGGTTAGCATTAGACTTTCAATTCGATCTACTCTAAAACTACGGATATCATTCCTAAGATGACAAAATCCAATCACATACCACTTATTATTCCAATAAATAATTCTGTACGGATCAACCAATCTATACTTTGATTGATCTTCGCCACTTTTATGGTAAAGAATTTTTAAAGAGTATCCGTCAGCTACGGCCTGCTCCAACTCCTTCAAGAAAGGTTCCATAGAGAGGGAACTTAATCGACTTATTACTTCAAGACTGCTCAAATGTTGGTTTATCTTTGTTTCCTGCTCTTGATTTGAATATTTGCTTAACTTTGAAATAGCCCTATTTAGTGCTTCACCACCATAATATCCAGCTTCTTCTGCAAAAACAGCAGCATGATAAAGTGAAGTTTGCTCCTCAAAATCAAAAAATAGAGGAGCCTCAATAAAATTGTTCAATAAAGTGTATCCACCGTTATGTCCTGGTTCTGAAATTATAGGTACGCCACTTGTTGAAATTGTATCAATATAACGATACACAGTCCTTATATTCATCTCTAACTTTTCTGAAATTTGTTTTGCAGTAATTTTTTCACCTGAACGAAGCATCCATAGAATTGCTAACATATTGTCAATTTTAGGCATATAATTCCACCTCTATATGAAATTTATTTTCTATTATATATTTCCAATTTTCAGTATAACTCATTAACTGTTCCTTTCCGATAGCTTTCTATATAATGAGGCCCTAGACACATTTGTAATTTCACAAATTTGATTTATAGTCATATCTCCCTCTTTATAAAGCTTTACTGCTTAATTCATTCCTACATGATTTTTATGGTACTTCTTTAACCGACCTTTAAACTTTCCTTCTTTCTTAGCCAGTTCAATCCCTTCACGCTGCCGCATACAGATAAGATCACGTTCTAATTGGTTTACACCCGCCATAACCGTAATTAAGAATTGGCTGTAGGGATTATCGCTGCTCTTTTAGGAATGGGACTAAATATTGGATTGAGTAAGATGGCAGAAGCAACACCCCGACTTACATATAAGCAATTAGCCAATGTATCTCAATGGTGCATGTATGAAGACGCAATGAATAAAGCCAAAGCCGTATTAGTAAATTTTCATCACAAATTACAATTGTCTTCCTATTGGGGAGACGGTACAACTTCTTCATCAGACGGAATGAGAATGCAGCTAGGTGTTTCATCACTACATGCAGATGCAAACCCACATTACGGAACTGGAAAAGGAGCCCGAGTGATCAATTCTCTTCTTACTACACAAAAATTATTCATACTAATTCAAGGGATGCAATTCATGTTTTGGATGGTTTATTACACCATGAGACAGATCTAAACATTGAGGAACATTATACAGACACAGCTGGTTACACAGACCAAATTTTCGGATTAACTCATTTATTAGGATTTAAATTTACTCCAAGGATAAGAGATCTATCGGACTCAAAATTATTTACAATAAATAAAGCTAGTAAGTATCCAAAACTAGAAGCTATTTTACGTGGACAAATAAATACAAAGGTCATTGAAGAAAATTATGAAGATGTTTTGCGGTTAGCCCATTCAATAAGAGAAGGAACAGTCTCAGCATCCCTTATTATGGGGAAATTAGGTTCTTATTCAAGACAAAATAGCTTAGCTACAGCCTTACGTGAAATGGGGCGAATAGAAAAAACGATCTTTATTCTTAATTACATTTCGGATGAATCTCTAAGAAGAAAATACAAAGAGGATTGAATAAAGGAGAAGCCATGAATGGACTGGCAAGAGCTATTTTCTTTGGAAAACAAGGAGAGCTTAGGGAACGAACCATACAGCATCAATTGCAAAGAGCCAGTGCTTTAAACATAATTATCAATGCCATCAGTATTTGGAATACCTTACATCTAACAAAAGCAGTTGAATATCAAAAACGGTCAGATAGTTTTAATGAAGAATTATTGCACCATATGTCACCTCTAGGTTGGGAACATATTAATTTACTTGGAGAATACCATTTTAATTCAGAAAAAATGGTCTCGTTAGATTCTTTAGGACCATTGAAACTTTCTTAACGTTGTTAAAAATGGGGGAATCGGCTTGAAAATGGGCTTAGCGTTGTAAATCCGCATTTTCCTGACGGTACCCCATTAAAGACTTTATGGAAGTAACTCTACCTTTACCTTTAGTTTTATATCTGCAGGGGGCTCTTCCTCTTCTACAACGTAAGATATAACATAAGCTCCTTTGGGAAATCCTTCAAAAGCCTTTTCAAAACTTTCGTTACTTTTTAAAACACCATTTACAACTTTTGTTTCTTTATCTACATTTCGAATTTTGTATATAAAGCTCTCAGTACCAGTATTTGAAACGGATATCTTAAATGGTGCATCTCCATCATAAGTAAAATATGATTTACTTTCACCTATAGGAGACGTTACCTCTTCATTTATCTCAATAGCAATAGGGTGAGAACTTCCTATTGCTTCACCGTCTTTCTCATTATGAGTGATATCTACAACAACAGGTTCATTGTGTTTCTCTTGATGAGTGCTATCCGAAACAACAGGTTCATTTTTTACATCTTCTGACGTTAATTTAGTAGATGGTACTTCAATTTTAGTCGAAAATGCATTGCACCCTGATAAGAGGATAATAAAAGTACATATACAAGCAAATTTATAAAACTTCATAACTTCTCCCATCTTAAAATAAATAGTTAATAATGATAATTTTAACATAAAAGACAAAAAAGGAAAGGCGCTTTGTCCTTTCCTTCTTTTCTATATGACTATATGTTGATTTATTTAGATAACAGATCTAATAACAATTTTCTTGTTTGTTCAAAGGTTTTATATTCCTGAAAGAAATCGTTATAATCTTCAACTTTGCTTTCGAAAAACCTATATTGTTTATAGAAATTAAAGAAAGACTTATGTAATACCTCAATTTGATTTTGTGGGATGCTATTTATCTTGTCTGCTAATACATAACTTAAAGTTCCAGCTATATTCATACAGTAAGTATTAAAATCGCCAGGTAGACAATTTTTTTCATCTCGTAATTTTAAAAATTCTGTTCGAAAATCATTTTGTATTTTATCCGTATCTCTATATGGAAACGGATTTTCTAACTCGCTTTTAATTTCAGTGAGTTGTTTTAAAATAGGTATATAAATTCCTCCCCTTTTTAAGTAGGTCATTTATTAATTTATCATGTTTTTTCCTTTTCTTTTAATATATTGTCTATTCTATAAAATCTTAATGATTCTTCATTATTAATCTACACAATAAAAAGCCCAATTTCTCAATATACATATCAAGAAATTGGGCTATTTCACCATATATTTTTCAATAAACGGAATATCATTCTTGGGATAAAAATTAAAATGTTCCAGATGATTTCTATTATTATTGAATTTTTAATTTCGATTATTATGTCTTTAACATACTGTCTGTCATTTCTGTGTCTGTCACTTCTGTGTCTGTCATTTCCTTTTTCCAATTTTCACATTCCATTTCATTAGTTCTCAACTTTGATTAATGCTTTGATTTCTTTTATTTGTTCAATGTGTCTTTGTTCATGAAAATATATTTGTTCTACCCATTGATCAAGGGGTAATTCACCAATGGCAGGATGCTTAAAGGATTTTTTTGCTAATATGGATGGATCTTCAATTGTATCAAGGAAAGCTGTTAATTTTTCTCTCGAATTGTCAAGCAAGTCAATAATTCGCTGAACTGTAAAAACGTCTTCTGCTGGTTCAACAATTTTTGGTGCTGGAATTTTCTGTGTTCTATCAACGATAAGTTGAACATTTTTACGTTCTGTTTGCTTATTATCTTCTTGTTTTAAACCCCATACAATCGCTTTTACTGAAGACTCCTCCACTAAAACTAAGTGATGGCAAACTTGGGCAATACTCCAACTGTTTGCATCAGGTTTAGCATTCAATTGAGTATCGCTTAATAATTTAATTTCTTCTATTAAGTTATTTCTTGTTTCATATAAATGATCGTTTATTAACTGATTCATGTGATATCTCCTCCACCAATGTTTTTTTATTTCCTTTTCTGTATATGTTTTATACGATGTGAAGTATTCTTTAGAATTTGTTTATATCAGTATTCGTTTACCCGTCTTTACAGATTTTTGAACTGTATCTAACAACCGATGCAGTTTGACAGCATCATTAAAATCCGGAATTTGCTTTGTGCACTTAAATATATCTTTTGCCAGCATCGTATAAGCTTGATTCACATAGCCTTTAGCGTCATTATTTATTTCTGATGGAATGTTTACTTCTTCATATAAAACATCTTTAAAGTTATGCAAATTATTAGGATGTATCATTTTTTCAATGATAAGGTTACCAAATTGGACATGACCATAGGAATTTTTCTGTGTTAAGCGAAATGCTCCCTTTTCTCCCCTAATTTCTAATTGAAAAGCAGGATAAACTCCACCTTGTATGTGTACAGATGCTGAAGTGCCATCAAATAGCGTTCCTTGTATTAATATTTGATCAGCTGTGTTTTTTTCTGTTGTCTTGCCTGTTTCTTGTACGAGAGCTTCAGTAAAATGGACATTCATTGTAGCTGATAATTCTTTGAAATCACCTAAAATATAACAGAGTACATCTAAAGAGTGCCCACCGTTAATGGCAAGAAGGGTTGCACCATTATTTTCGTGTAAAAGATAACGGCTTTTTTCATCTGTTATTCCCCCTTTTCCTTGTGTAGCAACCTGCATAGTACAGGAAATGACCTTACCGATATCCCCTTGTTTAATTGCTTGTTTTAAATAATTAACCTCTGGAGATTGCCTTCCCTGTAGTCCAATTGCGTGATGAATATTTCGTTCGTCTGCCAATTTAGCCATTTTTTCAGCTTGCTCCGTATTGATAGCTAGTGGCCATTCACAATAAATATGTTTATTTTCATCTAGTACTGCCATCACAGCATCATAATGATGAGGGACCTTGATACTTACAACTACTAAGTCGACATCTTTCGATTGAGCCAATTCCTTATAATTTGTGAAAGCATGAGAAGCATTTAGGATTTTGGCACTTTCTCTAGCAGTAACCATGTTCGAAGTTCCGATTGCTGTTATTTTGTAAAAGGGATTGTTCTTCAAAGCTGGAATATGTGTTTGACTTGCCCATTGGTTATTCATGGATCCACCTATTATCCCTACTTTTATTATTCTATTTTCCATTAACGATTCCTCCAAAACTTTTAAAATACTATTAACTTTATACAGTATAATGAAAACGAGACATCATATTAAATGTTAATTTTTGATGGTGCTATCACTTTTTTTGATGGATGTGAATGGAAATGGATATTGAAAACATGAAAGCTTTTGTATCAGTTGCAGAACTAAAAAGTATATCTGCTGCTGCCACTAAATTGAATCACTTGCAATCGAACATGACAGCAAAAATTAAAAAAATTGAAAACCATTATAACCAAGAATTATTTATTAGAAATTCTAAAGGTGTAACACTAACGAAAGAGGGAGAAAAATTATATCATCAATTTAAGAAAATATTGTTTGTTTGGGAAGAAACAGAAAATATGATGATAAAACATGAGGAAAAACTCCGAGTTGGTACGATGATTTCAATGGGAGGAACTCAAATAACACAAGCTTTAAATAAGCTTTATCAAACACACCCTGATGTATCGGTAACATTAAAAACAGGTTCAACAGAGTATATAGAAAATCAAATTCTCCTAGGAAAAATTGATGTAGCATATACGATTGGATCATTAAAAAATAATAATATAAAGTATAAAAAAGTAGCTTTTGAAGAAATGGTTGTCATAGGTTCAGGTATTGATCGGAGTACAGTATTCGAGGACTTTACTAATGAACAAAACTTACTTGTGCTTTCTGATAACTGTTTGTATCTTTCAATATTACAAAATATGTATAGGCGTTTAAATATTACGCATGGAGAAATTATTGAAGTAGGAGATTCAGAAACTTTAATCCAATTTGCCATGATGGGCATGGGAATTACTTTAGTTTCTAAACGTATAGTAAATCGATATAACATTCAACAATACTTAGATATACCATCATCTTTTAGATTCGTTGATTTATATTTAATTACTCGTTTAAACCACGATTTTACACCCATTGAAAGACAGTTTATTGAGCTAACAAACTCTATCGATGAAATAAAAGCTAACAACTGATAATAGTGCGAATAAAGCCGATTCCTTGATATAAGGATAATCGGCTTTTTTGTTGCACTGTGTTATTCAATGAACTGCTCTCTAGTACGAACAATATTAAACGGATTATTTTCGAGTACATGTTGTAGCTCTTCATCTTCTATATGAGTATAGATTTGTGTCGTTGCAACACTTGAATGGCCTAGTATATGCTGAAGACTTCTAATATCTGCCCCTGATTTATACATCATTGTAGCGGAAGTATGACGTAACTTATGTGGCGTCAGTCGCTCTTTTTGAAGTCCGGATTGCTGATTAATTTGTTTAACAATTTTAGCAACAGTTTGACGGGTAAAGCGTGTTCCCTTTTGTGAGACGAAAAGAGGTTCTTCCTCCTCGCCTTTATATGTTGTCTTTCCGCTATTTTCATAGTCTGTAAGTGCCTGGATGCAGCTATCATTCAAATAAACTGTCCGCTCTTTATTCCCTTTACCAACAACCGTTAAGTAGCGACCTTGTATAGATGATTTATTTAGCTGACAAAGCTCAGTAACACGAATCCCTAAATTCAAGAAAAACATCATCATACAATAATTCCTTGGTGAAGCACGATTTGGCTGGATGCCATCGATAAATTGCGTCGCTTCCTCGATGTTCATATAGATAGGTTTTTTCCGTCCTATTTTTGGTGTTTCTAATTCATCTGCCGGATTCTCCTCTAGTAGACGTCGTTTCCCTTTTAGGTATTTAAAAAATGATTTCAACGTTGCTACTTTACGAGCTCTCGCTGATGCAGAATTCCCACGCTGTACCTCGCAATATTCCATAAATAAATAAAGATCCTCTAGTGTCATTTCGCGAATTTCTTCTATTGAAATAGTAGAAATATCTATTTTCGTTAAATCTGATAGATCATGATCATTCTGAATTGCTATGTAGAAACGGAAGAATAATGTCAAATCATATTCATATTCTTTTCTTGTGCGATGAGACTTCCCTTTAATCGTCGTTAGATAGACAAGGAAATCCCTCATTATTTTAGGAAACTTCGTCTTTTCCATAAAATCACCTCTATATTCTCTATTTTACCACGAAAAAACGTTCCCAAATATAAATTTGGGAACTTTATGGTGAAAAAAATACTATTTTTTATTCATTAGAACAAACGTTCTTCTTATAGGCGATAAAAAAAGATGATTCTCTTTTAGAAAGAAAATCACCTTTTTTAAAAGTTTTTTGAAAGTTTCACTTTTTAGGTATAAAACGCAAAAAAAATGAATATTTAAATCTAGTGAGTTAAATGCTCTGAGACGATTCGAAAAATGAAAAGATGGGTAACTATACGTGTCGATTCTTCTCACAACGCGCATGGGATTATTTGGTTTTTGTCGATTTCGGCGTATTGTTTATCTGTAGCGAAAGCAAAGCGACAGCTACAAATAGGCCAAGGCGAAACTGTTACTTAACAAAAATACTATAAGTCCCATCTACTTGTTTTGCTAAAGACCAGTTTGTTGATAGCATCTGTTGAAGCTTAGCGATAGCTTCAACATCACAAGTTAAATGCTGGATACCTGTTTCTAATAATTGATAATCCTTATCTTCTTCTAATTGGAAACGAATATACAGTAAACGTTGAATACCTGGCAAAGTTACATATTTGATGCGGTAGTTACCATGGAGAGCGTCTAAGAACAATTGTTCCCCTTCTTGATAAAGTGCCATTGTTTCGGAAAATTCATAGTTTGGTACTTTTTCCTGCCAAACTGATACATCCCCTGTTTGCAATGTGCGTACAATCTCCTCATCAGTAAAATCTAATTTTGAAAGCTTGTCTAGCTCATATGCTTGCATTAAATTAATGATTGTCATTTTTTCTACTCCTTTTATGTATTCATTCTTAGTTTAACACGTTTTCTCTACTACTTAAATTCGGAGGGCGATCCATATGATGAAGTTCTATGAATCTGGTTTGTTTTTTGATGAAATGTTCGATGGCAATCAACCTAAGCCTCATTATCGGTCTTTCCACCATAAGCTCAATGCTTTCACAAATGAGCAATTAGAAGAAAAATATCAGCAGGCACACTCAAGATTCCTTAAACAAGGTATTACATTTACCGTATACGGTGCACAAGGTGGAACAGAGCGGACAATGCCCTTTGATTTTATACCTATTATTATTCCACATGAACAGTGGGAAGTAATTGAAGCGGGTATGAAACAGCGTGTGAAAGCCTTAAATTGCTTTTTACAAGATGTCTACCATGACCAGTCTATTGTTGAGGATGGGCTTATTCCGAAACAGCTCATTGAAAACAATCCGTATTATTATAAAGAAATGCTTGGTTTAAAGGTACCTATCGATAATCATATTTTTTTAGCGGGTATCGATTTGATTCGTGACGAAAATGGCGTTTACTACGTGTTAGAAGATAATTTACGCAATCCTTCAGGAATTTCTTATGTCTTTCAAAATCGATCTGCTATGAAGGAAGTGTATCCTGAATTTTTCTCTAAACATACGATTCAATCTCTTGATAAACAAATGGCCTTTATGAAGAAGGCACTCCTTGCTCACCGACCACCCGGCATGAAGCCAGATGTAGAACCTAAAGCTGTTCTCTTAACAGCAGGCATGTATAATTCGGCATATTACGATCATGTTTTCTTAGCACAGCAGCTCAATATTCAGCTTGTCGAAGGCCGTGATTTAGTTGTCCGAGACAATAAGGTGTACATGAAGACAATCTACGGACTAGAGCAAATTGATATTATTTATCGACGAATTGATGATGATTTCTTAGATCCTGTTGTTTTTCGTGAGGATTCTTTACTTGGAGTTCCTCATATTATGGATGCTTATAAGGCTGGAAATATTGCTATTTTAAATGCTGTTGGTAACGGTGTTGCTGATGATAAAGCGATGTATGCCTATGTACCGGATATGATTCGCTACTATTTGAAAGAGGAACCTATTTTACGTAATGTGAAGACCTATCATCTAGCTGATGATAGACATCGAGCTTGGGTCCTTAAGCATATGGAAGAGCTTGTCATAAAAAACGTTAGTGCCTCTGGTGGCTATGATATGTTAATTGGTCCGCATGCGAGCGATGAAGAAATGGCTATTTTCAAAGAAAAAATTATAGAAAACCCGTCTCAATACATTGCACAACCAACGATTAGTCTGTCTAGAGCACCGGCCTTCCAGGATGGGAGATTCTATCCTTGTCATGTCGATTTACGTGTTTATGTGATGAAGGGCGAGGATATTTATGTGCTTCCAGGAGGTTTATCGCGTGTAGCATTAAAAGAAGGATCATTAGTCGTGAATTCTTCTCAGGGCGGAGGAGCAAAAGATACATGGATATTAAAGGAGGAATTGCAGTATGCTAAGTCGAGTAGCCGATGCACTATACTGGATGGCACGATATAGTGAACGATCACAAACGAATGCACATATATTACAAGTACAGCTGTTGAATATGTTGGAGCAATCTGGCAAAGAAAATGAATACATTGATCATTGGGAAGCGGTGTTGGATATTTGTGCCTCGAAGGAAGAGTACTTGATCTTTTACGAGTCGATTCGAGTCAATCCACTTATCGAATATCTACTCTTTTCTAATAATAATAGTAACGCCCTTCATGCTACTTTACGTGCGGTTAGAGAAAATGCTCGTGTAACTCGAGATAGCATTCCCATTGAACTTTGGGAATTGCAAAATGCCTTTTATTTATCGTTACAGCAAGAAATGTTGGGACGTGAAAGACCAATTCCACTTATCGTACTTAACTCTTTTTTGCAAAATGTTCGAAAGACTTCTTTGACGGTTACAGGGCTTATCGAAGGCTCGATGGATCGAGATTTACCCTTTTATTTCATGCAAGTTGGGAAATGGTTAGAACGTGCAGAAAAGACGATTCGTATGGCTTTAATTATACTGGAGCAACATAAGGAAATAGCCATCTCCTTAATAGAAGCGGACGGATCATTTTTACTCGATTTATCAGGGGCGACGGAGTCTTATTTGCAAAAGCATCGCCAAACCAATTTACATTGCGTTATTCAATATTTATTACATGATAAGCATTACCCTCGTTCAGTGATGTTTTGCTTACAAAAATTAGAAGAAGCATTTATTTGCTTAGAAAACGATCCTCTTTCAGCAAAGTTTTTAGAGCTTCATACCCCATTAAAAAGTTTATTATTTGCCATGATGAATGTAGATTTATGGAATATTACATTAGAGGAAATTATTTTATTAATGGAGGAAAGATTGTGTCAATGTATTGATTTTGGCAATACATTTGCAACAATTTATCATTTATATGAACCCAGCGTACAACCTTGAAAGGAATCAACCACAGCTCCCTTTCAACAAGCAAGTCAGTAATCCAAAGGAAGCGGACACAATGAAATTTGAAATTCAACACACCAATATTTTCCAATATGAGTCTGAAGTCGATCAAAGCTTAAATACAATCCGCTTAAAGCCTAGGGGCGATGAGCGTCAGCGCTTATTATCCTATCGAATTGCCATTACTCCGTCATCTTTAACGCGTGAACATACAGATATTTGGGGCAATACGGTTGGCACTTTTTATATACCTGAGCAGCACCAAGAGCTAGAAATTCAAACGACGTCTATTGTCAGCATTCAACGTGCACCATTTATTCATCGCATTCAATATTCACCAGAGATGCAGACCATTTTTCACTCGCAACTATTTTATGAGCATTATTTGCCCTATTTAAAGTCTACACACTTTACGTATATGACAGAAAATCAGTTAGAGGAAGTTTATCATGCAATTGGTCATGCTGAAAATCCTGTACTATTTTCATTAAATTTAATGCAATATTTATACTCGACTTTTGAATATCTCCCTGGTGCAACCAATGTTACAACAACAGCAAGTGAAGCATTCGCCCAAAAGCGAGGTGTTTGTCAGGATTTCACACATGTCATGCTTGCGGTGCTAAGAGCTAAAGGAATTCCAGCGCGTTATGTTAGCGGTTATTTATACGTCGATGAAAACTCTGCCTTGATCGGTGATTTTGCAACCCATGCTTGGGTAGAAGTCATGATACCGGGAATCGGCTGGATTGGTCTCGATCCAACTAATAATGTAGAAGTGTTAGAAAATCACATTATTTTATGCATTGGTCGTGATTATTCCGATATAAGCCCTGTTGAGGGTGTTTATTCAGGTGGAAAGCATGATTTATCAGTTAAAGTAAGTGTCAAAGCATTGAATCATTTGTAATAAAACGTGCAATGGTTTAAATTAAACCCCTGATTTTTCTACGCTAAGCAGAAGAATCAGGGGTTTTATTAAATATATGACTCCTCAAGAAAAATTAAAGACATTTTGGTAATGGCACACTATACACCTCTTTTATTCCCCCAAACAAGGGCATGCAACTGTGGCAGTACTTTAACATCTCTTAATTCTTCGTCCTTCATCACTCTATCAATCAGCGCATGATATTTATCTAATAAATGTAGTATTAATCGTGCATTGTCAGTCTTCGTGAGATCATCATTACCGACTTGGAGATAAAAAGGAATCATTGGATATCGATGGTGAATTTGTTTAGCATACTCGTAATCCTCTTGATTAAAAACGACTATTTTGAGGGATATATGGTGATTACTTTGTCGATTTTCAAGTTTTTCCAAGATATCAGAGAGCACCGAAAAGTCTGTGGTCATTCCAGAACTAGGTGGCTTTGGTGAAATTGTCAGCTCATCAATCTCATACATCCATTTTTGCCACCTACTTCCCTGTGTTTCTACCCCGACCTTTATGTCATTTTCTTTTAAAATGGCAATGAGCTCTTCCAAATTTTGAATGAGTGCAGGATTGCCGCCTGAAATCGTGACAAATGAAAAGCCGCTGCCTCCAAGAAGTTTCAACTCAGACCAAATCTCTTGCGCTGTCATTTGAACAATAAGATGCTTTCCACTGCCATCCCACGTAAATGATGAATCACACCAAGAACAGGAATAATCACAGCCGGCAGTTCTCACAAACATTGTCTTCTGGCCAACTACCTTTCCCTCACCTTGAATCGTCGGTCCAAAAATCTCGATAACAGGTATCTTACTCAACTTCCATCCACTCCCGTCTCGCTTCTGCATAGCTTGTCGGAGTTTCATATAGCCGGATAAACTCTACACGCGCACCTTTGTATCCTTGTTCATCAAGCAAGGCCTCAGCCAACTTTTCGTACATCCAAACAACGATGTTTTCTGCCGTCGTATTCATGGGTGGAAGCGTTTCATTTAAATAACGGTGATCCAAATGAATCTCTATTCTTTCTTTCCATATTTTTTTTATATCGCCAAAATCAATCATCAAACCGCGTTCATCTGTGTATCCACTCAATCCTAAAACTACGCGATACGTATGACCGTGCAGGTTTTTACATTTCCCCTCATAATTATGTAAATGATGAGCAGCATCGAAGGTAAATTCTTTGCTTACGAGAATACGCTTTGCATGATAGTTCAATTGATTTCTTTGAATATCTTCATCTATTTTTTGGAGCTTATCGACGATTACAAAATCTGCCATACCTTAAGACTCCTTCCTGTAACTCAAATACTCATCAAGCCCTTTTTTTCGCAGTTTACATGCTGGGCATTCACCACAGCCATCTGCTATTACACCGTTATAGCAAGTCAACGTTCTGTCCCGAACAAATTCAAGTGCCCCAAACTGATCAGCAAGCTCCCATGTCTGTGCCTTATTCAGCCACATCAACGGTGTATCAATTACAAAGGAATCATCCATCGATAAATTTAACGTTACATTCAAGGATTTAATAAAAACATCTCGGCAATCGGGATATCCACTAAAATCTGTTTCACAAACGCCAGTTACAATGTGCTTAGCTCCTACTTGGCTCGCTAAAACGCCCGCAAATGAAAGAAAGAGAAGATTTCGGCCAGGTACAAAAGTCGATGGAAGCTCACCATTTTCTCCGTTTTCTACCTTTATGTCTTGTCGTGTTAATGCATTCGGAGCAAGCTGATTCAGCAGTGACATATCAAGAATGTGATGCTTGACACCGAGCTCCCCTGCTATCACCTTAGCACATTCAATTTCAAGACGATGCCTTTGACCATAATCAAAAGTTACTGCCTCAACCTCTTCAAAATGTTCTTTTGCCCAGAACAAACAGGTTGTACTGTCCTGACCTCCACTAAATACAACAATTGCTTTTTCCTGCTTCATCTATAAAAACTCCCTTATATCGAAAAAACAGCATTCTAAGAAAAGTGCTGCATTCTTCTTAGTTTTTTAACGAATATTGTGTGCCTTGGTTACCCAATAAGTTCAATCCTTCAATCCTTCTTCACGGCTTCGGCCAGACATAAAAAAACCTCCTTGTAAAATGTTTCCCAACACTTTTCAAGAGAGGCATCACCAATCATTCTATTAAAACATAAGTAAAAACATAAAAAAAGCCACGTCCTATATGGACATGGCATATTGTCATGTTTCCATAGTTTTTTATAGAGGGTATCAGCTATGAACCTCTCCCGTTCTAGTACGGGCATTCTTTTCTTCAATATAATACAAAAAATAGTACAAAACGTCAAATGGAGTTTTTTTATAAAGTCTTCCCATCAATGCTTCTCTGGAAAAATCAATGTTATACTGCCTTATATTTTAGCAGTAAACTTAAAATTTTGCTGAGCTTAGATTCATTAATAATTTGAGGATATAGTCATATTACCTCAATAAATCACTATTCCATTGTCTAGAACAGATTTATTTTGCACTTGATTTCCTAAAATATAGAGCTTTTTCAATTTGGGCAAATTCACTAATGGCTCTACATTTGAAATAGCGTTATTTTCCAAATGAAGCACCTCAATTTGTTGCCAATTTCCCATAAAATCTTGTAATTGATTCAGTGAATAGAACGAGCTAAAATCTGTCGCTTCACTCATATCAATTGCTAACGACTCTAAATTAGTTAATGAAGACAACCACTTCAAATCATTGGCAAATCTTAAAGACACTGATTTTAATGGCAGTTTATTCAGAAGCGGGAAGTCTGTAACCATCTCGGTGTAATACGAAATTTCCAGTGATTGAAGATTAGGAAACTCTAATAATAAAGCAAGTTCATCATTACTTCGAATTTGGATAGAGAGCTCTACAACATTAGACTTATCACTAAAATATTCAGCAATTTTACTAAATGATTCATTAAAGCTACCTGTATAGCTTTTTAAACCTTCCAGATGTCGGAAGCTTACATTTTCACTTTGTGATATTTCATAATCGCCCATCAAATTCAATACCGTCAGACCAGTAAAGGCTTCAAAATCTTTTTGTTCTATTTTTTGTGTATTTAATTAATTATCCATAATGATATAGTTAGAAATTTCGGCTTGCTTATTTGTAAACGGATCGTCAAGACTGTAATCAAAATGCCATTGATCTTCAGAATAGTATGCCTTCAAATAACGGATACTTGCGATTTCTTCCTTAGTCGGCATTACTTCACCTTTATCAAAAATATCTTTTAAAAAGAATAAAAGAACTTCGCTTTCAGGCATATTCCGAACAGGTATTTCCTCACGGATACCGAATTCTGTTTGATTGCCAATCAAAAGAAAATAGCCAAGGAATGCACAAAGGATGACAATCGGTATCATGAAAAGCGCTTTTAAATTCTTTTTTGGACGTGTAGTTGTATTTGGAGGAGTTGTTCCATAATAATTATTAATCGTTTGATCAACATAATAAACTTTATTCTCTTTTAACATTATTTCAGTTTCACAAAAAGGACATTTGAATGATTGTCCCTCTCTATATTCAATTTTTCCATTACAATTCGGACAATTTAATTTAATGAATTCCACTGGCAATCCCCTCTCCAGCTCTATTTTTATTAAGCTTAGTTGTCTGAAAAATAATTGTCAATATTTCTATTAAATACTAATTATCTCCCACCTTTAGACCTACAATAAAAAAAGTCGCCCATGAGGCGACTTTTTTGTGTTCATTCACTTTTATATACAATAAGTTTAAACTTCTGGTTTACTATTACTTTAGATACGGTTCTACGTTTAAAGATTTATTCATCTCGATCAAGTGCCTCTTTCACAAATGTAGGAAGTGCGAATGCTCCAACGTGTAAATCTGTATTGTAATATTTCGTTTTTAGACCAAATTTGTCCCAAGCATCTACTTGAATATCTTTAATTGGATGTAATGCTTTTGAAGCAAATCCGAATAGCCAGTGTCCCGATGGATATGTTGGCATATGGAATTGATATACGCTTGCGATTGGGAAAATACCTTTAATTTTTTTATGTGCTTTACGCATGTTTTCTGCATACTCCGTGAAGTATGGTGATTCGTGTTGGTTAATTAGAATTCCTTTTTCATTTAATACACGGTAACATTCTTTATAGAAAGCTGTTGTAAATAAACCTTCACCGACTGAAATTGGATCAGTAGAATCTACTAATATTAAATCGAATGATTGATCAGCTGCGTTTTGAACATAAGCTAAGCCATCATCGAAAATCATTTCCATACGTGGATCCTCTTCGACACCAGCAGCTGTAATTGGAAGGTATTTTTGACTTAAACGGAATACTAACTCATCGATTTCTACCATTACTACTTTTTCTACTGATTTGTAACGTAGTACTTCACGAGCAGTACCACCATCACCACCACCGATAATTAATACTTTTTTTATATCTGGGTTGGTAGCGAATGCTGGGTGCGTAATCATATCGTGATAAACGAACTCATCTTTTTCATTGACCATCATCAGTCCGTCTAAAGTGAAGAAAGTACCGAAATCTTCACCTTTATAAAAATCGATTTTTTGGAACGGAGATTGTTCACTATGAATTTCTTCGTTGTATCCGATTGAAAATTTACAGTGATCGCTCCATTGTTCTGTATACCATTTCATTAAATCACGTCCTCTAATACTTCTTGTTTCACTAGAATTGTATCAATTTCTTGTTCTGCAAATTGGCGAATTTTATCTGCCATTCCACGAGGTACTTCAAATGATTCTGTCTTTTTCGCTTGCAGTTTTTGTTCTAAATATTCTGCTGCTTTCCACGGACTTACAGAGTCGCCACAAGTGTAAACATCTACAGAAGCAAATCCGTATTCTGGCCAAGTATGAATCGTTAAATGTGATTCAGCAATAATGACTGCACCCGAAACACCATATGGGTTGAAATGATGGAAGCAAGATTCTACAATTGTTGCCCCAGAATAGTCTGCTGCTTCATTCATAAACTGCTCAATTAAAGCGTTTTGCTCAATAATTTCACTTGGGCAACCATAAAATTCAATTAATACGTGTCTACCTAATGTTGATAATTCAATGCTCATTTATCTATCTCCCTTACGACTGTTATATAATTTTCTTCTTTAGTTTCGTTCAGAACATTCCCAAAATTAAGAAAATAGAAGTTATATAATTCTACTAATTCCTCTGAAATAACTTCTCCTGGGATTACTAGTGGTATTCCCGGTGGATAAATCATTAATGTATCTGCACTAATTCGACCAACCGCATCATAAATTAAAATTGTTTCTGTTTCTGCATTACATGCCTGTTGCGGTGTCATTGCTAATCTATTTATTTGATTCGCTGTCACATAAGCTGACTGAATCGCATCTTTTTTAGCGTGATGAAGCTCTATATCTTTTAACGCATGCACTAATTTACCGATTGATTCATTCGTATCAACTTGACTAATTACTGCCATTATGACATATCCTTCAGCAAGTTCTAATTGAATTCCATATTGTTGTTTCAATATTGTGTAAACTTCGAAACCAGTTAAACCGAGATCGTTCACACGAATAACTAGTTTCGTCCAATCATAGGCTTGATTGAAATTTTGTTTTACGTATTCAGCTTGTAGTACTTCATAGCGCGAATTATTTTCAATTTCTTCAATTGCCGCATCAACAATTGACTTTAAACTGCTAAACCGTTGCTGTCCAAACACAGCTAAATCCCTTCGTGCTACATCTAAAGAACTCATTAATAAATAATTTGCACTCGTCGTTTGAAGCATATTTAATACTTTTTGCAAGTGCTTCGAATCGATTCGTTTTTCTTGTAGTAAAAGAAGCGAACTTTGCGTTAATGAACCACCAGTTTTATGCATACTGATCGTTACTGCATCTGCACCAGCACTAATCGCATCGTTAACGTCAGATAAAAATGTTAAATGTGCTCCGTGTGCACTATCAACAATAACTGTTACATTTTGATCATGTGCGAGTTTACAAATTTCTTGCAGTTTATTCATCGAACCAAAATATGTTGGATACGTCACAAGTAAAACTTTCGCTTGTGGATTTTCTGCAAGTGCCGACTTTACATTTTCAACTGAAATTCCGTGCGCAATACCAAAATGTTGATCAACTTCAGGTTGAATAAATACTGGTTTTGCTCCACTTAATATAATGCCGTTCATAACTGATTTATGGCAGTTACGAGGTACGATCATTGTATCTCCTGGTTTACATGTCGCTAAAATCATCGCCAGAATACCTACAGTAGTTCCATTTACTAAAAAGTAAGCGTAGTCTACATTAAATGCTTGTGCAGCTAATTGCTGAGCTTCTTTAATAACCGATTCTGGATGACTTAATAAATCAAGTTCCTTCATCGAGTTTACATCCATTCTTAATGCCATTTCTCCAAGCGTCCATTTTAATGGGTTTTCTTGTAGCCCCATTTTATGTCCAGGTACATCAAACGGCGTAACTTCTTGCTTAGCATAATTGACCAAAGCTTCAAATAATGGCATGCGGTCTTGAGTGGCTAAAAATTCCTCAGTAGCCACTCGATTTTGCACGCATTGCATTATTGTCCCATAGCAACTGCTAGGAGTTGCTGTAATTCCAAAACTTTGTCTGTTTTTTCCCAAGTTACGTTTACATCACTACGTCCAAAGTGACCATAAGCAGCAACTTGTTGATATTGTGGTTTACGTAGATTTAGCATGTTAATAATGCCAGTTGGCGTTAAGTCGAATAATTGACGAATCGCTATTAAAATTTCTTCTTTCGCTACTTTTTCTGTAGTAAATGTTTCTAAAGCGATACTAATTGGTTCACTTACACCAATTGCATATGATAATTGGATTTCACATTTATCTGCCAAGCCTGCTGCAACAATATTTTTCGCAACGTATCGCGCTGCGTAAGCCGCTGAACGGTCAACTTTTGTACAGTCTTTACCAGAGAATGCGCCACCACCATGACGAGCTGCGCCGCCATAAGTATCAACAATAATCTTTCGTCCTGTTAAACCTGCATCTCCGTGTGGTCCGCCTACTACGAAACGGCCAGTTGGATTAATTAAAATGCGGAAGTCTTCATTCATACCAAATTGCTTCGCAACAGCTTTAATTACTTTTTCTGTAACGTAATCAATGAATGCTACTTGGTCAAAATCATCATCATGTTGTATTGACATTAAAACAGTATCAATTTTAGGTTGCATACTATCCGTATAATCAATGGTTACTTGTGATTTCATATCTGGGCGAGCCCATTTGAATTGACCATTTTTACGTTGCTCAGTTGCACGTTTTACAAGCATATGCGCCATTTCAATTGCTAAAGGCATATAGTTCTCAGTTTCATTCGTCGCAAAACCGAACATAATCCCTTGGTCACCTGCACCAACTTCTTTTGTATCGCTTGAAGAATCAACACCCATTGCGATATCAGGAGATTGCGTGTGTACTAAAACTTGTACATTGCAGTTATGACCATCAATACCGAACTTATCATCTGTATAACCAATGCCGATTAGGGTATCACGGGCAATTTTTTCGATATCTAGTTCTGCTTTTGTTGTTATCTCTCCACCAACAATTACTGTGTTTGTAGTTGTGAATACTTCACATGCCACACGTGATAGCGGATCTTGTGATAATGCTGCGTCTAATACTGCATCTGAAATTTGGTCTGCAATTTTATCTGGATGTCCTTCCGATACAGACTCCGATGTGAATAATACTTTTTCTGACAATTTTCACTGCTCCTAACAAAATTATAGATTTTAGGGCATAAAAAAAAGCTCACCCAATTTTAAGGAAAGCTTCGAATACTATCAGCTGCTGTTCCTCTTATTGTTCACAAAAGTTAATTTTGTGCTCAGGTTCGGCCCACTGGATTTAATTCATGATGAACTAAATTGTTTGGCCACCGTATCTTCGACCCCTCGTCTCAACGGTTATTAATAAGAGCTATATTATTATGCTGAGACTCATATTAAGTCATAAACATTTGACTGTCAATTTATTTTTAATATTTTTTTAGGAGTAATCGCTATGAAAATTAATTGATTTACCCTTTTATACACAAAAATACTAAGTGTAACATTTTGTAAACATTCAATATTTATTATAAAAAACGTATAATAATGCATCTAAGGTTTTTTTATAATAATAATAGAATGAACTCCAATTAAATTTGTTAATAGATGCGTCAAAATAACATATTGTAAGCATAAAAAATTTTAGATCAGCAATGTAGATATAGGAATTTTTAGAGTCTTTTATTTATAGAGATTATTTAAATTTCTATAATTCAGAATATTATTTTCGGTCAATTATAGAGTTCTTCTGAAGGAATATTGATAAGTGTTATTGGATAAAGGTAATCATATTTATAAATTCATTAAAATATAAATGTTTCCTCTTAGTAAGTAAACGATCTAAAAGGTGATACATTAATTTGTATCACCTCTAGCTTTTTTTAAAAACCGACTCTATTTATGATACGGTTCACTGCACCAAGTTCTAGCTGAATTTTTTATAAAAATTTACAAACTATTTTATGCAAAATTTCGAACATCGTTATTTCGGCCAAATTTATAAACCGAGACTAGAAAAAATACGGCAGCAAACGCTAGTAGAATCATAAAATTAAGGTAAAGACTGCCGAAATGATGTCCCTGCTGTAGTTGGCTTATAGTATCAAGGACCCATCGCTGCGGTGTAAAGTTGGCAATTTTTTGGACAGTCTTCGGCATAATATCAAAGGGAAAAAAACAACCTGCCAAGAGACACGATGGTGTAAAGATTAAATTTTGCATCGCACTCGCTGCCCTGGAACTGTTAGAAAAGGAAATGAGCATTAACGATAAACCTGCTGCCACTAAAGCAAACAAGATTAAAATGATGGACATTTGCCAAATGGGCACATGCATCTCAATATGGAAGACATTCGTTACAACTTGTAGCGTAAAGATAATTTGGACAATCATTACCAGCATACTGACCGCTATATTCGCAAGCACATACTTTCTGGCATTAATCGGCGTTGATAACAGACGGAAATAGGTACGATTTTCTTTTTCCTTCAAAATGATTTCCGCAAAGTTTCCTGCTGATATTAGCATAATCATTAACAAAAAGCCGATGATCCAATTTGTCATATTTTTACCTTTTGAGGTATCTTGCAGTGTCTCTACATGAAACTTGAAATCAGCTTGTTGATAGCGGGCAGACATTTTTTGATACGCATTTTGATCACCATCTGCAGCCTTATTTAAGGTCATAATATTATCAAGATACTGGTAAAGATATGATTTTACAAAGCCGGTAACTTGTGCTCCTTTAATCGAGACAAGCTGTATATGCTCCGGGTTTCCGGTTTGAATACTTTCCGAGAATCCTTCGTCCAAAATAATCGCACAATCTAATTTCCCCGAAGCAATTTGCTCTTTCATAGAAGATTCATTGACCTTGATCAGGCTCAAATTATTCAAGTGTTTTAGAAAATTTACTGTATCTCCCGCAATCTGCCCCGAATCATGATTGATCACCCCAACTTTAAGTGCTTGTTGGCTGCTTCCTCCATAAGCCAGAAAGGCAATGACAATTCCGATGAGCGGCACGCCAAAGTATAGAAGGATATTTCTTTTTTTTCTAAAAGTCACACTAATAATTTTCTTCATCAGCCAGATTACATCTTTCATCATAATCCCTCCCGTCTTTGGAATGAAACGATGGCAATCGTTAAAAATAGAAACGCAATCCCAAGATTTAAGGTGATTGGCAGCATCGCAGCCGATAGGTCATTGGCATAGATGATTTTCGTAATCCCCTGGTTGGACCATGTAAGTGGGGATAAATCGGTTATAAATTTAAATGCCCCCGTTGGATCTTCAATTTTGAAATAGGCACCACCAAAGTATGACGCAAGCTGAACCACTAAGGTGATGATTAATTTTGAGGCCTCATGTGTTTTGATCAAATAGCTAACACCAAGGCCGAAACTGACCGCCAGGAATACTTCCGATATTAGGATAAGAAGAATCCACCCAATATGACTTCCCCAGTCCGCTTTGTACACATAGTGGCTAAAGATAACAAGTACAATAATACAAATCATGTTAACAAGAACACAACCAAGAATTTTTCCGAGAAAAATCTCACCTTTTCGAATCGGGGCAGCCAACAATCGAATCGAAGTATGATTGACTCTTTCATCGCGAAGAAGTCCTATCCCATACAACGCAGAATAAAGTGCAATCATCGTCGTCATTACAATCGCATAGTAGTCCATTGAACCGGGCTTCTTCAATGACTGCAGTGAAGATTCTGCTATAAAATCATGCTTGGTCGGACTTGCTAAAACGGTACTGACTTTTGCTGGATCAACACTTGCTACCGCAGCCGTAAGATTATATTTATCGGCAAACGCGGTCAGCATCCCTTGGAGAATACTCTCCTCAATGCTATTTTGGCTACTGCAATATAATTTGAATCCTTTATTGGTCACCTCAACAAAGGCAGTGTAGTGATTTTCTTCTACCTCCTTTTGCCCGTTCATCCCATCAGCTGCCTTCTTAAAATTAATGCCGGTATCTTTAGCTTCCTTGATAAACGCTTGAAAATAGGAGGAAATCTCTGAACTAGCAGTAGTTTTATATAAAACATGAACATTGTCGACTTTTATTTTTTGATCAAAATCGTTTGATAAGGCGGAACCAAGAATCAACATCAGGACAATGGGAAAAGCCAACATGAAGATGAATGTATGGTAATCCCTGAAACTTACTTTAAGTTCCTTCCAAATAATATTAAGTACATCCATAGAAATAACCTCCTTTCTAATCTCTTAAGTTCCTTCCAGTAAGTGTAAGAAATACGGTTTCCAGATTCGGCTCCTTTTCCTCCAGTGAACTGATTTCAATCCTTTGATTCATTAAATTCAAAAGAATATTATTTAAATTATTTACGTCTATTTCCGAATTGATTTTGATCAGGTTTTCTTCCACAAGGACGGAATTCACCCCGTTGATTTCCTTGATTTCCTCTAAATCGATTTGTTCAATCGATTTTATCTCAATCCAAATATCCTTTGTATTGGTAATAATCGAGATTAATTGCTCCTTAGTGCCTTCTGCAATCACCTTGCCGTGATCCATAATGGAAATCCGTGTACAGATTTCCTCCACCTCTTCCATATAGTGACTTGTATAAATAATCGTGCATCCCATCTCATTTAACTTGTGAATCGATTGTAGGATATAATTCCGCGAATGCGGGTCAATTCCGACCGTTGGTTCATCCATAATAATCAACTTCGGACGATGGGCAATGGCACAAGCAATGTTCAACCGTCTTTTCATCCCGCCGGAAAAATTCTTCGGATACTCCTTCTGCTTATCAAGCAGGCCAACAAATTCTAATGCATTTTGAGCCATCTCCGTTAATTCCGCCCCTCTTATCCCATATAATCCGGCAAAAAATTTCACATTTTCAAAAGTAGTGAGATTCTCATAGATCGCCAAATCCTGTGGCACAATCCCGATATTCATTTTTGCAAAGCGGCTTTGTTTCCTGCTGTTTTTCCCAAGAATGTTAATTTCACCTTCGCCACAGCGCAGGAGCCCGGCAATCAGATTAATAGTGGTACTTTTTCCAGCACCATTGGGTCCTAAAAGCCCAAAAATTTCACCTTCGTTTATGGAAAAAGATATATTATCAACAGCTACAAAATCATCAAACTTTTTCGTTAAATTTTTCACTTCAAGTATTTTCAAATGATTTCACCTCTCGTTAACTTTGTGTATTCATTATAAAAAAAAGGATGAAGCCGCATAAGTGCAACAATTCATCCTTTTCACATGAAAAATTTCATATTTTTATAGTTAGCTTTTTCATTGGAACAGTGGTTCAGGTACCATGTGTATTTTCCACAATTATATTGTTTATTGGATTGGAATTAACATCGTGACTGAAAAGCCATCAGTTCCGTCCACAATAATCTTTCCGTTGATTGATGCGGTCCGTTCCTCCATTCCAATCAATCCAAGTCCTTTTTTTACCTTTTGGATTCCAACTCCATTATCCTTCACTTCCACTTTGATCATCGTGTTGAGGACGTGAATTTCAATGGAAACCATCGTCGCTTCCGAATATTTAAGGGTGTTAGTTAAGGCCTCCGTCAAATTTTCCTGAATAATTTTCCACTGAATGGGGGCGATCCGTTCCATATTTCCTTTATAAACAAAGGGCATATCCATCGAATGTTTGGAAGAAAACTCTTCTATGAATAATTTCATCCTATTAATGCCCATTTGTTCTGTAGGCGGCTTCAAATTTTTCAGGGTCATTCGGATATTTTCGATACCTAATTTTGAAATATTAATAGCATTTTGCAACAATTCTAGAGCTTTCACCTGATCAGACCCCACCAACCGTTTGGCCGCCTCCATTTGAATGAGAGCCCCGGTCATCGAGTGTCCAATTTTATCATGAAATACTTGGGCAAGGCGATTCCTCTCCTCCAATTTAAATGTATATTCAGATTGCCTGATGAATTCATTATTTTCATTCAACATTTTCGTTATCTTCTGAAGATTTTCCCTCATCATATCCAATTGAACCTCTTGCCTTTGTAGTCGTGTAACAAACTGCAGAAGCATCATATAAATGAGACAACTTAGAGCCGCCACCAGTCCATATTGAAAACTTAAATCACCTTGGAGCCAAATAAGCGGCAGAAATACCAAGATTAGCATCATAAACCGTTTTTCCTGGTTAAAAGGAAATAATTCGCATAGATTTAACGGCAGCAGAAAGATAAAAAATGGCTGTACCTTATAAAAGGAAAAAAGAATTTGGACCAGTGAGAGAAATAGAACAACCTTCTTTATCCTTTGTCGCTTCACGATATAGAGTACAATATTGATGATCAAATACAGCAGAAGGGAAAAAATAATCCAGGGGATATTCTGGACCGGGAATGTGACATGAATAAACCAGAGTGACAAATATCCTAATAATATGAGTTTACTAAGAATGATGAAGAATTCCATGTTAGTGAATTCTTCCCGTTAAAAAGTAAATCGCAATTTGCGTGCGATGACTCAACCCCGTTTTATTAAAAATAGCGGTAATATAGTTGGCAATCGTTCCTTCAGAAATATAAAGTTGTTTGGAAATCTCCTTATTTGAAAACCCCTTTGCGATTAAAGCCATAATATCCAATTCCCGCTCACTAAACAGGCTCGTATCTACTTTACTTTCCTGCTTATTTTCCGTCAAATTGGATTTTATTTTCTCCAACACAACGTCCTGCATAATGCTATTGCCATTATACACACTAGTAATCGCTTCACGAATTCGTTCCGGGTCATTATTTTTCAATAAATAGCCTTTGGCGCCATTCTTAATGGCATCCAAAATATACTCGTCATCATCAAAAGTAGTAATAATCAGCGGCTTTGTCTTTGTTTGTTCACTAATTAACTTGGTTGCTTCCACACCATTCATATTCGGCATCCGCACATCTAATAAGACCACATCGATTTCATGCTGTTTACAGTAATCCACCGCCTCTAGCCCGTCATTTACCGTAGCTACCACTTCGAATTCTTCATATGTATTTAATATTATTTTCATTCCTTCACGAATAAAGGAATTATCATCAGCAATCAGCACTTTGATTTTCATTTTCCCACCATCCTCTTCCATTATCTTAGCAAAGATGGTGTCATATCGCATTAACAAGCGTTAGAAAACATTCGGCATTCAGGTAAAAATTTGAAAATAAGAACAGTTCCTATAATACACCGATTAATATCGATGAATTCGACAAAATGCGAGTTAAGACAGACGCTTATAATAAATAAAGGCGATTGCTATAGTTTTGTAACAATCGTCTTTTATACAATCTCATTTACTTTTGGTACGGTTCACCGTAACATGTGTAAGTGCGGTTTTTAATCTCTAATTCTATACCATTTCGCTCTTATAATTAAAAATGAAAGTCGACGAAATTCTAAATTACACACTGCTTCTTTAGTTGGTATTGGCTCAATAATTTTTTCGATTTGTAAACCACTTTCAATAAGCGTATTTAGGATAGTAGACATCGTACGGAGATATGTCACAACATCATCAACTAACCAATTTTGAGAACGTAAGCCTTCATCCTGATAATTGTCTGCTGCAAAATCTCCCATTCCACAGCCAATCTCTAATACTATTTTATTTTTAAGGGGAGAAATTAATGTGAAAAAGTTTGGCTGTTCAAGTAAATTGTTATAATTATATTCTCGTGCTCGTATTTCTTGGTATTTCTCAAAAAACATATTGTTATCATTTATATTCTGTTTCATTTTACCCTTCATTTTACAATATATTAAAAGGCAGAAATCCCACTCGATTTCTGCCTATATTTTTATGATGTTATTTTACAGGAACTATGATGGGTTCAATTGCATAGGGTTCTTTAATGAGTTCTAGTGCACCATCACTGTCCTTCATTTTGTAAATACCTACTACAGGAGTAATCATTATCGTTGTTGCTTTTTCATCAAAACGATTTGTAGTAATGCGTGCTTGATTCCCGCTTAGGTCATTGAAATCTGTACTATGTCCTGTACCTCTGTGATGAACAATATTATACACATTTCCTAAATCATCGGACACCTTGTACTCAATTAATACGCCACGCCACTCTTCTTCCTCTTTAGCTATTGACGCCATATCTACTAATTCTGAAATTTTCAGTGTTGTAGAAACAGGTGTTTCTGTTATTTCTCTAACGATTACTTCTGTACCTTCAGCTTCCGTTATTATACTACCTTTTTCAAATACTTTAGTTTCACTTGCGAGCTTTGCTAAAGTGAATTCAAATGACCAGTCTCCTGCTATTGCATTATTTCCATTATTTAAATCAACAATTTTATTTCCTTGGAAAGTAATTTGTACTTTCTCTGGCTTTGGTCCTTTAATGAGTTCGTAAATATATAATACAGCATACTCTTTGTCATTTATTTTTTTGACAATATAATGATTATCGAATCCACTATGTTCATATCTATTTTCAAATTCAGCAGCAGTTATTGCACCCTCTAAGATTGGCCTTTCCCCTAACTTTTTTTCACTCTTTATTGTGTAAGCTATCGTAATATTTTCTCCATCGTAAACAGCATCTGTAACAGTTACTTCAACATCATTACTTTCTTGAGTCGTTCCAATACTTGTAGAATATTCATCATGCTTTTCGAATACATACTTCTCGTCATCAACGAATAACCCGAATATATTCCCGACAACCGGTATGTTTGCCGCAAAAGTAGGGAATGCGTAGCCAATTGAAATACTTGAAGCAACTAAAAATACAGCTGCAGCCACAAAACTTCTTGTTAAATGCTTTTTCTTATTTACTTTCATTACATTTCTTTTAATTCTCTCTTTTTCAAGAGCACTCACTTCCATCAGGTCCATATTCATGTCGATTTTTAAGTGATTAAATTGTTTATATAACTTTTTCATGTCACACTTCCCCCTAATCGAATCTGTTGTAACCGTTTTTTCCCACGATACAATCGGTTATCAATAGCAGCCTTTGTCAAATCGTGATGCTCAGCAATTTCTTCATTTCTCATATTTAAAAAGTATTTCATCGTAAAAATATCACGGTCTAATTGGTCTAATTGGCTCATCATTTTTAATAATTCTTCTGTAGAAATCTTTATCAAAAATTCTTCTTCAGCTGATATTACCGCCTCACTTTTTTCATCTATCTCATAAAACAATGGCGATTTAGATAACTTTCTTTGTTTATTGATTGCTTTATATTTTGCTATTGTGCAAATCCATTTTCTAAAATCCTCTTTATCTCCTTCAAATTGCTTAGCATTTTCGAAAGCTCCCAAAAATGTATCACTTATACATTCTTCTATCATTTGTGGATCATTGTAAGATTTTAAAGCATTATATATAACTGCTTTTACGATTCCGACATACTCGTCGATTACATATTGAAGTGCTTCTTCTCGCTTTTTCTTAAGATACTTTATAAAGTTTTCATTAGTTATCCTCATACAAACACCCTTTCTTAAAACATAAGAGCCCCTACACTTAAAACATCGCTCAAAATTAAATTAATTCTCATAATCATCAGAAAATTTGTGAAATATTTTCAAAAATAATAAATAGTACGCCATATCAAACATACTACATTCTATTTATTTATAAGTTTCTTTTCCTAAATTCAATTTTATTACAAAAGTAGTAAGTATAAACAAAAAAACAGACTAAATCTTAATCGATTTAGCCTGTTATAGTTGATCTTTTTATACTTTAAGGTCTTTACATAAAAATTCCATAATAAAAAGCAGGGAATTATTTCGAAATTCCCCACTTTTTTAATATTATTCTAAAATTTGAATTTCTAAAGAAAACCTCTAAGCATTTTATATAGTACGTCCCTACGTTAAGTCGCCGCTGCTGAGGAAGCAGCAGCGTGGTCAGCCTTTACACAATCAATTGCGACAACGAGCGCAATAATGATAGCTTCCATCTCTTCATTCAATATTTGTACCTTGTAGCTATCGCCCCAAGTGAACCACTCCTTATTCACTTTACCGACGACTTCACCATGCTGTAAGATTTGAAAATCCATATCCCACCAGTTACCTTCTACCTCAATGCCTGCCGCATCAACTGTATAGCGTGCTTTAAAGAAAGAAAACTCTTTCTTAATCGTTAGCACCTCTTGACCGTTTACTTCAACAAAAAACTTCGGTAAAAAGCTGAACACCTTTTTCGTAATAAGCGCGACCTCATCTCTTGCTGCATTCATAATGGAGAACGTTTTTGGAATTTGCATAAAACTGCCCTCCACGTAATAAACATCCTTCTCCTGCTGATCCTTTACCGTAAATTTTCCACTTAAACTGAATACCTTCTGCTTTATAAAAAGTTGCTTCATACTACGCCTCCTTTTTAATAGCATATTACTAAAACCGTTTTTATCATAGACAATAATTACAGAAGTGGGTTTTATATGTATAATATTTAATGAAATTTGCCTAGGACAAAAATATTTTCTTTATATATATTCACCATATAAATAACTCTCTTACTTGTAACATAGAAATAAAGCCTTTTCAAGACTGCTATATCTTAAATAGGCTTATTGTTTTTTTACAGAGAAAACGCACTTACTTATGATACGCTTCCCCGTAATGTATCTAAATGAGGTTCGGTACATTTTCTTTTAAAACCAATTCGCTGATTAACTCACCGGGATGTAAAAACTATAGGCTCTGTTAAACACAATGGTTGATTTTATTAGAATCCATTGAAAAGCTAGTTTCGTCTCTTCTTTCAAAATCAACACAAGCTCCAAGATAATGATAAACAATCAAATACACAGAGTATTATAATATTAAAAAAGTATAAGTTAAATAGTAAGTAAAGAGTTTATTGAATTTAATCCATCAAGTACTTGTTTAACTTCAATATTTTTCGACCAATCTTCATCTTCGATTTCTCCACTTTTATTAACTACAAGCCATAAGTTAAGCTATGGCTGTGCAGCCGCTCTACTAAAACCTATTAACTCTTACTCCTCCAGGTGAATCATATTTACCATTCCTACAAATTGAACCTTCTTTGGCTTTCTAATATGGGCTTCCTTTACTGCTGGTTAAACAAAGTACTATTCCGGCTGGCGGTGTTCGGGGAGATGCTGGACAGCTTGTTTCTTTCACTCCACTTATCTGGTTTTCAAATACTACAACAGTAGATGACTTTTTTGATAGCGTACAATGGTACGAATCCTTACAAAACTGGACAGGACAAGTTCGAAGTGTTTTCTTCATTCAGACACAACCTGAATACAAATATACTTGTGGTAAATAAGCAACGAAAAAAAGGAGACTTTGAGAAATGAAGTTCAAAGTTTCCTTAGAATATCAGCATGCTATCTAGTTCTTATTGAAAAGTAGCCAAAGGTTTGTCCTCTATGCTTATTTCAATTTAACCCCTGTAGAAATCTCTTACTTTACTAGACCGTGTGGGTCGATGACGAATTTTCTGGCAGCCCCTTTATCAAAATCTTGATATGCGTTTGGAGCTTCGTCTAATGATATTACAGTAGCATTAACAGCTTTCGCAATTTGAGCTCTTCCACTCAAAATTGCCGCCATTAAATCGCGATGATATTTCATAACAGGTGTTTGACCAGTTACAAAAGTATGAGCTTTAGCCCATCCTAAGCCAAGACGAATTTTTAACGTACCAATTTTTGCATCCTCATCAATTCCACCAGGGTCCCCGGTTACGTAAAGACCCGGTATACCTAAACGTCCTCCAGCACGTGTTATTTGCATAATAGAATTTAAAACAGTAGCAGGGGCTTCAACTGCATTAGCTCCATGTGCAGATGCTTCAAATCCTACACAATCTACAGCACAATCTACTTCAGGTGCTCCAAGTATTTGGTCGATTTGCTCTCCTAGGTTTGAATGATTTCGTAAATTAACTGTTTCGCAACCAAAGCTTCTAGCTTGAGCTAACCTTTCTTCATTTAAATCTCCTACAATTACTACAGCGGCTCCTAGTAACTGAGCTGAATGAGCAGCAGCGAGACCAACTGGACCTGCACCTGCGATATACACAGTTGATCCCGGTTTCACACCTGCACTTACGGCACCATGATATCCTGTTGGAAATATATCTGAAAGCATTGTTAAATCTCTAATTTTCTCCATTGCTTGGTCTTTATCAGGAAATTTTAATAATTGGAAGTCGGCATATGGCACCATTACATACTCAGATTGACCTCCAACCCATCCTCCCATATCGACATAACCATATGCTGAACCAGGACGATCTGGATTTACATTCTCACAAATATGAGTATTCCGCTCCTTACAGCTACGGCACCGACCACAAGCTATATTAAATGGAACAGAAACTAAATCACCTTTTTTAATAAATTCAACATCTCGGCCTACTTCAATCACTTCTCCTGTAATCTCGTGGCCTAGAACTAATCCTGTCGGAGCTGTAGTTCTCCCCCTCACCATATGCTGATCGCTTCCACAAATATTAGTTGTTACTACCTTTAAAATAACACCATGATCACATTTGCGTCCTACATTAAGTGGATTTACACCTGGTCCATCTCGTAAAACCAAATCTGGAAAACCAATATCTTGCACTTCTACTATTCCGGAACCCATATAGGCCACAGCTCTATTTCCAACCATTTGCAATTCCTCCCCTATATCATAAATTCATACAATCTATCTATATGGCCACTTTGTCCTAATCATTCCTATGAAAAATAATATTCGTTCGTTCAAATTATTCATTTCTTGTTTAACGAAATGGCTCTATCTCTCACGTCTATGTCTCTACTTTACAATTGAATTCACCCATTTCAATTAAGTAGAGATTTTTTTTCCTTGCAAACAGCATATGAACTAAAAAAAGAGAGTTAGTCCATAAAGAACTGACTCTCTTCTTTTAGTTCATACTATTAGGTCTATTTTTTC
The DNA here is from genome assembly GCF_044755845.1 of Lysinibacillus sp. NPDC092081. Lineage (NCBI taxonomy): Bacteria > Bacillati > Bacillota > Bacilli > Caryophanales > Bacillaceae > Lysinibacillus > Lysinibacillus sp. NPDC092081. Next base: position 249,320 of record NZ_JBIVRU010000004.1, read on the forward strand.
TATTTAATCAACGCTCCATTAAATGAATAGAATCTCACTTACTTGTGGTACGGTTCACCGAAACTAATATGAAAATGTAATACCTATTTTCGATCGTACGCCTATCTTTATTGTTAAATGATAAAACAGACATTTTATTTAAGGAGTGATGCAAAGTGCATATATTAACTTCTTTCAGAAAATGTTCTTTGTAGCGAAAGCGAAGCGACAGATAAAGAAGTCTCCCATCTCTATAGAGGGTGAGATGAATGTGGGTTAAAGTTACTTTTTAGCGGGTGTTTGGACACTCGTTGAAAAAAGTTGAACATTTTTATAAAAAATCCATCTTTATTCAAAACGCCCCTGTCGTTCAGTAAGCACCCACTTTCGAACATAGCCCATTTTTTCCTGAATATTTTCGATTGTTTTTTCACTTTGAAATGCCTTTTGCATGACCGTGTAGCGCAAATCCGTAGCTCTCACATTTGTCCCCATATCCTTCGACAACGTTTGGAAAATTCGCTCAATTGTTTTCGTTGAGATGGATTTTGATTGACTAGCCTCGCTAACCCAAAGCCATTCTCCTAACGTTTCTTCATGTAATTCCTCTGTTGCCTCTTTATAATGCGTGAGCATGTCCATTAATATCTGTGAAAGCTTTATTTCTCTACGCCCATTCTGATTAGCAATGTAAACTACAGATGAGTCAAAGTTAATATGGGTCCATTTCATACGTACAAGTTCTGCTGGTTTACATCCTGTTTCCATAAGCATTTGGACGATGCAGCCATTACGTCTTGCTAGCCATGCATGTTCTACTGTTTTAGCGTATTGAAAATAGGTTGGCCAGATATTCGCAATTTGCATCAATTGTTTCTTTGTTAGTAATGCTAAAACCTCTTTTTTCCTCTTCTTTGGCTGTAAAATGCCCTCATAGTCAAAGGGCTCCACCCACTCTCTTAAAAAGACAAAGTCTACAAAGCCTCTTAATGTAGCAATTTTATGATTAAATGTGTTGACATTTGTATAGGTCTCTTTCAAATAGTTACTATATAAAAATAACAATTTTTTCAAATGATGATCCACATTCAAGTAGTTTTTCTCATGAGCAAAGGCTAAAAATTGCTGTCCAACTATATTGTACTGCTTTTTCGTAGCAGCGCTTTTCTTTAAAGAGTTTAAAAGTAATAAATAGCTGTTCCATGCGTCCGCTAATGTGACCATCTTGCTCCCTCCTTAGTTAACTGTGCGTTTATTAGCTTAAGTTTACTATATTTTGGGTGCGTACGTTTAAGATAATTTATATAAATTATAATGTCGGATAATCTGTATCAATGGTTCACTAGCCTGCTTCCTGAGTTCAAATGCTCCTTTTATAATGAAGAAACAAATGTTCCGATAGCAGTGTCTCACACCTTTTGCTTTCTTACAATAGTAATTTTCCTCACTCTGTTGTAGTACATTTTCTTTAAAATGCCCCTATTCTTGTATCACAAGGCTGATTTACATGAAAATTCGTATAATTTAGTGTTTATTGCCGTTTGTGTTATATAATAAGTGTATCAACTATAAAATGTAGGGGGCTTTTCAAGTATGCAAGTAAAAACAACTCGACTTGAAGCAGAAGACGCAAAAATTATTTATCAAGAAACAGCTGGCCTAGCGATTATTACGATCCATCGCCCACAGGCTAAAAACGCGCTAACAGCAAATATGTGGGATCAATTAGCTAAAATTGCCCTCCAAGTATTAGATAATCCGAAAAATAAAGTATTGATTTTACGCGGCTCTGGCGAAAACTTTACGGCCGGCTCTGATATTAAAGAATTCAACGCCATTTCCCTTGAAAAAGCTGAAGAAGCATTTATACATATGGAAAAAACGATTTCCACAATTGAACGTTTACCGATTCCAACGATTGGCGTAATTAACGGTCCCGCAATGGGCGCTGGTTTAGAACTTGCATTAGCTTGTGATATCCGCATCGGCTCTGAAAAAACAAAGCTTGGGATCCCTGTAGGTAAATTAGGGATCACTATAAATAACAAATTTGCACAACGTTTAGTTCAACTTGTTGGCCCTTCTACAACGAAGGATTTAGTATTTACCGGGCGTATGTTTAAAGCTGAAGAGGCTTTTAAGCTTGGCATGCTTAACTATTTAGTCACTGAAAAAGACTTAAATAAATACATGATTCGCATGGGTAAGCTAGTTGCAGGAATGTCACCTGAATCTTTACTAGCTGTGAAGAAATCTGTGCAAGAATGCGTGGACAGTGTACCAACATTATGGCAAGGGTCAACAGCATTTGTCGGTAATGATTTTGCAGAGGGCTGCCGTGCCTTTGTAGAAAAACGCCAGCCACAATTTAAGCGCCAATCAAAATAACAAACAGGTACTCTGCTCGCCTCTCTTGCGAATGGAGTACCTGTTTGTTATGATTTTCGCTTTAACACGACCGACTTAATGTGGAGGTGAATCGCATCTAATTCATAACCAAAATGCTGATGAAATTCTGCTTGTATCGTTTTTTGTATTGCATACAATCGATCTGGTAAGGAAATATTAATCGGTAGCTTTAGCTGTAATGTAATTGTTGCTTGTGCTAGATCACCTAATACGAATTGAACGTGCTCGACTTTGTGTACGATATCTTCCTTTACACAGCAATACATTAATAGCTGTACATATACATGCCTGCCAATATCGATATACTCTTGTTGAAAATCAGGGCGAACAATCGTCGTCTCCCCTATTTTTTCACGCTTTGAAGAGAAGATCTCTATCCCTTTTTGAACGAGCCGTTTAAAAAAGTTTTGCTCGACTTGACGGTACGGTATTGGCATAACGTGCTTCCCCTGTGTCTGTCGAATAAAGCGAGCTTTGTCAATTTCTTTTTGGGAACGCACATCCTCAACATAGTAATATGTATCGATAGGACCAAGCTCAAGCTGTCTAGCTATCATCTTTGTCATTTTATCGGACGTGCCGATCAGTAAAATCGATTGTACTTTATATGTATCAAGTGCTTTTTTTACTTCTTCACGATGGGTATTATCTGTAAAAATGGCTCGACGAACGGCTGTTATCGTATTTTTCTCAAATTTTGCGGAGATTCCCGCTACTTTCACACCATTAATAATGAGAAGACCATCATCAATAAGTGCCTCTACCCCGATTTTATGGGCGAAAACAAGTGCGCTTGTACTTTTCCCTGTACCACTTGGACCGCTTAAAGAATAAACATTCATGACTATCAGCTCCTTTCCCTTTCATGATAGCAGAAACATATCACTTTTTCCGTCCAAATATTATTATTTCCATCAATAGTTAAATTATTTCCGCTAGCCTACGCACACATATTCTTCAATATAGAAATATATTCTTTTTTCAGAATAACTTTCCCTTTATGTGCTTTAGTATGATAAAATGTGTACTACTATTCTGTTATACAACTATAAGGAGTGTACTAGTTTGAAAATCGTACCATCTAAAAAAATGTCTTTATTTACAGCAGCAATTTTCGGAGATTTAAAAAAACATGCTAAGCAACAGGAAGCGAAAGGCATGAAAATGATTGATTTAAGCTTAGGTAGTCCAGACCTACCTCCTGACGCTAAAATTCGCGAGCATTTATCGTATAGAGCGGGTCTAGCAGAATCCTACGGCTATACATTAACAGGCACGCAACGTTTTTATGAAGCTGTTAGTCGCTATTATAAACGTCGTAGCAACGTAGATTTAGATCCCGCTTCTGAAATCATTCAAACAATTGGCTCTCAAGAAGGATTAGTGCATTTACCAATCGCCTTTTGTGACCCAGGAGATATCGTATTATCCACAAACCCAGCTTACGTTGCCTATGATGCTGGGATTCATCTAGCAGGGGCAACTCCTTACTATATGCCTCAAACAGCTGACAACGATTATTTACCAGACTTAGACGCTGTTCCTGAAGAAATAGCGCAAAAAGCAAAGCTACTAATTTTAAACTTACCAGGTAATCCGGTACCTGCAATGCCTTCAATAGCTTATTTTGAAAAAGTCATTGCCTTTGCGAAAAAATATAACATCATCGTTCTACATGATGCGGCATACTCTGAGTTCTACTTTACAGGTGAAGGCCCAATTAGCTTCTTAGCCGCTCCTGGCGCAAAAGAAGTTGGAATGGAAATTAACTCATTATCAAAAAGCTTCAGCCTTGCTGGTACACGTATCGCGTATATCGCAGGTAATGCTGAGATGATTGCGATCTTAAAACAATTAAAATCAAATTTAGATTTCGGTATTTTCGAACCAATTCAAGATGCTGCGGTCGTAGCACTTGATAATGCAGAGGAAATTACAGCAGGCCTACGTGCAACATTCTCAGAACGCCATAAAACATTAATGAACGGTTTACGTGCCTTAGGATGGGATGCAGCCCCTTCTGACGGTGGCATGTTCGTCTGGGCAAAATATCCGTACGATATTGACTGCACAGAGCTAGCCTTTAAACTAATTGAACAAGTTGGCATCGTGACAGTCCCTGGTACAGTATTTGGTTCGGCTGGACAAGGCTATTTACGTTTAGCCTTAGTACAACCAAAAGAATTGTTGCAGGAAGCTGTTGATCGTTTAGCACAAGTTCAAGTGACATCACAAAAATAATCATATAAACAACATGAAAACCCTTCTAATGAACTGCGCCCCAATTGTTAGACACATCTAACAATTGGAGGTGCAGTTTTTGTATGGTCAAAAAATATACTGCCAAAGATAAATTACAAGCTGTTGAGCGTTACTTAAATGGAAAGGAAAGTTCCTATGATATAGCTAAATCTATGGAGACTGATAATAA
>NZ_JBIVRU010000005.1:0-225000 GCF_044755845.1 Lysinibacillus sp. NPDC092081
TTGTTTCTCGACAATTCAAGTATATATAAATCAGTGAATCTGTGCTTTTTTTATGCGCGAAATTGTATGAATACCCCAAGAAATATTATAGAACCCATAAAAAAGGGAGTCACCTTCAATTAGATGGCTCCCTTTCCAAATTCATGATTTATCCCGCATTAACGGGCAGTAATTTATCTGTACCGAAAGCGAAGCGTCAGGTACAAAACTCTCACCTTAAAATTCAACAAAAGCAAAGCAGTTAGGTGGGAGATTAACTGCCCGTAAATGCCCGATTGGTGAAGACTAATAATCAGTGGGGGATGAAGAAAACCCCCACTGATTAAAGTTTCACTTTATTTTTCGCCTTAAAAAGTCTCTTTCGACGTTCATACCAAATTACACAAATGATAAACCACGTATAACCCATACTCCATCCGGCCAATACATCTGAAGCAAAATGACGGGCTCCCGCAACTCGAGACAAACCAATAAGTACAGTTAGAACAATTGCCCCAAGCCAAAGCAATGTCTTACGTCCCTTGCTATTGTTCTCCGAAAAAATATAGGCTATTGTAAATAAATACAAGATGCCGGTCATAGCATGTCCAGATGGAAAGCTAAAGGAAGTTAATTGATCTTCAATCTCAGGTCTTGGTCGGTGTACCCATTTTTTCAATAATTGGTTAAGTACATTCCCACCTGCAATTGTTAACAAAACAAATAGTATACCTCGGTTATTTTTTACCTTCCATGCTAAATACACTATTAAGACTATAGCTACAGACACTACAAATGCCGGTTCACCTATATAGTGAAAAAATTCTATAAAACGATTACCGAAAAATAAATCAGCCATTTTTGTATCAAAAGTATTGATTAATTTACTTTGAAAAGTAACTCGTAACACAAAAAAGATAATGAGCGTTAATACCGCTAAAGGATAAGCCCATTTTTTCATATAATACCTCACCTCAAAACTATATGCTGTTATATTTTTCACATCATATCATATTTAAGTCAGTTAGAGGTGAATTTGCTTTTTAACCCGTGTAAAACTCCGAACGTAAAATTAAGCACAAGATTAATTGCCCGTAAATGCCCGATTGGTGAACTAACCCAATGTGCCCCCCCTTTCCTGGGGAATGACAAATGTTTTTACTTCTGCTTTATTAAAATAATTTGAAAGAGCTAATGCAACGATAAATAAAATTGCAACGATAGGTATTATTTTCCTAAACAAAATATACACTTCCTCATCTTCAGTCTGAATTATTTTAATAGTACTGGATCGAATAACCAATCCTTTGGCCCGAAGTTTTTATCCTTCTCTCCTCTTACCTCACGAGATATATTGTTTTTAATAATTAATTCTCTAAACTTTCTACTGAACAAAGTTTTTCGATATAAATATCTTCCGTCATGGCTCCATTCTGCTGAGAAGAATACATCATTTTTTATATTGGTTAAATCTTTACGCTTATAAATATCCGGACCATTGATTACTCCACTTAATCCGCAACGACATGGCGGTTGTTCTGTCGCAAAATACAATTTAACTCTTTCAGTGCTGCATTCTGGTAATACTTGTGTCGGAAAAATTTGAAAAGCTTTTTGCTTCCCTTCTTCCGGTCCTTGATGAATAACCTCTAAAAGTTCATAGCCTTTAATATCTTCTTGCTTCATTAAAGTCACTAATTTCTGTGAAGCAACCCAATATCCGCTCACATGTACTAGATGACGGTCTTTCATTTCTGTTGTATCTATCACTAATGGAGAAAGCTGCTCTTTTTCCATTAGTCCGCAATGCTGGCAATGGGTGCTTATAGAAAATAAAGTTCCTTTATCATCTATAAACATATCAGGTGAGTTACCTGTTGAGTTTAATGTGAACATTGGTGCTTGCTCATATTCGTAATCTGAAAAGTCAAAGTAAAAACGTTCACCGATTGAAACAATCCCTAATTCGTGTTCCAATGATTTATATAGTGCTGTTACATGTTCATATGTGACATCTTCATTTAATGTAAAAATAGGATTGAATGATGCCTTTAATTTTCTTTTTCTTATTTCAGGTGTACCGATAAAAATACCATAGCGATTATAAACTTTAATGACTTGATCTTGACTAGATTCATCTATAGAAAATAAATTTTCAAGTTCTACTTTCAAAATACACGCCTACCTTTATATAAAGTTTTATGGTGAAGTATGGTGACTAGCTAGTAACTTTAAATAAATCTACAATCTCTACTTTATTCATAGATAGTCAGGCTCTTATTTTAAACGAAATCTTATATAGTAATACTTACTATAGCAAATCTACTTAACCACGATTATCTTAAGCGTACCAGTACTTACACCGACATTTCAACGTTGGGTTTACGCCAATTTTTTGGCGGTCTTCGCCCCGATTTTTGGCGTGATTTGGCGGACATATAAAAAAAACCGCCAAAGTTTGGCGGTGTTACACGAAAAATATAGGTATTTAGAATAGGAATTTAGGTATAATTAACTAAGTTAAAATATAGTATTATAAAACCACCTAAACTCTCCCTTTTTATTGAAAAATATACCAACAAAAGTTAGTATAGCATACAGACAATCTATAGTAAATTCATTCTTTCTGCAAGATTTACAGCCTCTGTCCGTGAATCTACATTCAATAAAGAAAACAGCTGCGTTAAATATCTTTCAGTTGTTCGCTGAGGAATATTTAACTCAATAGCAATTGCTTTATTCGTATGTCCTTCTGCAATTAGTCTTAAAATTTTCTTTTCTTTTTCATTTAAGTGAATATCGAGTTTTGCATCTTGCAATTTAAATTTATTATCGAGAAAATCCAAGAAATTTTGAGGTAAAACAATTTCACCATTTGCAATGGCTCGAACAGTTCGTAAAATTTGTTCCTTAGATGCTGTTTTAGCTAAAATACCTTCTATTTTCCGTTCTAAAATAAGTGGATAATAATCAGTAATATCATCACCAGTATAAAGGATAATTGAAGCATTTGACTGGATAGCTTTAATGTTTCGTCCTAAATTAATGCCATTTTCTAACGGCATATTTATATCAATTAAGTAGATATCATATGGTTTGTTTTTAATTCTCTGTATGACATGAGTTGCATCACTTTCTGTATCAACTATAATATCTTCATTTTCTTGAAATAAATTTTTTGTTCCCTCTAACACAATAGGGTGATCATCCACTATGAGCATCGTAATCAAGTGTATCACTTCCTTCTTTTACTGTAATTCTAATAAACATTCCTTCATTAACCTGTGTATCGATGTAAAACTGCCCATTAAAGGCTTTTACACGCTCTTGCATACCTTGAATTCCCATCGAATCTGCGATAATAATATCATCAATATTACAGCCTACACCATCATCCTTATAGATGATTTCAAAACCATTGTCCATTTCCTGCAAATGAATTTCAACTGTTATTGCATTGGAGTGTTTTAAAGCATTGTTGAGTAATTCTTGAAATAATCGATAAATCATTAAATTCATACGCTCATCCTCTAAATAAAGACGATCTATCGTATAAATTAACACAAAACTAGATCTTTCTATTACTTTGCGAATGAGTTTTTCTAATGCAGCATTTAACCCTAGTGTATCTAATAATGGGGGCTTCAAATTTTCACAATAAGCTCTTAAATCATGTATAGATGTAACCATCTGTATGTGAATTTTCGCAAGTTTTTGCTGGATATTTGTTGTATCCTTCGCATTGACTAGGACATCAACCTCTCTGGCAATATGGAGCTGCTCTTGCAAATTTGTATCATGTAATTCTTGAGCTAATTGATATTTTTCCTCTTCAAACCTTAACCATAATAACTTGTTTAGCCAAGGTAATTGACTATCATCTGCTTGCCTCATATGCTTTAGTTCCTCTAACAGTTCTTCTACCATCTTTGTATTTTCAATAAAATTATTTACATATAATAAGAGCAATTCAAGCCATAGAAGCTCTTCATCTTTTAAATGAATCGAATTATTATGTCGCAATACTAAGGCTCTTTTATAATGAGCATCTTGATGGAGGAATGCTAGATAGACTTGGTCAAATTTTTTAATTTCCCCCAATTTTAAATCTTCCATTAACATTGGATTAATCGGAATACTTCCCTCAATCGTTGATTTAAATCGATTTGTGTCATAGTCATAAGTTAATACAAATACGTGTTCGAGCTCAAGATGCAAAGAAACCTCCTGAGCAAACCTCTCTAGAAGTTCATCTATTTTTATTGTTTTACCAATCTTATCTACCGCCGTATATAATTGATGTATATAATCCCCTTTTGTAGAAAATAAGATTTTTCGTTTTCGGTAATCGACCTTCTCTTTTATGTAAAAAAGAATAACTAACGATGTAAAGGTAAAAAATGAAACACCTGACATTACAGTCATTGTTAAATATTTTCCCGCAATCCAATACAAGCCAACCATAAACCACAAAGTAAATAACAATGAAAAGATTACATAATAACGTAATCTAGTAATATGGTATTCGATATCAAATAGCCGATCTGCTAATTGTGTAAAGATAAAGCTAAAAGGAATAAGCAATAAAAATAAAGAGCACATTTCAGCTGAAAGAATATACGTATCAAAAAAAATTTTAGGGAGTGAATATAAAAAAAGAAATGGCAGAAATGGTATCAATATACTACTTAACAATATTTTCAACTGAGGTGATTTATATTTGAAATAGCTTAGCAATAAAATACTAAGTATGGTAATAAGGAGAATGAAGAAAAGGAATAATACTACTTCAGAAAAAATAATATAAGAAGTAGGATAGAAAATACTAATACAGCCCAGTGAAAAAGCGATTACAGGGAATATATATAAGAATTTGATATTGTTTGTAAACAGCCAATTTATTTTTACAAATGAATAATAATCTCTTAAAAAATGTAATAATAAGACTAAACATAACACCATACAACTACGATTTACTATAATCCCAATTCCATTTATTCTAGTAGATACTCCACTGCTTACATAAGCTAATGAAACAGTTAGCATAAAAAGAATAAGTAAGTTAGTAAGCTTTGTATTTTTTTGATTAAAATGTAGATAGATAGTAATAAATAGAGTTAATAAATAATAACAAGCCGGAAATAGCAATATATAGTAAAATTGGTGAGGTATATCTAAATGTTTGATATGTATGTCTTTTATATCTCCATTTGGCTTCATTATTGTTATTTTATTTGCAGATATTATTTTAGATTTATATTTCAGCTGATTTAGATGATCCATTGGCACATCATCTACTCTTAAAATGACATCAGATGATGAAATGTTCTTCCATCCTGTCCAGTCTTTATTATAAGGTTGCGTTACTCCCCACTTGCCATTCTCTTTTTCTACCCCAATTTCTAATAACGGCCCACTATAATTCACATAATTCAGATAAATACCGATCACTAGATAGAGCATTATAGCGGGCCAAAACAACTTACTACTCAACGATTTTACACCCAAACTTCACTTTCCAGCTCTATTTCACTGTTAAACGCATCTAAAATTGCTTTTTGCTCTAAAGACGAGATTCCGATCAATGAAGCTTTTTGTGCTTTTAATAGAGCAACTAGGTTTGGGTTTTTTTCTAGATATTGAATTACATTCATCATACATATCTCTCCTCATTTCATTAGTTTTTTTAAGTAGTCTTTACCTACCTCATTTATAGCTACATTTTCAAGATTATTTAACGCTTTAAACTTGTAAACATTTTTCATAGTAATTGCATAACGTATCGCACCACCATTTGTCAACTCGTTTTCCATAGCATTATTATCTAAAAATGCATCTATATCATCATTATAATAGCTTACAACAGACTTTGAAACATCATTTTTCTGTGATAAAAGATAAATAATAGGCAATGAGTATCTTTTATTTAGCAAATCATTTTTAGGTCCCCAAGTTTTTAAACTTTGAATATCGTTTTTAATTTGTTGGATAATACCTATGTATCTCCCATACTCCTCAACCTCAGAAGATATCTCACCTTTTGCAAGCACTTCACCAATTAAGCAACCCATCGTTGTTAAAGAACCCGATTTTTGTTCAATCATTTGTATATATGATTGCTCATCTCTACAAGTATTAAGTAAATCTAGTTGCTGACCGTTTATACTTCGTAATGCATAATTCTCTAGTATTTGAATAGCAGTACTTTTGTGTTCAAAGGAAGTTTCACGTATAGTTCTAGAAGCCATAACTAGCATAGCTAAAGCAACATTTAATGATAGTTCAGGTGTTTTAGTCCAAATGTAGTCTGAATCCTTGTCCTGCAAGTCATCGATAATATCAAAAGATAAAATTAAAAGTTCGATAGCTGCAGCAACTTTATAGATGTCCTCGTTCAAACAATCTGTAAATGCTTCATAATGACAATAACATAGCTTACCAAATGAATAGCCAACTGCCTTTTTTTCTTCCTTAAAATTTTTTAGCATCGACCGTAGTTCCTGATCTATCGATGCTTCGTTCTCAATTAGAATAGCCAATGCCTCATTAATTTGTTCGTCAAGCCCCTTCAATAGTCCTCTCCTCCCTTTAGTTATGTTATTAAATAGTATACAGATTAATGGGAAATAATACTAGACACCGAAACTCAAAGGAAATATTTTACACGATGCCACTTCCACAAAATACCGCCAAAAAGTGGCGGTATTTGTGGAAAGCACGCCATTTCTTTATTTAGGAATAGTAAAATAAGTGGCGGTTTTATATTTTTGACCGCCATTTTTTGGCGTAAACTCAGCATTGAAATGGCGTCCTCACTGATGATACGCTTAAATAGGCTAAGATAAATTTGTATTCTCGAAACACTGGGAGTGATTGAAATGAAAAATGAAGTAAATGAAAACGTTTTAATACTTACAGTTAATTTTTCCTGTGCAATTTTTGTGTCTGAAGAAGAAATCACCATTAAAAAACCTTCGAAAGAACAACAATCTATTGAGCAAATAATTATTGATGCCGAGCAACAGGCTTTTCAAGAAACATTAGCAGCGTATAAAAGCAAATCTACATTTTCAAATTTTATTTGCAATATTCCTGGATTTGAGGATACTTTTCAGCAAAAGCTGGACAGTTTTATTGAACAATATGGAATAATTAGAGTATCTGAAGAAAGTCTGTCTATGTTACCTTTAGTAAGTCCATTTACCTCAGGATTAAACATACATACACCTATACTCTATAAGTCACCATGCTTTAGTATTATAAATGCTAGAGGCAATTGCTCTAACGCTTCATCAATTGGAAATACTGTTAAAATTGAAGAAACAGTCGGCTTACCTGTTTATCTTCATAAAATGGAAATGTCCTCTTTAGGGAAATTTACTGCTGTAAAGGAAGCAAATTGGGCACCCAAACAATCAACTGCCAATTTTACAGGGGTTTCCATTAGTGACAATGGTATTGCCTTTAATATTTCTACGGCATTTAATGCATGGAATAAAGCGTCCATTAAACATTAATACTAGACTGGGTATGGCACAGGTATAGATATGTGCCTCGCCCTTCTTCCTTAATGTTCTATATGCCAATTCAACAGTTCAGTTTCGCTTTGGCTTCTTTCTGTCACTCTTACTTCTATCCGCCGCATTGACTAACTATCATTTTATTTCTACGGGACTTTTATTTCTACGGGACAATATAAAGCTCCATGTTCTTTTCATAAAAAAGGTGCCTCAAATGAACTTTGAGACACCTCTAAAATATTATCCTTTTACATAATAAACTTCTTGTCCGCTTTCAATGATATGATCAGGCTTCGGTTTACCAGCATTTGCTTTATGACCAGCAATATGCTCCGGGCTCTTCTCCCAATTTTTCCATGCCTCTTCTGATTCCCAACGAACCACAATTAACACTTCCTCATCACCACGTCGTACTTTTTTCAAAAGAACTTGCTTATCGATAAATCCTGGCTGTTGTTCAAGCAATGATGGACCATCTTTTTGGGCGCCAAAACGCTCAACAACTTTATCCGAATTCCCTTCCGTAACGACAATACGTTTAATTTGTACAAACATATTATTTAAACACCTTTAGAACATCTTCAACTTTTTGAGTTTCAGAAGTTAAACCGCCACCAGATAAATACCAAACTTGTGGATCTAAATAAACGATTTTACCGTTTTTCGCAGCGTTAGTAGCACCAACGATTTCGTTTTCAATTGCAGCTTTTGTACCAGACTCACCTTCTGGATTTACAGCAGCATCACGGTCAACTACGAATAAAATATCTGGGTTTGTGTCACGTACATATTCAAATGATGCGTTAGCACCGTGTGTAGAAACTTCAATTTTTTCATCAGCAGCTTTTACACCATATACATCATGGATGACACCAAAGCGTGAACCAGGACCATATGCAGATAATGAACCTTCATTTGCTAAAACGATTAAAGCTTTTTCTTTAGCTGAAGCTGTTTTAGCTTTAACTTCTTCTACTTTTGATTCGTATGCAGCAAATGCATCAGCAGCTTCTTTTTCTTTACCAAAAATCTTACCAGCTAATTCTGTTTTTTCTTTAAATGATTCCATGAAATTTTGATCGTCTACACCTACAAATACAGTTGGTGCAATTTTAGATAATTCATCGTAAGCAGATGCTTGACGACCAGAGATGAAAATAATGTCTGGATTCATAGCAGAGATTGCTTCAAAATCAGGCTCTTTTAAAGAACCAACATTTACGTAATTTTTATCAGTATATTTGCTTAAGTAGTTAGGAACTGATTTTTGCGGTAGACCTGCAACTTTAACACCTAAAGCATCTAAAGTATCAAGGAAACCATAGTCGAATACAACAATATTTTCAGGCATTTTATCAAGAGTTACTTCTTTAAAAGTATCTTCACCCTCTTTGATAGCTGGGATTGTTAGTGGGTAAGCAGTAGCTTCTCCTTTTTGCTCTTCAGCAGACTTACTATCAGTTTTAGAATCTGTATCCTCTTTTTTAGTATCATCCTTTGAGCCGCAAGCAGCTAATACTAATAGCATCATTGCCATTAAAACAGTAAGTAATTTCCAATTCTTCATTGTAAAATTGCTCCTTTAAGATTTATTTTTTAGATGGACATTTCCATCTATTATTTTTTTAAGAGTTAAAATACACGCAAATGCGACAGCCGTCCTGTTCTTGAACAGGGATATCCATATCATAGATTTCCTTAAGCGCATCAGAGTTGATGATGTCATTTGTTGGACCGTCTTTGACAACACGTCCATTTTTTAATGCGACAATATGATCAGAGTATACGGAAGCAAAGTTAATATCATGTAATACGATGACAACTGTTTTCCCCAACTCATCAACGAGCTTCCGCAAAATTTTCATAATTTGCACAGAATGCTTCATGTCTAAATTGTTGAGCGGCTCATCAAGCAAAATATAGTCTGTGTCTTGTGCAATAACCATAGCGATAAATGCACGTTGACGTTGACCACCCGATAATTCATCCAAATAATTGTGCTGCATATCCTCTAAATTCATATATTGAATTGCTTCATCTATCTTTAGCTCATCCTCAGGCTTCAAATTTCCTTTTGAATAAGGGAAACGCCCAAATGAAACAAGCTCACGAATTGTTAGACGTACATTCATATAATTGGACTGTTTTAAAATGGATATTCGCTTCGCAAAATCATCCGATTTCCAACGACGTACATCTGATTTATCGAGTAATACTTCTCCAGTGTCTGCATTAAGTAAACGGCTTACCATTGAAAGCAATGTTGATTTACCTGCACCATTTGGTCCAATAAAAGACGTAATTTTCCCTGGTACAACGTCGACACTGACATCTTGAATGACCGGTTTTTTCCCAAAATACTTAGAGATTTCTTTTACTTGGATCATCCTGCTGACCTACTTTCCTTCAATAATAAGTAGATGAAGTACACACCACCTACGAAGTTTATAATAACGCTTAGTGTTGTATCGAAATTAAAAATACGTTCGACTATCCACTGTCCACCGACTAAAGCTACAATACTCATGACACAAGAACCTGCGATGATCACAGAGTGCTTGTACGTCTTGAAAAATTGATACGATAAATTTGCCACGATTAAGCCAAAGAACGTAATAGGCCCAACAAGAGCTGTAGAAACGGCAATTAACACCGAAGATAATATGAGCATTCGCTGTACAAGCTTGTCATATGGTACCCCTAGGTTAATTGCTGTATCACGTCCAAGCGACATTACGTCTAATTGGTTCATGTGACGCCAGCCATAAATAAAGGTAATGATGATGACAACAGCTGCAAGCCATACTAAATCTGAATTGACATTGTTGAAGCTTGCAAACATTTTACTTTGTAAGCTTAAAAACTCATTCGGGTCTATTAACACTTGGAAGAACGTCGTTACGCTTCCTAAAAATGTTCCGACAATCATACCGACAAGCAGCAAGAAATAAATCGGACGTTTTCCTTCTTTGAACAATACGCGATAAAAAATCACCGCAAAGACAACCATAGCTAAAACAGCTAGTAAGAAATTGTATTTTGCATTAATAACGAATATCGACATAGAGCCAAAAAAGTAAAAGATGAACGTTTGAACCATCATATATAATGCATCAAGTCCCATTACACTTGGCGTTAAAATACGGTTATGTGTAATCGTTTGGAAGACTACAGTTGAATAAGCAATCGCAATCCCTGTTAACGACATCGCTACCACTTTAATAAGGCGGCGTGGGAACGCATAATGATAGTTACCATTAAGTTCATAAAATACATACAGTAAGATAGAAATTACTGCAAGACCTAGTAAAATCAACATTTTTGTACGGTTACGCATATGCTTTCCCCCTAAACAACATAATTAGGAAGATCGCACTTCCGATGACCCCGACAGTCATACTAATCGGAATTTCATAAGGGAAAATCAGTACACGCCCTATAATGTCGCAGAATAATAAGAACGACATACCTAGTAATGCTGTATGAGGCAATGTCTTAGCAAGGTTATCCCCTTTGAACAGCGAAACTATATTTGGAATGATTAAACCAAGGAACGGTATCACACCAACTGTTAGCACCACCGTCGTCGAAATAAGTGCTACTAACACTAAACCTAAATTCACAACGAATTTATAGGAAAGACCAAGATTTTTTGCAAAATCCTCACCCATTCCCGCCACTGTGAAGCGGTTCGCATAAATGTAAGCTAAAATCAGCACGGGCACACTTATGTATAAAAGCTCATAACGACCTTTCATCATTAATGAGAAATCTCCCTGTAACCATGCAGAAATGTTTTGGATAATATCCGCCTTATACGCAAAGAACGTTGTAATTGATGAAAGGATATTCCCAAACATTAAGCCAATAAGCGGTATAAAGATCGCATCTTTAAACTTTATTCGATTTAATATTTGCATAAACAATAATGTGCCGGCTAAAGCAAATATGAAAGCGAAGGAAATTTTTTGAAAGTACGAGACATTTGTGAAAAACATCATCGAAATTAATATACCCAACTTTGTAGCATCTAACGTACCTGCTGTCGTTGGTGACACGAACTTATTCCTACTTAAGCTTTGCATAATTAAACCAGCAATACTCATACCTGCACCTGCTAACAAAATTGCTACAAGTCTCGGTATACGACTAATAAAAAATAGTCTAGTTTCTTCTGATTCGAAGTCTAATAGATCACTCGGTTTTATATCAACTACCCCGATAAATAGTGAAACTATAGACAGCACAACAGTTGCTGTTAAAAGATATCTTTTTTTCATTGTAATCCCCGGTAGATTCATTTTTGCTCGTAACGCTTATTGAAAATCATTATCATTACTCACGATTCTCATTATAAGTGTGTTTCCATTCTCAGTCAACCTTCCATTGAGAATTATTCTCGTTTTATTTGAGAATCATTAAAAAACGAGCATTTTCAACGAAATATTTACATGTTGTATTATTTCCGAAGTTAAATTTTCTGCATTTTTTTCGCAAACAAAAAGGTAATTGAGAATAAAATGCTAATTCCTTCTCAATTACCTTATCAATTAAGCTATTCGTCGAACGCCTTTTAGCCATGCAAAAATTATTAAAACGATTAATATAAAACCGACATATCCCATCACAGCATATAGCTTGGCTACAAGCGTCGTAAAACCAGCAAGACTTGCTAAAAAAGCCAAACTACCAATAAAAATGGCAGTTACCTTAAAACTGATCTTATTAGGTTTCGAAAATCTTACCATAAATGAATAGAACATCCCCACTGCTGTATTATAAATCATCCCTAATAAGGAAATGGACATCAGTAGACCGATTAGAGGATGAATTTCATTCGCTAAAGCTAGCATCGGTATTTCTACACCAACGATTACATTCATTTTTGCAAGAAGAGACAGGTTAATAAGTAGAATTAAAGCTCCAAGCAAAATCCCCCCAATTATGCCTCCCATCCCTGCAACTTTTTCATTGCGAATAGATCCACACATAACAGTTAAAAGCGAAAAACACACACCGATATTAAAAGACAAATACAGTAAAGCAGTAACCCACCAGCTTTTAGAACTTACTTGTGCTTGTCGTGCGATAACAGCTTGTTCGACAAAGGTTAAATCCATCGTGGCTAATGAATAGACAGCTATTATCGAGACAATTGCTAGCAGATAGGGTGTAGCTACAGCAATAACGTTTATAATACTTTTCACATCCATCATAACTGTCGCTATAGTAAGTACAATCATACAAATGCTCCCCAGCCAAACTGGTAGTCCAAACATTTGGTGAAACGTAGCACCTGCTCCCGCAAACATGATTACTGCAACACCGAATAAGAACAGCGACAGTAAATAATCCATCACAAAACCTACAGCATTACCTGAAATTTGATAAATTAAATCCTTGTGCGATGTCGTACGCAACCTTGAGCTAATTTGAGCAATGCACATTCCTACTAAAGCAAATCCAAATGTAGCAATAAGTGCACCATAAATTCCATGAAAGCCATAGCTCGTAAAATATAGTACGATTTCCTGTCCTGATGCAAATCCCGCACCGACGATAATTCCTACATAGGCACCACCGATTTGCAAACTTTTTTTCAATCAGTTCTCTCCCTGTTTATCCTATTATTGGGATCACCACCAAAACGTGTGGTTGATTTCCGTTCCGACTGGGCGCTTTCTTGGGGGCGTCCGATGAGCCGCTTGGGCCAACACGATGTTGGTCACGAAGGTGTTATCACAGGACGTGATGGTTTTAACCTTCGTTCCCCTATGTGCTCGCTCCAGGGTCTTGGGCCAACACGATGTCGGTCACGAAGGCGTTATCACAGGACGTGATGGTTTTAGCCTTCGTTCCTCTATTGCTAATCCCCAAGGAGTCGCCCAGCCTCCACTCCAATCAACTTATTTACATAATAGAAGTTTTACCAAAAGTCATTCACAACATTTGGTGATGAACCTATTATTGATAGACCTTCCTGCTGATTGTTAGCTTCTCAATCACCTTCATATTCGGTGTATAGCCAATCCCAATTGTTTGTGGCACACGAATATACCCATCTTCTACAATTACTTCAGGTGTAATGATATCCTCATACCAATAATGACTAGAGCCTGCAGTATCCCCGGGCAACACAAAATTAGAGAGCGACGTTAATGCAATATTATGTGCTCGTCCGATTCCTGCCTCTAACATACCGCCACACCAAACGGGAATATTATTTTCCTTACATAAATCATGAATTCTTCTTGCTTCTGTTAACCCACCTACACGTCCTATTTTTATATTAATAACACCACAACTACCAAGCTCTATCGCTTTTCGAGCATCTTCATAGGAGGTGATGCTTTCATCTAAGCAAATAGGCGTCTTTAACTTTCGCTGTAGCTTAGCATGATCGACAATATCATCGACAGCTAATGGCTGTTCAATCATTAATAAATTAAATGCATCAAGTTGCTGCAATACATCCATATCGCTCAATGAGTAAGCCGAATTAGCATCTACCATCAATGGCAAATCTGGCATTTCAGCTCGAATAGCACGAATAACATCTACATCATGGCCAGGCTTAATTTTCACTTTTACTCGTTTATATCCTTTATTTACATGACCTTTTAATAAATCAATTAATGCTTCTGTAGAAGATTGAATACCTACGCTAACACCTACCTCTATTTGCTCCTTATCTCCGCCTAACACTTGAGCAAGTGATTGTTTCGTTTGTTGAGCGTAAATATCCCATATAGCCCCTTCAATAGAGGACTTCGCCATGCAATTACGACGAATAGAGGAGAACAAAGCACTAACTTCATCTGGATGCCCAACCTCTTTATGTAACAAGATGGGGATTAAGTAGTCTTCAAGCATATGCCATGTTGTTTTTAATGTCTCCTCTGTATACCAAGGCGCTACAAAGGCAACAGCTTCTCCCCATCCTACAGTTCCTGATTGATCTATCGCTTCTATAAGTAAGAGTTCTTTTTCATCTATTGTGCCAAAACTCGTTGTAAACGGTGCTTTCATAGGCATTTTTATATGTCTAACTATAATCTGTTCTAGTTTCACAAGATTTCACTCCTTATCCTTATTATAAAGCTAATAAGGAGCGTCTGACTAATAGATAGCTATGAACATATTCCTTATTCTTTTTCATTCGAACAATGGCATAATTTTGTTCAAATAATGTCGTTAAAATAGTACGAACTTTAAAACGCCAGTCCTCTGCAAGTTTAGGACTCTCTACTTTCATCTTTTCTAAATATTGAGGAATGGGCAATAAATAGGCGTCATTATAATATAATTGCTCACGCTGAAATTCACCATCAATATCGAGCACTGGTAAGCCATCTACCGTTAAAGACCACGGTACAATTTCTTCAGCTTCTTCTTCCAGTTCATCCAAGGAATCCTCTACTCGATCGCTTTCAATCCACCATTCTACAACAATTCGATCTGACGGTAGCCCATCGTTAAAATCATCCTTGAGCGGACCATAATAATCATCTTCATACTGGAAACTAAAGGCATTGAGCTTCAAAAATGATAAATTAGCCATACATGCTTCTAGCGGATCAAATAGCCAAATTACAAGCTGAAACCCATGTTCTTTTGCATATTCCTGTTGGGCATGCTTTAATAATTCACCTACACCTTGTTCACGATATGTTTTCTCCACACCAATCATGTGTGAGTGTAAATACATTTTTCCATGTCGATAGCCAACAAAGCAGTAGTTAAAGCCAATCAACTTTTCGTCTAAATACGCACCAAGGGCTAATCCACCATTTTGTACAGCTGCTAACAATTGATGCGAAGGAATAGCCTGACTCCCCCAAATACTTTCGTTCAAAATTTGAACTTCTGCAATCTCTGTAGGTGTCATTATTTTTTGAATACGCACTCTCTCTAACATTATGCTGACCCCTCCTTTGTATTCCCCGACTCCAATGCTAACAATACCGCTCTTGTAAGGATTTCAACCCCCGTTACAAGCCTAGCCTGCTTAAATTTCATCTTCGGATGATGTAGTCCCGGTGTTAGCCCACACCCTAAACCTAACATCGTAGATTTTAAATGCGGGCGTTGAACAGCATAGTGATGAAAATCTTCTCCTCCAGGTGTATGAACTGGTTTCCTTAAATTCGACAACCCTGTTGCTTGCACGATCGCCTGCTCCATAAGATATTGAGCAGTTGGGTCTACCTCAGCAGCTACTATATTTGCTACTGTACGTAATTCAATCTGCACTTTATGCAAGACCTTGGAAGAATCAATCACCCTTTTTACTCCCTGTGCAAGTGCATCCATTACGTCATTTTGTTGAGCTCGTATATCAATGGTAAACGATGCACTTCCAGGAATAATATTGCCGGATTCTCCTCCTGCATGGAATTTAGTCATCTTAACTGATACAGGAATCATTGGATCTGTATGAATCGTTCTTAAATCTTCGATAATAGTTGCTCCTACTTCAATGGCATTCACGCCGAGATGCGGTCTTGCAGCATGGGCATCTTCTCCAATGATTTCTCCCTCAAGCAATCGAGAGGCTCCATGATGCAACGCGGCACAATAAGTACCGTCTTCAAGCTCATGGGCAGGTCTTACATGGACACCAAATAAAAAGTCTAAATCATCGATAATTCCTTCTTTTAAAACAGATAAAGCACCTGTTCCTTTTTCCTCAGCTGGTTGAAAAATCACACGAATTGTACCATTGAATGATGGAGCAAGCTCTTTCAAAAGTAATAGAGCCCCGATTGCCATCGTCATGTGTCCGTCATGACCACAGGAGTGATTCGCACGAAATTCACCATCTACTTCCTGCCATAACGCATCCATATCCGTACGCAAACCAACTTTAGGGTTACCATTTCCTACGTCAACATAAAGCCCTGTACTGTTTTTAAAACGTATTGGTGAAAAACCTTCACGTGTTAGTAAATCAAAAATATAATTTGTTGTTTCTACCTCATGCCAACTTATTTCTGGATTCGCGTGCAAATACGTGAAAATCTCCATTAATCTTGGCCTTAAACGACTCAAAGCTTCCTTCATAGCATCCAACCCCTTAAATTATCATACTATTAAGATTATTATAAATGAAAATGAAAACTTTTCTACACAGAAACGTCCCGCATTTAGCAAATTAACCATATGTTAAAACGTAGATACATGGCTCATAGCATAACGTGTGGTTGATTTCCGTTCCGGCTGGGCGCTTTCCTGGGGGCGTCGGGGCAACAGGATGTTGGTCACGAAGGCGTTTTCACAGGACGTGATGCTTTTAGCCTTGGTCCTCTATTGCTAATCCCCAAGGAGTCGCCCAACCTCCACTCCAATCAACTTCTTTACATAATATATGTTTTAACAAATGTCAGCCCCAACTAAGATAGGCCGAGTAAAAAAATACTTAAAGTCCCTTAGCATCATAAAAGTGGTTCTTCATTAATATTTGGATGCTATATAACGTTCTATCCGTCACTTTTGTTTCTACAGGTACAATATGAATGTTGCCAACCTTCTCTGTTTGTTAATTCAATTACTAATATCAAATGACCTTAATGCAAAAAAAAATGCAAGTAAAGTTATTTGAATAACTTTACTTGCATCCTTTGATTAATTAATACCTCGCATTGCTTTTGAAATAATTGGCGAAAGTACTAATATTATTATCCCTAAAACAATTGATAATGAGCCTAAGAAACCGAAGTATGTGAATTCACTTACCACTTCATAGACTTTTACAAGTTGTGCGTTGATTGCTTGCGCTGCTGCACTTGTTAAAAACCAAAGTGACATCGTTTGTGCAGCAAAAGCCTTTGGAGCCAATTTTGTAGTAGCTGATAAACCTACTGGCGATAATAATAACTCCCCAACTACAACTAAAAAGAATGATATTACTAACCACCATGGACTTACTAAATCTTTACCACCAGATAAATACGCTGGAAGCATCATTACTATGAATGACAATCCTGCAAAGAATAATGCATAAGCAAATTTACGCGGTGTAGATGGTTGCTTATCTCCCCACTTCAACCATAACATGGCAAATAATGGAGCCATTGTAACAACGAATAAAGGGTTTAACGATTGGAACCAAGAAGATTGAATATGGAAACCACCAATATCCAATCGTGTACGACCATCTGCAAACGTTGCTAAAATAGTTGCCCCTTGTTCTTGGATTGCCCAAAACATTACAGCTGATATAAACAAAGGAATATAAGCGAGCACTCGAGACTTCTCGTCCTTCGTTGTTTTCTCACTGCGATACATATAAATAAAGAACACTGTTGGAATTACAATACCTAGCGTCGTAATAATTAAACTAAAAACATTCATTGTTAGTACGCCAGTTTTAATACCAATTGCCCCAGCAATAATAATAAGTAAAGCTATAATCCCAAATCGAGTAAAGACTTTTTTACGTTCTTCAGGTAGTAACGGGTTGTTTACCTGCAACCCTGCTTTCCCTAAATATTTTTTCTCTGTTAATTTATAAATAATTAAACCAATAAACATTCCGATCCCTGCTAGACCAAAGCCTAGATGGAAATTATACTTTTGTCCAATTGTTCCGACAATTAAAGGTGCAAGGAATGATCCCATATTAATACCCATATAGAAAATTGAAAAACCTGCATCACGGCGACTATCTGTTTCAGCATACATATCTCCGACAATGCTTGAAATGTTCGGTTTTAATAAGCCTGTCCCAATAACAATAAAGAACATCGAAACAAATAACATGCTTACGCCACCAGGTAACGCTAGCAGGAAATGCCCAAACATAATGAATACGCCACCATAGAAAATGGTTCTACGTGTACCTAGTATTCGGTCAGCAATCCAACCACCGAGAATCCCTGACATGTAAACCATTGATCCGTAGATGGCCATAATGGAGTTCGCTGTTCCACGATCTAGGCCTAAGCCGCCTTCATGCAATTCATAATACATAAAGAAAATCAGAATTGCTCGCATACCGTAGTATGAGAATCGTTCCCAAAATTCAGTGAAAAATAATGTAAAGAGCCCTTTAGGGTGTCCGACAAAGCCTTGTTGAGGGACGGATTTTACAATTTCATCTTTAGTAGACATAAAAATATCCTCTCCCGATTTCATTATTCAATAATATTATTATTACCCAATTGTAAGGATAAAAACTTTATTTCATCATACTAAAGCGTTTTCAAAACTTTTTCAAGAGTTTTAAAAAATGTTGGAATCTTACACCTTTTCTTTAAATTCAGAATGATTTCCATGGAATTTTACCAAACCTGTTGATATTCCTGAGTTTTCTTACTATTGAATATCTACTAAATTATTAACCAACGCTAAATTATTCTAAAATATTTTATAATCAAATTATTTACTTTTTTTACAAATAAGCTAGTATTATCTATAATTTCATTCACAGCGATACAAATTCGCTTTTTCGATCACAAAAAAGCACGCAGAAACACGAAGTGCTTCTAGCATGCTTTTAAAACAATGACGTTTATTGATTATTTAATTACATATTGTTGGAATTTTGCATAATCCGCTTCTTTTAACTCTAGCGTTAGCAGTGTACCATTTTCTTCATATGCTGTTTCATCGACAGAGGCATGTTCATTTAAATAAGAGACGATATTCCCCTGTTCATACGGTATGAGCATTTTACATGTTACATAATCAGAGAAAATATGCTGACGTATCATTTGCAATAATTCCTCTAATCCAATCCCTTGCTTCGCAGAAATCCAAATATTATCACCGCTAATAACAGGATAAGGAACGTTTGCTATATCCGCTTTATTATACACATAAATTGTTGGAATCCCTTCAACGCCCACTGCCTTAAGCGTTTCATTTGTTACTTCCATCATAAAGCCGTGCTCAGAATTGGAAACATCCACAACATGGAGTAATAAGTCGGCATCACGAGCCTCTTCCAATGTTGAGCGGAATGCCTTCACTAGATGATGCGGTAATTTGCTAACGAAACCAACTGTATCTGTTAATAGAAATGTCTTTTTATCAGGTAATTCTATTTGACGGACGGATGTTTCAAGTGTGGCAAAAAGCATGTCCTTCTCAAACACTTGTTTATGATCTTCTTGTCCTATTTTCGAAAGTAGCTGATTCATAATAGTTGACTTACCAGCATTCGTATAGCCGACAATAGAAACGACAGGGACGGCATTTTTACGTCGTTGTTTACGCTGCGTCTCTCGTTGCTCCTTTACATGCTCTAGGTCCTTCTTTATTTTCGCAATCTGATCCTCAATTTTCCGACGGTCTAGCTCGAGCTTTGTCTCACCGGCACCACGGTTTTTAAATCCACCACCAGTGCCGCCACCTTGACGACTGAGAGAAGCATGCAAGCCAACCAAACGAGGTAGCATATATTGCAATTGTGCTAACTCAACTTGCATCTGTGCTTCACTTGTTTTAGCACGACGTCCAAAAATATCTAAAATCAACATCGTTCTATCAATAACCTTCGTCTCTAAATCGCGCTCTAAATTACGGATTTGCGAAGGTGATAATTCATCATTAAAAATCACTAAATTTGCTTGTACTTCGTCATAAAAGTTTTTTATTTCTTCAATTTTCCCTGTTCCAACATAATGAGATGGCGTAACTCGCTCTAAATTTTGTGTGACAATGCCGGCAACTTCAACATTTAAAGCTTCAGCTAAATTTTTTAGCTCCTCTATTGAATAATCAAAATGCTCATCATTCCGTAAATTTACGCCAACTAAAATAGCTTTTTCCAACAATATATCTACTTCTTTAATTCTATCCATCCACAAACCTCCCACCAATGCCTTGTTGCTACTACGACAAATTTTCTTCATCTTACCATATAATGTCCTAATCCGTGTCGTTTAACATGTATATCGAAAAAAATGCGCCTTCTTTGCAAAAGGCGCACTTCATTCATTTACTTACGTTCTTCTTTTAACAATACTTCAGTACGATTGAATTCGTCTTCAATATCTTTATTCGGCCTATATGTCAAAATACTGACAATAACCGCAACGATTAAGCATACTATGAAGCCTGGTACAATCTCATATAAGGTATCAGCTAAGAATTTTATTTTCCCCCAAACAAAAGCAGTTGCAGCACCAGCTACCATCCCACTAAGCGCTCCGTAATTCGTTAATTTCCTCCAATACAGTGACAGCAATATTACAGGACCGAACGCTGCACCGAAGCCAGCCCAAGCAAAGCCCACTAAGTCTAAAACAGACCTATCTGGATTCCATGCTAAAATCCCTGCGACAATCGCTACTACTAAAACAGCAACACGGCCAATAAAAACATAATGCTTATCATCTGCTGTTTTATTAAATAAAGCTTTATAAATGTCTTCTACAAGCGCAGACGAAGTAACAATTAATTGAGATGAAATTGTACTCATTACTGCGGCTAAAATGGCAGCAAGCATTATACCTGCAATAAATGGATGGAATAAGATTTGGCCAAGTACAATAAATACAGTCTCAGCGTCCTTTAACTCTCCTGCATTTTGCTCATAATAAGCCACACCTACTAAAGCTGTTGCAATCGCTCCGAATAAACTTAACATCATCCAGCCAATACCGATACGACGAGCTTGCTTTGTTTCTTTTACTGAGCTAATAGCCATAAAGCGCACGATAATATGTGGCTGTCCAAAATAACCTAGTCCCCATGCAAGTGATGAAATAATTACTGCAGCTGTTGCATTAGAAGATAATAAGCTCAGGTGTTCAGGATTTACAGCTTTAATGGATGCTATTGTGTCTCCAATTCCACCTGTTAGAAACAATCCAAATAACGGTACTGTAATAAGTGCTAAAAACATAATAAGTCCCTGTAAAAAGTCTGTATAACTAACTGCTAAAAATCCTCCAAATAATGTGTATGCCACAACTACAGCAGATACAATTAATAAGCCAGTATGGTATTCATAGCCAAATGAGCTATCAAAAAACTTGCCCCCCGCAACCATTCCTGAAGAAACATAAAATGTAAAGAAGATTAAAATAATTATACCTGACGCAATTCTTATTAGTTTTGTGTTGTCACGTAAACGATTATCTAAATAACTCGGAATAGTAATTGAGTCATTAGCAACTTGTGTATATACACGTAGCCTTGGTGCTACAAGTAGCCAATTCAAATATGCGCCAATTGTTAAACCAATAGCGATCCAAGCCTTGGAAAGTCCAGCTAAATAGATTGCACCGGGTAGACCCATTAACAGCCAGCCAGACATATCTGCTGCACCTGCGCTCAGCGCTGTGACTGCAGGGCCTAGCGAACGACCACCAAGCATGTAATCCGTTAAATTCGATGTTTTAACAAATGCATACCAACCGATTCCTAGCATGGCGATCATATAAATGATAATCGCAAGTAATTGATACATGTTTTCAGACATATTTTTCCCCCTATTTCCCCTTTGGTCTTTTTTTATCAATTATGCCTCGGCATAATTACGTCCAGAATTGGCTTGTGCAAGCATAAAGCCGATTCCGTGACATTCGCCGGAAGCTTTGGGCCAACGTGATGTTGGTCACTTAATTATTGCCAGGACGTGGCGTTCTTAGACTGAGTTCCTCTATTACAGCGGATGCTTGGACACCCGCTGTAAGAAGTTAAAATGTCAGTATAATTAAAATACCACAAATATACAAAATAACCTATAAATATTCAAAAAGTGAATTCTGAAATTTATACAGCATCGCATTTCATAATGTGTGTTAAACTAGTGCCATCTATAACACGATAAAGAAGGCGAAATGTATGACATTTGAAGAAATGAAAGCTCATCTTATGGAGCGGATTTTACAACAGCAACTCGTTACTGCTACGATCAGTCAACCACGTATGAAATCAAACGAAGTAAAACGTATAAAGCTAAAACCTTTATTACTAAAGGATGCTTACCACATCCAAGTTGAATATCAATTTGAACGTATTTTAAAACATGAAAATGTTCTATTAGAAAATTTTAGTGAGAAGCTAGAAGCATTTTTTAACGAATACCGTCAAGCACATATTGATTTCATTGATGAAAAAATACAAGTACAGCTATCAAAAAAGAACAAAGTACTATGGAAATCTGATAAATCCTCAGCACCAAAGCAAGTCAATTTAACACATAATCGCAAGAAAAACCATTTATTGGCAGAGGATAAGCCATACCCATTTTTAATTCGTCTTGGCGTACAAACAGAAGAAGGAAAAATAAAAAAACAAAAATACGATAAATTTAAACAAATCAACCGCTTCATCGAATTTATTGATGATGCATTAACCTATTTACCAAAAGATCGTCAGGTTCGTATTTTAGATTTTGGTTCAGGCAAATCCTATTTAACATTCGCCCTATACCATTATTTAAAAATCGAAAAAGGCTTAGACATTCGTGTCACTGGTTTGGATTTAAAAAAGGAAGTCATTGAAGAATGCTCACGAATTGCACAGGATTTAGGCTATGAGCAACTCGAATTTCTAGTAGGAGATATTAATGATTATAATGAGGAGTCTGCAGTAGACATGGTGGTGACGCTACACGCTTGTGATGTTGCCACTGATATGGCATTAGCCCGCGCTGTAAAATGGGGAGCAAGCGTTATTTTAAGTGTCCCTTGTTGCCAGCATGAGTTAAATCGCCAGCTTAACACACCAGCACTTGATATCATGCTTCAGCACGGTCT
This sequence comes from Lysinibacillus sp. NPDC092081, assembly GCF_044755845.1. Lineage (NCBI taxonomy): Bacteria > Bacillati > Bacillota > Bacilli > Caryophanales > Bacillaceae > Lysinibacillus > Lysinibacillus sp. NPDC092081. The sequence continues at coordinate 23,213 of NZ_JBIVRU010000005.1, forward strand.
CGTCCGTGAACGTTTTGCAGCGCTCGCAACGGATGCAATCCGAGCAGAAATTTTATCACTTGTTGGCTATGAGGCACAATTGCTAGAGTTTATTGATATGGAAAATACACCAAAAAACATTTTAATACGAGCCTATCATACAGGTAAAAAGCCGAGCTCTGAACAGCGCGCTAACTATGATGCGTTTTTAAAGTTGCTAAATGCCCAGCCGTTTTTAGCGAATGAGTTACAAGCTTACTTATAAAATTCGCTGTATTTATGGTCGTAGCGCAGGTATTCGCTCTCCTTCCGGGGATATTTTATGGCGTAGCGCGGGTATTCGTCTTCCTTCCGCGGGTATTTCTGAATTTGCTTAATCAAATTTAAAGGGCGGTCCAATAAACTTTTGGACCGCCCTTTCTATTATAGTTCTTGTCGTAATGCTTGAATAACGTCAATTTTTGTTGCCTTACGCGCTGGACGATAGCCTGAAACCATCGCTACCCCAATACTAATCGCTGATGCAATAAGCACAAGCTGCCAAGGAATAAGTGAAAATGTAATTTCATTTCTACTAAATGCATCTTCACCTGTTGCTGCTTTTAAAATTAAAGGCAATGTAGCATTTGCTACAAAGCTAATACCATATGAAATAGCTACAGCTATCAAAGTACCAATAATACCAATGAACGTACTTTCCATTAAGAACAATCGTTGAATAAGCTTTGGACTTGCTCCAATCGCCTTTAAAACACCGATTTCACGAGTACGCTCTGTAACTGCCATTGTCATTGTATTGAAAATGCCAATCGAGGCGATCAAGACAGCAATTGTTCCTACAAATATTAAACCGATTTTTAAAACTAGGAAAAATACATTCATTTTATCCAATTGCTCAGTAACTGAATAAACGCTATAGCCTTTGTCTTTTAGTTTGTCTAGTATCGGTTTTACATTTTCCATGCTATCAGCAAAAATATTGAACTCCGAATAAAACATTTCATCCTCTTTATCATAACCTGTAGCTACTAAATTTGTAGTTAGCATTGGCTTTTGCTCTACATCCATATAAACTGACCTATTGATCATCCAATCATAGGAAGGCTTCTTCATTATACCGACAATCGTATATTTCATTTTCTCTGTCTCTTCTGCCCCCTCAGTATGGGGCAATAATGATAATTCGATCTCTTTACCAATTAATGAGTCCTTATAACCTTCTTCACTACCATCATAATATGTGCCTTCTGATTCAGCTTTTTTACTCTTTTCTTCTATAATTTTGCGCTCAGCATCATTTACTAATGTTTGAGCAAAATGATAACCTACAACAATTTCGTTTGGTTTTGTTGGATACTTACCTTTCTCAAGCTTGCCATTTACTTGCTCAAAATCGTGCATATTAGTAACGTATAAATCAGATTCCGTATCACGGTCCTCAAAAAATGAATGTGCAGATGCATTGACATTAATTGTTTCGAGTACTGTTTCCACATGCTCTATACCTTTTATTTCGTGAATTTGCTCCTCTGTAAATTGACCATTACCAAGCACTTGAATTTTCGTAACTTTTTCATTCGATAATATTTCATTACGTAAGGAATCCTGCAGCCCAAACCCAACTGATGCTAGTACAATCAAAAACGCACAGCCCATTGTTGCCGCTAGTACTGTCATAAACACACGTACTTTATTTTTCTTTATATGTTGTGTAACAAAATCTAATTGATCTTTCAATAACATGTTATACTTCCTCCTTTACAAGTTCCCCATCGTACATGCGGAAACATTGATGTGCTATTGTTGCTACTTCGTCATCGTGAGTAATGATGACAAATGTTAAACCAAGTTCACGGTTTAGGCTTTGAATGAGCAGCAATATATCTTGCTCTGTTTCCGAATCAAGACTTCCTGTCGGCTCATCCGCCAACAAAATAGGAGGATTTGTAATTAGGGCTCTTGCAATACTGACACGCTGTTGCTGACCGCCCGATAATTCATTTGGGTAATGGTCTGCCACCTCCGTTAAACCAACCTTGTCCATTAATTTATTCACCTTTCCTGCACGCTCAGCTTTCTTGATACCCTGCAACTTCAAAGGTAGTTCAATGTTTTCAAACGCTGTTAAGCCTGGCATCAGTTGAAAGTTTTGAAAGATAAATCCAAACTGTTGCAAGCGGAAAGCTGCACTTTCTGTTTCAGTGAGATGAGCTGTTTCCTTTTCGTTAACCTTAATAGATCCTTGTTCAGATTTCATAAATCCAGCCAATATTTGTAATAAGGTTGATTTACCGGAGCCGCTTTTCCCAACAATCGCCACAATCTCTCCTTTTCTCACCTCAAAATTGACACCTTTTAATACCGGAATCTGTTTTTCCTTGCCTTTCTTTCCAATTAAAAATGTATGTTGTAAGTTCTCGACTTGAATCATTTTCAAATAAAACGCCCCTTTCATCTTCTGACTCATAACCTGGGGTTGATTTCCGTTCCGACAGGGTGCTTTCCGGAGGGTGTTCGTTGAGCCCCAAAGAGTCACCACGCCTTCACTCCAATCAAATTTAAATGTCGTCCCAAATTTTATGCTATGAGTCTTTCCTTCTCCATTGTAGTAAAAAATTCTTAATAAAATTGAAGGATAAAAATGAAGATATTCTTAAGAAGAGGAAAACCTATCGAGCAATACACCCTCTTTACATTCTCTTTACAATTCAGCCGAAAATTTATTTAAAATTTTATGTCCCAATAGTATCTTTTTGTATTAAACAGAAGGCTATGTTCTTTATAAAGCTCTATCATCAAAGCTTTTTTCTGTATTAATTAAAACAAATACAGATATATTTTCATTATATTGTGAACAAATTGTATATTACAAGATTGTAAATTTTTCTGTAGAATTGAAGAATTTTATGTAGATAAATTAAAGATTTTGTTATGATAGTAAAGTTTAGAGGCCAATTTATTTTATCCAGGAGGATTCGATTTACATGCTTAACTCAAAAAAACAAGACCCTTTCTTTATAGCTTTGCATAAAATTGCTGAGAATATGAGAGAGGCCGTACATTACGCAAATGATTTTCGTATTAACAGTGTAGCTGACCTAAAAGAGATTAGCATTACTATGAAAAATTACGAAACAGCTGGTGATAAGCTCATTCATGAACTAATCGTGATGCTAAACAAATCATTTATGACACCTATCGAACGCGAAGACATTCTAGAATTTGCCATTCGTATGGATGATGTATTAGATGGTACGGAGCATTGTATCGCTCATTTTGAAATGTTCTCTCTAACAGAAGTTGACGAGTCAATGCGTATTTTCTTAGGCTATATTTCAAAAAGTGCTGATGAAATTGTTAAAGCAACAGAAGAGTTAAAGAAAAAGAATCTTATTGGCATGCGCCCACACGCAATACTTATTAAAGACTACGAGCGTGAATGTGATGAAGTGCAACGTTCGTCTATTAAGCAATTATTTCTAAATGAAAAAGATCCAATTCGAATTATTAAATTTAAAGATATATATGAACAACTTGAAGATATTGCTGATCATTGTCAAAACGTTGCAAATACAATGGAAACAATTATCATGCGTAACGCGTAATTAGGAGATGGGCACTTACAATGAACACAATCATTATACTAACCGTACTGGTCGTTATCTTTGCCCTAACATTTGACTTTATCAATGGCTTCCATGATACAGCAAATGCTATCGCAACTTCAGTTTCCACTAGAGCATTGCCACCACGTGTAGCTATCATGATGGCAGCGACGATGAACTTTATCGGAGCTATTACCTTCGTCGGTGTTGCAAAGGCTTTGACAAAAGATATTGTAGATCCATTCTCTTTAAATGCCTTTCAAGGAGACACAACAGGCTCAGTCGTTATTTTAGCAGCATTAATTTCGGCTATTATTTGGAACTTACTAACATGGTATTTCGGTATTCCATCGAGTTCTTCACACACTCTGATTGGGTCCATTGCTGGTGCAGCAGTTGCATCTGCTGGCTTCGGAGTTCTAAACTATGGCGGTTTTACTAAAATCATCATGGCCCTAGTGTTATCACCAATCCTTGCGATTTGCGCTGGCTTTATTATGATGACACTGTTTAAATTATGGTTTAAAAACTTAAATTTATATCGTACGAATAAAGGTTTCCGTACGATGCAAATTTTCACTGCCGCAATTCAATCTTTTACACACGGTACAAACGATGCGCAAAAGGCAATGGGGATTATGACCATGGCGTTAATCGCTGGTGGTTTGCATACAGGAGATGAAATTCCTTTCTGGATACGAGCTGCAGCAGCAACTGCAATGGGGCTTGGTACCTCTATCGGTGGCTATAAAATTATTAAAACAGTCGGCGGTAAAATCATGAAAATCCGTCCTGTAAACGGAGTTGCAGCAGATTTAGCTTCTGCATCTATCATCTTCGGTGCTACATTAATTCATCTACCAGTATCCACAACCCATGTTATTTCTTCCTCTATCATGGGTGTCGGTTCTGCACAACGTGTACGTGGTGTGAACTGGGGGATGGCGCGTAAAATTGTAACTACTTGGATTATTACAATGCCAATTTCTGCAGTTATGGCAGCTATTATTTACTTCTTGTTATCGTTATTCTTTTAACTTCTTTCCACCTCTATAGATGGTCAGATGAATGCCGATTTTAAGCTACTTTTCAGTGGTGTCCAAACAGCCGCTGAAATAGAGGAACTCAGTCTAAGAACGCCACGTCCTGTGGCAACGACTGAGTGACCAACATCATGTTGGCCCAAAGCCTCCGGCGGATGTCACAGAATCGGAAAGGAGTGCTTAGAGGATGTTAGCCGTTATCGCATCCATGCGATAACGGCTAACCGACCTGCATCGGTAAAAACGCCACGTCCTGTGGCATTACCCAAATGACCGACATCGTGTCGGCCCTCACGCAGGCCTAAGCACAAAGCCGATTCCGGACGCAATTATGCCAAGGCATAATTGAATTTGATCGCATACTAAGACTCCGGTTCCTTGTTGAACAGGAGTCTTTACATTGTCACACGACAAAATGCGACACATCCTTTACACTATTTTAAAAAGGAGGATAGTACCTACTATGAAAACTTTTTCAGCTTTTATAACAACCCACGCTAAAGCTGTCGTAGCCTTGTGGTTCGTGATTTTTATTACCATGGCTATGTTTGCCATACAACTTCCAAGTAAGCTTCATGGAGACGGTTTTTTTGTTAAAGGAGATCATACCTACGTAACAAATGAACTAGCAAAAACATTTGATTTGCCTTCTGATACAATTTTAGTCGTCTTCAATCCAGCTAACGATAAGAAAATCCAGGATACTTTAATAAAGTTAAAAAAAGTGAAGGAGATTCATTCCATCCAGTCACCACTTGATGATCCCTCTTTACAAAAGAATGGTATAGCTTATGCCATGGTTCACATGAAAAATAATGTTGATCATCTACCTGATGTTGTGAAAGACATTCGCTCATTAATAGAGAATGACGGTGTGAGCATTACAGGTGGGCCTGTTATTTCAACAGACATCAATATAGCAAGTCAAAAGGATTTAGCATCAGCGGAGGCAATAGGCTTACCAATCGCTATCATAGTGCTATTACTTGCTTTTGGTACTGTCGTAGCGTCAATCTTACCTATCATTATCGGCGTTGTTACTGTTGTAACTGCGTTTGGAATTTTGACTTTGTTTAGCGGTAACGTCAATTTATCGATTTTTGTGTTAAATATAGTACCAATGCTTGGACTTGCATTAAGCATTGATTTTGCCTTGTTGTTTATTAACCGGTATCGCGAAGAACGTGCCCATACATCCATTGTACAGGCTATTCAAACGGCGATAGAGACAGCTGGTCGTTCTATTATTTTTTCTGCTGTTTGTGTCATGATCGGCTTAGGTGCCATGATTGTCATCGACGTTGAAATTTTTCAAAATATTGCTTTAGGAGGCGCAATTGTTGTATTCCTTGCCATACTTTCTGGCTTAACCTTGCTACCTGCTACGATGATGCTATTAGGAGATCGCCTAAATAAATGGCGTTTATTACGCGCAAAGTCTGGCGGAGCAAATCGTTGGCGTGACTTTGCTGGCTTTGTCATGAAACATCCAGTTACCATCGTTATTGTGGCATTATTATTACTAGGTATTGGTATGATTCCATTGAAGGATATTAAGCTTACAATTCCTCAGGTGGATTCATTACCAACAAAATATGAGGCACGTGCAGCTTATGATCAGTTAGACGAAACGTTCGGACTTGGCGAGACCTCAACATTATATTTACTAGCAGAACGTAAGGAAGGTTGGCAAGATAGTGAGGCAAGAGAGCTTATTTACACTATTCAAGAAAAGTTACTTGATGACCCACTAGTAAATCATGTATCAACCATTTATACGACGGCTAACATTAAGTCACCTGAGGAACTAACAGCTTCTTTGAAAATCCCACAAGTAGCAGAACAATTAACACCAATTCTAAATACGTTTTCTAAAGATAAACAACTCTTTATCCCCATTACATTGGATGCAGCCGGTTCATCAACTACTGCTCAACAATTCGCTCGAACATGGAAAGATAAGGATTTAGGTGTCGATTTTTCTCTCGGGGGTCATGCAAAATTCAATCAAGAAATTTTCGATGAAATCTCTAGTAAAATTATCTTGGCTGTAGCCATTATTATTGTTTCAACGTTCTTTATTTTAATGCTCGCTTTCCGCTCTATTTTGATCCCATTGAAAGCGATTATTATGAATATCATTGGACTTTCATCGGCTTTCGGTATTCTCGTCTACATTTTCCAATATGGACATTTAGGTATTGAAGCTGGTTCAATCGTCCTTATAATCCCAGTAATTGTTTTTTGCCTTGTATTCGGATTAAGTATGGACTATGAAGTCTTTTTAATATCACGTATTCAAGAGGAATATCAAAAAGGGGCGGATAATACACGTGCCACGATTGATGGTCTTACCTCTACAAGCCGTATCATTACGTCAGCAGCGCTTATTATGATTGTTATAACAGGAGCATTCGCTTTTACAGATGTGATGCCTGTGAAGCAAATTGGGGTTGGTATAGCTATTGCAGTCGCCCTCGATGCAACAATTATTCGTCTCATGCTCGTTCCAAGTCTTATGAAGCTCTTTGGGGATTGGAATTGGTGGCTACCTTTCGTAAAGAAAAAAAAATAAAAGAATCCGCAACCTTCCGTGAACTCTCTCTCACAAAGGTTGCGGATTTTTCCTTATTTTGAATAAATACGGTCGTACCATTCTTTCGCTGCTTCTACCTCAGGCATTGTAAGCTGATGACCATAATTAAACCACACAGTTGTCACATCTGCCCCTGCTGACGTTAAAAGCGCCTCTAAGTCTTCAGATTCCTGAGCGGTACACATAGGATCATTCGTTCCAGCACCGATAAAGACAGGGATCGAAGAAAGTCTAGGCAATTCAATATCACGTCTAGGCACCATTGGATGATGCAGTATTGCACCTGCTAGAGCATCCTCATAATGGAATAATAGGCTAGCAGCAATATTCGCGCCATTAGAGTAGCCGATAGCAACAACTCGATTTCGGTCAAAGCCATACTGCTGTGCTGCCTCTAATAAAAAGTCATTTATTTCCCTCGTACGGAAAATTAAATCCTCTATATCAAAAACACCTTCCGCTAATCGACGGAAAAAGCGTGGCATACCATTCTCAAGTACATTTCCACGAACACTTAAAATACTTGCTGTATCATCAATTTCCTTTGCAAGGCCAATTAAGCTTTGTTCATTTCCACCTGTACCGTGTAACAGTAAAAAAGTTGGTTTTGTTTCACCTGTTCCTTTATGAAAAACGTGCTGCATTTAAAGTTCACCTCTCGATTATCTTGAATTCGAGATAATTGTAGCCTGTGGCAAAATTAAATTCAAGCTCTTTGACTTATTAATTTCTCGATTTTCACGATTTGGCTGTTCCTTATGGTCTTTGTAAAAATTTGTAATCGTAAATACCGAAAATAAACAGACAGCTATAACAACCACAATAACTACTCCCACTATTTTTTTCCCATTCATTCGTTCTTATCCCCCGAATTACTTATTTCTTTTTACGAAAACCTTCTTCTAGTAAATATTCTTTCGCAGCCTCTTGTGTACCAAAGGCTTCCTCTAAATTTTCACCATGATAAACATTCCAAGAACGTTGCTCACAAGCTAGCTTTAATTGAATACCTTCACGATTTTTCCACATCTCTTCGATTGGCTCTTGCTCCTCTTCTTCTTCCGATAAATATTGAATGGCATCTTCAATAATCTCACGAAGCTGTTGTTCATCATAGTCGCGAATATTTACTAGGCCTTTATCGTTTGCTTCTTCCTCATAGCGCAATAAATCACCAATAAAGACAAAGCCGTTGCCATTTGGGTGTAGCTTTTCCACAACAATTGTCTTTTCATAAAGACTATCCATAAAATGGTAATTTAAGCGTTTTAATGAAATCTCCTTTTTTGTTAGTCCAGGGAATGATTCGATGATGGTTTGTTTTTGTTCAAATGTTAGCATATAAAAATGCTCCTTTTCTATTCAATCTATCTTTTAGTATAACTTATTTTTCCTGTTATTTTGAAGTGAAATAGGACAAGCCTTATGGAAAGCTTGCCCTACATTTTTTCAGTTACTCATATGTCTTATTAAACATTTTATCTTTTACAAACTGAATAACATGAGCAACGTATAGTTCACGGTAAGGGACAAATTGTGCTGTACTTACTGGACGCACAACTTTCGCTCGTTGACCATCAGGGAAATATTCATAGCCTTCAATATTCAGAGTAGCTGTTTCTCCTAAAAAGAATGCCTCTGCCTCATCGAGTTTTGCTCGAACGACCCCTGACACTTCCTCATACTGCAGTTCAAATGATTCCCAATCATGTTTGAATGGATATATATAAACATGACAAAATTCATTGTCTATCATGTTTTCCGAAACGATACTACAAGATGTCATACCCATTTTAACAACATCGTGTACGTTGACATCGAGTCCTAACTCTTCCTTCACTTCACGTATTCCTGATTCTACTGTCTCTACGGCTAATAAATGCCCCGCCGCTGTAATATCAAGCAAGCCAGGATAGTCCTTTTTTTGCGCACTACGGATTTGGAAATAGATATAGTCCTCATTGACAAGCCAACAGTGGAATGTTTCATGCCATAGCCCTTTTTCATGTACCTCTGCTCTCGTTGCTGTCCCAATCTGTTCATGCTGTTCATTAAAAACTTTTACAATTTCTTGTTCCATTTTTTCCGACTCCTATACCGACTTCGTAGCCTTTTTCTTAATCACGTTCCGTTCATCATAAATATTGGATGCAACCACTTTTAATACTGCATAAAATGGTACAGCAATGATAATACCGATAAATCCTGCAATATTACCTGCTGCTAAAATAACTGTAATAACTGTTAACGGATGGATATCGAGTGTTTTCCCCATTACATTAGGCGTTATAAAGTTACTATCAATTTGCTGTGCCACGAGTGTGACAACAGACACCCCTACGACTAACACTGGATCCTGAACAACAGCCACAATCAGTGCTGGTGTAAAGGCGATCCACGGTCCAATAAACGGAATCATATTCATAAAGAACGCGAATATAACAAGTAGCAACGAATATTCTAGACCTATAATTAAATATCCGACATACATAATGAGTGCTAGTAAAAAACTAATTTGCAGCTGTCCTTGAATATAGCTACGTAAAACATCGTCAATTTCACTTAACGTCTTTTTCACCCATTCTCGACGTTCACCACTGAAATATTTATAAACTGACGGCGCAAATTTTTCATGATCCTTCAACATAAAAATAAAGAAGAATGGAATTAAAATGGCTAATAAAGAAACTGATACAACTGATTGTAAAAACGAAACTAGCCCCTTACTTGCCACAACGGCAATATGCTGCACAGAATTCGCCATATTGTCGATAAAATCTTTTAACTGTGGTGGGAAGTTATCTTTGTTTCGCAACACATAATCGGCTGCATCTTGAATACTAGCACTAATCTGTGGTACATTTTTTACTAAATTATTAACCTGCACTGCAATCGGATTACCAACAATCCAACCAAAACCGCCAACAAGCGCTATAAGTCCAATGATTATCGTTAATATACTTGCCCATCTCGGAAATTTACGCTTCTCTAAAAACCTCTGAATCGGCTCCGTAACATAATACAAAACACCGCCTAGCAACAAAGGTACAAAAATAGCCTTTAAAATAATAACAAGCGGGGAAAAAATCCAATGAATCTCTATAAAATATTTAATGACTAGTAGAACAAGTAAAACACCTACGCCTACTTGAAACCAAACTTTCCTCGTCACATTCTTCACTTCCTTTTATCACAGTTACTGAAAATACTACTTATATATTAACCATTTCGCAAGTATTCTATTATTTATTGTCAAAACAAAAGAGTTTTTGAAACTAAAAAAATTCACAACCCTCCAACAGGCAATCCCACAAGCCCCTCAAATGCTTAGCATCTGAAGAAGCTCGGACGGATTGTTTCCCACAGGAGTGTCGCGAATTTTCACTAATGTTGCATAACGTAGTAGTCTATAATTTTGTATCGTCTACTGAATTTAAGTAATCTTCAATATCACCAATGACCGACTCAACACAGCCATCCTCAAATGGTGAAATTAAGCCTGCTTCTTTTACAAGCTTCGTAAAGGACATAGAGCCGCCTAAACCACATAAATGAGTATAGTCCTTCCAGGCAGCTTCAAATTCTTCACGTGAACGTTTCCAGAATTGGAATGCACAAATTTGCGCTAACGTGTAATCAATGTAATAGAACGGACTTGCATAAATATGTGCCTGACGTTGCCATATACCCCCTGCTTCTAGATAACTATTATGATCATAGTCACGGTGTGGTAAATATGTCTCCTCAATTTTTTTCCACGCAGCTTTACGTTCAGCTGGTGTCATATTCGGATTTTCATAAATCACATGCTGGAACTCATCAACTGCAACACCGTAAGGAAGGAATAATAAACCACTACTTAAGTGTGTGAACTTATATTTTTCTGTGTCTTCCTTAAAGAATAACTCCATCCATGGCCACGTGAAAAATTCCATACTCATCGAATGAATTTCACAAGATTCATATGTTGGCCATAAATATTCTGGGATTCCGATGTCACGGCTTGAATAGACCTGGAAAGCATGGCCAGCTTCATGTGTTAACACATCGATATCGCCTGAAGTACCATTAAAGTTCGAGAAGATAAATGGTGAGTGATAGTTTTCGATAAATGTACAATAACCGCCACTCTCTTTTCCTTTCTTCGCCACTAAGTCCATTAATTCATGATCAATCATAAAGTTGAAGAATTCACCCGTCTCAGGTGATAGCTCTTCATACATTTTTTTACCGTTCGCAACAATCCATTCCGGATCGCCTTTTGGTGTAGCATTTCCTGATACAAAGTTGAATGCTTCATCATAGAACTTAAAATCAGAAATACCAATACGCTTTGCCTGACGTTCATATAATTTTGTGGCAATTGGTACGATTAAATCGCGAACTTGGTCACGGAATTTCTTTACCATATCTGCATTATAATCAATACGATTCATTCGAACATATCCTAGCTCGACATAATTTTTATAGCCTAATTTAACAGCGATTTCATGACGTACTTTGACAAGCTCATCGTAAAGCCGATCAAATTCCTCTTCATGGCCAGCAAAAAAGCCAAAGCGAGCATCTGTTGCCGACTTACGCATTTCACGATTAGTAGACTCTGCATATGGTCCAAGCTGAGCAAGCGTTAATGTTTCACCATTAAAGTCAATTTGTGCAGAGGCAACAAGTTTATTGTATTCTGAAACGAGCTTGTTCTCCTTTTGCATTAAATCAATGACTGCTGGTGAAAAGCCTTTAATTTGATAGGTTGCTAAATCAAATAATTGCTGACCCCATTTTTCTTCTAACTGCTCACGGAATGGAGAAACGATTAGCGCTTTATAATATTCTGTTGATACCTCTTCCAACTCAGGTCCAATCTCGTCAAAATAATCGCGTTCTGCATGATAAAATTCATCATTCGTATCAATCGAAGCACGAATGTACACTAAGTTTGCCATCGTAGCGTAGTCATTACTCAGTCCGTTTAATTTCTCAATTATGTCACTTTGCCCGTCCATCGTTTGAGCATTTTTAAATTGATCAATTAAGGATAATTGTTGCTCTTTCATTGCCTCGATATTCGGACGGCTGTATTCATAGTCTTTAAACGTTTTCATAGAAATCCCCTCTTTCTGTCATATACCCCGTTATATTTCTATTATATGCCAAATCTATCTTATTAAGAAACAATTTAATAGCCAATTATATATGTTTTTAATAGTGCCGCCCTTTCACGTAGATTTAACTTTACTTCCACTGATTTTGGCGTTTTTGCCGCAACGACATCTACTTCAAAACCTAAAGACTCAGCTAAATATTTTGCACGCTTTAAATGAAAATCATTTGAGAGAATCGTGATTTCCTTAGTTCCTTTAGGCAAGAGTTCTTTAGAAAATAGTAAGTTCTCATAAGTTGAAGTAGATTGGTTTTCCACTAATATTCTATTAGTATCAATGCCATTGTCCTGTAAGTATTTAAGCATGACAGAAGCCTCTGTCCGATCTTCATCTGCCCCTTGCCCACCTGACACAATTACTTTTACATGAGGATATTTATTTAAATACTTTACAGCCTCTTCTAATCTATTTTTCAAAGAAAGCGATGGAACTCCACCCGGATTTACCTTCGCTCCCAGGACGATCATGTATGTAGCTGCTCCATTTGCTGCTGGCTGGACACCTTGTTTCATCTCCTCGCCGAGCCAAAAATAAACAACAATACAAATACCAAGTAGTAAAACCCCTAATCTTTTTACCCATTTTTTCACGATTGATCCCCCCTTACCTTTTATTAACGTTTAGACAAAAAAAAGGATGCTTGTACTAGAATTACTGTACAAACATCCTTGATTGATTATCTTAATATAAAGCTCTTAATAGATTCCTGTAACGCCGTTATTTCATCTGTTAAATCATTAGAAGATTCACTAACCAGTTGAATAGCACGCTGCTGTTCATCAACGGATGCCGTTACTTCCTCTGATGCAGCAGCATTTTTCTCACTAATCATCGCAATGCTTTCGATAGATTGCATCATGTAATCCTTTGAGCTATTCAAATATTCTACTCCTGCAGTCATTTCCCCAATGACGGAAATAATTTTCTCTACGGACAATTCAATTTCCTTGAAGGATGACTCTGTTATGGCAACCGAATCATTTTGCTGACGAACAATGACGTTTGTTTTCTTCATCTCATCGTGTACTAAATTAGTTTCACTTTCAATCCCCTTCAAGGTTGTACGCACTAGCTCAGTTGCTACAGATGTTTGATCCGCTAGCTTACGTACCTCCTCAGCTACAACTGCAAACCCCTTGCCATGCTCACCGGCTCTAGCCGCCTCTATGGATGCATTCAATGCAAGTAGGTTCGTCTGATCAGAAATCTCGGTAATGGTACCGACAATGCCTTCAATTTCCCTTACTTTCACAATTAGTCTATTAAATACAGCATAAACATTATTAATCGATTCTGAAGACTCGTGTGATTTCTCTTTTAAGCTGTTTAAATTTAAAAGCCCCTCTTGATTTGATCGCTTCATATGTTGAGATGCATCAAGCATTACTTCATTTTTGTCATGCAATACTTCAATCTGCTGGGCAAAATCAATGGCAGTTCTATTCGTATCCTCTGCATTTGAAGCTTGCTTCATTGCACCGTCCGAGACCTCATTTATCGCTTTTACTATTTCATCTCCATAAGCGTTTGTTTCCTCTGCCACAGATGTTAAATTTGACGATGTTGATTGAATTTCTACAATAGCTTCCTCTACATCTGTAATTAATGTTTTCAGTTGATCAACCATTTCATTAAAACCTTCATTTAACTGACCAATCTCATCTGAGCGTTGTAGATTTTCAATTTCTACGGTTAAATTCCCCTTTGCTACCTCACGTACGCGTTTAGATAATTTTTTCACTGGTAAAGCTAAATGTCTCGAAACCATTATGACAACCACAGTACCTATAATAATGGCTCCTAATAATGTAATACCGATAACGAGTAATAATGAATTAGCTTCTTTATTAAAGTCTTGCATATATGTACCTGATGCAATGATCCATCCCCAATTAGGATCCTTTACAGAATAAATTATTTTTGGAGCTAATACATCTTGACCCGGTAGCGCAAACTCATATTGTGTAAATCCTCCACCAGCAAGTGCTCTTTCGATTACTTCTCGAATAAAGTAATTGCCGCTGCTATCTTTATCGTTCCATAGGCTATCCCCTTCTCGAGTAGGATGCGTTGTTAACGTCCCTTTCTCATCTAAAACATATATATAACCATACTTACCTAAGTCTCCAGGGTAATTAATTGGCCTCTTTCCTTCACTATCCTTTGGCCCTAGAAGTGCCTCCCGCACCCGTTCCTGTGCAACTTCCAAAGGAACGTCGCCTCTTTTAACACTCTCATCTGCAAGCTCGATTAATTGCAGAGTAGATTCAACACTATTTTTGATAACTTGTTCGCCAATATTCTCCATACCTTTATTCGCTTTGTTATAACTAACCAAACCTATTGCTAAGCTGGGAATAATTAATAATGCTAACGAAATGATAATTAGTTTTCCCTGTATCGAACGTGAAAACTTCATGCTTTAGCCCCCTCTTTTTCTTCGTTCACTATGACTATTAATCTATATTATGTTATGATTTGAATTTTTTCACAATGGGTAAAACGTAATTTAAGTATGAATTATTCACCTTTTTACCCAGATATGCTTGATCACCATAACGTGGATGGGTAGGCTGGGCGCTTTCCTAGGGGCGAACGATGAGCTAAAATCACAGAAAAAACTATCTTTCTACAGGGATATGCCTGATAGAAAAATAGTTTTTTCATTTTTATCACTCGCCTATGATATGATCATAATCCAAGTCACTAAAGCTATTAAAGTAGCGAGCAGAGTCGGGATTGTTAGAACAATACCTATTTTTAAATACTGAACCCAGCCAATTTTAATTCCTTTTTGCTTCAATATATGGAGCCATAATAATGTTGCGAGTGAGCCAATCGGTGTCATTTTAGGACCTAAATTAGTGCCGATGACATTTGCATAAATAAGACCTTCTTTAATAATGCCAGTTGCACTAGTTTCAGCAATAGCTAATGCATCAATCATTACAGTTGGTAGGTTATTCATAATAGCTGACAAAATCGCAGCTACAAACCCCATCGTTATTGTCGATACCAACAATCCTTGCTGTATCGCGTGCTCTAATAGACTTGCTAGCAATCCTGTCATTCCTACATTTTTCAAGCCGTAAACAACCACATACATACCGATAGAAAAGAACACAATATTCCATGGTGCCCCTTTCACAACTCTCTTTGTATCTACAATATGGCTACGTCGTGCAAGTAGGAAAAAGATAGCTGCTACACCACATAAAATAAATGACACAGGAATTTTGAAAAACTCACTCATAAAGAAACCAACTAATAAAATTGCTATAACATACCATGATAACAAAAATAATCTCGAATCCCGAATTGCAAGCTTTGGATCACCTACTGCCTCAAGTGAATATTCTTTTGGAATCGAACGGCGAAAAACAATATAAAGCGCAACAATGCTTGCCAGTAAAGAAACTAAGTTCGGTATTAGCATATGTAAGAAATATTCCATAAATCCAATACCGAAATAGTCTGCCGACACAATATTCGTTAAATTACTAATGACTAACGGTAATGATGTTGTGTCTGCTATAAATCCACTTGCAATAATAAATGGAAAGACCATTTTATCGGTTAAATTTAACTTACGGATCATCGCTAGAACAATTGGTGTTAGTATTAAAGCTGCACCATCATTTGCAAATAATGCTGAAACAATAGCGCCTAGACAGGAAAGATAAATGAATAAGCGGATACCACTTCCCTTTGCCACACGTGCCATATGTAAGGCAGACCATTCAAAGAATCCTATTTCGTCTAAAATAAGTGAAATAAAAATAATTCCTATGAACGATAGCGTTGCATTCCAAACGATCCCTGTTACCTCAACAACATCTTGCCAAGTAACAACTCCGAGCGTCAACGCAATTGCAGCCCCAATACAAGCAGACCAGCCGATCGATAATTTACGCGGCTGCACTATTACAAAAAATAAAGTTACTATAAATATAACAATCGCTAAAAGAGCTTGCACCGTTTCCCTCCCTAATTAAAAACCAGTAGCGTTAATTGCTACTGGTTTTTAGCTTGTCGCATTAAAGAATAAACTAATGCGTATCCATAAACAAAGGTTGATTTTCACTCCGAGTTGGCACTTTCCGTGAAAAATCAACAGCTCCTCATCATTAGTATGAGTAGACAAGTTGAACCAAAATAGTATTGATTAAAACATTAAAGAGATTCAACCTAAATAATAATAGGATATGTTTGATTATTATTTTTGATCCATGGCAAGCCTATTATCATACAACTTTATGCAAGAGTATCGTTTGTCTAAAGTCAAAACCAGTAGCTTTAATTGCTACTGGTTTTATATGTTTATATTATTATTCGCCTAAATCAGCATTATGGTAAACGTTTTGGACATCCTCTAAATCTTCTAATGCATCAATTAATTTTTCAAATTTCGCAACATCGTCACCAGTTAATGCTACTTCTGTTTGAGGAAGCATTGAAAGCTCTGCTACTGTAAATTCTTGAACGCCAGCTGCTTTTAGTGCTTCTTGTGTAGCAAAGAATTGGTCCGGCTCTGCATAAATAATGACAGCATCATCTTCTTCCAGAATATCACGAGCATCAATATCTGCTTCCATTAAAATTTCAAGAACTTCATCTGCTGATTTACCTTCTAAACCGATAACTGCTGTTGAATCAAACATGTAGGCAACAGATCCACTGACACCCATATTCCCATTATTTTTACCAAATGCAGCACGTACATCAGAAGCAGTACGATTAACATTATTTGTTAAAGCATCAACGATTAACATAGTACCAGCTGGTCCGAAACCTTCATAACGTAATTCGTCGAAGTTTTCATCGCCGCCACCCTTCGCTTTTTCAATTGCTTTTTCAATAATATGTTTAGGAACACTGTATGTTTTTGCTCGTTCAAGAACAACTTTAAGGGCACGGTTTGACTCAGGATCTGGTTCGCCTGATTTAGCTGCCACATAAATTTCACGTCCGAATTTTGCATTTACACGACTTGTGCTTTGGTCTTTAGACGCTTTCTTTTCTTTAATATTGTTCCACTTACGACCCATAGTTTCCACTCTCTTCCAAATAATAAGTTTATAAAAATCATAGATGCGCAGTTGCACATCTGTAAATGGTAATTAAATACTTATCGTATCTTTACTCTGCAAATAATAACACAATTTATGCTTACAAAGCTAGATTTCCAATGCTTAAGATATTGATTACTTACAGCTTGTGTTGCCCTTTGATTTTTTCTAATAGTGCATGACAACCTTCTAAGGCTAAATCATAGGTTTCTTGAAAATCTCCTGTATAGTATGGATCAGGCACGTCTTTTCGATGGTCAGTTAAATCTAAAAAGCGGAAAATCTTAGGAGAATCAGGATTGCCAAGCATCGTTCGGATATTGTGTATATTGCTTTCATCCATGCCAATAATGTAATCAAAATTTTCAAAGTCAGCCTTTTGTAATTGTCGTCCCTGCATACCCTTTGTTGAGATGCCATATTCTTTTAGCTTATCTTGTGTTCCTCTGTGAGGTGGTTCGCCAATATGCCAAGAGCTTGTTGCAGCCGAATCTACCTCAACTTTATGACTCAAATGCTCTTTCCTTACCAAATCACGCATGACCGCTTCAGCCATTGGCGAGCGACAAATATTACCTAAACATACAAAAAGCACTCGAATCATTTCTATATCCTCCTACAACAAAGCACTCAAAATCAATCGATCCTGAGTGCTTTCTAAGTCATTTCTTTTCTGCCACAATTCGCTTTTCTAATTCCTCTGTTAAAGCCATCAGTTCATGCTCAAGGCGATGTGTAAATTCCTCGCGCCCTTCTTTACCCTTACCCGTTACATAAAATGGCTCGCCATAAATTAGATAACCCTTTCCACGCTTAAAGACATCGCCAACATTACGCGCACCAACGTAAGCGGCTGGTACAATTTGGGTTTTGGACAGCTGTGCTATTGTAATCGCACCTTGCTTTAAATCCGAACCCTCAGCATTTCGTGTACCAGATGGGAAAATCCCTACGATTTTACCCTCTTTCAATAACTGTGAAGGAATTTTAATAACACTTGGTCCTGGATTGTCACGATCAACCGGAAAAGCATTTAATCGTTCAATTAGCCAGCCAAGACCTTTTATATCAAACAACTGCTTTTTAGCCATAAAGTGAATTTCTCGAGGAGTCATTGAAACTCCAAGATTTAAAATATCAACATAACCCGTATGTGTACATGCAATAATAAACCCACCTTCCTTCGGTAAGTTTTGCTCCTCATATACACGCGCCTTTGAGCCCGTTAATTTTAATATCACTTTGACAAGATTTGCTATAAATTTATACACTGTTTCATTCCTACCTTATTCAATAGTTATCCCCATTGTAATCGAAAAGACCAGTATACTGCAATTGCATATGAAATAACTAGACTCTTCCCACTAATACATCAACATCAATCGTAATTTCATTTAACTCGATATTGGCTTCCTCTTTTTTATGCCAGCCCATCGGTGTCATTTCAAGCAGTGCTGGTACAAGCTCTGTAGCTAGCGGTATCGTATAAGTAATACGCTCCACACTAACATCATCAAAGCTTTCTTTAAAGCGAGCAACTATTTGTTCATTCGAATACGACTCTTTAGTAGAATCCGCATATAATTGAGCTCGAAGCTCATGTAGGTACCCGCTTTGAGGGACAACCTTAACAACACAACCATTGTGAGTTAATAGACGTTTAAATTCTTCGTAATTGGCGGGCGATAAAATATTTAATATGGCATCGAAGCTTGATCTCGCAAATGGACTTTTCGCTAAATCACCAACACACCAAATTTGCTCTGGATAATGACGGGATGCAGCAAGTATACCTTCTTTCGCTATATCAATACCAATGCCAATACAGTTACCTTTTTGCCCCCCCATAATACGGGCTAAATGTGAACCCTCACCACAGCCTGTATCCAGCACGGTTTCTGCGTTAGCAATTAGCTCTCCGATTTTATCTTCTACTAAATTATAGATACCACTATCAATAACCGCTTTTCTAGATTCAAAGAGATCTTTACTGTACTTAGAAACAGCTCCATGTGTCAGCATATTGACATAACCCTGCTTGGCAATATCAAAAGAATGATTTGAGGAACATACTAATCTACCCTGCTCAAAAACATCCATTGACTCCTGACAAATTGGACAAGCAAAAAGCTTCATATTTTTCTCCATTAAGGCTGCCCCTGCAGCTCTTTTAGAAAGTGCTCCCATTAATTTGCCTCCTTCTGTTCTGTAGGTGAAACAAGCGCGAAACGCTCCCACTTACGACTTCTCCATCTAAAGTATACGATAATGGCTCGCATCCATTCATCTGCCGAAATCGCTAGCCAAATACCTACTAAACCCCAATCTAAAACGAATACAAACAAGTAGCCGAGCGGGAGGCTCATACATACCATTGATAAGAAACCGATTTTCACCGGGAATCTTGCATCCCCAGAGGCACGCAATGAGTTAATAACTACAATATTCATCGTACGCCCTGTTTCAAGCAGAATACTTAATGCTAGGACAGATGCTCCGATTGCTATGACCTCTGGATTATCAGTAAAAACGTGCATAAGTTGCTTACGGAACATCGTCACAACAGCAACCATAGTGATCGTAAAGGCGAAAGCGGCTCGTACACTTGACCAAAGCTGATGATAAGCTTGATCTTTTTTACCAGCACCGACATTTCGCCCAATAATTATAGCCGTACCTGTCCCGATTGCAATCGCAAATAAATACGTAAACATCGAAATATTCATGGCATACTGTCTTGCAGCAAGTGTCTCTGCGCCTAAATACGTTGCATAATAAAGGAAGACAATCTGACAAAACTGATAAAGCACCTGCTCAAATGCTGACGGTAAGCCTATATTTAATATTTTCCGAACATATTCCTTTGAATACTCAAAATAATGTTCTAGCTTCACTCTTACATCCATGACTTGATAAAACAGCCAGAAAAAAACGAGAATTGCTAATCCACGACTTATAACAGAGGAAATAGCAGCTCCTTTTACACCTAACTCTGGTAATCCTAAATTACCGAAGATTAAACCGTAGTTTAATACAACGTGTAGCACATTCATACCTAGTGATACATACATCGTTTGCTTTGTCCATCCATGTACACGGATTATCGCTGCCAATGCATTTATAATTGCCTGTAAAAAAATAAAGCTTCCTATAATTACTAAATAGCTTTGAGCGTATTTAAGCACTTCCCCCTGCAAGTTCATGATAGTCATTAAATGACTTGAAAAGAAGAAAAATAAGACACTCATCATTAGTCCAACGACCAAATTCATCGTTACTGCTAAAGCGGAAATCTTTGCAGCTTCAAAAATGCGCCTTGAACCTAAATATTGAGATACAACAATGGAAGCACCATTACCAACTACTTCAAGTATTAAAATGGCAATATGAATATATTGATTGGCTGCACCAACTCCTGATACAGCGTTGTCTGATAAAGCACTGAGCATAAATGTATCGGCTAGTCCCATTAACATAAATAAAAATACTTCTAAGAATATCGGCCACGTTAAATGGAACAAACTTAACTTATCTGTCTCTTGTATATCACTTTCTTTTAATGTATCTGCCAATACTTTCACTTCTCCTATACGCTTCATAAAGATAGATTTTACGGGCAGTTAATCTCCCACCTATCAATTTTGATGCGGGAGTTTTGTACCTGACGCTTCGCTTACGGTACAAATAAATTACGGCCCGTTAACACGGGATAAAAATATATAGTATCTTATCATAGATTTTTAGAGTGTAAAGGGTTTTTAGAATGAAACATTAAAAGATTACGTAAAGCTAGTAGAATACGCAAAAAAATCCCCCTCACAAATTTATGTGAAAGGGTTTCTTATCATAGTAAGCAATGGTCCTGCAATTGCTTACGTTTTTCTGTGGTTAAGCCCAACTCTTGCTCTAAAAAAGTGGCCTTAGAGCCATATCGGTTATCCATTGCATCAAATGCTGCTTGTAAATAGTCCTCACGGGCAGACATTAAGGCATAAAATTGCTGTAATTCTCGCTCGCTATAATCTTGCTGAATCGTCTGAGCCATTCGTTCTACTAAGGGACGTAGATGTACATTTGTATCTAAATAGTCCTCCATTATCGTTTCCTCAGGTACATCTAAAGCAAGTAAAATCAGTGCACTGCCAATACCTGTTCGATCCTTCCCGACCGCACAATGATGAACAAGCCCTAAATTTTCAGGATGTTGAATCATTGCTATTAACTTTTTAAACGAGTCATTATTAAAAGGCATTTGTGCATAAAATTCTCTGAACATCTCTGGGCTTACAACCTTATAAAAATCTTTTCCACCAGTGTTTGTAGGCATCTCAAAAGCATGATTTCCCTTTGCTGGTATTTGAATATACTTGGCATACGGGAATTCCGGATTAGGATTATTTTGAGCCTCATGGTTGTCTCGATAATCAAAAATTGTTTTCACACCTAGCGTTTCAAATAGCCCCTTATCTGCTTTCGTCATTTTACCAAGTGCTGCTGAACGATACATCAAACCATTCTTAATAGCACGCCCATCTCTCGACTTATAACCACCCATATCCCGAAAATTATAGACTGCCTCAAACGGAGTAATCTTCATATCAAACTGTTTCACTCACTGCACCTCTCTCTGTTAGCAAGCATTCTCATCTCTATTTTATCGAACAATTCGATATAATACCAATTTTCACACTAGGAGATGTTATACACTACTTAGAGAGCGATAAGGGGATTTATTTGAACGTTATCTTTATTGCAGCGGAGCTAGGTGGCCGTATTACCTGATCATTTTTTCATCAAAACTGAGCGGGGTTTCTCTTTACCCGATCACTTTTCCTCCAAGCGGAGCAGGGTCAAGGAATCTTCCTAGTAAAGTGCTCACACTACCAGAGTAATTACCTATTAAAAAAGCTGCCCTTGATAAAGGACAGCTCTAAAATACTATTTTTCAAAATAGATTATTTAAATAACTCAGGGTATACTGCTTTGGCTATCAACTCAACAGCTTCGCCAATACGCGGACCCGGACGGTTTGAAATATCAGTATCTATAAAATAAACCGCTTTATTTTGAATGGCAGTGATTGAATTCCATCCATCACGAGAAAGGATTTCTGTCGTTGGGTTTTTCACATAGTTTACTGTTGTTAAAATGACATCTGGATTTTTCGCAATAATATCTTCCTCAGATACCTTTGTCCAGCTTTTGAGGTCAGCAAAAACGTTCTTAACATTTGCAGCATTTAAAATCTCTTGTTGGAATGTACCAGAACCAGGTGTATATATGTCTGGCTTTGGACTAATTTCGAAATAGATATTTTTTGGCTCTTTCACATCTTTGACTTTCGCTTGAACTGCCGCAATTTTAGCTTTAATATCTTCATTTAACTTGTCGCCTTTATCTTTGATTCCCATAACCGTTGCGATTTGTTGGATATCCCCATAAACATCATCAAATGATTTAGCTGATTGAATGGCAAATACTTTAATACCTGCGTCTTCGAGACCTTTTAAGGCATTTAAATTTTCTTCATCGCCTCCAGTTGTATAGGCAATAACGACATCTGGCTTTAACGCTAAAATACGCTCACTATTGAATTTTACAGAATCAGAAACACGCTCAATTTTTTGCGCTTCTTCTGGATACGTATCATACTCAGTTGCACCAACGATTTTATCACCCACACCTAGAGCAAATAGAACTTCTGTATTACTTGGTTGCAATGAAACAACCGTTTTAGGTACGGCATTAAACTCTACTTCTACGCCTCGGTCATCCTTAACTTTATAGCTAGTTTTCTCAACTTGTTGATCTTCTTTAGAAATAGTCTCTTTATTAGTATCCGCTTTCGTGCCACAGCCAACTAATACGAGTGCTAGCATTAACACAGAAAGCCATTGTAGCTTAAACATTTTCTTCATTTCATTGATTCTCCTTTTTCTTTTTCATCGGGTATGACTTGCTAATAAACGGTATTTCAGCAATACCAGCCTGCTGATTCATAAAGACAGCCATTACAAAAAATACATTGGCTAGTAATCCTAAATAATCAAAGAGAATAGCAGGTACTTCCCGTTCTTCAGATACTTTGTGCAAAACTCGATATGATTTTTTCGCCTCACTACGGCATAAATGTAATGCAGTAGCAGCCTCTGTTCCTTGAGGTAATACAAAGTTCTGTATTTCATCCTTAACATGACTAACATAGAAATCATAGCGATCACTGAGCCAAGTCAAATCATCTTCGGATACCGCTAATTTACCTCGGACTGAGCCATTTACATGGTAAGCCATTGGTAAAATGGCTAGTAAATTATCTGCTACTACCTCTACCGTTTCCTTTTTTACCGCCGCCAAAGCGACGCCAATATGTGTTGTAAGGCTATCCGTTCGAATTTCAAAATCTACAGTTGATGCCTTTTCACGCATAAATGGATAACAAGAATAACGTGCATCTTTTTTCAAATCTAAGTCCCCGCTTTCCTTCGTGAAAAATTCTTACTTTAATTTCGCCTTGGCGTAATTGTCGTCCGGAGTCTTTATCTTCATTTAAATGAAGATAAACATCCTTCTTTGGATTTCAGCAGGTGAAATATAAGTGCACATAAAAAAAAACGTTATTTCCACTCCTAAGGAAACAACGAAAATAACATAAAAATTGTCGCATGATACGACATAGCCTATGTATTTGCCGCATATTCTCCTAGCTTCCGAAGAGTTATCTATACGTTCAAACAAAGGTCGGTCTCCTGGCTTGTACAGTTCATTCAATCACATTGTGAGTCATAAAAAACCTTCCCATCAAATAATTCGACAGTGGTATATCTTTATGATTCCTGTACTTACAGTTGCGGAAACAGCTTCGGTTTTTCACCGAATTCCCGATTATGCTATAGTTCAGCACCCTTATTCTGCAAGAATTATTCACTTGTAAAGCAGTTTAACATAGATTGATAGGAAAAAATAGCTGTGGAATTTGAATAAACCAATACGATGGAGAAAAATCATGCATGTATTACCTTTTGCACACGGATATTTTCACTGCCCCCATGGGTATTCATCCTGATCGTGCAGTCGTTTTATTTTTTCATACTTTATAAAAACTATTTCTTAACGAAGGTATTGCGCAAAAAAATAGACATTTCATAACTTTTAACGGATAGCATTCTTATATTTCTTTTTGTATTTAACATCTCTCTCTTCCTCAATTAAACGCTGTGCAATCTCTAGTAGTTTTTGGTCATTCGTTGCATCGAATAGCTTTTTAAAGGATACAATAATATCATAGCGTATTAATGTCGGGTGCTTTTCGTCTAAGCATATTTGAAATCTTTTCGCCAAATATGAAACGACTAAATCTCTTTGTACCTGCCCTGCTAAACCTATTCTCCAAATTGCCTGTAAAGTATGCCTCGCAGTCACTGTTTTTTCATCATACGTTACGGCCCAAATCTTTAAAAAGTCCTCTAATACTCTTTCTTCAGGATCACTTTTTGCTGCCAATGCGCATAAAAATTGTGCAGCACTTGCTCGCACATGTTCGTTTTTGTATGTAAGAGCCTGAATAAGTTGTTCCCAAACTGAATATGTCCAATCAACTGGTTCCTGCATAATTTTCATTAATTCTTCGTATGATTTGTATTGTATATCACGGTCACGCTCTGTTAAATTACTAAAAAGTTGCAAAATCTCTTTTTCCATGATTCATCCCTACCTTTATTGTTTCAGAACGTAAAAAATGGTGTACTTGTAAGTGTTGTCTTCATTTCTATTATTCGTTACTTTACTACTACGAAATTAAAGTCGCAAATGATTTTAATTACAAAGCAAGCTCCCGTATTGTATATTTCAAAATTATCAGAAACGAGGCTAAACATGCAAGGGAACATTTCTTTCAGTTATGTAAAGATACATTTTACACGTTAGCTTTATTATTGGAGGTGTCACACTTTATTGGCCTCTTTTAAAATCCAACCAAAATACACAATAACGATGACAATCATTATATGGATAACTAGTAATATTCCTTCTCTCGGCCCCATTATCATTTTAGTAACTAGGGCTATAGTAGTAAAAATATCTACTTATGTAAATTTATTCATCATAGATGTTATTTTACTCATTATTCGTCGAGTAGTCGACCCTAAATTAATGGATCACCCTATCGGTTGCGTGATGGGTTTACTCGCTCGATCTTAAATATAGCATTGTTTGAAGTAATATTTTAATCAGTTGGTTATGGGCTAAACTCTAATACTCATCAAATAATAAAAAAGATCATCTTTGTTTTTACAAAGATGACCTTTTCGCTATTTAAATCGTCTATATAATAGTAAGGCTTATTGAATACGACCGAAGCCTACTAAATATTGATTCCACCAATCAAGTGATTCAACAACAACACCTTTGTTTTGAGCATCGATCATCGTGTTGTTTCCTAAGTAAATACCTACATGCGCTATGCCTGAACCATAGCTGAAGAATACTAGGTCACCTACACGTGCTTCACCTGCTGAAATACGTTGTGTCGCTAAATATTGTTGTGATGCTGTACGTGGTAAAGATACGCCTGCTTGTTTGTAAGACCATTGTACAAGACCTGAACAATCAAATCCTGTTGATGGGTTACTGCCACCCCAAACATAGCTACGGCCTAGGAATTGCTTTGCAGTTGAAATAGCATCACCTGAAGATGCAGTACCTGAACCAGAACCAACAACGACTTGTTGTGTTGATTTTTCATTGTTCGCTTTGCTGCTGTTGTTAGCGTTGCTACCATTGTTAGCGTTGCTGTTGTTACTGTTACTATTGTTGTTTGTTGCTTGTACAACTGGAGTAGCTGCTTGAAGTGCACGTAAACGAGCTGCTTCTTCCTCTGCTGCTTTACGTTCTGCTTCTAAACGTTCTTCTTCTTGTTTCGTTGCAATTTGTGCCTTTAATGCAAGAGATTTCGCTTCATTTTCAGCTTTTTTTACTTCCATTTCGCTTTCCTTTTGTTGAAGCTCTTGGAATTGCTTTTGAAGCTCTTTTTGTTTTTCATCTAATGTTGTTTTTTGATTCTCTAAGTTAGCCTTATCTGCTTCTTGTTGATCTACTAATTCTTGGTCAGCATCCATTAATGTTTTTACCGCTACGACACGGTCCATTAAATCTGCAAAGCTTTTTGAGTCAAGAACCGCACTTAAATAAATACCCACAGTAGTATCTTGAGCTTGGTATGCAGCCATACGATCACTTAAAATCGCTGAACGTTGCTCAATACGTTTTTTAGTATCTACAATATTTGCATCAACTTCTTTAATATCTGCTTGTACTTTGTTAAATACTTTTACTTTTTCATCGATCTCTTGTTGTAGTTTAGTTAATTCGTCTTGAAGTTTTTTAACCTCTGTATCTATTTTAGCTTTCTTATCAATCATTTGTTGAGATGTTTCTTCTGCGTGCACTACGGTTGGTTGAACTGTATTAAATAATAAGCCGCCAGCTAGTGCTAATGCTAGCACCATCGACTTACGCCATTTATTTCGTTTACCCACGTTATTCTTTCCCTTCACTAGTCAATTTCGCTCTTAGTATTTTAATGTAATCACTGGAACGATTTCTTGCATTTATTCTTATATTTTATTAGCCTTTTAAAGTTTAGCATTATTAGCATAACTTTTATACTATTTCACGTCTTTTTAATCGTTTAGTAAAACTCGAAACATTCTTGTAACATTCACGTAAATTCATAGATATTCTACAAAATAACGTTTTATTCTACATAACAACGTTTTTAACTACTTTACCATTAGACCCACTATTTGTTTTGTAATGTTTTTGTAATATTTATCGAGCGCATTTATCAATTATGCTCTGGCATAATTGCGTCCGGAATCGGTTAGGCCAACATGAAGTTGGTCACTAAGGCGTTTTCACAGGATGTGAAGTTCTTAGCCTCAGTTCCTCTATTTCAGCAGATGTTTGGACACCAGCTGAAATAAGTTAAAATAAAAAGAGGGTAGGGAGCATTTCCCCTACCTCAGCTTGTTGACTAAAGAATAGATATCAATAATGTGTTTTAATAATCAAAGATTGATTTTCACTCCGAGTTGGCGCTTCCTATTGCCTCATAGAACGTAGCGCTTGGATAGAAAGCCGTACTAAAAGAATGGCACATAAAAATAAGCCTAAGTATGCGGCTGTATTTAAGTAAACAGCGTACGTGTCACGAATAAATTGTGAGATTGCTAAAAGTGCTACAGAAATAATGCCAAAGGTAATACCTACGAGAAGTAAGACGAAACGGGAAAACAAATTCGTAATAAAACGAGCATTATCCTCATCCGAAAAAACATCGTGATGTAAGATGATTTTTCCGCTCTCCACCCGTTGAATGAGCTGGTCAACTCGTCTTGGCATTTTGCGCAATGCCGGAATAAGCATTGCTAATTCTTCTTGTATACGTTCCTTTGTTGCCATCGGTTCTTTAAATGGCTTCAGGAAGGTTGCGCGCATATATGCGGATGAAAAATCTTTCGCTTCCGTAAAAATATCAAAACTTGGGTCAATTACCCGTAATGTCCCCTCCAATGTTACTAATGAACGCAGCGCTAAACCTACTGCTGGATAGAAAGCAAGACCGAAATCACGAACAACCGTAAATAACGCATGTATTAATTCCACTGTTGGAATTCGATCCACGTAAGAGATTTTCAAGAGAATTTGATCAATTGCTTGCTCTATCTTTGCACGATCTGCATGATCAGCATTTTCAACCAATAATGTTAAGCCGTCAAATAAAGTACTTGAATCAGTTAGATGAATCCCCATT
The DNA here is from genome assembly GCF_044755845.1 of Lysinibacillus sp. NPDC092081. Taxonomy (NCBI): domain Bacteria; kingdom Bacillati; phylum Bacillota; class Bacilli; order Caryophanales; family Bacillaceae; genus Lysinibacillus; species Lysinibacillus sp. NPDC092081. The sequence continues at coordinate 51,480 of NZ_JBIVRU010000005.1, forward strand.
AAAATTAGCTTTAAGCCCTCTTGTTGTGTAGCTCCCAAACGGCCAACAGCCCCAAAATCAAGAAGGATCGGTGTGCCATCCATCTCATCAATATGAATATTTCCTGGATGTGGATCTGCATGAAATATACCCGAAAAAAGCATTTGTTCAATGAAGGAGTATAAAACAGTCCGTGCAAACTGCCTACGATTATTTTCTAATTGATTAAATTCAGCCGCAGCATTTGCAACGCTTTTCCCCCGTACATATTCCATGACAATAATATTTTCATGACAATATTCTGGATAGATTTTAGGAATCCTTACCTTATAATCGCTTTTGGTAAGAGCATTCGTCACCTGCATTGTATTACGAGCCTCAATATCTAAATGAATTTCCTCGCGTAACCCATCGCCAAATCCTTTAGCAAGCTCTCGGAAACCAAGTGACTCAGCCCATGTAGACTTGTTTGAAAGCCAATTGGCAAATTCCTCTAAAATATCGAGATCGTCTCGCATGATTCCCTTCACTTCTGGACGTAGTAGCTTCACCACGACTTCATCAAAATTTTTCAATCGTGCCTTATGTACTTGTCCAATAGATGCTGCCGCAATAGGCTCCATTTGAAAGCTTGCAAATATTTCATTCATAGGCTTCGGAAGTGAATCTTCTAAAATTTGTGTTACCTGCTCTGACGATAATGGCTTCACACTATGTTGTAATTTCTCTAACTCGTCAATAAAGATAGGTGAAAACAGTTCCCTACGAGTAGAAAGTACCTGACCAAATTTAATAAATATTCCACCACACTGCTCCAAAGTCACCCTTAAAGCAATAGCAAGCTCCTTTTCATTTTCTCGTTGTCTTGTGTATTTAATCGTTTGAACAACGCCATTTGTCACTGCTATTTTTAACACCTGACGCAAACGCTTTTGCTGTCGCCAGTAGCTACGAAGCCGCAATAATAAATTTTTTTTGCCATTCCGGCGATCTCTAGCTGTAATACCACTTGGATCGAAAAGTTCAAAAACGAGATAGAGCAGCATCGAAATTAGTAGCATGCAGCCAATCCAAACAAGTGTACTGACCTCTGTCACTGTTTGCATCATTGGTTCGTATAAAAAGTTTGTATGACGTAAATAGGTATACCAGTAAACAAAGGACGTTAGCGTCACACTAATGACTACAGAAAGAACCCTACGTATAAAATTAATGTTTGAACCAATTAATCGACCACTTACAAAATAAATAAGCCCTGATACAACAATGATTTGGATTAAAAATTTCAAAAAAATCAACAGCGTCACCTCCGATGCTATTTCCTAATACTGCTAGTATAACAAATTACGACCTGTACTTCTTTTAATGTTTAGAACGAGTAACCAGAGAAATAGTTCTTTATTAAAGGATATGGTTTTGAACCACTTCACTGCACTCCAAGGTCTCATCTGCCTATACAACCTCAGATGTAGATTTCCATCTTTAGATAAAAAAATACCTTTAGACATAAATTATCTAAAGGTAAATCAAAACGCGTATTATTTCTACTCGCAAGGGACGCTCTCTCTTCATTTTAGTTAGCGGAAAGTACTTGTTCCCAATTTATTGTGCCATTTTTAACTTGTTCCCGTTTTTCTTTATTCATAATATCATTGGGACGTCCGCCTTTTGGCCAATCTTTATTATGATTTGCCCATTCAGGTCGATCCTGCGATAAAATAAAGGCTGCTAAATCAGCGGCATCTTGATCTGTCAAAGTACCAGTTGCACCTACTGGCATATTATGTTTGATGTAGCCGGCCATTTTTGACATTCGCGCCATACCCGCTCCATCATTGAATGAGTTTTCACCCCATAACGCCGGACCTATATTAGCACCAGTGCCTGAGCCATCAACTGCGTGACAAGCGATACAAGACTGGGCATATACTTCCTCACCGTTCTTAACATCCGGTATAGGGATGTTCTTCATAGTACTTGTACCTACCCATTCACGCTCTGCCCCGATAGGTACACCTTCTGAAATATAGGAGAAGTACGAGACCATCGCTTCTAACTCTTTACTATTCATGTCAAATTTCTTTCCGTTCATACTGCGAACCATACAACCATTAATACGTTCCTCAATCGTTACAATATCACCTGAGCGTGCAATATATTGAGGATAATTCGCCATAACACCTACTAATGACGAAACTTGCTCATCGTAACCCGCCCCTGCATGACAGCTTGTGCAAGACAATTGATTCCCAACATACTCTTCTGCAGCAACATGTGTATTATTTACAAGCTCATAGCCATCTAATATCGCTTCCTTCATAGGCCCATCTGGTACTTCTTCAATGCTTGGCGGCGCATAGACAACTGACTGAGCAGCTGCTGATGTTGGTATTTTTGTTTGTACAGCGGCTTCATTGCTTTCTCCTTTAGCATCCCCTAAAATTTTGTCGCTAATGACTGCCCCCACAAAAAGTGTACATGCTAACAATACTGTCCCCGCTACTCCTGCTACTATAGGTTTCATCTACAATACCCCCCTTTGTATAATCACCTATATTTTAGCAAAACAGCATATTTTTCGATGTGAATTTTCTCACACCTCACGTAAATAGAATCATTTAGCGGATAAAATTATGAAATTTATTGTTCTATAACACATTAAACGAGACTTAATACCTCTTATAGTATGTACTATTTCCTATTTGTAGCTAACGCTTCACTTCAGGGCCGATAAACATTTCTGAATGAAGATAAAAATGCCAAGCACAGCACTGTACTCGACATTTTAGCGTTTCACTATAATTTACATTCACCATCAGCACAAATAGCTTCACCATCGCCTACCATCTTTAATACCGGCTGAATCCCAGCTATCTCTGCCGCTTGATGCAATGTTCGTACGAAAACTTCATTTGGCTCAGCACCTTTAATACCGTAACGATTTTCAAAAACAAAGAACGGAACACTTTGTACATCTAATTGTTGGGCATCATATCGATCTCTGTCTAAAGCTTCACTGAAGTCGTTCGATGCTAGTACACCCTTTGCTATTTCAACATCTAAGTCTAAATTTTCAATGACTTTTAACAAGAACCTCTCATCGTTTAAGTCTTTTCCTTCCGTAAAATAACCACTCATAAGCTCTTCCGTATAGACCGACTCTTTGCCAAACTGTTTTGTCCATTTTGCCAATCGATGCGCTTTTTCAGTATGCGCTGTTTTCATATCTTCAAAATTGTAACGCAAACCAACCTCTTCGGCCCGTATTGCTATACCCTTAGTAATTTCCTTTACTTCTTCTATCGTAGAATCCAATTTTGCAGTCATACCCTCATGTAAAGTTGGTGCATCTTTCTTAGGCGTATGTGGTCCAATTTGAAATGCTTTGTATTCAATTTCTACCTGTCCTGAATAACCTGCCAAGTTAATGGCGCGTTCCAATTCTTTTTTGCCAATGTAGCAGAACGGACATGTGAAATCTGAGAAAATCTCAATTTTCATTTACTACAGCCTCCTACAATATATCTATCCAAATTTTAATGGCAGTGGCCAAAATGAGCACTGCTAAAATAGCTTGTAAAATTTTTGTATTTAATTTTTTCCCTGCTTTTGCACCTAGTGGAGCTGCTATTAGGCTTGCTACAATCATAATGAATGCAGGATAATAATCAACTTGTCCCGTCATCAATTTTCCAATTGTCCCGCCTATAGAGGATATAAAAGTAATAGCAAGGCTTGTAGCGATTGTCATACGTGTCGGTACACCTAATACAACTAGCATTATCGGCACTAACAAGAAGCCACCACCTGCTCCAACAATCCCCGATCCAATACCAACAATAAAAGCTAATACAGTCGCTATCGGTTTATTGAACGTTACCTCATCCAATGGCTTATCGTCAATTTGCTTCTTAGGAATAAACATCATCACTGCGGCAATCAATGCCAATACACCATAAACGACGTTAACCCCCACTTCAGATAAAAATTGGGAGCCGTAACTACCCACGAAACTTCCTGCTAATACGGCACTACCCATATATATAATCAGTGATTTATTTAAATAACCACCTTTTCGATATGCCCACACCCCAGCAAGAGAGGCAAAAAACACTTCTACCGCACTAATACCTGATACCTCATGTGCTGAAAATGCTGCAAAACCAAGTAAAGGTGGGATATATAATAACATTGGATATTTAATAATTGCTCCGCCAATTCCCAGCATTCCTGATATAAATGAACCGACAAAACCAATCAAAAATATTGTAATGATCCATGCTAAACCCATCTTTTTTCCTTCTTTCTGGTCACTTGCGCCTTAATGGCATTGTCATTTCCACCAATATCAAATGAAAGGAGGGTTGTTCTTAACTTCAAATAGAAGAGACAACCCTCACCTGCATTAAGCTTTTTGAATAAAGAATGTAATGACACCAGCGTCTTCAGATTTATCTAAAATTGTATGACCGCCAGCTTTTGCCCAAGCAGGAATATCCGCAAGAGCTCCCTTATCTGTTACTAGAACCTCTAAAATTTCACCTGAAGCCAATGTATCTATAGCTTTTTTTGTTTTCACTATAGGCATCGGACAAGATAAACCCTTTGCATCTAGTTGTAAGTTTGATTTCATATTTTTCTCCTTTGAAACAGCAAACGTTGTAAGCGATTTTGCCGGTTCTGTTTGTTTTTCGCGATTCACGAGGGATGAGCGCCCTCGCATCACGGTATTTATACGTTATAACCATGCATACTCATTGCATTTCAGTATCTTACAAGCGGGCGTTTTCCCCCACTCACTATCAGTCTTCACCAATCGGACTTTTACGGGTACGAAATAAGCGAATTATCGAACCGCGCAGCGATTCGGACCAATCTCCATCTCTGTCTGCTCATCCTGCGTTGGAGTAATCTTACCCATATTTACTCGACGAATTTCTTGATATGCATTTGGCTGTGGAGGCAAATGCTCTGTTACGACAATTCGGAATTCTGCTTCATCTTTAATATTCAAGCCGTGATTTTCGGCAAATAATTGTCCAAGATGTTTTGCTACAGTCCCATCTTCATTTAGTTCATCAATAATCATAAAATGAGCCGGTAAAACAATTAAATCATCCGATAATTCTCTGTATCGTTTGTAAAGTGTTTCGCGTAAATCACCAACCCAATCTTCTGCAAGACCCGCTAAATCAGGGCGTCCAATTGAATCAATAAATAAAATATCTCCAGTTAATAAATACTTGTTGTCCACAACAAATGACGTTGAACCAATTGTATGACCAGGCGAATAAATCGCTCCTACATCAATTCGGGATGCACCCACTTGGACAGCTGTGCCATCAAGTAAAGGTGTATAGTCAAATACAACTTCTTCTGCATCTTTCGGTGGTAAATAATACGTAGCACCAGTAGTTGCAGCTATATGTCGTCCACCAGAAATATGATCAGCATGCAAATGTGTATCGAACACATATTTAATGTTTACGTTTTTCTCTTCCGCAAAGCTTGTGAATGCGTCAGTAAAACGCACGGCGTCAATAATCGCTGCTTCACCCTCAGAGATGACCATATAAGAAAGGCAACCCTTCCCTAAACGTATAAATTGATAAAGCTCACCACCACCGGTTAAATCTCCAACTTTAATCGGCTCTAAATATTCACTCCACGTTTTCATTCCACCAGCTAGATAAGCCACCGTACGCCCTGCTTCAGATAACATCTCAGCTATCATCAGTGATGAGCCTTCTTTCGCACAAACGACTAACACATCTTTATTAGCTGGAATCGCCGGCAAGATATCCTCAACACCATCTAGTAGCTCAAAATACGGAATATTAAGGTATTCAAATTTATGGCCATCAATTTTCCAATCTTCGAATGCATCCGCATTTCGAACATCTAAAATAAATAATTCTTCATTATTAATTACTTTTTTCGCTACTTCTGCTGCATTCCATCTTAAAACTGACACTCAATTACCCCATGAGGTATTATTTTATTGGTTTTTTTAGCGGAAAGGATTGTCCTCTCCGCCTATATAGCGAATCATTTATGTTAATTAGAATGTTAATGACGGTGCTGCATCTTTTGCAAACTCTAGGAACGTCACAGCTCCTCCAACCTCGACACCTTCAATAAAATCATCCGTCGTTAGACCCATTACATCCATCGTCATTTGACACGCGATCATTTTCACACCTAATTCCTGTGCCATTTCCACTAGTTGCGGAATTGCTGGTACATTAGCTTTAGCAAACCCTTCTGCAAAATGCTCCGCTCCCGCAGGCATAGGTAATGCATACATTCCTTGTTTATGAATTAAATTTAATCCTTCGAATGTAAAGAAGATCGCTACTTCTTTCTCTGTAGCTGCCGCTGCCGTTGCAATATTGAACACCTTATACGCATCGAAAAGACCACCGTTACTTGCAATTATCGCTACTTTATTTGACATAATAAATTCCTCCTAAATATGTTTTGTTAAATCGCCCGCCCAAGATGTCATCCCCGGCAGAACGTTAAATACCTTTGTAAAACCATGTGCCGCAAGCTTTTGAGCAGCTAAATCACTACGCTTCCCAGTTCGACAAACGACATAAATCTCTTGCTCTTTATCAAGCTCAGAAAGGCGTCCCTCTAGCTCACCCATCGGAATAGACTTTGCTCCCTCGATGTGGCCAAAAGCAAACTCTGCCTCCTCACGAACATCGAGAATAAGACCTTCTCTTTCCATTACCTCTTTTAACTCCATTGTATGTTCAAATGTTTGCTCTTCCATCGTGTCGTCCGAGCATTTACGAATGTAATGTTTAAGCACACTCTCTTCTTCCACTGTCCCAATATATTGATGACCCACAGATTCAGCCCACGCAGCAATATCCGCCTTCGAGCCCTTATCTGTTGCTGATACTTCTAAAATTTGACCATCTACTAAATCAGCCATCCCCTTTTTCGTTTTAACAATTGGCATAGGACAAGAAAGCCCCTTGGCATCTAGCTGAAAATCCGCCTTAATATTCATAACTTCCTCCATTATACCTATATGGGTATTATTTTTACTAAAAAAATATAGCAAGCTCTACAGGTTCCTCGCCTATGCTTACTTTACTTCACCATCCCAAGCAAGCATGCCACCAACCATATTAGATACATCGAAGCCTTGGCTTTCTAAAAACTGAGTAGCACTTCCACTACGACCACCTGATCGACAGACCATAACATATGGTTCATTTTTATTTAGCTCATGCATACGAAATTCAAGTAAGCCAAGTGGGATATGAATAATGCCCGGTATGTGTCCTGCCTCCACTTCATCTACTTCGCGTACGTCGATTAAATTTATTGCCCGACCTTGCTCTAAAGCCTGTTGTACTTCCATTGTTGAAATTTCCTTCACGCCATTCTCCTCCTAATACGCGCTCATGCCTCCACGGACATTTGTCACACGCTCAAATCCTTGTTTCTTCAGTTGTTTACATGCCTGACTACTGCGCATGCCACTTTGGCAAATGACAATGATCTCTTTGTCCTTCGGTATCTTGTCAAAGCTAGAACCGAGCGGAATATTTTTGAACTGCGGGATATTTCGTCCCTTATATTCAGCTGGTGTTCGCACATCGATAAAAACTTTATCCTTATCATTTAGAATATTTTTCAATTGTGCCGCTGAAATCGACTGTACCCCTTTCGCTGGCTTCATTCGCCAAACGAAAAATGCTATAACAACAGCAAGTATAGTCCATGTTACCATGTAACATCCGCCTCCTCACACATACTGTTTAGGGTATATAATATTTATCTACTTTTCACGACTAAATCCATCGCTTCTTGAATGGCAGTATTCACTTTTCCCGCATCCCCTTCAGCAGTCGTTATACATTCCAGTAAATTTTCACTAACGATTACTCCAATAGTTCTATCAACCGCAGAACGCACGGCAGATAGCTGTGTAATCACATCTTTACAGTTTTTCCCTTCTTCCATCATGCGTAAAACACCACGCAACTGACCTTCTATTCGCTTCACTCGATTAGCTGTTTTTGTACCGTAAGCCATACTATTCATGCCTCCTTTCAAAGCGATTGATTGAACTTGCTTACGAGATTCATAATATACCCCATTAGGTATAATGTCAACATGAAAGCTCGAATTTTTCTTAGTCATCATTCCAAGATTTTTTCCTCTTGTATCTACGTTTTATCCGTCACTTTCAGGTTGTTACCCTCATCTTCTTATCTTTCAGTTACAAAAAAAAGCGAGAAATCCGACGATTCTATCATCGAATTTCCCGCTTAAATAGACTTTATGAATGCTTATTTCTTTTTAATAGTAATTGTCCAAGCAGCTTCGCCAACTTGTTCATACTCTGTTACCTCGTGCCCTTCTTCAGCAGCCCAACGAGGAATGGATTCTGTACCTTGTGTGCAATCAAATTGCACTTCCAATTCATCACCTGAATTTAAGTCTTTTATAGCTTCTTTTGCTTCTACTAAAGGAAATGGACAAACCATCCCCATTACTTCTAATGTTCTTTTCATATAAAAACACCCCTTCTTACGCTGTTATTACTTGCGTAGATTGCTTAGCTTTTTTACTTGGTCGAACGAATACAAAGTAAGATGCTGTCCATGTACCTAAAATCATAAACCCTAACGAAATCCAACCTTGCCAAGTCATCATCGCTGTCATCACCAATCCATTACCAATTGAGCAACCTCCTGCTAAACCTGCGCCGAACCCCATCATAAGTCCGCCACATAAGCTGTTAATCGCTGTTTTTGTATCTGGAATACGGAATCTAAATTCGCCACTCATTTTTGCTGCGAATAATGATCCTAAGAAAATCCCTAGTACTAGGAAAACACCCCAGTTGATGAAGCTAATTTGTCCTGTCACCAAAAATTGCAAAATATTAGCAGTAGGTGTTGTAACTCCTAATCCATGTATGCGACCAGTAGCAGCACTTAATGGCCATGCTAAAGTTGCAATCACACCAATAATTGTTGCAGTTATAAATGGATGCCAACGTTTTTCAAATAAAATATGTGCTAATCCCGTTTTTTTCGGCTTTAACCCCGGGATTTTCAATCGTGGCTTCTTAAGCTCACGGTAAATGATAAATGCAACAGCTACTACAAAAATCGTTATAATCAACCAGTTGTTTACGCCAATTGTCTCAGCAATAGAATTACTTTCAATGCTCGTTTCTTTAATAGCCTTATCCAATGGCAACAATACGCCTGATTTCATCATTGCTGCTACAAGCATATATCCAGCTAATGCAATCCAACTGCCAATTAAACCTTCTCCTGCCCGATACCAAGTCCCTGTTGCACAACCACCAGCGAAAATAATGCCAATTCCAAAAATAAATGAACCAACAATAACAGCTACGATTGGTAAAGAGCCAGCATTGAATTCAAATACCTTTAAACTAATTAAGGCATATACACCAACACTTTGAATTGCTATCGCAATAAGTAATGCGTAAAACATACGGTTATCTTTTGTTAAATACATATCGCGGAATCCGCCAGTCAAGCAAAAACGACCACGTTGCATAACAAACCCAAGTAAAGCTCCACAAATAAGTCCTGTAATAACCATTTGAGCCATCCATTATTCCCCTTCCTATACCCTAGTATTCTTATAAGATATATTACCACTTGTTTTACTGCGAATTCAATTACTTTTTTATAACTTCGAAAAATCTAATAACTTTTTTTCATACCTATGCACACAAAAACCCTTGCTACAGTGTAGATAACTACTTCTTATAACAAGGGTCCGTATATTTATTTATTTTGTTAATTGCATGGCTGGACCAAAGAATTCATAATGCATTTTTTCGTCTTTCACGCCAATCTCATGTAAATTTTCAACTTCATTCTGCTAATAATTTTTTTGTAAAGGTTTCTTATAATGACCGTTTATCAATTTTTTTCGCAGTATGATTACCAAGGAATTGTAAGCTATGCAAAAATAAAAGTTTGCCTAATTCCTAAGCCGATTTCAGGAAGTGCATCCCTCCATTTTGTATTTAACCTATAGAATTACAATGTTTTAAGAGTTAAAAATACTGTGATTTAGTTTTGTACTAATATGTTTATGAAATTCAGGTAATTCCTTTAACGGTTCTTTAAAAGTAATTAGCACTTTTTCTATACCAATGCTACTTAATTCTTGTAATTTTGCAATTACTTCATCATAACTACCGATTAACCCTGTACGAAAACCTTCATTATTAGCTACAAAATCACTTAACTGAGTGGCATTTTTCCACATCCCTAACGTTTCTTTGCGATTCTGGAACTGCAGGATTGCTTCTTCATCAGCATGGTCAATAATAGATTGAAATTCTTGGAACGCTTCTTCAGAAGTTTTACGGGCAATCACAAATGCATTAACAGCAAATTTTATCGTCCGACTCTTTCTTTTCGCAATCTCAGTTACATTTTCAATCTGTTTTTGCAACTCTACAATCGGCGCTCCGTTCATAAAATAAACATCACTGTGTGCGCCTGCCATAACTTGAGCGTCCTCTGAATTACCACCTTGATAAATTGGAGGATAAGGCTTTTGAATTGGTTTTGGTGTAAGCGTCGCATTTTTAATTGTATAGAAATCGCCCTCGTAGCTAAAGTTATCTTGTGACCAAAGACCTTTCAATACCTCTAAATACTCTGTTGAACGTCGATAGCGATCTTCGTGGTTGATCCACTCAATACCAAAGGTTTCTTGTTCTTTTTTAAACCAGCCACTCACTAAATTAATATGAAATCTCCCATTTGAAATGACGTCTATCGTTGAACCTATTTTGGCTAAAGTTGCCGGATGGATGAACCCAGGCAAAACAGCTGCTATAAAGTGAATATCTTTCGTTTCAGCAAATAACGCTGCTGCAATCGTTAGGGCATCCAGTTGTCCTTCTTCAGCACTACCATTACCACCAATATTCCCTATATATCGAATCGGAAATAAAACAGCATTTATATCTAACTTTTCAGCTAATTTTATCAATGTTTTATTGTACTCAAAGCTTCCTTCTGTATTTTGCTCTATCCTAGATCGTAAAAACCCACCCGCTAAATTTGAGCCCCAAATAACAAATTCCATTCAATGATCACTCCATTTATTCAAATAATGGCAATACCTTTTCACCGAAAATTTCTGCTTCCTCTTTATGAGGGAAGCCTGATAAAATAAAGTGCGTTACACCGATATCAATATACGCTTGCAATCCTGCTTTTACTTGCTCTGGTGTACCAACAATAGCGGTTCCTGCACCTTTCCGAATTTTACCGATACCAGCCCAACTGTATTGATCAAATCGCTCGTTTTCAGCAGTGAGGACATTCATCCTTTTTTGAGCCACCGAATCTACCGTTTCATAATATCGATTAAGATTCGATTGTACAGGGTTTTCAATTTTACTAATAATGTTATAAGCAGCATCCCAAGCCTCTTGTTCTGTATCCCGTACAACTATATGAATTCGAATACCGTACTCTAATTGACGATTATACTTTTCCGCTCTACTTTCAACATCTTGAATTTGCTTCTGAATGCTCACAATGGGCTCCCCCCATTGCAAATAAACATCTGCAGCTTTAGCAGCTATTTCCTTAGCTACATCGGATGAACCTCCAAAATAAATAGGAATACCTTTTTCTTGATAAAGAGTAGGAATCAACTTTCCTTCAGTTACCTTAAAAAACTCGCCATCATGATGAAACGATTCTCCTTGCCATGTTTCTTTCACTACAGTTAAAAATTCATCTGTACGTTCATAGCGTTGTTGATGTGATAAATAGTCACCGTCTTGTGCTAGCTCTTTTTCTGAACCGCCCGTTACAACATTGACCAACACTCTTCCTTTCGAAAATTGATCTAAAGTTGATGCCATTTTAGATGCAACTGTCGGTGATACAAAGCCTGGTCTAAACGCTATTAACGGTTTTATATGCTTTGTCTGATGAATGATAGCAGACCCTACGAGCCATGAATCTAAATAAGGAATACCTGTTGGAATCAAAATCCCTTCAAATCCTGCTTTTTCTGCCGTTTGAGCTACATCTACTAAATACTCAAAGGTCGGCTCTCTTTCAGGCTGATTTAACCCTAAATACCTTCCGTCTCCATTTGTAGGAGCAAACCAATAAAAATGTGGTTTCATAGTTCTCTCTCCTTACCTAATTAAATTCTTCAACAAGCTTTAACAATCGATCCTTTTCACTATAGTTTTGATATTGCGCTGCAAAGGTACGAACAGGATCACCTGAATAAAAACGTTCATATAATTCGTGACGCGCTCCAAGCTGACTACCTATTAAATCCCAAGCCAGTTTAATAAATTTGGTTCTTGCAAATGCACTTGTATGTGTACCTTCATAATACGCCTGTAACTTGTCACCTATTGGCCCATTGATTTCTTGAATAGTAGACGGCACTTGCAATAATCCGCTTGCTCCAATTTGCTGTAATATTTCCAAAGCACGTGGATAATAACGTGTACCTAAATTTCGAGCAGTCGTTAAAAATCGTTGTTTAGGTAAATAAATGCCATTGTGTTCGATAGCTTCATATTCAGCTGCATTTAATAAGCCCTTTATAGTTTCTAACTGTATGATTAATTCACTTAACTTCTCTTTTACATGTAAAAACTCCGTCGCTCCAGCTGTTTCCGCTAGTTCGTTGCCAATTGCTACTATAGATTCTAATTTACTAATCAGGCGTACAACCGTTTGATGCTGACTTAACAAGGATGATGTCGTTTCTATTCGTAGCTTCCAAGCTAATTCAGGATCTTCTGCTACCAACACCCTTTCCCAAGGAATTAGAACATTATCAAAAATTAAGACAGCATCCATTTCATCAAAACGAGAGCTTAAAGGGTGGTTGTTTGTATCAGTAGAAGCAAACGATTCTCGACATACCATATGCAGCCCTTGAGCTGAGGTTGGCACATAAAATATATTTGCCATCGGTGCTTCGTCTAACCCTCGCTTATGATAAGAGGTTATGAGCAGTTCATCTACATATGGTGCTGCTGTAGCAATTGTTTTGGCACCGCTCACAAAGATTCCTTCTTCATTTTTAGTAACTACACGTAATTTTCCGTGCTCTATCTCTTCAACAGATTTTGAACGGTTTTTTTGTGGATCATGTGCAGCTACCGTTGATAATAAATCAAAATCACGTGCCGCTTCGTATAGTTTTTCAAGCTTTGTTGCAATGCCCGGTGACAAAACATCTAATTGTTGTCTACTTGCATACCAACCTACTAACTGCGAACGAGAATATTCGGATAAACGGCTCATTACTCCAAATGTTTCATCTACCCAGCATTTATAAGCTAAACTTTTCCTTTTCAAATCATTGATTGATGTTGGAACTAAAAAAGATAAATGGGCATTTGTACCTTTTTCCGTTTCATACGTTAAAATCGATTTTGTCGGCTCCACTGTTTGTAAATTTAATAAATGCTGTATTGTTTGAACAGTCCCTTTAAAGGCCTTATGTTTTTCAAAATTATTAACAATCTCCCCATCTATCCAGACTGTTCGCCCATTATTCAACCTCTGCAAATACGGAATCGGCGTATTCATCTTCGTTTACCTCCTTTTCAATTAAATTATTCAAGAAATGATTTAACTTATTTTTCAAATAGGACTTATCATAAGTTTCATACTGCAATGCATAAACGCGAGTTGGATCTCCTGTGTAGAACCGCTCGTATAAATCATGACGTGAGCCAAGTTGGCTACCAATAAGTTCCCATCCGATTCTAAATAACTTTTCTTTTGTTCGTGCATCTACCTTTGCTCCTTTATAGTATTTAGAAAATAATGGGTATAATTCATGATTTTCTAGAATCGGAGATGACGATAATTGAATAAAGCCTCCTGCACCAATCTGCTTTAAAATATCTAGAGCATGGCCATAGAAATGGGTACCTAAGTTTCTTGCTGTTTGTAGGGGAGTAATATTAGGTAAATAAACATTCTGCTCATTTAGATGCCCTTCTTTTTCTGATGAAATTAATAAAGCTTCAATACTATCAATTTGTGTATAAAGCTCCCCTATTTTTTCCTGAACATGTAGAAAGTAATCTGCACCAATTGATTGAGCTATTGCCGTTGTAACTCCAGCAATAAATTCTAATTTTGATAGTAAACGAACCACTGTTTGATGCTGTGCTAGCGCATCGAGTTGCTGATGCTGATGAGCTTTCAACACGCCCTCAGGCGAACCCTTAATAAGCACCCTATCCCACGGAATTAACACATCGTCAAATAATAAAACAGCGTCCATTTCATCGAATCTTGAACTTAATTGATGATGCTCTCTATTTGAAGCAAATGATTCTCGACAAACAATTTGTAGCCCAGGTAAATTTAATGGCACAATAAACATATTTGCTTGTGCTATTTGATTTGATGATAATTTTTGCGGAGAGGTGACAATGACATCATGTGCATAAGGAGCACCAGTTGCAATCATTTTAGCCCCTCGTACAACTACCCCCTCCTCGGTCTCCCGTATAATACGCAATAATGCATCTTCATCTTGCTCTTCTGCTGGTTTCGAACGATCAATTTGAGGATCCAAAATTGCAGTAGTAACAATTCGCCGTTCATCTCTAGCTACCTCATAATATTTCGTTATTTTTTCAACGAATCCAACATCATATTGCGCAAACTGATGACGATCCAAATAATATCCGGTAATTAGAGAATTAGCATAATCTGATAAACGACTCATCACTCCATAGGTTTTATTCGACCATAGAGCAAATGCTTTTTTACGCTTTATTAAATCCTCATAGCTACGTGGAATATAAAATGCACTATGAACAAATCGATTACTTTTCGGACTTTTAAAACCTGCAATGCTTTGATTGTTCTCATCATCTAGAAGTGCTAATAAATACGTGATAGTTTCTAATGTTCCCGTAAAGGCAGGATGAGTTGTTACGTCCACTTTTACTCCGTCCAGCCACACACTTCTTCCATCTTTCAAACTTCCACTAAAAGACATTTATTATCTCCAACTCCTTTTTCATGAACACAAAAAACTCCCACCAAATCTCCTTCGCAAATCTTCGCTTAAGATATCAATGAGAGCTCCATTTTCATGGTCACTATGAATATTTTTTATGGCCTAAAAAACAAAATCGGAACTTTAGTCCTAAAACCAAAGCTCCGATTTATTCAGTCGCCACATTATATAAATTAATTTACATATTAAACCAAATAAAACCGATAAGTCAAGTATATTTTAAAAATCATTTAATTAATTATGCCCCGGCATAATTGCGTCCGGAGGCTTTAGGCCAACACGATGTTGGTCACTCATGCGTTTGAGGCATATCATTCTGCAGATTTTCAGAAATTTATTGAATCCAATAAAGACTACGAAGGATTTCGCCGACCAGATTATTTTAAAGACTAATTCTTTATGAAATTAAAAAGATGACGTGCTTTTAAATAAGAGCACGTCATCCACAATTTCGAATTTTATTTTACTAATTTCATGGCCGGACCAAAGAATTCATAATGAATTTTTTCGTCTTTCACGCCAATCTCATGTAAATTTTTAATAACCGCTTCCATAAAGCCAACTGGTCCACATACGTAAACATCTGCATTGTTGGCTACTTTTTCAGCTAAAAATTCTTTTGTGATTTTCTTATCTTCATCCGAATATAACGCTGTGTATGTTGCATTTGGAAGCACATTTACTTTCTCTTTAATATCATCGCTAAATGCTACAACTTTTTCATTGCGTGCACACTGGATAAAGCTCACTTCATTGACCGCATCATCTTTTAACGATTGCAACATACTGTTTAATGGTGTCACACCGATACCACCGCTTACAAATGTAATTGGAGCAGAAGTTTCTTCTAAGACAAATAGACCTGCTGGAACACTTACATCTACTAAATCACCGACTTCTAATACGTCATGAATGAAGTTAGATACTTTACCATTTGGCGTATGATCGCTTTCACGTTTTACAGAAATACGATAGCCGTCTTCTGTACTTGCTTGTGAAAGCGTATATTGACGGTTCATTAAATACTCTTCACCTGGTACTTTCACACGGATACTGATATATTGACCTGGCTCATAAGCTGGTAGAGGAGAACCATCTTCATTTTCAAAGTAGATAGATGTAACAAGTTCACTTTCTACTACTTTTTTCGCCACTTTCAATGGTTTAAATAAGCGCCATCCGCCATTACCTTCTGCTTTTTGATATAGCTCTTCTTCTACTTGAATGAAAATATCTGCAATTAGGCCATATGCTTCAGCCCAAGCATTAATAATATCATCTGTTGCTGCATCATCAAGCACTTCTTTAATCGCTTTTAATAAGTATTCTCCTACTATTGGATAGTGCTCAGGTAAAATACCTAGACTACGGTGTTTATGGGCAATTAACATCACCGCTGGTAAAATAGCTTCTAAATTTTCAATATGAACTGCCGCAGCATAAACTGTGTTTGCTAATGCCGTTTGCTGACGACCTTTTTCTTGATTTGTATGGTTAAAAATATTTAATAATTCTGGATGAGCTTGAAACATATTTTTGTAAAACGTTTTAGTAATTTCCACTCCGTGAACTTCTAATACAGGAACTGTTGCTTTAATAATTTGTACTGTTTCTTGTTTTAACATATCGCTTACCACCCTTTCGTGATTACAATATAACGCTTTCAATTTCCAAAAGCAATATATCAAATACATCTTTAACAAAATGGACATAATTAATGTATTTTAAATACATCTTTAAAAAAGTATTGAATTTATAATACTTCAAGGTAAAAATGCTATAATTATTTTGAACTATAGAAAGTAGGGTGTTCTTATGCGCTTAACTTTATACACAGATTACTCTCTCCGAACACTCATATATTTGGGTGCGAAGGAAGATGGCCAATTATCAACTATCCAAGAAATTTCAAATGCTTATAATATATCGAAAAACCATTTAATGAAGGTGACACACCAACTTGGATTATTGGGCTATATTGAAACGATTCGAGGGCGTGGTGGAGGAATTCGTCTAGCAATTGATCCAAAGACCATTACAATCGGTGAAATCGTACGTCATACAGAAGAGGATTTTCATCTTGTCGAATGCTTTGACAAAGAAAATAATCTATGTAAAATTGCTCCAGAATGTCAGCTAAAAGGCGTATTATACGAAGCACTACAAGCCTATTTAGCCGTCCTAGATCGCTATACTCTAGATGACTTTTTACATTCGAAAGAAAAGTTGATGGCACTGTTGCTTGGCGAATAAAAATACCCGCACAACTCAAGTTGGACGGGTATTTTTTATGTCTATATTATTTTACAATACTTTTGAAAAGAAAATCATATCTAGTGCACGAATTCCATTTTCATAGATTGGCTCTGGGTAATGACTGAAAAAATCTTTTTCAATTGTTTCCATACGAAAACCCGCTTTTTGATAGAAGGCAATATTATCAATGCTAGAATTTGCAGTACCAACTATTATCGTTTGATATCCTTGCGATTGACAAATTGTTGTTATTTGTCTAAGCGCTTCTTTCCCAAGTCCTTGACCTTGATATTTCGGTACGATCGCAATATTTTTTAACTCTACTGTCGTATTAGACTGTGCAAGAAGTAACGCTACACCCGCTAACTGCTCACCACATTTAATCTCGTATAATTCACCGTCGTTTAAATATTCTCGAACAGCGACTTCACTTTCATCAGCTAATAATAATTGTGGTAAATAGTCTTCCCGCACACCTTCCACTTTCTTTAAGCTCGTACGATATCGAACAAAATCTTCGCGCTCAAAAACATTTAAAACACACGGTTGCTTTTCTTTGACCTCTAACCATGAATGCTCCTGCGGAAAATCATTCTCAACCCCTAATCGAATAAAAGACAACTTTTCCTGTGCCTTTTGTGAGCGAATATTGACCATTCTAGCTCCTGCAAAAACACGCTTTAACCCTAATTCAAAGAATGCTATATCCAAAATTGCAACTTTTGATTGAAGATTATAGCCTTTTCCCCAAAATTCATAGCCCAGCCAGGAGCCAATATGACAGCTCTTTTTATTGTGATCAATAAACATTAATGCCGTCACACCAATAAGTTGCCCTTCCTCATCCAGAACAACACGAGGGACTGTCTTTCCAGCTTCTTCGTCCACACATTCACGTTTAATAAAATTAATCGTATCTTCCACTTTGCCAGCAGGTAACCCAAGTGCATCTCGAACCTGTGGCATGGAGGACAATGCATGCATCGCTTCAGCATATTTTAGATCGTGTCTTACTAAAGTTACTACCATATGCTATTCTCCTTTTAACATAATTACGCCTTGTTGAATCGTTATTTATAACATCCTCTACTGCATAATAAAGTTATTTCGTCCATTTATTTATATATATATATTTCTTTTGAAATTCAATTATACGTTAGCTGCCAGGATACACCGAAGCGATCCTGAATCCAGGCAAACTTCTTAGAAAATCCATAATTATCAAGTGGCATTAACGCCTGACCACCCTCTAAAATTTGAGCAACTAGACTGTCGATTTCTTCTTCAGACTCACATTCCACAAAAATAGAAGTTGACGGTGTAAACGTAAAGTTATGCTGTATTACACTATCATTCACCATCATTTTCAAACCCTTTAAATGAAGAACAGCCATCGCAACCTGTTGTGAGTTTTCCATATAAGTTAAGCTTTCCACCTGTAACTCTGAAAACCACTTTTGATATTGCTGAATAGCTTCATTGGCTTGTCCCTGAAACATTAAAAATGTAGTGGCACTTTTCATTTATTTAACTCCCCTTCATATTTTGTAATCCATTGTGCTGGTGTCATTTTCGAAACAAGCTCTCCAATTAATTCGTAAGGAATATTGTTAGTGCTTGTAAATCGAATACAGCTTTTCCCCATATTGAGCTTCGTCGGTACTCGTTTCGCATATTCCTCCTGGAACCACGAGAGTAACGCTTGATCTGCATAAATGCCCATATGATAAACTGCAATATGACGTTTTTGTGCAGCAAGACTTATAAAGGGCAATGGAGTATTTGGTGTAACATGATAACCCTTCGGATAAGTAGATAACGGTACAGCGTAGCTTATCATGTCATAATACATATTTTCTTCAAAACCCTCTGGTAAATTGCTTTCTACCACTTCTACAAGTTTGGCAAAACTCTCTCGCCATTTTTCATCCACTTGTTCAATATATGTGTTTTTCATATTCCGCCCTCTTTTCAACATAGTATTATTGCTATCTAAAAAACATGACCCTCTGCCTTTGCTTTTCGGTATAATTCTTTAGTTTTGTAGCCTAATCTAATAATTTCACGCATCTCCTCTAAACGTGCTACCTGCGTCTCTTCTTTTTTCGCACTATAGATATAACGAGCCCAGTCCTTTTGATAACCCGGTGTTAATCCATCATAAAATGTTATATCATCCGGATTTTCCGCAAGCGAATCACGCAATTGAGGAATCATACCTTCATAGTCACTAACGCACTGACTACTCGCTGTCTTCTTCTTGCCACGTCCCTTGCCATCTCTCTTGATGCTTACTATAGAAAATGACTCATCTAACGACATAAGACTTGCAAATTTATAATCACTACCAGCAATGTATTTTTCCTCGTCCACTTGAATTGCAGGGAAGATTTCATCGCGGTGGATAAACTGTCCATACTTCTTATTGCCCTTTTTCGGATAAACAAAAAATAAATAGCCCTGTTCCGCAAGAGTGTTTAACTTTAGTGCATTTTGTAAATACGTTATCATTTCATCTATATTAAACACAAAGGCAATGATTCGATCATGAGGTGCATTTCCTGTTTGGGATATTCCCTCTAGTATCAGATCCTGTGGTTGATTATGAATGGCAACGGACAGTCCATCCTTAATTTTAAATTTCTTTAGCATAGCTTTGACACCTCTTCTACTTATTAATACAATTTTCTCTTAGTTTTGATAGTATAGCTGATTTAGTGAAATTTTCGTACAAAAAAAGCGCTCGAACATTATTTCGAGCGTTAAAAGTTTACAAACTACTTTATTTTTTTAGTCGCCACTATTCCTTTAATAATCGGAATGGCTGTTACAATTAGCACGATTGGCAAGAACCACCAACCGATACTTTCTGCCTCCCCAAGTGCAATACGTACCATTTGGAAGGATATAGCTGCAAATAAAATAAGACAGAGGTTTTTTGTTTCATTCAATCCTTTTCGGCTATTCAAATAAAATGCCTCTACATTACTTTCGTTTAAGCGTGCTGGATAATTATGCATATGTGGAGCTTTTTCAAGTAACCCGAGCAAAATCCATAGAAATATCCCGATAAACGGAAGGATGAGTATCTCTATTTTCGACCCCCAACGATTAACTTCTCCTGCACCATTAAAATGGCCTGGAATCTTCTCGGGGAGTTTGCCCCACATTACAAAAATATAAAAGATGGACAGTACAAATAACCCGCCACCGATAAAATCCCAAATCTTTTCATATTTCGTTTTCGGCAATTTCAAAATTGGCCTATGCATCTTCCCACATCCTTGCTTATTCCTTTTTCTATTTTACGTTACTACAGTTCAATTAGTTTCAAATTTACGAAAATTGTCGCAATTGTTTGTGATATACAGGTAACTATCCGCTTTCGCTATCAGCAAAACAGCAAATCATTCCGCTTTTTTTATCATTTTACCTATAACTTTTTTTCTTATTATCCCTATTAAATATAGTAAAAATACTCATAATACTTTGTAAAGTTCATATAATCTGATATAAATGGTATATACATATTTCATTTTTTTGTAACATTTCTACTAAAATACTGAGAAAGGAAACAACAACTATGCGATTTACTATCTACAAGAAGTTAACACTTGGTTTTTTTATTGTTATTTTAGTATTAGTTGGCACAATCGGATTAAATTTCAAACAGCTTAATTCCGTAAACAAGACATATCGTGTGTTACTTGAAGAACAAACAACTAAATCTATTAGTATTCAAGAGCTACGCGTAATTGCTAAACAAGAAATTGTAAGTATGAGAGGCTATCTATTACTTGGGGACCAGCAAAATTTCCAAAGTAATAAGACGTCCCGTGAAGAATTTAAAAAGAAATATGATGAATTAATAGCATCGTTCGATTCTCAAAAATCTACTGAATTATTAGAGGCCATCAATAAAAGCGAGCAAGATGCCCAACAGTTCGCAGATCGAATGTTTTCATTAAAGGCTGCTGGAGAAACAGAGCAATACGAAAAGCTTGATAGCACACAAGGCCGACTAATTATTAAACAATTCGATGAACGTGCAGCTAACCTTGCGAACTACCAAGATGAGCATATAAAAGGAAAAATCGCTGCTACATCAAAAGAAATTCAAGCTATTAAATTCCAAATGATTATTCTTGGTGTATTTGCCGTTGTTATTAGTCTGATAATTGCTATGGTCATGGGAAGCCTTATTTCCCGCCCTATCAAAGGTATGGCAAAGACTGCGAAAAAGATTGCTGAGGGCGATTTAACAGCTGAGCAAATTCACATTAAGAATCGTGATGAGGTAGGTGATCTAGCAATTGCCTTTAATCAAATGGCGGTAAATTTAAAGGATCTTATTACAAATGTACGTCATAACACCGTGCAAGTAAGTGGTTCTGCTGCTGAGTTAACGGCAAGTGCTGAACAAACAATCCAAGCGACAGAACAAATTACTTCCTCTATACAAGAAGTAGCAAGCGGCTCCGAAGCTCAAGGCAAAAATGCTACTGAAAGCTCAACAGCTATGAAAAATATGACAAAAAGCATTCAACAATTAGCTTCGACTACCGCTGCCGTTTCAGAACTTGCTATAGAGACAAATACTGAAGCTAATAAAGGAAATGATTCGCTACACCGCGTTATTACACAGATGGACACCATTAATTCAGCGGTTTTAGAATCTGCTAGCGTTGTAAAAAATTTAGAAAGCCATTCTGTTGAAATTGGAAATATTATTGGTCTCATTACGGATATCGCAGAGCAAACAAATTTACTAGCACTAAATGCTGCAATTGAGGCAGCGCGCGCAGGGGATCATGGCCGTGGCTTTGCAGTAGTTGCGGATGAAGTGAAGAAATTAGCGGAGCAATCCAAGCGATCTGCTGAACAAATTGCAACTTTGATTTCCGAAATCCAACAGAATACAAACCGTGCCGTAACTGTTATGGATACTGGTACAAAAGAAGTACAGGTAGGTATACAAGTGGTAAAAGTAGCTGAGGAAGGCTTCTCAAAAATCGTTGAACTGATCGAACAAGTATCCAAGCAAATCCAAGAAGCAACAACAGTTTCTGAGGAAATGTCATCAAGTGCCGAGCAAATTTACGCATCCTTCGATGAAATTGCAACAATTGCACAGATGTCTTCATCTAATTTGCAAAATGTAGCTTCTGCTTCTGAGGAACAACTAGCAACTATTGAAGAAGTTGCCGCTTCCGCTGCTACATTATCAAACATGGCCGAAGAATTACAAACACAGGTTTCGCGATTTAAGGTAGAGTAAAAAGTCTTTTTCAAGAAGCTTGTTTTATTAAAGTTATCGTTTATCCATAATGAATCTCCCGGATTGTATTTGTTTATTAAATACAATTCGGGAGAGGATAACTTTTTCATGTCTTTTCAAAATCTAGTATACATATGTTTTATTTCAGTAGTTTTAATTCTGGATATATTTCAGATATATTTATACCCTCTATTGTTACATTTTCAAAAAGCTCTTTGTATCCACTAAACACCTGGGTATAAGAATCTTTTGTTCTTGATAGAAAAGATTTGCTTGGACTATGACTGATCCAGTATTCATCATTTTTATAATAAAAGTTAAGTTCGTCACCCATTGAAATGAGCTTTTGGAATTCTAAATATTCTTTTTCAGTCATGCACTCAGCTCCTTATCCTGTACTTCTACAACTGCTCAGGTTACCAAAGGCCACTTATTTGTACTTTTCATTTAGCACATTTAACATCTCAATTACTGCAGCCTCGTCACTTGGTACTTGTACCGATGCAAGCTCACGTACCTTATGCTCTCCTACACAAACGCTTTCCTTCGCCTTTACAAACATGGAGGCATCGTTCGCATCATTTCCAAACGCGGTAAATTCACCTTCAGCGATACCTAATTTCATTATGCCATTCCATTTATCAATACCATTAGGACTCATATCTACAATATTTTCTGCACTATGCTCATATAACGAGATAGGCAACCGCTGTAATTCAGCTAATATTTCTTTATGTTGTTCTCCAGGAAATAAAACAATTTTTACGATATCTTTTAGTTCATGAAAGGGCACGTTTTTCGCAAGCTTTAGTGGATCTAAATTTTGATAAATTGGATGTGTCTCACTACCTGTATACGCATAATCCCAATCACCGTCTACTAAATAAGGCAGTTGAAAGGCTGAAATAATGTTTTGAACCTCTTCTACAATTTCTGCTGCAAATGCTGTTACTTCAACAGTTTCTCCGTTCTGTGCAACAAATGCACCATTTCCCCCTACCATTGGAAATTTCCGCATTGTTTCAGGTAATACAGGCAATAAATCACGAATCGGACGAGCTGATGCAAAAATGATTTCATGCCCATTCTCTAGACAAGCTTCTAGAGCACTTATAATTCCTTCACTTATTGGTTGACCCTTAAAACAAATCGTACCGTCTAAATCAAATACAAATTTCATTGTCACGCCCTCTTTCTAAACTGTTAATTGCCCATTTATTATCTCATAAATATTTACATTGATTGTGAAAATTAATAGTTATTACTATACCACCGGAGTTGATTTCCTTCCGACCGGGCACTTTCCTCGGGATGTCCAATGCGCCTTTTTTCATTATCAAATGATCGATTTTATAATAAATTATTAAACACCTCATAAGACAGAAAAAAAATAATTTTTAGAATATTATTGACAATTAGAGGATATCGAAGTATGATTGCCTTCAACAACACATTATTGTAGGCCAAGATTGGAAATAGTAGAAATGCAAGTGTACTTGTAGAGAGTCGGTGGTTGGTGCAAACCGATAGACACACATTTTGAACTCGTCCATGAGCCACTCCCTGAACTTTGAGTAAGGGACGTCGGTTTCCTCCGTTAACAGGATAGACAGTGATGGCTGTCGATAAGGGGACTTTTTCTGTAAAGAGAAGGTCAATTAGAGTGGTACCGCGAGCATAAACTCGTCTCTATATTTTTATATAGAGACGAGTTTTTTTATTGATTCCAAAAAGTTTATTGGCCTACGTGTGGATTTCGTCTCTAGCCGCAGAGCTAACGGTTCAAAGCAGAGACAATATCAATATAATGACAACTACTACAAAAGGAGTGTTTGAAAATGGGAAGAAAAATTTGGGTGTTTGATACAACTTTACGTGATGGCGAGCAAGTGCCTGGTGCAAAACTGAATTTATACGAAAAAGTAGAGATTGCACAGCAACTCAAAAAATTAGGCGTCGATATTATCGAAGCTGGTTTCCCTGCTTCATCACAAGGTGATTTTGATGCAGTTAAAGCTGTCGCACAGAAAGTTGGTCATACAAGTGACATTATGATTACTGCTTTAGCACGTGCTGTACAGGCAGATATTGATGCTGTTTATAACGCTGTAAAATACGCTGAAAATCCAATGATTCATATGGTGCTTGGTACTTCTGACATTCATGTTGAGAAAAAATTTAGCAAATCCAAGGATCAAATTCTACAAATTGGCGTTGATGCAGTAAAATATGCGAAAACGCTTCTACCACAAGTCCAATATTCAACAGAAGACGCATCTCGTTCTGATTTCGAGTATCTTTGGAAAACCATCGAAGCCGTCATGAAGGCTGGTGCCACAATGATTAATGTACCTGACACAGTCGGCTTTGCAGAACCGGAAGAATTCGGAGCGATGATTTATAAACTAAATGAACGTATGAAAAACTTAGACGATAGCGTTTTACTAAGTGTTCATTGTCATAATGATCTTGGTATGGCAACTGCTAACACACTAGCTGCGATTAAAAATGGCGCAGATAAAGTAGAATGTACAATTAACGGCATTGGCGAACGCGCAGGAAATGCAGCATTAGAAGAAGTCGTTATGGCATTGAAAACACGTAGTTCTGTATATAATGCTGAGACACGTATTAACACAAGAGAAATTATGAATACGTCTCGCCTTGTATCAAGCTTTATGGGCTTAGACGTACAAGTAAACAAAGCGATTACTGGGGATAACGCTTTTGCCCATTCATCTGGTATTCATCAAGACGGTCTTCTTAAATCTCGTGATGCTTATGAGATTGTGCATCCAGAAGATGTAGGTCTTGACGATATGGAATTAGTCCTGACAGCTCGCTCCGGGCGTCACGCGGTGAAAAATGCCCTTGAAAAACTTGGCTTTTCCAATCTTTCAGCGGATGAATTTGAAGGAATTTTTGAAGGTTTTTTAAAGCTTGCTGATGCTAAGAAAGAAGTTTATGATCACGATTTATATGTTATTGTGGAAAGCTATTATGAAAAACATGACGCAAACAATGCTAATGCCACTCATTACAGTGATCAGTTCTTCGACTTCGATGATTTACAAGTCGTCAGCAACGCAAGCTTCCCTTCAGCAAGTGTGAGAGTACGTAAAGGTGGCGAAATATTTAAAGCAAGTGCGGTTGGCTCGGGTCCAATTGATGCCCTCTATTCAGCCATCGCAGAAATTACAAACATTGATGTAAAACTTGTAGAATATAATATCAATAGTGTTTCTCGTGGTAAAGAAGCGCTTGGTAAAGTAAAAATTACAATCGAGCATGAAGATGAAAAATATATCGCAAAAGCTGCGGATACAGATATTTTAAAAGCGAGTGCTTTAGCTTATATTAATGCTATCAATAGTATTGTTGTTGCTAAGTTAACGCCTGTTATGAACTAAATAGTTGAAAGCAGTATGACTCAATAATGTCATACTGCTTTCATTTTTCCTATCGACTGCCCTCCACTAACTTTTGATATTCCTCTTCAATCAATTCAACATCAAGACGTTCAAATAGTGGTGTCACTTCGCTAATGCTTGTTGGTAAGTCCACTTGCTCGTGCCACATCACTTCATTGATCCCTAGCATTTTTCTCACCTTTTCAGCTGAAAACGGTAAAAATGGATGTAACAGCTGTCCAAGATTAGCAATAATATAAACACATGTTGCTAGTGTTCGATTTCCAGCCTCTACATTCTCTTTCACCTGTAGCCAGGGCTGCTGCTCGTCAAAATAGCGATTAGCCGCACGAATATATTCAAAAATAGCCTCTAAAGCTTGTTTAAAATGACCCGCTTCTAAATGAATCCCAACATCATTAAACAGCTGAATCGTTTGTTTTCGGATAGCGTCTTCTACCTTGGCTTGAGGCACTTGACGATCAAACAATTTTTCTAAAAACTTCAATGTTCGATTGACAAAATTACCATAAGCGCCAAGTAATTCGCCATTATGACTATAAATAAATTCTCGCCATGAGAAATCCGTATCGCGATTTTCTGGAGCATTCATTGTTAAAAAATAACGAATAGAATCTGCATCGTATCGGCTCAATATATAAGGTACCCATACCGCCCAGTTTTGGCTCGTCGATAATTTTCGTTTTTCTAATGTTAAATATTCGTTTGATACAATATGTGTAGGTAATGCCTTTGCTCCTATCCCCATAAGAATGGCTGGCCATATAACTGTATGGAACGGAATATTATCCTTACCATGCACATAATACGAAATCGTGTCTTCATTCCACAAACCTTCAATTGCTATTTGGTGCTGCTTTGCCCATTCAATACTCGCTGTTAAATAGCCTGCTACCGCTTCAATCCACACATATATTTTTTTGCCTTCAAAACCTGGTACGGGCACATCGATACCATTTGGTAAATCCCTTGTTACAGCGCGGTCCGGAACCCCTTCTGCCAAGTAACGCTCTGTTAAACCTAAAGCATTGTCTCGCCAGCGTCTTCCCGCCTTTGCCTCCGCTAAATAAGTCTCCAACCTCCCTTGAAACTGACTAAAAGCAAAATAAAAATGCTCTGTCTCCCTGATAATTGGCTCATCCCCACAAATTTTACAGCGTTTATCGATTAAATCGAGCGGGTCTAAAATGGTTGAACAATTATCACATTGATCACCACGCGCCTTCGCACCACAGTTTGGACAAATCCCCTCTACAAATCGGTCCGGCAAAAACTGCTTGTCCGTTTCACAATAGGCTTGTTCAATTTTCTTTTTGTATAAAAAATTGTTCGCTAGTAACTGTAAAAAAATTGTTTGAACAGATTCATGATGGTGCTGCGCATCTGTTCGCGTATACAAATCATAGGTAAATCCTAATTCATTGAAGCATCTTGAAAATTCTTCGTTATAATGATTAGCAATTGCTTCAGTTGTCGTATTTTCCTGTGCAGCCCGAATAGAAATCGGTGTGCCATTACAATCACTTCCCGAAACATATAAAACCTTCTCGCCCTTTTGTCGGTAATATCTAGCCAAAATATCACCTGGTAACAATGCGGCAACATGCCCTAAATGCAAAGAACCATTTGCATATGGCCACGCCCCTCCAATAACAATTGTCATCCTAAGTTGCTCCCCTCGAAAAAATTGTACAAAAAAGTGTATAAAAAAACGCCCTAATCAAAATTGATTAGGACGAGTATACCCGTGTTACCACCTATATTTACAAATAGCTCACACTATTTGCCTCCATCAGTACGTCTCATCTTAAAAAAAGTAAAAGATACTGCCGCTGTTGTAACGAGTGCCCATCTCGTCGTAATCTACTCGCAAACTTGCTTTCGGTACGAAGCTCAAAGGTCATTTTCAAAAGGGGGCATTTACCTCATTTCCACCAACAGAGGCTCTCTATATAATACTTACCCAATTTACTTTTCCTTATCAATGCTTTTACTATAGATTTCCACCATTTTACTCTTTCTACCCTTGAATTGCAATGCATGTCGATAAATGACTGAAAGTTCTCGATAAAATTTTATCCTATCTTTATATAAAGTAACTCTTTTAAATCATCGATGACTATGTCTGCTTTTTGTAATTCTGTTTCCTGCGCAAAGTCGAATCGTACACCAACAGAGAGTAACTGATTGTCATGAGCTGCCTGAATATCAGAAGAACGGTCACCTACAACTGCTCCGCGTTCAATGGCATTTCCCTCGATTACCTTTTTCACTAAATCAGATTTATGACCGCTCGAAACAGACTGAATACTATATGTACCTTTGATAAAACGCTGTAATTGATAGGTTTCTATTATTGCTTGTAAATACTCGGTTTGTCCATTACTGGCAATGAATAAATCATAATTTTTTGCCAAAGCAGCAAGTGTTTGCTCTGCATTTGGATACAATGCACCCTGGCGATTACGTATTTCTTCAATAAGCTTAACATGGAATAATGCATTGCTTTCTTCACGTGTCTCTAGCCCGTGCATAGGACATAACGTTTCCCAGACAACAGGTAATGGAACCCCCATAATTTCGCGGTATTTCTCTATTGGTGTTACACCCTGCCACAAGCCTTTTGCACGTAACACATCGAACGTTGCCGATAGTGCTGGCTCTAATATTAGATTTGTTTGAAATAAAGTACCATCCATATCGAAAATAATTGCTTTTTTCATAAATTCACCCCTTCTACTATTATCAACGTATTCATTAGAAGGAGTGTTGCAATCATTAGACATCAAAAAACTCCATATGAATTTTTTCCTTCTTATAATAATCCAATCGATCCTGTAAAGTCCCTGTATGAAATTCGAATTTATGACCGTCTGGATCCGTGAAGTAAATGGATTTTTTATCCCGCACATCTCTTTGTCTGCCTTCTAGAATATTGACATTAAGTTGGATTAGCTTTTCATACTTTTCATCAAAATCATCCTCCTGGATAGAAAACGCTATATGTGTATAGGATTGATGTATTTCATTGCGTGGAATATCCTGTTCTACATTCAGGGCAAGCCACAGCCCATTTACATCTAAATAGGCTGTGCTTCTACCCTTCACTAGTAATTTTGCGTCAAAAACCTTTTCATAGAATGCAATGGATTCCTCTAGGTTTGAAACTGAAAATAATAAATGATTAATATTCTGGATTGTCATACGTGTGCCCCCAACTATGATATCGCTGATACCCTCACATCAAGTTTCGGTTAATTTAATTTTTTGCCTTTCTTCCCTTTCGCAATTTGCTTTGATTTGCGTTGCTCAATTAGTCTTGCCTGTGCATTTGCTTTTCGTTCAATAAAAGCAAGCTCTCTTTGCAATTTAAAATAGCTTTGGAGACGTGATTGTTCAAGCACACCATCTGTAATGGCTTGCTGTACAGCACAATGTGGCTCCTTCTGATGTGTACAATCCCTGTAACGGCAGGCTGCGGAAAGTTCCTCAATATCCCGAAAACTAGAGGATAAGCTATCACTATGATCCCATAATTGTAACTCTCGCATTCCAGGCGTATCAATTAAACAGCCACCACCTGGCAATAGAACTAACTCACGATGTGTTGTTGTATGGCGCCCCTTCGCATCATCTTCACGAATATCCGAAACCTTCATAAGCTCCTCGCCACTTATTGCATTAGTTAATGTGGATTTTCCTGCACCAGAAGAACCGAGCAATGCACCTGTCACGCCTTCTGTAAATAGCGTACGGATATCTTCTAAGCCCTCCCCTGACAGAGCACTAGTCACAAAAATATCCACACCGAACGCTACAGACTCAACCTCACTTATCTTACTTGAGACATCTTCACAGAGATCAGCCTTCGTCAATACAACTACCGGCTTTGCACCTGAATCCCACGCTGCAACTAAATAGCGTTCTAAACGGCGAATATTAAAGTCAGCATTTAAGCTCATAACGAGAAGCACGATATCAACATTCGATGCTACAATCTGCTCTTGTATTTCCATACCCGCAGCCTTACGTGAAAACACTGATTTCCGTGTAAACAATTTATGAATAATGGCCTTTTCCTCACCAGGCATTTTCTCAACTAGCACCCAATCCCCAACTGCTGGGAAATCCTCACGGGCTAGTGATGTATACGCGTAATGTCCAGCAATCGTTGCCAGCCACTCTCCTTCTTCAGCCAGTACACGATAGGAATGCTTATGCTCTAATGTCACCCTAGCCGGTACACAATTCGCTAGCTTAGCCTCCTGTTTAAATCCAGTCATTTGCTCTTCAAAATATGTTGAAAATCCTAAAGTTGTTAAATTCAATTTGTTTTCCTCCTAAATGTGCATATCATTTGTACTCAATTTTGAAAATAAACACAAAAAAACCATGTCTCTGCGCAATTCGGCAGTTACAAGGTTCACAGGCACATTTAAGAGAATATACAAATCACCACAATTGTGATTGAAATACATTGCGTGGTCAATTTATATAGTTTAGGCGTGTGAAATTGAACAAACCGAATTGCAGTTCATTAAAAACGGATCTATTCATCATGTCACATCACCTACTTCCGATTTAGTTATTTTTAATATAGCGGAATATTCCGAAATTGTCAATTAAAATCTAACAAGCATGTACCCCCTACCTCCCTGCATACAATGAACAAGACCACTAGTTGCGAAGGAGATGTTGAATTGTCAAAAATCATTTCTATCAGTACATACCAACCACCGTACACATTACAGCAGACAAACGCAGAGGAGCTAACGAAGGAGCTTTTTCATGCGAAAATCCCTAAATTAGAACGTTACTTAAAAGTGTTTGAGAATGGTGGTATTGCAACACGTCATTTCTGTGTACCACCAGAATGGCATCGTACTGATCATTCCTTTGAGGAACGTAACGATTTATACATTGAGCTAGCTACACAATATAGCGTTGACGTTATTCAAGCATGTTTACAAAATGAAGCATTTTTACAATCACCGGTTTCTCCTAAAGACATTGATGCCATCATTTTCGTAAGTACTACAGGCTTCTCCACACCAAGTATTGATGCACGGGTTATGAATCAACTTCCTTTTTCAGACAGACTTAAGCGTATTCCACTTTGGGGACTTGGTTGCGCTGGTGGTGCGGCAGGTGTTAGTAGAGCCTATGATTTTTGTCGTGCCCATCCAGAAGCAAAAGTTCTTGTCGTTTGTGTCGAGCTTTGTAGTCTAACCTTTCAGCCAAATGATTTTTCAAAAAGTAATTTAATCGGTGCCTCTCTTTTTGCAGATGGAGCCGCATGCATACTTGTCTGTGGAGATGAAGTGAATATCGCAGTAAAAAAATCAATACCTGCTATTATCGGGGCTGGCTCTAAATGGATGCCAGATTCAGAAAATGTTATGGGCTGGAATATTAAAAATAATGGTCTACATGTCGTTTTTCAGAAAAGTATTCCTGCCATCATCACCAATTGGCTCGGCCCATTCATTGAACAATTTTTATTGGAACATGAACTATATAGTGAACAGCTTAACCATTTCATTGCACATCCTGGCGGTAAAAAAGTGTTAAAAGCTTATGAAGATACTCTTTATCTAGCTCCCCAAAAAACCGACATTTCTCGGGAAATATTAAAATATCATGGAAATATGTCATCTCCTACGGTGCTATATGTATTGGAGCAATTTATGTTAAACGAAGGACAAGTAGAGGATACTGGTTTGCTCGTCGCTCTCGGCCCTGGCTTCTGTGCTGAAGCTGTATTACTTAAATGGAGGGAGTAGCATGATGATTTATATTATTTTGATCCTCGTCATTCTACAAAGATTGACAGAAGTTTTCATTGCAAAACGCAATGAAAAATGGATGCTTTCACAAGGGGCATATGAAGTTGGTTCCTCTCATTATCCATATATGGTTTCTTTGCACGCAGGTTTTTTCCTATTTTTAATTATTGAGGTAGTTACTAATCATAAAAGTTTATCGCCTTTATTTCCGTTATTGTTCATATTATTTATTGCCGTTCAAGCATTACGCATTTGGTGTATTCGTTCATTAGGGTCTTTTTGGAACACAAAAATACTCATATTACCCGAAGCAAAAGTTGTGCGGAAAGGCCCTTACACATTTATGCGTCACCCAAATTACGCTGTGGTTTGCTTAGAAATTATTCTTCTACCTTTAATGTTTCAAGCCTATTTCACAGCATTCTGCTTTACACTTTTAAATGTGACAATGCTGTCCGTGCGCATTCCAATTGAGGAAAAAGCATTGCGAGATGCTACAAATTATAATCATATATTTCAAAAGAAGATTTCGGAATCCTAGCCGAAATCTTCTTTGTTTTATCTTTAATGCCATTCCCAATTGAACGGATCTTGTAAACTCCCCCATGAATTATTAAACTCGTCTTCCGTTAATAAGCATGTGTCCAATTCTTTTATAACCGACTCTTTATCTAATTCAACACCAATTATAACGAGCTGTGTCATGCGATCTCCGAATTCCTCATCCCAATCCTCTAGTACCTCGGGGCTTTGCAAGAAAACATCCTGCTGCTGTTCCTTTGGTAAAGCAGCTACCCAATAAGAAACGGGCTCTATTTTTGCCGATGAGCCTGCCTGTGATAGCAATAATGCAACATCTTGATGCTTTGCACTCCAAATAATCCCCTTTGCTCGGACAATCGTTTCTGGCATCTGGTCACACCATTCTACAAAACGTATTGGATGAAAGGGTCTTCTACGGATATAGGTGAACGAAGAAATGCCGTACTCCTCCGTTTCAGGTGTATGATTTTCATGACCAAGCTCTAATTCCTTTAACCAACCAGCAGATTCCGATACTCGTTCAAAATCAAAGCGTCCAGTATTTAAAATCTCTGATGGCTCTATAATGCCGTTAATTGAACGAATTAGCTTTGCTTCGGGTTGTAAAGCACGCAATATACTCTCTAATTTTTCGAGCTCTTCACCTGATACTAAATCACATTTGTTTAATACCAGAACATCACAAAACTCGATTTGCTCAATGAGTAAATCAGCAACATCCCGTTCATCCAATTCACCGACCGCCTCCTTACGCTCTAAAAGACTTTCCCCTGACTGAAAATCATGCCAAAAGCGATTCGCATCTACAACAGTCACCATCGTATCAAGCTGGCAAAACTTTGTTAAATCAATACCAAGCTCCTCGTCTAAATAGCTAAACGTCTGGGCAACAGGTATTGGCTCGCTAATCCCTGTCGACTCAATTAAAATATAATCAATAGTACCAAGCCTCGCGAGACGCTCCACCTCCTGCAATAAATCCTCACGTAACGTGCAGCAAATGCAACCATTCGATAACTCTACAAATTTTTCCTCTGTTCGTGAAATTCCGCTTCCATTTGCAATTAACTCTGCATCAATATTAATTTCACTCATATCATTGACGATAACGGCTACACGCATATCTTTTTCATTTTGTAAAATGTGATTCATCATTGTTGTTTTACCAGAACCTAAATAACCACTTAATACTGTAACAGGGATTTTCTTTGTCATCTTTACAACTCCTTAAATCGTAATCATTACTATTTATAGTTTGTAATTAAAACATAGAATCCTACAAAATGCAACGCTAAAACTTTTCAGAAATACGATATTGACATATTCCATTAAAAATAATAATGTATAAAGCGTAATTATTACGATTTAAAAGGAGGTTATTTTATGCGTGTACAAGTGACATTAGCCTGTACAGAAACAGGTGATAAAAACTATATCACTACAAAAAATAAACGAACTAATCCAGAAAGGCTGGAGCTTAAGAAATATTCCTCGCGCTTGAAAAGAGTTACATTGCACCGAGAAACGAAATAATATTATACCTAGTCTGAACAAGGCATGATCTGATTGCTCTACAATTATGTAGAATCCTCTAATAACATAAAAATGGCTGTTTCAAAAGTCCTTTTCTTGCTTTTGAAACAGCCTTCAACAACTTACTTTATACAGTTTTATTTAGTATTTATTTCTATAGTTAGCTCGTTCGATTTGTGGACCCAATCATCAAGCAAGTGTAATTTATGATTCAACTACTTTTCAAAATCCATTGATTGATCCAATTCCTTATTTACTTGAGCATTTATTTCGCCAAAGCAATTTGAATATGAGCAAGATGATGCTTTCCGTGCCAAGCATATAAGGCTACAGCTTTTTCAAGTGTTATTAATCCTGTATCCGGATGATTAAATGCTCGTTGTAATTGCTCTGCTGTTAAGCTTGTTAGCAAATAAACCCAGCGTTCATGTAAGCTCTCAATCATTTTATAAGATGTTGAGGCAGGCATTTCTGAATCGGGAAGCCTTGCCCAATCTTCCTCATTGTAAGGCTTAATCGTTGGAATATCCTCCGTCAAAGCTAGCTTAAAACGGATATAGCTATTCATATGACTATCTGCAATATGGTGGACAAGCTCCGTAACCGTCCAGCCATTTTCTCGGTAGGATTTTGTTAATGCTTGTTTACTTGCTCCATTTAGTGCCTCTGCTAGTTGTTTCGGTAATAGACGAATATCCTCAATCCATTCCTTTACTTGCTGCGCTGTAACTACTTCCGGAAATTGAAATTGTCCAATTGGATATCGTAAATCGGTCATGTAGCTCTCCTCCATTTCTATTTTCTTACTTTTCATATTACCAATTTTATATTTTTCACGCTATTTGCATTAGTTTTTTCAAGTAAAACCCTCGTTTTGCAGAATTATTCTTACAAAACGAGGGTCATTGTGTGAACCTATTCATTCTCTATTCATTAATATCGTAAATTAACGTATCAAAATAGCTCCCATTCGTATACAGTAAAACTGCCCATTCACCAGGTTTTGGGATTTTCACACTTGAAGGTGTATGAGCATCTGCACCATTAACAGGTCCACCAAGTCCTATAGTCCAACCATCTACTAAGATGGGATACACCGTTTTAGAATCTTTATGATACCCGACAATTGTTAACTTGGTATCACGACCTTCTTCAATTCCCCAAAGATGCCACATCCATTTTTGAGTGTTTAAACTTGGCATATTGGACCCGATAACACCTGATTTATCCTCATTACCAATAATCCCTCTCTCTCCAAATTCTACTGCCTTTTTGTTCCAATCAATTGATGTAAAATCATTTTCTTGCACAAAATCAGGTAAATCATTTGGCAGAGCAACCGCTTTCTCATTCATTGAACAGCCTACCAACAATAACAACACTGTTACCATAAGTACCCATCTCCCCATTACTACACTCCCTATAAGTTATGGCTATTTTCTATGAAACGAATTTTTCGTGCAAATTGTTACAGAGTATTCCGAAAACTACACACAAACTATTATTCTATAGCTCCCATCACAAATTTAGCTAACGACTTTAGCGGATGAGTAATCGTTAACGTTGACTCTTTTTCGAATTGCCGTGCAGCCTCAACCATTGAAAGTTGTGCAACTGAAATATACAGTTGCTCCTCTGCTAGATGATGAAGAGTTTGTCTAATAGCGTTATTATAAGCTTCCTTTTTCCCCTGCATAATCAGTTCAAACGTATTGTCGATAACTTTTGCTACTACATCTAAAGTTTTTTCATGCTGCTGAGCGTATTGCTGAAATCTTTTCATCGTTCCTTCCACAGTCTCCGAATTTGTAAAAAGAATCGTTTGAGGCCGTTTTTCTCCACATAATGTTTCAAAGAAGGGCTCATCTATTTTAATAATTGGAATAGAAAGTTCCAAGTGTTCTTCCTCTAACAATGCAATATAATTCGTACACGTTATTAAAATAGCATCCATATTACAACTTTCCATCCATTCAAGTTGCTCTTTCACCTTAAAAACTAACCCGTCAGTCCCTTTTGAAACTTGCTGTATAAGACCTGGATCCACAAAATGGACTAGTTCTACGTTCTCGATGTTTTGAAATGCCTGTTCTATATACTCAATATTTGAATGATGTGCATGTAAACAGCCAAGCTTTTTCCTCAAGAGCTGTCCCCCCTAATTCATAAGCTGTTTTTCCATTGTCGCTACAGAAAGAGAGAAGCCGTTACGATTTTCTGCCTTGTCCTCTTTTGTGACAACATAACCTAATGAGCGATACAACTCAATATTTCTTTGTACACTCATACGTACTTTACATTCGCTAATTGTTTTTCCTTTCGCCCATGCATATTGTTCAAGCTCTTCAATTAATGCTTTAGCCAATCCTTGTCCTTGCTTTTCCGGAATAACAGATAATCTAAAAAAATAAATTCCTTGAGCGCTAAATGTAAATCTTACCATCGCAACAGGTTGTTCATCGATATATCCAATGAAGGCATGCTCTCCTTTCTTCATCGCCTGTTCAATCGATTCAATCGTTTCACTTAGTGCACTTGATGGTGGTGTTGCATGTTCATACTCTTTAAAGGACTGTAGCATAACGTTATGAATTACTGAAGCATCCTCTACTTGCGCTAAAATAATGTTCATCTGTCAACACTCCTTTTTGTTTTAAAATTCATTATATTGTATTTTTAAACAAAAATAAACCGCATTACCATAAGATAATGCGGAAACTACTATTTATTTTTGTTCACAAAACGTATTGCTCTACTCATAACAGTTGGAACGATTGAAGCATGATTTTCCTCCAACGCTTCATAGAAGGAGATATCCATGATTTTCTGTAATTCACTCGCAATTTGTTGCGCATCATCAACCATAAAGGTTTCCAGTTCTCCCACACCGATGAATAGTCTTTCATAAGCAAATGGACGCTCTTTTATAAATGTTGACGCATAACCTACTAGTTCATGCTCATTCCACCAAATAGAAGGGCTAATCGCTATATATCGTTGGAAGCTTGATTGATGATGAAATAATTGCCAAAGAACAAAATAACCTGCTAATGAATGCCCGAACAGTGCTTCATGTTGCATATTTACAGGGAATTGAGCCTGAATACTTGGCTTTAATTCCTCCTCTAAAAATCTACTAAAGTTCTCTGCTCCTCCATGTTTCTCATGGCCCTTACCTTTAAATCTTACAGGATAAGTATACGTTTCGGCTTGTCCTGTAAAATCATAAAATCGCCGCTCGTGCATGTCAGCACCATGCCCAATACCAACAACAACGGCTGGTAAGGTTCCTGTTTTAGGCGCATTACGGCTTTGTAGGCGGACCGCTTCCTTTACAAGATGGAAATATGACGATCCGTCTAATACGTATAAGACTGGAAAACCTCCTTCCGGTACTTCTCCATTCGGTACATAGATATTTACCATATACGTATAATCCGTAAACTTCGATATAATTTGCTGCGTCACATAATCAAGTGTCTTCGCGATTTTCTCATCAATCATTTGTCGGCCTCCTTCATAACATCATAGCCATAGCATACTGGTGTTTTCGTAACTGGATCTTCCATAATGCGAGCATTAATATTGAAGACGTTCCGCATTACATCTGCACACAAAATTTCCTCAGGTGTTCCAGTTTTCATTACAGTCCCCTGTCGCATTGCGATTAAATGATCGGAATATCGTGCCGCGTGATTAATGTCGTGCAATACCATAACGATCGTACAACGATGCCGCTCGTTTAAGTTTTTCACAATTTCTAGTACCTCTAACTGATGTGCCATATCTAAATAGGTTGTCGGTTCGTCTAATAGCAAAATATTTGTTTCTTGCGCTAAGGCCATTGCAAGCCATACACGCTGCCGTTGACCTCCTGAAAGCTGAGCAAGCTCTCGATTTCGATACTCCATCGTATTTGTTACATTTAAAGCCCATTCAACCATTTCCTCATCCTTTTTTGTTAAGCGATTAACATTATTACGATGTGGATAACGACCATAAGCAATAAGCTCCTCAACCTTTAACTGACCTGGAGCAACAGGCGTCTGGGACAAGATTGCTAGCTTTTTCGCAATTTCCTTCGTCGATAGATTTTGCATGTTTTGATCCTGTAAATAGACCGTGCCCTGCTGCTTCTTTAATATACGACCAATTGTTTTTAATAGTGTAGATTTTCCACATCCATTGGGACCTATAATGGTCGTAACCTTTCCTTCTTCTATTGTTAAATTCAAGCCTTCAAACACACGAACCTGCTCATAGCCAGAAGATAAATTTTCCATTCTAAATGCAGTTTGCACACTTTTTCCTCCTATGCCTTCGATTTTACTAGTAAATATAAGAAGTACGGAATCCCAATAATCGAGACAACAATACCAACTGCCAGCTCAGATGGCGCAAATACTGTTTTCCCTATAAAATCAGCTAATATAAGCAATCCCGCGCCTATCAACGCACTTGCTGGCATGACGTAACGATGTTGTATACCAACAAGCTGTTTAGCAATATGTGGTGCCATTAATCCAATAAAACCGATACTACCTGATACCGATACACAAGCACTGACTAAGCCGACACTTGCCAACAACAGCTTCATTTTCTCTTTTTCTACCGCTATCCCTAAGCTAGTAATACTATCCTCTTCTAATTGAAAATAATCGAGCAAATATGATTTCCGATATACATAAAAGCCTAATAATATAAGCCACGGCAACATAGTCACAACAAAAATCCAGTTTGCATTATAAATAGAGCCAGCCATCCAAACTGCTGCACCTTCAAAATCCTGAGCATTCATCTTCAATGATAAAAACAATGACAATGCCCCAAAGCCACTATTAATCGCAATCCCTGTTAAAATTAGTCGTTGCATATCTAAATGACCGTTTTTCAGGGCAAACGAGAAAATTAACACAGCGGCCATCGCACCACCGACAAATCCAAAAATCGGCATCATTAAAATGGAGAACCAGCTACTCATATCTGCAGACGTGAGACGTAATTGAAAGAAAAACATAAATATAACCACTGCTGCACCAGCTCCAGCATTAATCCCTAAAATCCCAGGGTCTGCGAGGCCATTACGTGTAATACCTTGTAGCACAACCCCCGCCATTCCTAAACCAATACCGACTAATCCCGCAATGACAATACGTGGTAAACGGAATTCAAAAATGACAAGATCAAATTTGGGGTTTGGCTCAATGCGTAGCAATGTTTTTAAAACATCCATCACCGACATATCAAAGACACCATTTGTAATATGGAGATAGCCGGCACCTACAATAAATAACAAGAGTATGGAAACAGTCATAACGAATACACTTGAGGTTTTTTTACGCACGTTGTTCACCTCCGTGTTTACGAACTAAATATAGGAAGAATGGAACACCAACCAAGGCCGTTAATACGCCGATTGGAGTTTCAAATGGATAATTAACAAAGCGACTGAGTACATCACAGAGCGCTAAGAAAAACGCACCTATTACAGCTGCACAAGGAATGATAAAGCGGTAATCGACTCCAACAAGGAAACGTGTAATATGAGGAATGACTAATCCTACAAAGGCTATCTTTCCTACAAGTGCAACTGCTGTACCTGTTAAGCAAACAACAGCAAGCATACTAATAATTTTCACTGCTTTTGTTTTTTGCCCTAGCCCAATAGCGATATCCTCACCTAGTGAAGTGATCGTAATAGCCTTAGCTGATAATAGTGCAAGAACTAAACCAATTAATCCAAATGGAATAGCTAGCATGAGCATATCCATATCCACCATATGTACCTTTGTGTTATACCAAACACTTACCGTTTGTGATACTTGGAAATACATCGCAATGGCTGTAGCAATACTGCTTAAAAACGTACCAATGACCGTTCCAATAATGGCCAGCCTTACTGGTGATAAACCATTTCGAATTAAAGAGCCAAAACCAAAGACAATCCCTGCTCCTAATGCTGAACCGAGCATTGAAAGTAGGATCATTTGGTAATTTGGAAGCCCTGGGAAAAATACTATTGCTATCGTAATCATAAATGCAGATCCATCATTAACGCCCATTAATGATGGGGAGGCTAAATAATTTCGTGTGATACCTTGCATCACTGCCCCCGCTACTGCTAAAAATGCTCCAACCAGTAAAACTGCGGCAATTCTAGGAATACGCCCAGTTCGTATAATTTGGTGATCCACATTTGAAGAGTCAAATGCAGTAATCGCCTGCCACACCGTTATTGCGCTAATGTCTTTTGTGCCGTACATTACGGATACTAATGCCACAATCGCAATTAGAAACGGAGAAACTGCTACTATTGAAAATGCCACAATGTTTGTTTTTTTCAACTTCCACACCTTTTTCTATTTGAACTCCATGCATATAAAAGGCTGGTAATAACCTGGTGATGCCACCAAATCTACTACCAGCCTATCCAAACTTATTTAAGTAATTTTTCAGCTGCGATGTCTAAGAATTTTACCTTAGACCATGCCGTACCACCTTGTGCTAAAGGTTCAATTGCATTCACAAAAACTTGATTGTTTTGTGATGCCTTTAAGCTTGCAAAGATTGGATTCTTTTGTAGCTCTTCTAATGCTTTTGGTGCATCAGCATTTTCTGATTCCTCGAATTGAAGGAAAATAGCATCGGGATTAACCTCTGCTAATGTTTCAAGCGATAGTTCAGCCTGTGCCTTTGCAGTTTTTAAAACCTCTGGTATTGGAGCCCCTAAATCTTCATATAGAACAGGGTTTAAGTAAACTCCTGCAGGATAGATATACATAATGCCACCACGTACTCGAATTACTAGAACTTGCTTGTCCACTAATTGCTCTTTAGATTTCACTTGAGAATCTGCAACCTTCGTCTCATAATCAGCAATAATTTTTTTAGCCTCGTCTTCTTTACCTGAAAGCTGTGCAAGTAATGTTAAGTTCTCTTTCCAATTTGTAGAGACATGTGAATATGGAATCATCGTTTGAATTTTATTGAGCTTTTCAGCCATTTCCTCAGGGTATTTTGAGGAACCTAAAATAACATCTGGATCAAGTTTAAGAATGGCTTCAGTATTCGGTGTCATTTTATTTCCAACAAGCTCAGCCCCTTCTAATTCAGAAGCAAGATATGATGGGATTTTCCCACCGATATCAAGCACGCCAACAGGCTTGATACCGAGCATTGCTGCATCTTCCATAGACTCTAAGCTTGCCGCTACTATGTTTTTGACATCTGCGGAAATTTCATATTTTTCGCCTAAGTATGTAATCGTTTGTGTTTTCGCTTGATTTGTTTGCGTTTCTGTTGCACTAGTTTCTGCTGCATTATTTGTAGATGTAGCAGACTCCTCTGCTTTATCTGTTCCACATGCAGCCAAGGATAGGGCTAATAGAGCAGGTGCACACATTTTAAAATATTTATTCATAGATTTTCTCTCCTAACGAACCTGATTATATTGATAATGATAATCATTTTCATTTATAAGTCAATAGAATTTATCGATTTAATTGATATTCATTATCATTTACGATTCCTATCCTAACAAAGAGAAAACTTATTGTGAATGGACAATTTCATGAATCACATGGACTTTTGCCGATTTTTAACTTCTTTCAGCAGGTGTTCAAACACCTGCTGAAAGAAGTTAAAAGCCTCCGGCGGATGTCACGGAATCGGTAAGGAGTTCTTTGTGCAAGCACAAAGCCGATTCCGGACGCAATTATGCCGAGGCATAATTGATTTTTTTAAAAAAGCTGTTCCTTTTTTCAAGAAACAACTTTTTATACGTATTTAGCTTCCTCTATCATTAATTTCCGATAAGCTGTCGGGGA
Organism: Lysinibacillus sp. NPDC092081; assembly: GCF_044755845.1. Classification (NCBI taxonomy): domain Bacteria; kingdom Bacillati; phylum Bacillota; class Bacilli; order Caryophanales; family Bacillaceae; genus Lysinibacillus; species Lysinibacillus sp. NPDC092081. Next base: position 93,175 of record NZ_JBIVRU010000005.1, read on the forward strand.
CATTCCAGTACATTTTTTAAATACTCGACTGAAGTAGAAGCAGTCTACATAACCTACACATTCTGCTATTTCTGCTACTGGAGAATCGTCATATTTTAGTAACTCCTTCGATCGTCGTATGCGATATTCCGTTAAGTAGACGCTAGGATTCATCCCCGTATGCTGTTCAAACAGATAAGCAAACCGACGACGCTCCACGCCAAATTCTTCAGCAATTTTCGAAACAGAAAGTTGTTTAGCATAATTCTCATGTATATACTGTAAGGCTTGCTCCATCTGCTCACTTGCCGTATCGAGCACCTTCACTTTTGCCGATATAAGAATGGCTTCCAACAGATTCATAAATAGGGCCTTTGCTTTGAATATTGACATATTACCTGGCATTGCTTGGGTTTCTATTAGCTGCTGTACATAGTCAATAATTTTTGTATGATAGCCTGTATTGATTAAAAAGTGCTGATTTGATAATGAATATTGAGGTATTTCTTCGGGAGGGATATGATAATGAACAACTGCATACTCCCATTCCTTATCACTAGTAGCTTTAATTTCGATTGGCATTTGTGGTCCTGCATGTACGACCATACCCGGCTCCATTGCATAAGGAATACCATTAAAGCTAAATATAGCACTACCAGCAAGCGGCACAACCAAACCACATTTCCCGGGGGCTGTTGTTCGACCAATGTCTATTTGACCTGGCTCCATTTTATTTGTAAAAACATCCGTAAATTTTACAGACGCATGTGCATAGTAATCGATTAAATACTTGATATCCATTTTATAGCCCCTATATTCTTAAACCTTTCTGGATTTGTGAGAAATGATGTAGATCATGATCTACTAAACTAGCAAAGTAACTGTGAAGTGTTAATTCAGTGGCACCTATTGTAAAAGGCTGTTGCCATTGCTTATCCACTATTTGATAAAGTGCGTCCATTAGCTGATGTCTCTGATTGATAAAATTGGCTATCGTTTCTTCTTTACTTTGTGCACGGCTATCCCTTGCTGCACGAACATTCATCTCTTCTACATTTGGCCCTTTTGGCAAGCCTTCCTTTGTAAAAAGAAACGGAAGACGTTGTTTTAACACGAATTCATCCCACGGTGTAAGATGTCCAATTACCTCTGCAACCGTCCATTTTCCAGGCCCTATAGGCGTACGCCATTGTTCTTCGTTTATGTTTGCTAAACTTTCCACAAATACGATAGATTTTTCATAATGCGAGATTACTTGATGTTTATCGTGATACAAATTCATTAGCTCCTTCGCTTCATCTTAGTAGAAAATCTGTAGTTTCGGCCAAATTGATTCCCACTGTTTGTTATGGATTCTGCTCTTATAAACTTCATGCATCGGAGAGCCTTTTTGATAATATGGTGTAGGAGCGACAATCCCAGAAACTAAGTGCTTGATACCATGAGGTGCAGCTATCTCAAGTATTTCATTAGTAAGCCTCACACCAATAGCTGTCGGTATTTCTGGAAAATGAGCCATACCATCAATAGATGATTGATAAGGTTCACTATTATTTACTACATGCATTCTCGCTTGATTTTTCACAGACCAAGGCTCATTTGGTAAATACTTCGTCAATTCTTGTTCATACTGCTTCTCATATTTTTCTGAGGGATTTACTTTATCAAAATATATCACATCAATATCAGCTAATGATGTTCTGTATTCTTTTTTATGTAGAAAATCCCACACCTTCGAGCGAATAAATCCAGCACATACCCATGAATCAGGTAATTGTAGCTTTTCTACAGTTTTTAAAATGTTCATCATCCATTCATCTGCTGCAATTAAGCTTTTTAGCTCTTCTTCTGTTTTTATCAGTTTCATTCACCTCTGAATTTGTCATACCAATGCTTGCGCTGTTTCCTAATGATTCACAAGCCATGTTCTTATTTTGTTAGCAACATCCTTAGGTGCTTCACGAAAAATATCATGACCTGCATCAGCGATTGGTTCAATATCCAAGCTCTTCATTCTTGTTTGCAAAAATTGAATACTCTTCTTTCTAGTAGATTCTAATTCGCTTGGCTTTGTTGCGCGGATCAAGAGAATCGGGCAATGCACCTGTGCAACTATATCTGTGACAGGTTCTGCATAAATACCTTTTATGATAGATTGCCCTGTAAAAGTAGAAATCGTTAGTCTAATTTCTCCATCTTATTCCTTAACTTGAGCCCTTGATGCTTCTTTAAGCTCTTCTGACCATCGTGAAAGCTCTTCTTTTTCCGATTCAAAAAATACGTCCCAAGATGGGAATCTTACTTCATTACAAAATTTCTCTATATCTTGTAATTCGTTTTCTAATGTCATCCCTAAATCTTGCAGTGACAAATAACCGCCATCTAACAAGATAATCGCCTTTAGTTGTTTAGGGTATTTAGCAGCATAATGCAATGCCAAATCAGCTCCAAAAGAATGACCAATTAAATAATGAGATGTATACCCTAACTGCTGATTTATTGTTTCTTCTATCCCTACAATCAAATTGGAAGGTAAATAAGCCTTTTCTTCTTCCAATGCTTTTGCATAGCCGTGTCCAGGTAAATCAAAGGATACGATTTGATAGTCGGGTAAATGTTTTGCTAGTTCTCCGAATGCTAGGCCCGTACTCCCTAGCCCATGTAAAAAGATGAAAGTTGGTTTTTGTGAGTCGCCCCATTGATATATGTTTTGTTTCATCGCTACCATCCCCTTTGGTAAATAATCACTTCCATTACTTACAATAATAACTATTTATAATTCGATTTCAAAGGGGCTAAGCAGATGAAAATAAGTTTCATAGGGGGGAGCACGGCAAGGTATCCCCCTAAAAAGAATTATTTGATAGAGAAGGAGAAATATAATAATTCGAAATTATTTTAAGAAAGGACATTTAGAAGAATGAAATAGAAGATGACGTGACAAAACCATTTGGAGCAGTTTATGATGAGGAAAAGTAACAAGGAGGATCCCCATGCTCGCTACTATTCAAAAACAACAAAATAGCTATGTCGTGAAATTCAACCGTCCTCTGTCACATTCAGTTGATGCTGTTTGGGCAGTATTAACGGAGAATGAAAAGCTTCAAAAATGGATGAATAATTTAGAAATCATTGATCTTCGAAAGAACGGCAAGATCCATTTTAATATGCATGATGGAACAAATGCTTATAAGGAAATAGCGATTGTAGACTATGCCGAGAAGGAAGTACTCAAATTTGATTGGGGCAAAGATACAGTAAGATTTGAACTCTCCCCTACTAGTAGCGGCTCCATATTAATATTGCTTGAGTCGATTGGTGAGCTAACGGAGCATACACCTAAAGATTTAGCCGGCTGGCATATATGCTTAGACTTGCTTTCGGATTTATTAAGTGGAACTGTACATGAAGAATTTCCAATGGAAGACTGGAGAAAATGGTTTGTGGAGTATAAGCAGCTTGTGGATGACATAGAGAAGATTTAAGCATATCACGAATAAAACGCCTAGAGCAGAGATACATGCTCTAGGCGTTTTCATAGTGTTGAAAAATAAATGGTCAATGCAGCGTTTTATTTAAATGAGGGAAATTTACGTTTCAAGCTACTCGCTTTCGTACAGAGAAAACCTGTTGTTGTGTCGCCTTACTTTCTGAATAACATGCTAGAAGATACACGCTAAGTAAAATAGTTGATTGGAGTGAAGGCTGGACGACTCCTTGGGGATCAGCAATAGAGGAACGTAGGCTAAGAGCATCACATCCTGTGATAACACCTTCGTGACCAACATCGTGTTGGCCCAAGCGGCTCATCGAACGCCCCCACGAAAGCGCACAGTCGGAACGGAAATCAACCCCTCGTTTTGCTGAATAGCTATATTTTATTTATAATGACACCTTTATTTCATAGACATAATAGTTTACAACTAAATGAACCATTTAACACGGCTTCTTAATACTCTTAATTACCATCTCGAACATTCATACGAGCGAATATTTCTTCTTGCGATGGTTTGGAAGCGCCAACCACTTCTGCTACTCCATCGGAACCCTGCAACAAACTCTCTTCCTACAGCAGTTAGGAAGAACCAAAAGCCTGATCCATTAAACATCCATATATACGTATTCCTAAATAAGCATGATTGAATACCACTTGTACCTACTCCAAAAGATGGAAGTGATGGCACAAAGCTAGGTGGTGGACCAAGAGGCATTTGCCCTGCTGGTGGTGGACCGAAACTTGGTGGGCCAAATGGTGGTGGGCCAAAACCTGGTGGGACAGACGACGGTGGTGGACCAAAACCAGGCGGGCCAAACGATGGTGGTGGACCAAAACCAGGCAGTCCAAATGATGGTTCGAAACCGGGTTCTGGCAGTGGCATAATTTCTTCATATGGATTGTACATGATAAACCCCTCCCTTTACATAATTCAATATATGTAAAAGGGCTAATAACCGTTGAGCACTTGCCCATTAGCTTTGTATTCAGGTGTTGATTGCTTTTTTGAACTACTCCCACTTTCGCTTCGCTTAGAAGTGGTGGATTCTTTGTAATGTAATTATCTAGGCAAATAAGAATGCATCACTCGCCAATCCTCAAGCTTTTCTTCAAAAGATTTAATATTTTTACCTGGTATTGGGCTAGTCGAAGGCATTTTTTGATATGCTCGACCATCTAAAACCTCAAGGCCAATATGCTTTTTAAAAACTTCGAATGCCTTAGCGCCATTAAAAAGCACTAACTCAATAGTAGGATAGTGTTCAAAAAGCGTTTTAAAATCATTCGGTTTTTCATTACGAATGGCCGCATCTAAGCTTCCTTTACGCTCGCACGATTCTATTGTATCCGAAAGACCAATATGATGATCCTTTAGCAATTTTAATCTTTGCTCATAATCCCGAGGTACATCTACCTCTAATACTTCCCCAATAATCGGCCAAAAGTGATTGCGTGGGTTACCATAATATTGTTGCTTCTCTAATGATTGCTTTCCTGGCATTGAGCCAACAATTAGCACCTTCGTTGATAAATCAATAACTGGTGGTAATACATTTTTAAGTTCTTTCGACATTACAATCACTCCTTCCTTATATTGTAGCGAAAATTTTGTGTCAATGTTATTGAAGGGCATGTATCAAAAATCAAGGCTCATCACTATACAGTGGGGTTAATTTTCGGTCCGGCTGGGCGCTTTCCTGGGGGCGTTCACCCTCCTCTCCAATCAACTTATATACAAAGCATACGTTTTAACAAATGTTATTCATATCTTTCAGTGATAGCTTCCCCACTATATTGAAATAAATCTAGCTTGAGGGCCTTTCTCTATTTGTTGGATATTTATGATAGACTAATTCAAATGCACTCTTTTTAAGATGTTTTTGTTAGCATGCGTCACTTTATTAGTTGATCTATATAGGAAGAAAAATGTTGATTACGAGTATTTTAAACTACATAGAGGTGAAATATGAGAAGTTGGTTCCAATCTCTTACAGCTAGAATGATTTTTTTAATAAGCATCTTGATCCTTTTAATATGTGGAATGTTTATGTATCTATTGCAAGAACATATTCGGGATACGACAGAAAAACAGATGGGAGTGGAAGCATTAAATATTGCAAAAACCCTCGCATCTATGGAAGAAATCATTACGGCATTTGATAAAGAAAATCCAAGCGAAATCATCCAACCAATCGTCGAGCATTTAAGAAAAGAAACTGACGCAGCATTTATTGTCATTGGAAACTCTGAAGGAATTCGTTATTCACATCCTTTAAAAGATAAAATTGGAGAAAAAATGGTTGGTGGAGACAATGATGCCGCATTGCTAGATAGACAAGCGTATATTTCTAAAACTATGGGGTCATTAGGTGAATCTATTCGAGGTAAAGCCCCCATCATATTAGACAATAAAATTATTGGTGTTGTATCTGTCGGTTTTTTAACAGAAAATATCGACACAATCATCGAAAGCTACATTCACAAATGGATCAACTACACCTTTATAATTCTGTTAATAGGAATATTAGGTGCAATAGCTATTTCCATTTATATAAAAAAATTATTGTTTAATATGGAACCTATTCAAATTGCTAAATTATATCAACAAAATAAGGTCATTTTAGAAACAACAGCAGAGGGTATAATAGCTGTCAATCACTTTAATCAAATTACGACCATTAATAAAAGTGCTTATGAAATGCTAGATTCAGCTCATAATAAATCTCTATCAGATTGGATGGGTACAAAAATTGAGCATATTTTTACGCCTAAAATTGTTGCAGAGAAAAGCATTCATAATTTAGAGCTACCACTTGATGAGCATATTATCATTTTAAATAAAACGCCTTTAGTTGAAAAGAAAAGGAAAATCGGTTCATTGTACACCTTTAGAAAGAAAGTAGATATTCAAAAAATCATTGATGAATTAAAACAGATGAAGCAGTATGCAAATGTTCAACGGGCCTATACTCATGAGTTTGCGAATAAGCTTCATATCATTTTAGGTTTACTTGTTCATAAACATTACAACGAAGCAATTGAATTTATTAAAGAAGAACGAAACATACAACTTAAAAATCAAGCTTTTTTAAATAGTAATGTAACAACCCCTCTTCTACTTGCCTTAATTCAGGGGAAAATTGCAGAAGCCGCTGAACTCGGCATCAAACTCGAGCTAAACGAAATTTCTCCATCTATTGAATTATCTAAACAGCAAGAAAATGCTATCCTAACAGCTCTTGGTAATGTACTTCAAAATGCTATAGAAACTTTAAAAGGCTGGGAATCCTCAGATAAAGTGATTCAACTATCGATCAACAATTATAAAAACCATTACTTATTTGAGATTCAAGACAATGGACCAGGTATTGATCACAATATTTACGATAAAATTTTTACAAAGGGCGTATCTACTAAGGAAGGGTTAGATCGCGGACATGGACTTGCTATAAGCAAGAAAGCCCTTCAGGAGATAAATGGGGAAATTTTATTGGATTCAGGTGATTTATCAGGAGCATGTTTTTTAATAATAGTTCCTAAAGGAGACATTGAAAATGACAACATTAAAAAGTGTATGGATTATTGAAGATGACTTTAGAGTAGCAAAAATTCATGCCGATTATGTTCATGATATAGAAGGTTTTATCGTCACTGAAAATTTACGCACAGGAAAAGAAACGATTGAAAAGCTGGAGATGGCTTCTAGCTTACCAGAAATTATATTAACAGATTTGTATATTCCGGATGTTGAAGGTAGCTCATTAGTAAGCCATATACGTCACCTCTATCCGTCTATAAAAGTTGTCGTCATCTCAGCAGCAACTGAAATAAGATTAATAAAGGATATCGTAGATTCAGGAATTTTAGATTACTTAATAAAACCCTTTGAAGAGCAACGACTTCAACGAGCATTTCAGAAATATTTGCAGGAACTTCGTTTATTTCAAAATAGCAAAAATGTCACTCAAAATGACCTTGATTCATTATTTTATAGTGAATCAAACAATAAGATAGTAGATGAAGAAACGTTTGTTAAAGGTATTGATTTGCACACATTACAAATTGTTAAAAGCATTTTTGAAGATCTCAAAACCCAGGAGCTTACAGCCTCACAATTAAGCGAACTCATCGGATCTAGTCGTTCAACAGCTCGCCGCTATTTAGAATACTTAGTTGGCGAGCAGTTTTTACAGACAAAACTAATTTACGGCACCGTAGGAAGACCTGAACGAAAATACGTATTCCATGGAACTTATGAACAAAACTAATAGTATGTTCTTTATTTAACATATGACTATATTATTTTCCTCTCTTTAGCACTGTGATATTTTTTAAATAATCTGAATGATTAATCACAAAGGGAGGAAATATTTTTGAGTCTAAGTATAATCGGATTTTTAACCATTATTATTATTGTTGCTTTACTAATTAGTGGTCGTGTATCACCACTTGTAGCAATGGTTATACCACCTATCGTAGCAGCATTTATAGCTGGCTTTAACTTCGATGAATTAGGTGAATTCTTTAGTTCTGGATTAAGCTCCGTGATGAACGTAGCTGTTATGTTTATCTTTGCTATTATTTTCTTTGGTATTATGCAGGATGTAGGATTATTCGAGCCATTGATTAATAAAATGATTGCGCTTTCAAAAGGAAACATTATTGTTGTTGCAGTAATAACAGTGATAATTGCTGTAGTGGCGCAACTAGATGGTTCTGGCGCTTCAACATTTTTAATTACAATCCCAGCATTATTGCCTTTATATTTACGTTTACGGATGAATCCATATCTATTGCTGTTATTAGTTGGAGGATCTGCAGCAGTCATTAATATGATTCCTTGGGGTGGTCCATTAGGTCGTGTCGCTTCAGTTTTAAAGACGGATGTAACTGAACTTTGGTATCCGTTAATCACTATTCAAATTATTGGTGTCGTTTTAATGTTAGCTTTAGCGGTGTTCCTTGGTTTTAGAGAAAAGAGGCGCATTCTGAAGCAATACGGTACCCTTGACTTCACAAATGATGATCATACTATTACACAAGGGGTTGTTTCATCAGAAGTAGACACAAGCTTACAACGACCGAAACTATTGTGGATTAATGCAATTGTTACTATTCTTGTTATCGGAGTTTTAGTTGCAGGTATTTTACCAGCAGGATTAGCCTTTTTAATTGGGGTGGCCATTGCCCTGCCAATCAACTACCGTTCTCCAAAAGAACAAATGGAGCGTGTACGAGCACATGCACCAAATGCCTTAACGATGGCGTCTATCATCATTGCCGCTGGACTATTCTTAGGCATACTTAATGGTACCGGGATGTTAACTGCGATTGCCAACAACGCTGTAAACATTCTACCATCAGCCCTATCATCTTATTTACATATCATTATTGGGGTATTAGGGGTACCATTTGATTTATTACTAAGTACGGATGCATATTACTTCGCTTTATTCCCTGTAGTTGAACAGATTGGCTTATCTTTCGATATTGATTCCCTTTCAACTGCCTATGCAATGATTATTGGTAATATTGTAGGTACATTTGTATCGCCACTTGCCCCTGCTGTTTGGTTAGCTTTAGGTTTATCAGGCTTAGAAATGGGAAAACACTTAAAATACTCTTTCTTCTGGATGTGGGGACTAAGCATTACTTTGCTATTCATTGCTGTAGCATTAGGGATTATTGCCATATAATAAATTAACTAGGTACCAGTTGTCGAGTATTGATCGGCAACTGGTACTTTTCTATCCTCATAGCGTGGGGTTGATTTCCGTTCCGGCTGGGCGCTTTGTTGTTGCTGTCGCTACGCTTTCGCACAGATAAAACAGTTGCTGTCGCTTCGCTTTCGCACAGAGCAAAGCTTCCTGGGGGCGTCCGATGAGCCGCTTGGGGCAACAGGATGTTGGTCACGAAGGCGTTATCACAGGATGTGGTGGTTTTAGCCTTCGTTCCTCTATTGCTGATCCCCAAGGAGTCGCCCAGTCTCCACTCCAATCAACTTATCCTCATGACATACATGTAAACAAAATGTAATCCCCAACTTTCGGTGACTTTTACTTTAGGTATTGATTATAACGAAAAATCAGAGCCAGCAAGTATTTCCTTTGAACTTTTTATATGGAGATTATGGGATGAATGATTCTTTATATAGGTCCTTACTATTTCATAACCAATGCAATATCCTATCCATTGAGGAAGCTTTCCACCATATAAAAATTCAACATGATTGTTTAATCCTTGAATATTGATTTGAGGCAAAAAATGCTCCTTCCAAATTTCATGCATTTTTTCTATTGAATAGTACCTCAACCATAGTGCTAACCATTTATCCCCGTAGATCTCCTCCACTGCACATTCTGCTAAACCTTCTAAAATTAAAGAATCTAACAAAGTCACTTCGTCTAGAGATTTATTTAAGTATTGCAGACGACAAACATGATTATACTCATGGGCAAATAACGCTTTAAGCTCCTGCTTTTCAAGCTCTCCTATATATAAAAACAGAGCATTTGGATAGGCAACACCGTTTTTCTTAGTAATCGTTTGCTCCTGTGTGATTGGGAAGATATAGATTGGTATATTGGGACCGCTCCACCTCTCCTTTAAATAGATAAATTCTTTCTGTACTACTTCCCAAACGTTTTGTTTTTTTAACTTGTTAATGTCTATTTTCTCATGTGATTTGAAAAGCCCCTGTTGCTGTAGTTCAAATTGTATTTCATCTGGAGATCCACCAATAAAAATCTCTACTAAACGACTGCTAAGAATAGAGCGTTGTAAGTCTTCAAGATTTTTACTGTGATTAAGCCTTTGACTAGCTATTAATTCTTTGAGCCACTCATCTGTTGGTATTACTGACATACATTCCCTCCTTACTATAGCTTATGTCTGAAGTAGACAATCGGCTAGTGATAATGATTGCAACCGCATATATTAGCTTATAAGGAAGTCGAAAGGAGGGATAGTTTGTGAATCCAGCTAATACTTATAATCTTTGTTGTCAATATCATGGTAAACGTGTAAGAATTGAAGAACGAGGTGGCAGAGTACATTACGGAGAAATAACTAGGGTGGATAGAAGACAGGTATGGATTCAACCTGATAGACGATTTGGCGGTTATGGATTAGGTTATTGGGGTTATGGAGGTTTTGGAGGAGCAGGTTTTGGCTTAGGAATCGCACTTGGCGCTATTGGTGGAATTGCACTAGCACCACTATTATTTTGGTAATGTTGAAATAACTAATTATACTATCCGCTGCGCGTGATGACATGGAGAAAAAATAAGCCATTTCAATCTGATGAGATGGCTTATTTTCCTTATTGCACTTGCTCTTGTTGCTGTTTGCTTTTAATCAACTCGGATATTGTGACAAATGTATAACCTTGTTTTTTAAGTTCTGGTAAGATTTCTTCCAGTGCCTTAATGGTTTGCGTGCGATCGCCGCCTCCATCATGGAACAAAATAACATCTCCAGGCTTCGACCCCTTCATCACTTTTTGGACAATCTTGTTGACACCCGGCTGTTTCCAATCTTGAGTATCCTGATGCCAAGACCACATAACTACTTTGTATCCATCCTTAACAGCGGCATTGATCATTTGATCATTATAGTAACCACCTACAGGACGAAACAAAATTGGTGCGAATCCAGTAATACCATAAATTATTTCCTTTGTCTTACGCAGTTGTGCATGTAATTCAGCTACGGAAGCTTTAAACGGATGTGAATACGTATGATTGGCCAGCTCATGCCCTTCAGAATAAGATCGTAAAACAAGGTCTGGATATTTTTCTGCATTTTTACCAATAATAAAAAACGTGGCCTTTGCATCATATTTTTCCAATAGATCTAAAATAGCCGCCGTATATTTAGGATGAGGTCCATCGTCAAAGGTTAGCGCAATTATTTTGTCTTTTGTATTAATGTCCCACACGACTTCCCCTGTCTCCTCATAATAAGGTCGACCTTTATCCGCATAGGTTGTCAGCTCTGTAAAAAATACCGATATGATTAAAAAACAAAGGGATAAAACCAAAACATATTTACGTGTCATAAGCATCACCTCCCAAGTTCAAATTCACATAACTCCGTCAACTTACTATTTACGAATTACAATGAATTATACTTATGAAGGTTTGGCTGTTTTCTCCTCTTAACTTTTTCAAAAAAATCTATTCATACATAAAAATTTAACTTCTTTCAGCGGGTGTCCAAACACCCGCTGAAAAGTAACTTAAATTCGCATTCATCTCACCACTTATAGAGGTGGGAGACTTCTGCTGAAAGAAGTTAAAAATAAGAATCAACTCTAATGTAACGAGTTGATTCTTTTAACTTTTTACGTATAGATCAATTTCCAGCAACATATTTTAACTTTTCAGGGTTTACCATATAATAAATTGCTTCGATTTGTCCATGTCCAACTTCGAAGCCAATTACTGCCTGAATTTTATTTTCAAATATTAATGCTAAGCCAGTTGTACCATTAATATTCATCAATTCTAATGTATAATTTTCTTCATTATTTTCAAACTTACGGAAAAGAGCAGATAATAAACGGAAAACTTTTTCACGACCGTAAATAGGATGTAATGCAGCTGTAGCCTTTCCTCCACCATCTGCATAATAAACAACATCTTCTTTTAAAATATGAACAAGCTCATTGACCTTTCCTTGTTGAAAAGCAGACATGAAAACAGTCACTGTATTTTTTATTTCCAACTTGTCTGTAACTATACTATTTTTTCTAACTAGCTCAGGTAATTTCTTTTTTATTCTGCTTAAGATTTTCCTGCAATTTATCTCACTTTTATCAACGATTACAGCAATTGTTGGATACTCATACTCAAAAACTTCTCTCAGAATAAAAATAGCCCGCTCAATTGGATTTAGTTCCTCAAACAAAATCATAATTGCTAGTGAAATACTCGTATCATTTAAAATAGTAAACAAAGGATCATCCTCATGTAATGCTAGAGGTTCAGGCAGCCATGTTCCCGTATATAACTCTCTTTTTTTCCTCGAAGACTTTAACAAATCCAAGCAACGATTCGTCACCATTTTGCATAAAAGAGCTTTTATATTGTCCATATGATTTACTCCGGTTTTCCCTATCTGTGCAAATACATCCTGTACGATATCCTCGGCATCTGATGCACTACCTGTCATGCGATAGGCAATTGAGAAAAGCAGTGATTTATACTCTTTATACAACTGACTTATTAACTCATTATCCATTGCTCACCTCATAAGCTGTTTATTTTTGAAGACTTGCTAATTCCCAAGTGTAGTTTCTTATTCTCGCACCTATTTTTCCAGTTATCGTAAAATCAAGCCCCCATTTTTGTGTCCACATAAACCCATTATTTGGTCCTAAACTAATACAAAAGAATTTTACGGGATATGATTCGTGTAATATGTTCACTGGTGTTTGGTTTATTGATGCCTTCAATATTTTACTTAGCCTTGTCGCTTGTGGAATAGCTTCCTTACATGTCATACCATCTGGATGATTATTTTTATAATCTACTACTAATGCGCAATCACCAATGGAATAAATATGTTCTTCATCTTTAACCTGATAGGAATGATTAACAATAATTCGATGCTCTTCTGAGATAGGTAAACCTAATCTAGAAATGATTGGATTTGCTTCTACCCCAGGATTAAAGATACAAGTTCCTACAGAATATTTTTGGCCATCATTAGTAGATAACTGACCATCTTTACAATGAGAAACCCTTGTTTTATTTTTGACGACTACCCCAATATTTTTAAGATGTTTGACGAGTTTTTCACTTACTTTCACAGGTGCTTCTGGTAAAAACCGATCCTTTGCATCAAAAAGTAAAACTTCCACTAAACTTGGATTAACACCTGCTTCTGACAACTTTTCTTTAGACCACACAGCAATTTCAGCAGCAGTTTCAATCCCTGCGATACCTCCACCTACAACAGCTACCTTAAATAAACTCTTGCTTTGTTGTGATTTTTTCAAGGTTTTAAATGATTCCATCAATAACAATAGTTGTTCTTTTATTTCTATGGCGCTCTGTCCATCTTTTAATGTGATTCCATCAAAATCTTTAGGTACCTCTCGAATTACACTTCCAAATGTCAGCACCAAGTAATCATAATGTAAATTTATAGTTTTTTCATTTTCAACCCTAATGGTAATTTGATGATTTTTCTTCTGAAAAGCTAATGCTTCCCCTTGAATAAATTCTATTCCGTTCTGACAGTATTCTTTAAAGGGTACTTTCAAATTTATGTCCCTAATTGCAGCCCGGACAAGTAATACTTTTTTGAAATGGTAACTATTTTTATCAATTAAAATGACCCTTACTGATTTACCGATTTGTCCTTGAAACTCCTTTTTCAATCCCTCTAATAAATTTATTCCTGCATAACCCCCGCCAATAATAACAATATTCTTCATCATAACTCCTCCTTTTTCCCTTATAACGAATTCACTTAATCAGTTGTGACATCATTTATAAAGATTTTAAAAGTTACGATTGAGAAAAATACACTTGACACTTGCGCCATTCGTTTTTAGTAACAAATAATTTTTAATGAAAAGTCGAACACCTTTTTATCTATCGCCATATGTATATAGAGAAAAGGAGTGATTTCGAATGGTGATAATTGAGCCTATTATGATTAAAGGCCATTTTTTCACTGCAGTAGTTGTTCAATTGCCAAAAACAACACTGCTGACAATTTCAAATGATACGGGCTACATTATGTGTGGGGCTTTAGATGTTGGTCTATTAAATGATCGTTTAGCAGACCGGAAGATTATTGCTGGTCGAGCAGTTGGTGTGAAAACAATTGATGAGCTATTGACGGCTCCATTAGAATCCGTGACATATGAAGCGCATCAACTTGGTATTACTGAGGGAATGTCTGGTGTAGAGGCGTTATTAAAAATGGTATAACAATTTTTCACAAAGCGTCAGTGCAATAAGACTAGGCGCTTTTTTTGCTTCTGTCTTATGTAAAGAGCTTTTTAGGTATGCAGGGAGATCGCTGGGATGCACAATGGGACATGTTTTCGGCCTTCCTTGGAACAATTTTAACTTTACTGCTATTTACAAAATTCCATGATAAATTATTGAAAAGACAGGCAAAATAAATGATGATAAACAAATTTTCTTTGTAGCAAGCATAGCATAACTATATGAACCATTCGAAAGGTGGTATTCTATGTACTATGCAAATGTTAGTCAGCAATTGCCCCATACATCTCGCGTGATTGAGGTCACCGGAAATGGAAAAGTTATGGCTACTCCAAACTATGTTCAAATTCAAATAGAAGTCCAGACAAGAGGGAAAAATGTACAAGAGGCACAGCAAGAAAATGCAATAATTATGAATCGTGTCATCCAATCTCTTTTAGCTCTCCATATCCCGAGAGAAAATATTCAAACAGCTTTTTATACTATTTCACCAGTTTATGATTATGAGGATGGCAAACAGATTTTTAAAGACTACGAAGTAACAAATGCTATTACCGTTAAAGTAACGGATACGAGCCAGATTGGTGAAATTATCGATACAGCAGTAGAAAATGGAGCAAATCGGATTTCCTCTATCCAATTCAACATCGACAATGTAGATGCCTATTATCAACAAGCTCTCAGTTTAGCCCTTCAAAATGCTCAAATGAAGGCTAAAACAATTGCAGAGACGATGCATTTGCCTTTACAACCACAACCTATTGAAATTGTTGAGGAACTAGAAAAAGCCCCAGTTCTGTATAGATCAATGGCGATGGTTGATTCCAAAATTTCGACACCTATTGAACAAGGTCAAATAGCCATTAATGCGACTGTTCGAGTGAAATTTCAATATTAAATAAAAAACAGCAAGATAGGACTGTGCCTAGTTTGCTGTTTTGTTTTCTTCCCATATACGTTCTAGAGTCACTTCATGATCCTCAACACTTAGCCGAAGAACATCTGGGTTTCTTAGTTCAGCCCAAAATTGAAAGTCTACATCACTATTATAATTTTTCAAAAGTAAGGTAATTATATTTCCATGACTAACGATAATTGTATGTTCGGACTCACTATTAAAAGTTTCCTCAACGACGTTAACGATACGTTCCATCGCTTCGTTACTTGACTCTCCACTATCAAATTTCAAATCCATATCAGTAAAAGTCGCTTGAAGCTTTTCATACCAATCTGGTAAATTTCTAGTGCTTAAAATGCGTTCTGAAAGGCGTTCATCAATTTCAATATTTATATTTCCCCTCGTACTTAGCGGTTCTATAGATTGAATTGCTCGTAAAAAGGGACTAGTAATAATTCGATCAATTTTTTTGTCAGCGAAAAACTCAGCTAAAACTTCAGCCTGGTGAAAGCCCTGTTCTGTTAAAGAAGCATCTGACGACTGCCCCTTGGCTTCGCAATGCCTTATTACATAGATATGTTTAGCCATTTCTTACCTCCTAGAGAAAATATGGAGAACCTATATCATTGTTATTAACCACAATATCTGCATTTTCTTGAGGATTATGCTCCTTTAAATAAAGGTTCGATGCTGCGTGATACCTGTCCAAAAACATTTCCTCTGCTTTTTCATAGCTTCCGAATGCAATCGTCTCCCGCTTTGCTCCCCTTTTTCTAGCTAGCTCAAAATCTGTCAGTACAAAAATTTTATAATCAAATAAATGTATTAGCTCTTTTTTCAATAAGAATGTTCCATCAACAATGAAAATGGTATCGACTTTTGCAAGCTGTTGCTTAGGATTTACATATTCATCTTTTTCTAAATCGAATGAAATTGTCTGAAACTGGCGATTTCCATTTTCCCCTAAAGGAATTAGCAGTTTTTCCTTAAATGCTTGATAATCGTGTGCATCTTCATAATAACCGATTGCTGAATCCTTTCCTTGTCTATAGCGAATCGCTCTTGGATGATGAAAATTGTCAATGCTTGTTCGTACTACTTCCTTTTTTCTTCGACGAAGCTCTTCAGCAAGTTCATTGGCAAGAGTTGTTTTCCCTGAAGCTGTTATTCCACTAATCGCTACTCTAATCGGATGGTAAAGTTGTAAATCTAAAATATTATCTGCTACTTTTGAAACAAGTTCCTGTCTTAACATGATTCATCAACCTCACAGATTGTAAGTTTTTATTTTACAGTTATTATACCGCCTTTGCTAATTAGTTCCAATTCGTTTGACGCATCGCCAATCTTACCTTTCTTTAATGTATCCGTATGTTCTTCATTCTGATAACCTTCTAAATTAACACTTATGTCGGATGATTCACTGTTAGCTAAAAGCTCTAATGATTTTGGTGCTTCTTTGTATGCTATTGTAATATCTCCTGAAGTAGTTTCTACAAATAATGCTTTTCCTTCGATGATTTCTTTCATAAAAACTTCACCGCTAGTCGATGTAATTTTCGTTTTCGGACTGTTGACTCTAGTCATATAGCTATCACCATTTGTAGAGGCTATTGTTAATTCGTTTAAAGTACTGTCTACGATACTCAATTCACCATCTTTTGATGTGATTGTCCCTTTATCAGCCGATAATCCCTTAATGGTTTTAGAGCCAGAATCCGTTGTAACCGATAATTCTTCTGTTTCAATGTTGTTAATTTTGATATCACCATAGCTGTTTTTTAATGCAATCTTATTCACAGCATTTTTAGGAACAGAAATGTGAATAGTACCTTTTTTTCCAAAGCTAACGTTTTTCATAACTCCTTCTTCAGTGTCTTGTTGAAGTACCTTTACTTTATTGCCGTCTTTCTTAATTTCAACAGGATTATTTTCCTGCTTTTCTTGTTGCTTACCTTCAATTTCAATTGTTAATTTTTCAGATTCTGTATTTTCTAATGCTATATCCCAAGACTCACTGTTTATTTCTAATTCTTCAATTTGCTGAGCATCAAAGGACTGTTCTTCAGTGATGCTCTTTTCTCCATTGATTTTAAGAGTGAAGAATATTCCTCCTATCGCAATAACGAATATTAAGGCTATGGTTGCTTTTTTCACTTTACATCCTCATTCCTCATTTTTAGATTAAATCTACTTTGTCGACTTTATAATAGGACAGATAGCCGATAATAAGTCCTAATAGACACATTATTATTGGGACAATGATAAATTGAAATAAACTAGCAGATGTACCCCCATTTGAAACCGTTGAGTTAATCAAAAATCCAATTAAAACAGCGGATGTAATTGTCGCAGCTGTTGAATTTTTTCGCATACCAAAATACAAAGGAATTAAGCTTACCCCACCCATCATAAAAGCAATGATAAAGGTAGACGGTATCGTAGCTACCATCTCCTGTATCTCAACAGGTGTTTCAAACAAGTTCATCATTGGATTTAAAAAATAAACCGCGATATTCATCATAAAGGTCGCTATGATAATGCTAAAGAAACAAAATCCGAAAACTAAAGACAGCTTAGCGAAAATAATTTTTTTCCTTTTTAATGGATACGTAAATAATATTTGAACCGTCTTATTTTTGTATTCGTCAATAACTAAACGCGATAGAATTACACTCGAAAAAATGATAAAAACAATGCGAATTAATATATTTGTCAAAGACATAAAATCTGTATAATTTAGAAACATCTTTTCATCTGCAGAACCAACTGCCATGAGCGCAACTGCCGCAAAAATTCCAATAATACAAATGATTAAGCTTTTAAAATAGCTAGACATACTATTCTTTTTCCACTCAAGTCTTACTAGTTTAAGCAATTTGATTCCCTCCATTAATAAAGTTTAAGAAATAATCTTCTAAATGCTGTTGCTGTTTTTCAATGCCATTGACAGCAATGTTATTGAATATAAGTTCTTTATTAATTTGAGATTGAGAAATGCCATGTTCAAAAATTCGAATACAATGCTGATTGACAATTTCATATTTTCGAATTCCTAACTTGTTCTCTAGCACATGAATCGCTTTTTTCACATCGTCTATTTTAATCTCCAGATACTCCATATTCTCTTTTCGAATATCGTCCATCCTTACCTCTTTCAATAATTCCCCATGATGAAGGATGCCAATTGTATCTGCTATTGATTCAATTTCTGACACGATATGACTGGATATTAATATGGTGATTCCTAGCTTCTCCTTTAGATGTAGTAGGAGCTCCCGAATATCTTTAATACCGATTGGATCAAGACCATTAATTGGCTCATCCAAAATAAGAATTTTCGGTTTGGCAACAATGGCACGTGCGATACCTAATCTTTGCTTCATTCCTAGAGAAAATTCATGTATTTTTTTATGTTCAACACCACTAAGACCTACTATCTCTAATGCCTCTTGGGTAGCTCCTTTTTCATAAACCCCAATATACTCGCAGTGAAGTTCTAAATTTTCCTTCGCTGTTAGCCTTTCGTAAAATTCTGGGTACTCGATAATGCTGCCTATTTTGCTCAAGTATTGATAGGAAGTAGTAGAGATGGATTGATTAAATATTTTTATCTCACCTGAAGTTGGTTTTACCAAGTTTAAAATCATCTTCATAATCGTTGTTTTCCCAGCCCCATTCGGACCTAGAAACCCATAAATCTCCCCCTTCTTAACGTTCATATTGACGTTCGAGACGGTTTCGACTCCTTTAAAGCTCTTACTTAATTGATGTATTTGAATAACGGTTTCCATGTTATGTGCTCCTTACCATTTTGAATTCGTTACACTAATCTTAATAAGTGAAAGTAAAATCAAAGTAAACTCGATGGAAAATGACAGTAATATTTTTAAGAGAGTAAAGATATGAAGTTTAGAAGCTGTTATGATGAGATAGAAATGAGGGATAAAAATGGCAACTGCAGAAAAAATCCTAATCGTAGATGATGAGATTGGTATATTAAAATTATTAGAAATAACGTTACGGAAAGAAAACTTTATCAATATTGATACTGCCCCAACAGGTAAAAGTACACTACAGCTTGTAAAAGACAAGCATTACGATATTATTTTGCTCGATATCATGCTACCAGATATAAGTGGATTTGAACTTTGCACAGAAATACGTAAACATACAAATACACCCATTATTTTTGTCAGTGCTCGCTCCACTGATTTTGATAAATTAACAGGTTTAGGTATTGGCGGAGATGATTATATTACAAAACCTTTTAATCCTTTAGAGGTCGTTGCACGTATAAAGGTCATCCTTCGACGTCAAAAAATGTATGAGAATTCTCAGCAACAGCAGACTACAAAATTTGATTTCGGTCACTTTGCTCTTAATCCTGAATCTGCAACATTAACCGTTCACAATCAACTCGTCGAATGTACAGCTAAAGAGCTAGAGCTACTGCACTTCTTTTGTAAAAATCCAAATCGTATTTTTACAACTTCACAGCTCTATGAATTCGTGTGGGGAAATGATGTATACGGTGAGGAGAAAACTGTAACGATTCATATTTCAAAGCTACGGAAAAAGCTCGGGGATGATACGCGTAAACCTAAAATAATTGTGAATTTAAGGGGCATTGGGTATAAATTCATTCCACCGAAAGAGGATTCACTATGCGAATAAACACTCGATTTACGTTACATCTTACATTGGGGATTATTCTGTGGATGCTTTTGAGTGGTATGTGTATTGTTATCGGACTCGAAGGTATTCTTCCACTCTTTAAAAAATCTGTTAGTGAAGCTAATGAGAGTCTACTAGTAGCATGGATTTTCGGATTCAGCACTATTGTTTGTATCGCTGTATTTGGTTGGTATTTCGGGGGTCCTCTTGGTTTTATAATGTCTTGGATTCATCAGCTATCACAGGAAAACTATATACAGCCTGTTGGACTATCTAAAATCTATACACGCAAAGGAAAGCTCCGTATGCGTTATCTGTTATATCAAGAGGTACTTCAACACCTACAATCCTTATCAGGAAAATTAAAAGCTGCCGAAACAGAACGTGAAAAGGTTGAACAAGCAAAACAAGAATGGATTGCCGGTATATCCCATGATTTAAAAACGCCATTAACGTATATTACAGGCTACTCTACCCTACTATTAAACGATCAATACGATTGGTCCAAGGAGGAAGCTCTTTCCTTTATTCAAGAGATTGCAGATAAAGGCAAGCATATGGAGGAACTTATTCAAGATTTAAGTCTCGTCATTCAGTTTAATAATACAGACGGTCAGTTACCCTTGCATAAAACCAATCAGGATATTGTGGATTTTACAAAAAGAATTGTTGCTAATATAAGCAACAATCCACAGGCCAATGACTATATATTGCACTTTCAAACTGAAGCAACTGTTATAAACATTGACTTTGATACGAAATTCATGCAACGCATATTACAAAACATACTTATGAATTCCATTATCCACAATCCACCTAACACAAATATTTATACACAGATTTTTGATAGGGCAGAGCATGTAGAAATTCACATTGTGGATAACGGTGTAGGTATGTCCACACACATGCAAGAAAATATTTTTCAGCAATATTATCGCGGAACAACAACAGATGCCTCCTCGGAAGGTACTGGACTGGGGATGGCGATCGTTTATAAGCTCGTTCAAGCTCATAACGGCACTATCTCAGTACAGAGTGAACCTTCTGATGGGACAACGTTTATAATTACATTACCTAAAAAATAGAAACCCCACCTCTTAGAAGCTAGCATCTAAGAGGTGGGGTTTTTGAGGATCTTACTAACAGCCCAACTTTTCTTCCCCCTTGCCTAGTCACTTTTGAATGCATGTATATTTGATAATAAAAGCGCACAAAGAATAATAAATATCCCGATTATATGCTGCAATGCTAATGATTCGTTTAAAATAAAATACCCCATCAGTACACCAACTACAGGAACCCTGTAATTACTAAAGGAAGCAAATAATGCTCCCTCTTTTTTAATTAATAGGTTATATAGCATGTAAACAATCCCTGCGTGGAAAATACCTAAAATAACAATCGAGGCTATTTGTAGCCTATCTATATCCAAATGTAATGGTTGTTCAAAGATAAAGGCTACTGGTAACAATATGATTGTAGTAATCCATAATACATTTCGCATATGAATAACTGGAGAACGATTATCTAATTTTTCCATTAAAATTAATGACAGTGCAAAACTAATTGCCGCCAATAAGAGGAGTGCATTTCCAAATACTGTTCCTGAGCCGCTCATTGCTTGTGTCGGCCATGATAGAATAACCATTCCTAAAAAACCTAAAAAAATACTGAAAAATTGAAACTGACTTACTTTCTTTTTAAAGAAAAGGACGAAAAGAATTAAAGTGATGATTGGTACTGTCGCTATAAGCATAGATGCAATGCTGCTCGATACATATTTTTGTCCTTGGGCAATAAGGATAAATGGTAACACTACTTCAAAAAAAGCAATGCCAACATACAATTTGAAATCGGCCGAGCTGTTTTCTTTTTTTAAAAATAAACTAATGAAGGATAAACAAAGAGCACCAATGATAGCTTTTAGCAAGGATAGGGTAACTGCTCCAACATCATTCGTTACTAGTGCTATAAAGAAAAATTGAGAACCCCAAATACAGCTTATTAAAAGTAAAAGGATATATTTACTCATTGTGCTCCCCTCCTATGCCCAAAATAATTGGTTCCTATTACGCCAATAATAATGACTAGCCCACCAATCAAATGGTAGAAATGAAATGTTTCCTGTAAAAAAATCACACCCGAAAGTATTGTAATAAGCGTAGCAAAATTACTAAAAACACTCATTTTGGAAGCTTCCAATATCGATAAAGTATAATTTGACAAGTAAGAAGTAACGAGGGAGGATAGAATGCCTAAATATAAAATAGCTAAAACAAAATCTACATGAACAAATGGTCTGAAAAATTGAAGAAGCGTACCATTTATTAAGTGATTTCCAATTGCTACTCCATTAAAAATGACAAACCCACATAATGTCATCACATATGTTAATGTCAGTAATGAATATTGTTTTGTAAGCTTTCTTGCTAAAACGTTATATAGCGAAGCCGCGCAAGCTGACAGTAATATAAATCCACTACCGATTAAATTTCCTGAGCTAGCACTTCCATTGTTCATAAAAAGCATATAGATAACACCAAATACTGATAAACTAATGAAAATAAGTTGTTCACGTGTAGCTTTTTCCTTTAAAAGTACACTTGCAAGCACTAATGTAAAAATAGGAATTGTCGCTTGAATAATTCCAGCCTCTGTGGAGGAAATTCTTGCGAGCCCAAGCACCTGAAAAGTAAAAAATGCTATCGGATATAATAGGGCCAAAGGTAGAATTTTGGCTACATCTTGTTTGTTAATTTTTAACTTATTCTGTGTAATGACTATACAAAAGACAATACCAATAAGTGCGATAGTAAATCGATGTGCAAGTGTATCAATAGGGCTTGCCACTGTCAATGTAACTTTAACAAACATAAATGATAGCCCAATGACAAAAGCATAAATAATTGCTGCCAAATACGCCTTTCTTTTTACTGTCATATAATGTACTCCTTCTCTTCATTCCGGCCGATAAAGCTATAATAATAAAAAGTAAAGACTCGCACGATATAAAAAACACGCATCTGTACCGATACAGATGCGTAGGAGGATGTATATGCTTAAATATGAATTAATCTATTCCAAGCTATTGAACCAATTACAAACAGGTGCCCTACAGTCTGGTGCAAAGCTTCCCTCTATTCGTAATTTATCACAAGAATTTTCTTGTAGTAAAAGCACCATTTTGACCGCCTTAAGGAAACTGGAAGATCAGCATCTTATCTATGCTCTATCCAAAAGTGGTTACTATGTTGTTGACAATCAACTCCCGGATAAGCCACAAGAGGACAATTGTATAGATTTTGCGACATCATCACCTAGTTGGCATGCATTCCCCTACAAGGATTTTCAGCATTGCATTAATAAAGCTATTGAGACATATCAAGCAGACTTATTTCGATACGGCACAGCAAAAGGATTGCCTTCGCTAATTATAGAAGCAAAAAAATTATTAGAATCGTATCAAATATTCACAAAGGAAGATAATATCTTTATCACTTCTGGTGTACAGCAGTCTCTCTTCTTGTTAAGTGTTATGCCATTTCCTAATAATCGGACAACAATTCTAGTAGAACAGCCTAGCTACCATCTATACATGGATTATTTAAAAACATATCAAATACCAGTAATGGGCATTAAAAGAACATTAAATGGCCTAGATTTAGAAGAGTTAGAAATTATTTTTAAGCAGCATGACATTAAGTTTTTTTATACAATGCCACGCCTGCACAATCCTCTAGGTACTTCCTTTAGTAAAAAAGAGAAGGATGATATTCGAAAGCTTGCCTATAAATATAATGTTTATATCGTTGAAGATGATTATTTAGCGGATTTCGATCAAAATACAAAAAATGATCCAATATTAACAGATGATACTGAGGAGCATGTTATATATTTAAAAAGCTTCTCTAAAATTATGTTTCCAGGCTTACGTATTGGACTTGCTATATTACCAAATGCATTCATTGATAGTTTTCAGAAACATAAAAATACCACAGATATTGATAGTTCCATGATTTCACAAGCTGCGCTAGAGCTATATTTAAAAAGTGGTATGTTTGAACGCTACCAAAAGAAATTGAGCGAATCCTATACAATACGTGCCAATATACTTCAACAATCCATAAAAACTTATTTGCCAAAATATCAAGCATCTACAGAAATTTGCATGCATAGTCATATCGTATTGCCAAGGGAAGTCAATACAAATATGCTTATACAGCATTTAGCACAACAGGACATTTATTTAGATACAATTGATCGTAATTATTTAAATGGATTTTACCGAGAACGCATTTTAAAACTAAATGTTTCGAATGTTGCTGACCAAAAAATTGAAGTCGGTATAAAGGGAGTTGCTCATGCCCTTAGCAATCCTAACAACTACTTTTAAATGGGAATGGATTCATTCATGAAAATTTGTAGCTAGACATATAGTTAGACATCATCATTTGGTTCAATAAGGAGGATTATATGCACTTGGAAAAAATGAGACTAAGAAAGATTCAACATCTTGCTCATGAAATTACTGATGAAATGAATAAAGGTGAAGAACTTACTCACTTAGAAACATTGATTCCCGTTATTGATAATTTATCTCGTGCCATTGGCGATTTAACAGATGCCTATGGACAGTATTCATTAGATTATGTAGAGGAGAAAGTGAAAAATGCTCATGCGCTTTTATTTAGCAAGGTAAAAGTCGATGTCTATTTATAAAGCTATGGGAAAAGGGTAACCATTTAATGGTTACCCTTAAAAAATTTAATGTGTTTCAGGATTAAAAGTTTTGCAATCTGTTTCTTCACTATTTGATGCTTGTTGTCCCTTTTGACTTACAACATAAATTTTTTCTGCACCACATCTGTTTCCAGAGTTCCAAAATGTACAGTTATTGACTTCACAAAGAATTTCTTGTGCCATTGTTTCCACACCTCCTCTTTTTTATCATTAACAAAATCGAGGTATTTTAATACTTATTTATAGAAGGTGTAATGAAACGGAAATATACATCTTATATGGATGTTTATTGTCTTCTGGCAAAGAAATTCAAGTTCCATAATTACAAAAAAACGCTATTTCCTTCGTTTAGGTAATAGCATTTTTCCCGCATGTTATTCAATAATTTTTGTCGGTGTTGCCTCTTGAACAATTATCATGCCATCATATGCCTCAGCAGGTGTCATTTTAATCGTATAAAGCATCTGTGTAAACTTGTACCAAAAGCTAAAATCATCTCCGATATTACCCATTCTTTGTTTTTTTGCTAAGATGTCAGCTAACTCTTGAGATTCACTAGCCTTTTTAAAGTCTACATAGAATATATTTTCCTTCACTTCACTGAAAGCATCTATTAATGCATTATGATGCTCAATTGTATAATTTTTTCTTTCACCAGACCCATTTTGTGCCTGAAACGTATTATTAACAAAGTCAGTGCCAATAGCAAAGTACCCATCTTTATACACTTCATCTAAGTATTGGCCCATAGATTTGTATCCTGCCATATTCGCTGAAGTTTTTTCTATATGCCCATTATGAGCAGACATTAGTACTTTATCATGACCTTGAGACGCTTCAAAATCAACAATCCATTGTAAGTTGTTCGCTAAATATTCATCACGAAGACTCATATAATTACTGTCATTTAAAAATAGTTGCGTTCGCTGCTTCATAATTTGTGCATATTGAGCAGCAAATAAATTAGCTTCTTTCGAGGATTGCTTTTCATAAGAATCTTTATTTGTTTGCAAATCCTTTATGATTGCATCCATATTTTGGTCAAGCTCCTCTAGCTGACTATTTGATAAATCTCTCATTGTTTTATTCGTCACATCTTTTAGCTGTGCCTTATATTTCTTAGCACCTTCACTATTAACCACTTCGTAATATTCTAATAACCCTTTTTTACTATAATCATAGCGTTGCATATCGTTACCGTAAAAATAAATTTTATCCTTCTCATCGGCAGTCATGTTAAAATCATGCATCCACTGAACAAACTCAATCATTTGCTCCGTTTTGTAGATACCATAATCCAAAGCTTTTACCGCTTCCTCAGCTGTGCCAGTACCATTTAAAATAAACTGATTAATTTGCTGAGCGCCACCAAAATCTCCTTCTAATACAAAAACACGAACATTTTCATTTTTAATTAGAGCCTGAAATACATCCTTCTTTAATGTTTGGAATTCAACGTTCCCATGTGTTGCTTCTCCAAAACCTATTACTTTCACATCATTTGGAATATCGATATCTTCAACTGCAGATGTATATTTTGAAGCATCCTTAATGGCTTCTCCCTTCCCACAGCCCGCTAGAGATAACAAAAGAAATAATGCTGAAATTAATAAAAAACTCTTTTTAACAAATATCATTTATAAAAATCTCCCTTTATCTATAGAAAAAGTGTATCCCTCATAACAGGCAGTAATCGCCTAATCGGTGAAGACTAATAATCAGTGGGGATGACGTAAATCCCCTCTGATTAAAGTTCCACTTTATACAGCTTTTCGTTGGAAATATAAATACCCTCCAAGGAAAAACAGTAAAAACCCTCCTCCTACAACTGTTAATAATTGATCCCAAGGCACGAAGAATACATCACCTGTATTGCCGCCTATATTCATCATCAAGAAGGGCTGACCCCATGGATAGTAAGGTCCAAAACGTGCTGAGTTGACTGCTAGTATAGACGGTAAAGTAAATACAACGTTTACTGCAAATGGAGCGGCAAAACTTTTAAACATAATGGATGTCCAAAGCTGCAACGCGACTAATGGCATTGTCGCTAACCATCCGCCAAAAATACTTTTCCACACAATTTCCATTGGGAAAGGATCTGAGTAGCCTTTCATAAGACCTACTGCATATATAGAACATAAATATAGTATCTGCATCGCCATCACAAGAAGCATAATTAATATATACTTTGCGACAAACACTTTCCCTCTTGTTACAGGTAGTGCTAAAAGTTGTTTCCAGCCACCAGATTGATGTTCATATCTACAAATAAGACTCGCAAACACTCCTGAAATTAAAGGTAGAAATAATAATGCATACAATAAATTCATAGAAATTAATGAGCTATACCATTCATTAATTCCAGAATCCGCCATATCACCAAAATTCGATGTTAATCCTATAAAAAGTCCGATTATAGGTCCTGCCACAATTAATGGCACCATTTTTGATTTACGTAATTTAAACCATTCAGCGCTCAGTATAGACCCCATTACTTTACATCCCTTCTAGCAAAATCTATCATTCCGATAATATACAGTAAAATACCAATACCCAATCCAAGCATGACATTAATAACGGGCTCATCCCATTGATTCATTAACGATGGCCATTTCCAAATCATCCAATCCGGCAATACATAAGAAGAATAAGCAAAAATCACGCCGAAAATACCTACTGTAATCGGTATCCCCTGATTCTGACAAACGCTTGCAATCCAAAGCTGAAGTGCCAATATTGGCACCGCAGCTAAATATGGATAATAAGCAAATTTAGCAAGTTCCGCATATGGTATGCTACCGCCTAAATCTAAAAACACTCCATAAGCCATTGACAATAGCATTAAAATCGTAGAAGACAAGAACAGTAAAATTGCTAGAACAGTGAATTTTGATAAATACACTGTTAATTTAGACACAGGTAGTGCAATTAATTGCTTCCAAGCGTTCGTTTCATTTTCAATGCTCGCCATAAATGAAGTTAAAATAGCAATCCCTAAAACGATAGCAAGTGGTGTAAATGAATGAACATTTGATAAATAGTAACCCCAATCGTCCTCGCTTTGCTCTAATAAATAGTCCTTCCTTACACCGTAATTCACCATTTGCATGGCAACAACACCAATTGGTCCTAAAGATGTTAAAAACCATAATCCTTTGCGTTTAATTTTCAAAAAGTCAGCAGTTAACAGTTTTCCTATCATAGCGCTTGCTCTCCTGTTGTCATTTGAAGGAAAATCTCCTCTAATGATCGCTTCTCTTCCTCTACTCGATAAACCGAAATGCCTTCTTGTACAAGGATTTGTACAATATGTGCTACCTTTTCATCTGAGCATTCATCGAATAAAATGAGGTCACCCTTATGTTCTGCCTTAATGCCATTTGCTACTAGTGAACGCCAGCCCTTTTCACCGTCGCTTACTTTAATTACTACCTTTGGCTGAGCAAATCTACGCATCGCTTCAATTGAATCTTGGAAAATCATTTTCCCCTTTGTCACAATGCCCACTTGCGTAGCCATTTGATCAATTTCTGATAATAGATGGCTTGAAATAATAATCGTCATTCCATACTCTGAAGGAAGTCGTTTAATCAAATTACGAATTTCAATAATACCCGATGGATCAAGACCATTCGTTGGTTCATCTAAAATAAGTAATTCAGGATTATGTAACAAAGATGCAGCAATACCTAAACGCTGCTTCATCCCAAGAGAAAAGCCTTTTACTTTTTTATCTGCAGCATCCTTCAAACGAACAATATCTAATACTTCATCGATGCGCGATTTCGGTACACCTAAAATTTTTCTTAACGCTTCTAAATTTTCATAGGCCGTTAAGTGTGGATAATAGGAAGGGTTCTCTACTAATGAACCAACCTTTGATAAAATATTAATTCGTTCCTTCATTAAATCTTTTTGAAAAATTTTAATTGTCCCAGAAGATGGCTTCATTAGACCTAGAAGCATACGAATCGTCGTAGTTTTCCCCGCTCCATTAGGTCCTAAAAATCCATATATTTCACCTTTACGTATTTTTAAATTTATATTTGATACAGCTTGCTCTTTACCAAAACTCTTTGATAAATTTTCTGTTTGTACGATATATTCCATTGTCCTCACCTCTGTAATTATCATAAGTAATGAAGGTTAAAAACAGGTAAGGTCCAAGTTTAAATTTTGTTTAAAAAAGGCTCTCTATGCTTTTCCACAGGAATCAGCACAATTTTTCACCTGTAATCTAAAAAACAGCATGCCATAAGCTTTGCTGACATACTGTTTGGACAATTACTGAAATGAAGCATGCCTTAACATGCTTCACGAATTATTCTATTTATAATGTTTAATTTTAATATTTGTGCCAGATTCGCATGACTCAATATCCCAGTCTAAATTCATGCCCTTCACCATAATATCAACAATCGATAAGCCGATACCTGCACCTTTGGCATTGGATTCATTTTTCATTCCGTTTCCGTGATCCTTTATGATAAATGCATCATAGTGCTCCGTCGATTCGGTTTCCACGCCAACATATTTCCCGCTATTCGCATGGCGTAATATATTTTGAAATAAATTATCGAGTATACGTCCAAGCCAAATCGGATCAACTTGCCATTCATTTTTCTCAAATGAATGTAGATCAATATCGATTTCAAAGCCTTCCTTCTCAAACACTGGATACCATGTAGTCATTTGCTCACGCACAAAACGTATAACGTTGATTTCTTTTGCCTCAAATTTATATTTACTAGCCATCAGCAATGTGTAAGACATTAAATTTTCTATTAAAGCGTCAACACTAACAATCGACGTTTCCATTGCCTGAATCGCCCGTTTCCCATCCTCCGATAATGCCTCTTTATTAATAGAATAGGATTGCGCCCGTATTTTCGTTAATGGCGTTCGTAAATCATGTGATAAATTAGCAATCAATTCACGTCTTAACTGTTCTTCCTTCTGCTCGCGATTCTTACTTTCCCTAAGCTCACATACCATGCGATTAAAGCTTTGTTCGAGTTGACCTATTTCATCCTTCTTTTTGACCTTCGTTTCAATAGGTAAGCCATCTACATCACGAATTTCCATTGCTTCCTGTAGGTGCAATAGTCGTTTTCGAATCCCTCTGAAAAATAATAAGGAGACTATAATGAAAAATAAAATAATCGCAATAACGCCAACAATTAAAAGGTTCCCATATTGTTCATAAACATTTTTAAGAGGTGGATTAAACACTTCTCTAGGAATCTCAAAAACGATAAACCCATTCGATTCGTCCTGTCCTAAAAAAGCTATAACTGTAAACGGATCTTCCCCATAATGATCTTTTATAAATTTTGTCGTAAATGCTGGCGTCCATTTTGATGGCAGTTGCTCCGTCACATTCAATGTTGTAAGTAATGTACCGTCCTCGCTTACCCAGAACATGGATGATTTAGGGTATTGATCCTTCCAATCTTTAAAGTGTTGAGCAATTGTCTCCTCTGTGAAAGTTTTTATACTTTTAGCTTCTACAAGCCATTTTTCCTCTACTTCGCTTTCCATGAGAACTTCACTTGAAAAATCAGTTTTTCCGATTCCAAACACAAAAGCGGCAATAGCAAAATAAGATAATTGAACAATAAAAATGGCTGAAAAAATAATCAGCATATACTTTGCTAATAATGATCGGAAAAATTTCATAGCTTCACCCTATATCCAATGCCTCTAATGGTTTCGATAATCGTCGGTTTGGCTGGATTTACTTCTATTTTTTCTCTTAAGTATCGAATATGTACCATTAATGTTTTATCGCCTTCTATGTAACTTTCACCCCAAATGCCTTCATAAAGCTGTTCCTTCGTTAAAATTTGATTTAAGTGGCGGATAAAATACTGTAATAGATAGAACTGCTTACCAGTTAATTGAATTTCTTCATCCGTCTGCTTATTGATAATCCGCATATCTCTCGTATAAATTTTTAAATGCTGAAGATCTAGTACATCATCATTCTTCTGATATCTTCTTAGTAAAACCTCCACACGAGCTATAAGTTCATCTGGATGGAATGGCTTTGTCAAATAATCATCCGCGAAATTGAGCCCCTCTATTTTATCCTCTACAGCAGTTCGTGCTGACAGCATTAAAATCGGGATTTCTTTATTTTCTCGCTTAATTCTTTTGCCAATTGAAAAGCCATCTAACCCTGGTAGCATCACATCCAATATAGCGATATCCTTAGAGGCAATATGCTGGTCGACCTCTTCACCAGATTCAAGCCACGTAACCTCATATCCTCTTTCTGTTAAATCCTTTGTTACCCATTGGCCAATCTCTTTTTCGTCTTCTATGTACAATATGCGATACAATGGTAATCCTCCCAATCTACATTAGATTTTAGAAATAAATGTTATTTTGAAGCATATTCGTATTATACGATTTCATAGATTTGTACTCAATCATTGTCCGTAAAGTGAGAGATTCATTTAATAAATCACATCTAAAGCATGGTATGTCGATAAAATTAAAAAGTTGGGTGATAAATTTAAAATTTCATCGATAAAATCAAATTATTTCTCGATAAAACAAGCTAACCATCAAAAAAACGTATTTGGATTCCCCAAATACGTCTATCTTTTCAGTTATTTGTAATAATCAACATATCATTATCATCGAACTGCCACATGTCCCCATAAGCAACTTCCCAATAGTAGCCGTTTGGGTCTTGGAAATAGCCACTATAGCCACCCCAGAATACAGTTTCTGGCTCTTTCACAATTTTCGCTCCTGCCTTTTTAGCTAAATCAAACACTTGATCAACTTCTTCTTTAGACTTTCCGTTATAAGCAAGCGTAATCCCGTTAAAGCCATTGCCAATCGCTGGTGGATTTGCTTCGTTAATATCTTTTACTAAACGGTCAAGCGGAAACAGTGAGATTTTCGTCCCTCCATTATTAAAGAAAATAACATCCGGATTTGTTTCCTCGCCGTAAACAATCACTTCAAACCCCAGACCCTCTCCATAAAATCTTAGAGACTCCACCATATCTTTTACACCCAATGTAATTAAATTTAAACGATTCATCCCACTCTCTCCTTTATAAAAGATTCAATTACTTATTCTATCTTAAGTATTAATTCCCCTTCTGGAGATTCTGTAAACTATTCATATTGTCTCTGTCCATATACTCTTTGTATAAGCCATTTTTAATCCACAGCGCTCCATATTATTTTGGCTTATGGATGCAAATTTTGCGTGACCTATCATTAAAATACAATTTTGTTTCAAGGCTTCATTGATACGAAACTGTATTAACGCTTGGTGAATCCCTTGATTACGGGCAATTGGTTTCACGGCAGATGCAGCTAAAATAGCTATCTCTTTATTTATAAACAAGGAGCCGATGCCAACATCCTCACCTTGAAGAGTAGCGATATAAAACGACCAACCAGGCTTGTCATACAAAACTTTATCTTCATTCAGTGGAAGACTCCCACCTCTGAAGGTGGTGAAATGAATGCGGTTGTGGTTCCTTTTCAGTGGGTGTTCAGACACCTACTGAAATAGAGGAACTCAGTCTAAGAACGCCACGTCCTGTGGCAACGACTGAGTGACCAACATCACGTTGGCCCAAAGCCTCCGGACGCAATTACGCCAAGGCGAAATTGATTATTTGCTGTGACACTTTCTGCTATAAATGATGGCATACCAAACCCTTCAACATAGATATTTCCGTAACGATCAAATTCGGCTTCATCGATTTGTCTTATTTTAATTAAAGAGTTCTTTGTCTTCCCTGCCCTCTCTCCATTTAGCTCACAATATAACGTTGCATGAAAGTCACTCTGAAAAAAACCAGCGCTATGTAATTTTTGTAGTGAAGTAGCATTAACTTACTGAGGAGCTAAATCAAAACGAGCAGGTATTTCTCTTGCTTTATAAAAGCTAAGTATTTTATCTATGGTATCCTCTGAACTAAAGCTATCGCCCTTTACCACATTGTAAGAAGGACCGGGGATATTTTTAATGGAAAAAGCATAGGCACCGTCAAATGGACCAACCTCTACTCCCATTGCATTGTTCTCAATTTCCTTAATTGCATTCAGCCTCGATTCAAACATCTTGATTTCCGTCGTTTCAATGTGATCTGCCAAGTTTTTCGTTATTACCATGCATTATTCACCTACTCTACAAAATTTACTTTTCTACCACTAATTGTAACCTATCAGAGGACGAACCACGTAAACTAATAAAAAGTTTCTTCCTGTGGACCATTGATATCTCACAAAAGTTACCTCCACGTTTCTATGAAACCAAAAAGTGCGTACTTTTTTTTGCAATGGCATGAAAGCATAATAAGAAAGCAACCAAAGCACTAACAAAAATCGGAGGACAGAAAAATGATCAATCATTTACAAGATACAATCACATTAAATAATGGCTTACAAATGCCAGGAATGGGTTTAGGCGTATTTCAAGTAGAGAATGATGCTACAGCAGAAATGGTGAAAAATGCGATTGAGGTCGGTTACCGTAGCATCGATACTGCAGCCATTTATGGCAATGAAACGGGGGTTGGTGAAGGTATTAGACAGGCACTAGCAACTACTGGTTTACAACGTGAGGATTTATTTATTACATCAAAAGTATGGAACGATGGCTTGAGCTATGAAGAGACAATTGCAGCATACGAGGACAGCT
Organism: Lysinibacillus sp. NPDC092081; assembly: GCF_044755845.1. Lineage (NCBI taxonomy): Bacteria > Bacillati > Bacillota > Bacilli > Caryophanales > Bacillaceae > Lysinibacillus > Lysinibacillus sp. NPDC092081. The sequence continues at coordinate 126,612 of NZ_JBIVRU010000005.1, forward strand.
TAGAAAAATTAGGGCTAGATTATTTAGACCTCTATCTCATTCATTGGCCAGGTAAAAATAAATTTGCAGAAGCTTGGAGAGCACTCGAAGATTTATATGAGCAAGGAAAGATTAAAGCTATTGGGGTATGTAATTTCCATGTGACACACTTACAGGATCTTCTTAAAACAGCTCGTATCACACCAGTTATTAACCAAGTGGAATTCCATCCACGATTACAACAAGCTGAGCTACGTTCATTCTGCGAAGAGCACAATATACAAATGGAAGCTTGGGCACCATTAATGCAAGGTGGGCTGCTTGATAACGAAACTATTTCAACAATAGCTGAAAAATACGGGAAAACAAATGCTCAAGTGATCTTACGTTGGGATATTCAAAACGGTATCATCACAATTCCAAAATCTGTGCGTAAAGAACGTATGATTCAAAACGCTGATATTTTTGATTTCACACTAACTGATGAAGAGATGGCGATCATTAACGCTATGAATCTAGAACAACGTGTTGGACCAAACCCAGATGAGTTTGACTTTGTCATGTAAACGATAGCTTGTAAACGTAAAAGAGACTGTCTAATTTTCTTCTCTTAGACAGTCTCTTTCCAATCTATTTAAGATGTATGCATCATCGCGATATCTTCATCACGTTGCATTAACAGTACATCTTCACCTTTATCTTGCATCATTTCGATATGTTTTTCACCCCAGGTGCAAAGGATGTTCAGCACAGGGTCCATCTCTTGACCATAAGGCGTTAGCGAATATTCAACTTTTGGCGGTACTTGATTGAAAACCTTGCGATTAATTAATCCAGACTGTTCTAATTCTCGCAATTGGCTTGTTAGCATTTTTTGTGAAATGCCTGGAATCAATCGGCGAAATTCATTTGTACGAATCTGACCATGGTGGTTAAGATGACAAAGAATAATAGGTTTCCATTTGCCCCCAATGACTTCAAGAGTGGCTTCTACACCAATATTATAAACTTTTTTCATTGTAAACCCCCTGTAATATTCAAAAGTAACTAAAAGTACCCTACATTACTTTCTGGCATGTATGAATATTACTATACACTATATAAAAAATCAAAGGAGATATTAATAGAATGAAAGATACAAAAATGCCGAATGCTAGACTAACATTACTCGCACTTGCAATCAGTGCATTTGGTATCGGCTCTACAGAATTTATAAGCGTAGGACTTCTTCCGTTAATTACAAAAGATTTTGACATAACATTAAGTACCGCTGGTTTAACTGTATCCATATATGCATTAGGGGTAACGATTGGTGCACCGCTTTTAACAGCATTAACATCGCGCATTAGTCGCAAAAACGTGTTACTGCTTGTTATGGTGCTGTTTATTATCGGTAATTTACTTGCAGCCTTAGCACCCTCATTCTCATTACTACTAACCGGGCGTGTTATTTCAGCATTAGCACATGGTGTGTTTATGTCCATTGCCTCTGTCATAGCCGCAGATGTTGTGGCACCTAATAAACGAGCAAGTGCAATAGCTTTTATGTTTACAGGGCTAACATTAGCAACTGTCACTGGTGTCCCGCTAGGAACTTTTATTGGACAAGTAACAGACTGGCGAATGTCGTTCATTTTCATTGTTATAATTGGTATTATCGGGTTAATTAGTAATGCTCTCCTTGTGCCTAGTCAGTTATCTAAAGGCAATCCAATATCTATTCGCGATATTGGGAAAGTATTAGGGAACATACAAATGCTACTAATTCTCTTTATTACTGCAATCGGATACGGCGGCGTGTTTGTAGTATACACATATGTTTCCCCTATATTAGAGCAATATATGGGCTACTCACCTCAAGCAATTGTCATTATCTTAGTTGTATTCGGTATTTGTGTTGCTATCGGTAATACATTGGGTGGTCATTTTGCTAACAATAATCCATTACGTTCTATCTTTATTATCTTTATCGGCTTAGCATTAGCACTACTCGGCATCGGCTTCTTTTTAGAATCATCAATCATTGGATTAATGATGGTCTTTATGATGGGGTTATTTATGTTTATGAATGTACCGGGATTACAGCTTTATGCCGTTCAGCTTTCAGAAAAATATGTACCATCAGCTATTTCAATGGCCTCAGCATTAAATATTTCGGCCTTTAACATTGGCATTTTTCTAGGATCATACATCGGAGGGTTTATCGTTCGCTACCAATCATTAGCTTATACTCCTATATACGGTTTCGGTATGGTGATGCTTGCCGCAGCTACTACGTTCCTATGGTTAATCTTTGATAAAAACAAACTTTGAAGATTCATCGGAACAATTTTAGCTTTTATCAACTACGGCGACTCCTTGGGGATCAGTCACAGATGATACCCTTCATCGGATGCCCCCAGGAAAGCGCCCAATCAGCCATTAACACCGAAAGTCTTTCTTGTACATAAGATACTGTATCAGCTATAGGATAGGAGGAATTTAGTTGTATTACAATCCTTATCCGTATTTTGTCTATCCTAATTTTTATCCAACATGGGTAATGGCAAATCAACCAACTACTCAACAACCTTCTAGACATCTAGCAATGCCGACAAACCCAACGAATAGAAGTCCATTTCCAATCGTCAATACAAATAAATTGAAAACTTCCGCAAAACGTATCAAGGTTATTATGCAGCAAGCACAATTACTTACGGATAAAATTGATGAATCCGAGCAATTTGCACATGATCTTATGAACGCTGCACAACAATCAAATAAAACAGAAGTTGAAAAGTTAATTGCGTCAGCAGGCATTACTGTAAAATTCGAAACAAACTATACACCAGATGGATTTCGTATAACATTTACTGAAAGTAGCTGCTGTAAGCTAACATTAATTTTGGGTTGGTGAAGTTTAACTGAAGAATTGGCCCTATAAAGCAGGGCCTCTTTCAGATTTATTGACCGTAAAGAAACCTCTCCCAAAACTCGTATAAAAATGCATCTAAAGTTCGAGGCTTTTTCCCTAGCAAACGATGAACAGTGTCTGTCGGTTTCTCTGGTATCGCTACAGACATTGTCTGAATCTCTACAATATGACTTGCCAGCCAAGAAGGCATTCGATCACATTCTATTAAATTTTGCCGTAATATATCTGGATTCATATCAATATAGCGGATTGGGCGATTAAGAAGTGTAGATATTTTTTCTGCTATTTCTGCATAACTAAACATCTCTTCACCTGTAAGTGTATATATTTGTCCAGCCAAATTCTTGTTCATTAAAACTTCTACTGCAACATCTGCAATATCTCTGCAATCAATAAAATTACATTGTGCTTCTTTCATGCAACCCAAAAACGTCCCTTGTGAAGAAATTGTTGGCGCCAATCGCAGTAGGTTTTGCATAAATGCATATGGACGTAAAATAGTATATTGTAAATTAGATTCTATTAATGTTTGTTCAATTTCTTGATGCCAAAGCGCTACAGTTACCGGACTAATTTCCTGATACAGTGGACTAGATATTTTCACAATGTGCTTAATACCAACTTCTGTAGCTTTGCGAACAATTGATTTTTCAATTTCAACTTGTTCAGGACTATTAGATAGCGCCAGAAAAAGTTGGCTAGCCCCAGTGAGTGCACGGTGTAACGAATTCAGATCGGAGATATCTTCTGATACAAACTCAATGCTAGAAGAATCTAAATCTCTAACTTCATTTATTAACTTTTCAGGATTTCTACTAACTGCTCGTGTAGGCACCCCCCGCTCCATTAAACGTTTTACTAACTCACTACCAATTGCTCCTGTTGCTCCAATAACCACTATCATTTTTTATCTCCTCCATTTTGAACATTATTATGAATGACACACTTCCATCTCCACGCTACTAGTGTACAAGCGATTGTTGCAGATAGAGGTAAGTCAATCCAAACAAAATTTAAAGCACTAATTTGCTGACTCTGAATAAAAAACTCTAATAAACCAAATAATATACTGGCAGCTATTAGACCGAATAAAAATCCTATGACAGAAAATAAGCCTACCACTCTAGTTTTGTGCTCAAACACAATCCAACTTCTAAAATTCCCACGCTTTTGTAACCATAATCCGATTAGCAAAGCAAACAGTGCTGAAGCCCCTCCAATAGTGGTACAAGCTCTTATAGATAATGCAACATCACTAGTAAATAGCCCACCAATACCAGCCATGATGGAAGGCATCACATACGCTAACAATACTTCTTGCCAAAGAACGAAAGCTTTTTGACCATTATCAGAAGCATTTTTGCAATGAATGTTCTCCACTCCATTAACAGATTTCATTGTTTATATAAAACCTCCTTTTTTCACCCAACAATATAATTAGGCACCTAACTATATTGCAGAAAGGAAAGCTAGCTTTTTCTAGCTAACCTTTCAACAGCACCTCTATTTGTTTAAACTATCTTCATTTACTACAATTCCTTGTGTAATTCTATCTAACAAATCAAGGAATACTTTACGCTCTTCGATACTTAATAAGCTAACTATTGATTCCAACCAGGCAAAATGCTCCGGAGCCATTTCTATAAGTTTCTCTCTCCCCTTCTCAGTTAGAGTTACTAATTTTAGACGGCCATCTTCGGGGCTTAATCGTCGAGAAACTAGGCCATCTCTTTTTAAAATATCAATAAGGCCTGTAACCGTAGCTCTTGTAATTCCAAGATGCTCTGCCAATTGTGAAGGTAATTCCTCCCCTCCATGGTCTTCAAGATCTGCTAATAATCGATAACGTCCTGTAGATAAATCAAATTTAGAGAAATGGTTCTCTGCAGCATTTCCAAGCATAGCTCCAGCTGCCATCAATCTAGATGCGACAAGTATAGACTGTGCATCAACATCTAGTTGATAGCGTTCTATTTGACGCTTAGATTGGATAAACGAAGGAACTGCATTCATATCATTCACTTTATTTTTATCATTAATCATGAGAATAGTATGGCACCTAACTACTTTTGTGTCAAATAATCTTTTATTTTTTTCCCGTATAGTTACATGTAGAGATATAAAAGCTAGCGTCATTATAAAAATTTTTACAACCGGAGTTTTTAACCTTGTATCCCTATTGAACTTGTAAACTATAAACAAATATGTTAAAGTGTTCGTAAACATTATTTCTGAAAATTCTTATATCGCATTTTCTTATCAAGAGAGACAGAGGGATTGGCCCTATGAAGTCTCAGCAACCAGCCTATAGGTATGGTGCTAATTCCAATTGGCAAAAATTTAGCCTTGAAGATGAGAAGACTTACTTCAGTTGCTTTGCACAAGAGTCCTCTTCTTTAAGGAGGACTCTTTTTTATTGTTGCATTCAAAATAATTAAAAGAAAGCAGGGAACTACTATGGCAAACGAACTTTTACAAGCGATTCAACTATTAAAATCAAAAGAATGGGTAGATTTAACACATACATTTGGTCCAAATTCTCCACATTTCTTTATGTTGGATGATGCAAAATTTGAAACATTATTTTCGCACGATGATGGCTTCTTTGCACAGCAATTCACTTTCACTGGGCAATACGGAACACATATCGACCCACCTATCCATTTTGTGCGAGATACACGCTATTTAGAAGATTTGGATCTAAAAGAACTAGTGCTACCACTAATCGTTATTGATAAATCGAAGGAAGCTGAAATTAATAACGATTACTCGTTAAGTGTTCAAGATATTCTTGACTTTGAAGCTGAATATGGAGAAATTGAAGCAGGTACCTTTGTTGCGCTGCGTACCGATTGGAGTAAACGTTGGCCAGATAAGGAGTCTTTCAGCAACAAGGACGCTGATGGTAATAATCATATTCCTGGCTGGGGATTAGAATCGTTACAATTTTTATTCAACGAACGAAAAGTGAGTGCTATTGGCCACGAAACTTTTGATACAGATTCAGCAGCTGATTTTCGTAAAAATGGTAAATTAGACAGCGAATATTTTGTGCTAGAGCAAGATACTTACCAAATTGAGCTTATGACAAATTTAGATAAGTTACCTCCAAAAGGCGCTGCTATATTCAATATTGTGCCAAAGCCTGAAAAAGCATCTGGATTCCCTGTCCGTTCATTTGCAATATTACCTTAATATAGCAACAGGTCTGATTCAATAAATATTGAATCAGACCTTTCTTAATTTAAAATTTATTTAGATGAATTCTTTCTTTTGAAAACAAAATAAACGATCAACATAATTATGATGAACAATACTATGAGATAAATACTGTAGCGGGATAAATATAACCCAACATAATGCCATTTCTCTCCAAGTACCTTCCCTAAGGTAATAAAAGTAAATGTCCATATAGTTGCTCCCGTATAAGCAAAGAAAGCAAATTTTTTATAAGGATAATTATTAATAGCCGCAATATATGCTGTAAGATGACGCACACCAGGAATAAAATATCCTATTAATAATAATCCCGGCCCTATTTTTGCAAACAACTTTTTAGTAAAATCAATTCTCTGCTCAGTAATATGAATTTTCGAACCGTATTTTTGCAATAAAGGTAGTCCGAATCTATAGCCTATATAGTAGCTCAGGGTAATTCCCCCTGCCGCACCTACGATAGCGCTGATTAAAGCTGGGATATGTGCGAGAGTTTCGCGATAAACGCTATACCCTACATATGTTAAAAATATCTCATCTGGAAGTGGCAGCCCAACAATCCCTCCAACTAGGATAAGAATGATGCCAAAATATCCGTAATGTTCAATAAGAGATTGCACGTGATGCGCCATAAATCCATCCCACCTAAAGCGTAATAATTTTTAATAGTTAGCTTTATAATAACTCAAAGGAGACAACATTATGAGTATTAAGGATTTAATACAGTTTTCTCCACTAAATTACTTGTAACTCACGTAGAGCATAATCAATACCATCCTCAGCTGATTTCTTTGTTACATAATCAGCGACATTTTTTAATGCTTCGCTACCATTGCCCATTGCAATACCAAAGCCAACCTGCTCCAGCATGTCAATATCATTATCTCCATCACCAAAAGCAAGTGCTTCCTCAGGACTCAAGTCGAAATAATCTAGTACAGCCTGGACAGCAATAGATTTGGAAACATCATGTTGCAAAACATTTGTAATGTAAGGATGCCACCTTTTAAATAATAGATGAGGAAATTTTGAAGTATACTTTTTCTCTATATCCTCATCACCATATAAACACATTAAATAAACCTCTTGCGCTAAAATATCTTCATTAATATCAGGGAACTCTAGCAAAGATAATGTTTCTTGCATAGCTTTTAATGTCTTTTCTTCTTGGACGTTATTCATTGACAATTGTTCTGTAAAAAACGATAGACTTTGTTTATTTTCATCAGCAAAAGCCTTAACTACCTGGACAATTTCTTTAGCAACAGGTATTTTATGTATTACTTGATCTTGATGCTTAACATAAGCACCATTAGCTGTAATAAACGTTTCTATGCCTATACTTCTTAAATCCTGGCACATTGATAATGGTCTTCCTGTAGCAGCAACAATATGAATCCCTTTGTTTTTCAATTGCTCAATAGCGTTCCTTGTACTCTCTTCAATACGACCATCTTCATAATTAACAAGCGTCCCATCTACGTCAAAAAATACAATTTTATAATCCATCGTTCGCTCCTTATCGTTTTACATAATTTCATTAGGTATATCCATTAGAGAAACATCATAAAGCTTGGGTTGACTCCTTTTTATCGGTAAACAACAATCAAATATTTCCCTAGTCAATATACTTGTAATTTTACATTAAGTAACATCTTTATATCAAAATTAATTATAGGTATTATTACCTATAAAAATAACTTTATAATACGAAAATCAGTAGCCATTTAATTAAACAATTGTACGTATTTTGACAAACTAAAACAAATGTATAACTTCCTTCACCTACACCGATAAATACTATTACAGGTACATATCGATATTTCAAATAACTAAGAAAGTATTGAACATTTTTATTTTAATAATTCCAAAGGAGTATACCAAAGAACATAGAATTGTTAAAATAAAAGAAATTAAATTAAATATATTGAACGATATTATCCATCGTATAAATAGAACAAAAGAAATATATCCACATTCATCCCATCACCGTCAAAGGTGGGAGTCTTCTACTGAATGAAGATAATTATTTGGATGTAAAGGAGTTGATTCTTATGGCATTTAATATTTACTACTATGAAAGTAGTGTGGATTGCAAGTTTTGCAAAAAGCATTTTACCACATATAAAGTACGCCCTAATCGATATAAAGTTATCGAAGAACAAACGGACTTCATGCCAGTTTATGAGGGTTTAAACCCGTTATTGTATGAGGTTGCCGTTTGTCCACATTGTGGCTATGCTTACCACAAATCTATGACAAGAACATACGGTCCTTTCTTGCTTCTTATTGATGAACTGTACATAAAAGAGCTACAAAAACCAATGGATATGTGCAAGGAACGTACGATCGATGATGCCATTGTAAGCTTTAAATTAGCTTATCTTGTATCAAGAGCCTCAATGGAAGAGTCACTTCTTATGGCCAATTTCGCGTTAAAAATAGCCTGGCTATATCGCTTAAAAAATGATGATGAATCGGAAATGCGCTACCTTTTTGCTGCAAGGGACTTTTACAGCAAATCTTTTGCATCCAATCAAGAGGGCGGAGAGAGAATTCAATTTTTACATGCAGAATTAAGCCTTCGACTCGGAGATATTGCTGAGGCGAAAAAAGGATTCTCTCGACTAATAGCAGATCGAAATGTTTCCAATAAATATCGAAAACTAGCACGAAATCGCTGGGAAAACTATAAATATGACGAGCAACCTAACAACGCAAATGAAAATATAGAAGAAGTCATCAATTGAAGTAAACGAGGAGAGTAATCAACATGCAGCTATTTACTAAAAGGATTGATGTGAGAGAAGAAGATATTTTTTCAGAACTACATCATTTTTTACTGAGGAAAAATAATCGCTATTTAACGAATGATGAAGTAGTTGCATTAACTGGAATTTCATCAGAGCTACTTTATAAATGGGTAAAAGCAGGAAAATTGAAAAAATCGATTTTCCCTAATTTAGGTGCACCTTGTGAACGCTGTGGACAAGTTACCCAGGAAAAAATCTGTGTTAGCTGCTCATCAACCATCGTTAATACATTAAAACAAGAGGAAAAAGATCGTGCATGGTTCAATCAAATACAGCGGAATAATCCACGAGCTAGTACGTATCACTATAAATAAATAATTTACATCTCCAATTTTAATTACACTTTGGAGATGTTTTTTACTGTCTTCGCTCAAATAAACCAAAATAATGTCACCAAACCAAATTTAAACAAAATTTAAACAAAGCCCCCCTTTACTTTAAACTTTACTGCTTATAATTGGTTTTAACATATAGCGAAGGACTGATAGAAAGTGACAAAAGGTAAGAAACGTAAGGTTTTATTATCATTAAGTATTGCACTAACAAGCTTTGTAGCGTTCAACGGAAATTCAAATGCATCCGCAGCAATTCCTGCGGTAGAAGAACGCGTAGCTTTAGAGAACAATTTAGAAGTCAAGCAAGCTCGCACATCCAATGAAACTCTTCAAGATTGGAAAAAGTGGACAAGCGACCATGCTTACAGCTTAACATCCATTCAACCTGAAGCAGTTGGTCAACAAAACATCCCATCTACTAAATTTGAAGATTTAGAGATGTTAAAACCTTTATTGCATGATAAGCGCATTGTTTTTTTAGGAGAAAGTTCACATGGCGCAGCAGAATATAGTCTAGCGAAAACACGTTTAATTCAGTTTTTACACCAAGAGATGGGCTACAATGTCCTAGCCTTCGAAAGTGGTATGGGAAACGTTATGAATGCTCAAGGACAAATTGACAAACAAGCAGCACTACAAACGATGAAGGATTCTATTTTTGGCGTATGGTGGGCGAAAGAAACACTACCGTTATTTGAATATGCGAAAAAAACACAGAATACCGATAAGCCATTAAAATTAGCAGGCTTTGATATTCAACAGCAAGGTGTATTTACGAACGGTGACTGGCTACAAAATAGTAAGCTTGCAAAACAGTTCAATGAAGTAGAGGAACAACTTGTAAACTGGAGCTTCGGTAAGGATCTAAAAGGCTTCCAAAAGGCGAAACCAAGCATTATCGAAGTGTATAAACAAGTAAAATCACAAGTACAGCTAAAAGAAAAAGAGTTACAAGCGGCTTATCCAAGCGAGCCTCATATTGTAAAGCTTATGGAACGTACTTTAGCTGACCGTATCCGTTTAGCAAACGAGTATGTAGAACTATCAATTCAAGCAAATATTGAAATTGAACAAAATAAATATGACTCTTTTTTAAAGACAATGGAATGGCGTGACCAATCGATGATGGAAAACTTACTTTGGTTAGCAGAGGAGATTTATCCAACTGAAAAATTTATCGTCTGGGCGCATAATGACCATATTCGTAAAGCACAATCCGAAGTAATGGGTTCTCCTTATCCGGTAAAATTGATGGGTGAACGTCTACCAGATATCTACAAGAAATATAGTTATGTCCTTGGTCTTTATATGACTAGTGGCGAAACAGCAAACAATATGGGTGAACCTATGGCCGTTTTACCGACAGTAAAAGGATCAATCGAAGATATTGTTTCATCTTCAAATAAACCATACACATTTATCGACATGCGAAACCGTCAAAATGAACGAGGAAACTCATGGATGTTTGAGCCACGTTTATCGTATAGCTGGGGAGTGATTCAGGAAAGTCTTGTTCCACGAGATCAATATGATGGCCTTCTTCTGATTGATAAAGTGAGTAAACCTCATTATATAAAATAATAATGTAAAAATAGCAAACTAGTTTCTACTTCTAGTTTGCTATTTTTCCTTTAAGCGCCATAAGTTTGACTCGAAACCATAACATGGGGTTCGGCCATCAATTTATCAAGTATCCATCGAAATTGTATCCCATTCTTCATTGCGATACCCTATCATCCAGAACAAACCCCTACGTCTTTCCATAACGATACTTTCATTCATCCCTGCAGGAGCTGGTTGTTCGTGTATACGGCTATCTACGCAAGCCCAATGGTGTCTGTAATTTTTGTCGGCCTCATCCAAAACCTCTCCCTGACTACGCATAGTAGTTTGTAAATAAAACTGTTCAAACGATTCGTAGTTAGAAACCACTTGAATTGCATACTCGCAATCGCATACTTCATCAGGAAAATCAAGCTTCTCAACAAATCCAAGTGCCCAAATAAGTGTCCAATAAGCCTCATATTGCCAAGAAATATTAATAGCTTCTTTCCCATTTGGTTCTGACGTATGTAAAAAGTCTCTTTCATTGCTAGTTAGATAATTATCCACATCAAATTTACGCAACATATTGACGAAAAACTCTCTCGATTCATCTACATTTTCGCCTTGTGCTACATCACAGGCGAATTGGATAACTATTAACAAGGCTATAGCTCTTCTAGCTATGTCCTCTTGAGTTTGAAACTGACAAGCCTCCATTGGTGGGAGCTGAGGGAGTGAAGTTGTATATGGAATAGCTCTTTCCTTTAAATAGGCTATCGTGTTATTTTTTCTTTGCTCGCCTTCTTCTGATGTCACCTCTTGTCCCATTACCTTGCGTGTACATGCATGAGGTCTGAAATTTGATGGTCCTGATTGCCCGTCAGGATAAACAATAACGATCCCTTCATCATCTAGTAAAGTGCCATTCGGTAAAAAGCCAATCCCCCCTATACTTGATAGCAAGTTCGTAAATAACTGCAGCTGATCTTCATTTATCTCTTTTTCCGATTCAATCGCAATCACTGTATTTAAAACAGATATTTGAGTCAAAACTAATTCTTTTAAATTGTCATCTTCAAAAGGAATGTTATCGTAATATCCCATCATCCCAGGAATATTATTTGCGAAGTAATCTGGATTTGTATCTTCAGACATGATTCGAATGATTAATTTATGTTTTTTAAACAGTGCTTTGGACTTTAATAAATACTCATTTTCATTTTTACCGATAGCAAAGCCTTTTGCAAAAGCATCTGAAATTTTAAACTCAATATCATCGATGTTGTTCTTAGATGCAAATATTGTGAAATAGTTCAATCTTCTCTCCCCTTTTATTCACCAACTATCCAAATGCTTCCCTATAAAATCATCTACATCAAGATTTTTAGCTAAACATCACTTGCTTTCGGATAAAAGGTTACCTTTTTAGATTCATTTTTTCTTTATTTACTATTGTATCATCAGGAAATCATTTACTTATTAGGGCAATACTTAATTTATGTATAAACACTAAAATTTTACTTCCTTCAAGGCTCAAAATATATGATAAATTACCTTACCATTTTTATTTCCTAGATCTTTTTTCATTGGCATCACTTGTTACTTTAGATAAAAGTATTTTGTTGGCCATTAAAAATATCTCCTTCTAGAACATTTGAATGTCACTATAAGGAGATATTTTTTAATACCTAGAGTACATACTACTGATCAACAATCCTTTTCAATTTCTATCATAATTTTTGTTACATAATCCTCTTCACGATTTTTAATAACGGCATCATAAATATATTCTTCATATACGTACTGCCCTAATTCAAAACCTTTTTCCCGCATAACCTTAAATAATCGCTCGTAAGTTTCACCAAGTGTAGTAGACGTTCCTATATGATATCCAACAATAAAATCTCCTTCAATTGCTTCGAAATAAGGATGACCTTCTCGTGGGTGTGGCTGCTCTATATACAAGTAACTATAATTATCATAGCTTCCTGCTAATATTTGCTCTCTTCTTGTAATCCCTCCAATAGGATAACCTGTGTCTAATTGAGAGTGATCTAATTCATCTATAAAATCTGACACAGCCTTCGTAAACTGTTCTTCCGTCGAATCCTCGATATTTTTACTTAAATACAACGTTGCCTCTGGCAGATGTTCAATTGTAATGCTTTCAAAATCAAGGTGTAAAGCTTCCTCTGTTAAATCAATTTTTACATCAATAATGCTTTCAATCATCTCTAGCTCTCGACGTTTTTTCGCTACAATTTCCTTCTGCTGATACATTAAGTCTAAAAAATTTTCAGGTGATTTTTCTGCCATATATTTTTGAATATCCTTCAAAGACATACCAACTTCCTTTAATAGCTCGATCACACTGAAAAATTCATATTGTGCAATGGAATAATAACGGTAGTCTTTACTATCCTTCATAATTGGTGATAATAAACCGATTTGATCGTAGTAAATGAGCGTTTGTTTATTAACCTTACAAATTTTAGCGAACTCTCCAGTTGTAAAATATTTTACATTTTTATTAAACATTTTTAAGTTTACCTCCTTGACTATATAGTTACTATATACATTAGATTGTAGCTATTCACAACCAATTATGCCACTGCATAATTACGTCCGGAATCAGTTTGTGCTTAGGCCGGTGTGATATCGGTCATTTTGATGTTTTAGGCTAACATCCTATAAGAACCTCTTTCCGATTTCCGTGACATCTGCTGGAAGAAATTAAAAATAGAAGGGTTTTGACATTATGTTCACGGAAATTCGTGACATTACAGCTTTAAACAAAGAAGAAGTATTAGCATTACGCATTGCTAATAATCAGTTAGATTTTATCGAAAGTACACAGCAATGCTTAGCGGAGGCAGATATAGATCAACGCTTTATTCCTGTTGGATTGTATAAGGAAGATATTGCAGTCGGCTTCGCTATGTATGGTGTATTCCCACATGAGAACAATACACAGCGTGTTTGGTTAGATCGCTACTTCATCGACGAGCGCTATCAGCACCAAGGTTTGGGAAAATACTTTTTGCAGCAGCTTATCAATTATTTAGTAGCTAAATACAGCTGTCAAAATATATATTTAAGCGTTTATGACAACAATATAGTAGCGATTCAGCTATATAAAAAATTTGGGTTCGTCTTTAACGGTGAGCTAGATGAAAAAGGCGAAAAGGTAATGGTAAAGGAGGTACATACTCATGACTACCATTAATCCAATTGAAACAAGACCTCTTAAGCCCTTGTTTTTATCATATTTATTCCCGGCTATGATTGGTATGTTGCTGATGTCAGTCAATATTTTAGTGGATGGTATTTTCGTTAGTCACGGGGTTGGACCAGCCGCTTTAGCAGGAGTAAATATCGCCGTACCAATATTCTCGATTTTACTATCCATTTCCCTTTGGATTGGTATGGGTGGAGCTACACTTTTTTCAATTTCTCTCGGTGAGGGCAATAAAAAACGAGCGCATCAGCTCTTTACATTAGCATTTACAACAATGATTGGTGTCGCCATGACACTGATTCTAATCCTTTTATTAAATTTAAAAGAAATCTCCTATATCTTTGGGGCAAGTAATGCTACTTTTCCTTATGTTCAAGAGTACCTACATGTTATTTTGATTTTCGGTGTATTCTATACAATTGAAAACTTACTAAGCATATTTATTCGAAATGATGGCAATCCAAAACTTGCGATGATGGGCTTAATCACTACATCTGTGTTAAATATTATTTTAAACTACATCTTTATTTTCGTGCTCAATTACGGCGTAACTGGCTGTGCTCTAGCTACAGCACTCTCCACGATAATCGGTATGTCGGTGCTATGCCTACACTTCTTCCGAAAGCAATCCGAATTAAAATTTGTCCGTACATTTTTCAGCCTATCAGATTTAAAGAAAATATTTGCTATTGGGCTACCAAGCTTTATCGTTGAAGCCTCCGTAGCTGTAATGGTCGTTTTATACAATGTGACATTTTTACACTATTTGGGTTCAGATGGAGTTACTGCCTACGCGATGGTTAACTATATTCATACTGTACTGTTAACAGTGTTCCTTGGTATCGGTATGGCCCTACAGCCACTAGTAAGTTATCATCACGGTGCGAGATTAATAGAGCGATTAACAGCGTTATTGAAAATCGGGATTGCCTCTGCATTTATTATGGGTTTAATTACTGTCATCATTGCTACGTTATTCCCTTCTCAGCTAATAGCATTGTTCGGTGATAGTACGTTTGAAATTCGCAATATGGCAACACAAGGCTTTGTACACTTTGCAATTGGGTATGTATTCCTTGGAGTGAACATGGTATTTGCGGAATTCTTCCAATCAATTGAAAGAATACGTCTTGCAACAATCATTATGTTACTTCGCAGTATTATATTATTTATCCCTGCTCTCGTATTATTGCCTAAATTCCTTGGCCCACAAGCGATTTGGTGGACATTCCCCGTCGCAGAAGGCATTACCGCATTGCTAATTTTTATATTTATGAAGAAAAAAACACAAACAAATTTCTCAGAAGGAAGTTTCTTAAATTAAGGCACTATAAATGAAATTTACCCCCTTTCAATATAATAATTGTAAGGGGGTAAACTGTTTAATTTTCATTACTATTATTCATTTAAATATTTGATGACAGCCATCTCTTTACCAAAGCGATTACCACGATCTTCAAATCCTAAACTTCTGTATAAATTATGTGCACCTTTATTTTCTGGGTGATAACCTACTATAATTTTTCGTGCATTTGGCAATTTTGCTATTTCTGAAATCATTAGCTTAGTAGCTGCTTTTCCTATACCCTTACTTTGAAAATGCTTATCTATCATAATTCGATAAATCCAATAGCCATCAAGCTCTTCTTTTACAGAATTAAACATTAAGAAACCTACTACTTTCTTTTCAAAATAAATAGCGTATGGTCTTAATGTTGGCTCAAACTTTGATTGTGCTATTGAAATAGCGTTTGGTTCAATATAATTTCTTTGTTCTTTAGAAATCTCTAATAGACAACACTCATGCCAATTCTCTGCATTAACTTCTACAATCTTCACAGAATCTTTACTCATATCATTTTTCCCCTTCCGAATTCAGGGAAACGCTTATCATTTGTTAATTAGGCGTTATCCCCCAGTATTTAAAGATAAAAAAAGTTTTGTTTGTCATAATGACCGCCTCCTTTAACAATGATTTATTTTAATAGTATATCGCACCTTCCATTTATTATAAAATTTTTATTACATTTCCTTTTTCCTAGAATAAAAGAAATACCTATTGAAACGGATATGATGGCCATAAATAAAACTTAGTTGTCCCTCCATACACTGAAAGCAAAATACCGCCAAACCATAGACTACCAAATTCCCAAAATCAACTAAGAAAAAAACAAAAAGGAATCATAACACACTAGATTCCTTTTTGAACGAAAACTTTATTCAATTTTTTTATCCTCTTGTATTTCCATTGCCTGTTGCAGTTCATCTTCTGAGGACGTAACTCCTAGAATATCGAGAAGGAACATGAATAATGGAATACCAATAATTAATCCCCATACACCGAGAAAATGCTCTGAGAAGAGAATGACGATGAATGTATAGAAAATTGGAAGATTTGTCTTGGCAGACATCAGCTTTGGATTTAAGAAGTATGCCTCCATAGCATGTAGTACCATAACGATCATCAAGATATAGACAATATACATAGGACCACCGATACTGTATGCAATTATACTTAGAGGAATCAAGGACATGATGACCCCTGCAACTGGCACCAATCCCAGTATAAAGAGCATAATCCCTAGCGCAATTAAATGCGGGAAGCCCATAATGTATAATGCAATAACAGATAAACCACAGTTAACAGCGGCAATAATGAACTGCGCCTCAATAACTTTACCGAAAGAACGAATAAATATCTTTGAGAAATAATGTAGTTCATCGTAGAGATGGCTCATTTTACTATCTTTAAATTTTGCTGTAAATTCTATAATACGTTTCTTCTCAAGTAAAATAAACAAGCTCAAAATTAGTGCGATGAAAATATGCAAAATGATTTTACCAATATTCGTAATATTTTTCAGAGTGAGGTCTACACCCTGCTCTAAATATTTACCCAGTTCAATCTTATCAAAGGTTGGAGCTAAATACCTCGCAATCTCGTTATCATTTGGATTGAGACTAAAGCTAGCAATAAGATCAAAGAGCTGTGTAATTTGTTGGGTCACGATAGGTAAATACTTGTAGATAATTGC
The DNA here is from genome assembly GCF_044755845.1 of Lysinibacillus sp. NPDC092081. Taxonomy (NCBI): domain Bacteria; kingdom Bacillati; phylum Bacillota; class Bacilli; order Caryophanales; family Bacillaceae; genus Lysinibacillus; species Lysinibacillus sp. NPDC092081. The sequence continues at coordinate 143,687 of NZ_JBIVRU010000005.1, forward strand.
AACAATACCTGCAACAAGTAAAAGATAGAGGGTAACTGTCACAGCCTTCTCGCCCATCCGTACGTACTTTTTAATCTCTTTTGTTGTCTTCGTGGTAAGTTGATTCATCAAGTAAGTAATAATGAACGTGAGAAGAATAAGATTGATCATACTTCGCATCATGTATAGTGCAATAGCGATCCCAGCTAGGATTAAAAAACGTTTAAATCCATTGCTTCGAAAGAAATTACTCATGTATTCACTCCTTCTACAAAACGGCTTTGTTGCCTTTACTGCCTGGGTTTCGCTATCAAATGAACAAAAACAATTAATAAATTGATGTAAAACATTACGTATCATTCTTATGTAAACGCCTCCCTCATTGGATTATTATTCCCATCAATACTTAGAATAAGACTTAGATGCTTGCGCTTTATAAGTCTCATAAGAAATTAATGAATCCTAGGAGCGAAAAGAATAGTATGCCTTATCAAATTAATAACAATATTTTTGAAAGCTGTATCAGCGTTATAAGCCTTATTTCTATTAGTCTATTATAACCCTTTGAACGCCATCATAGCCAATGTAAGTTCTTTTATGATAGTACTAAAATTGGATTTATTATCTTTAATCTTAGTATGATATTCTTATAAAAATTTTAAACTAAAATTATATAGACAGGATTGATTATATGAAAGTTGCAAGAAACCCGAAGGACATTCATCAACCAGTTGCTCCTTATGTACACCAAATAGAAGTAACAGGACCACAGAGATGGTTAACACTATCTGGACAAATAGGAATGGAAGAAGACGGGACTATACCTGAAGAGCCATTAGCTCAAATGAAATTGGCATTAGAGAATATCAGGAAGAATCTTGAAAGTGCGAATATGGATATTCAAGATTTAACGAAGATAACCCTTTATTTGGTTGGGGAAATTAATGTAGATCAAAGAAAGCAAATAATAAACGACTTTCTTGGTGATCACCTTCCATGTATGACATTAATGTATGTAGTTGCGCTTGCAGCTCCTTCCCTAAAGGTTGAGATTGATGCCTGGGCTTGTAAGGAAATGTAAACTTATACTATGTTGAAATTAACAAGAGTGTGCGTCCAGATCTGATTTAATTTAGTTATAAAAACACCCCTTCAACTCTGAAGGGGTGTTAAATAACTATAGATTTTCATTTTTAGAGCTTATTTTAGCATGCTTGTGTCCATAGCCTATATAAATAACTAAACCTATCGCTAACCAAATCAAAAAACGCACTATAGTAAATGGCGGTAGACTAAAAATTAATACAATACATCCTCCAATACCTACAGTTGCTACAAGCCATAGCGCAGGTACTTTGAAGACACGTGGTTGATCTGGTCGTGTATAGCGAAGAACAACAACACTAACTGTTGTTAAAGCAAAAGCAGTTAAACCGCCGATGTTAGCAAATTCCGCTAATTCTCCGATCGATAAAAATCCTGATAAGAGAATGCCTGTTACAACAACAATTAAAGTTGATAATACAGGTACTCCTGTTTTTTTATTTGTTTGTGCAATACGTTCTGGTAGAAGTCCATCTCGGCTCATTGCAAACAGCACGCGTGTCGCACTTGTTGTATTTGCAATCATCGTAGCAAGCAATCCAAAAATAACTGATACTGCAATGATCGCACCTCCCCATTGAATCCCAACAGATTCTAGTGCATATACAGTAGGATTTGGAACATCCAACTCAGGGGATGGTACAATACCTGTTAATACTAGGGCAACAATTGCATAAATAAGCGTTAGTATACTTAGACCACCAATTAAAGCTTTTGGTATTGTTTTTTGGGGATTTTTTACTTCCTCAAGAACTGTTGTTACACCATCAAATCCAGTAAAGGCAAAGAACACTAATGCCGCTCCCGCCATTACACCTGACCAGCCAAACGGTGTAAATGGTGTCCAGTTTATAGGGTTAACGTGAAAAGCCCCTATAGCAAGGAATAAGATAATCGCGCCAACCTTAGCAGCTGTAAATAACATATTTGATCGACCCACATTTTTAATTCCACTCATCGAAATCCAAGCTACAATAAGCCAACCAGCCACAGCAGGTAGATTCACAACCCCACCATGAGCAATATCCTTTGTTAATACTTCTGGCAAGTGAATTCCCACAGAGTGTAAAAACGAATTGACGTAGCCACTCCAGCCAACTGCGACTGTACTAGAAATAACGATAAATTCCAATAATAAATCCCAACCGATTATCCAAGCAATAATTTCACCTAACGCAATATAAGAATAGGTGTAAGCGCTCCCGGCGACAGGTGCCATCGCTGCGAATTCGACATAGGCTAATCCAACTGCAATTGTTACAAGACCCCCAATTAAAAAAGAAACCACGACACCAGGACCTGCATGTAGAGCAGCTGTAGTTCCTGGCAGTACAAAAATCCCAGCTCCTATTGTAGCCCCTAGTACATATAGCAATAATTGCAACGACCCTAGTTCACGCTTTAGTTTAAAACGTTCGACTTCAGTTATTTTATTGGCTTGTTCGATTGACTTCTTTCGTAAAAAATTCGCCATAATAACCACTCCATTTCCAACGAAAAAGGTAATAACTTTCATTTTTATGCATTTTTATCAATAATCAGTATATTAGCTATATTTTCGAATCGAGTCAACAATTAGATTAATATAGCAATTTATATTTTACTAGCAACCGAGTTAATCGACGCATTCTTTTATAATCAATTATGCCTCGGCATAATTGCGTCCGGAATCGGCTTACTTTTTTCACCATAATTTCTATATGTTAGATGCTGTAAATATGTAAATCGAATGAAAAAACATGGGCATAAAAAAATTCTCCCTAGAAAAGGAGAATTGGGGTTATTGTAATTACTCAATTGCGAAGAGTTTTCCTATCTTAGTTTCAGTTCATTCACTTAAGCAATGTAAGCGTTGATGCTATCGCGTTGTCAATAAATGAACGCTGTGGCCGAGATTTCATCATAACTGTTAGCCCAATTAGTGCTACAATCAGTGCCTGTGCTAAAGATTTGGCGTCTGTGTTTTCTTCCAGCTCACCTGATTGAATTCCTCGTTCAATAGTCTCCTGAAAAATAACAGTTAGATACATTTGATGTTCTCTTGTGATAATTTCAAACCTCTCATCATGAGGTGCAAGTTCAACCATTGTATTGATACAAAAACATCCTCTACTAATATTTTCTTGATACTCCTCGGCTATTAGTTCTGCAAAGAAAGTAGAAAATGCCTCTATTACTGATGGATAGTTTTGAAGTCTAGATCTTACATGAGAGGCATGGAACGTAGTGTATCTACGAAGTGCGACTTCGAACAATTCCTTTTTGTCCCCAAAGGTCGAATAAATACTAGGGCGTTGAATACCCATTCTAGAAGTAAGATCACTTAATGATGTTGCTTCATATCCTTTCTCCCAAAATAACTGCATCGCTGCATCTAATGCTTGTTCTTCATCAAATTCACGAGTTCTTGCCATTAAGGAATCCACCTTTACACATAAGTTTATTTATTACATAAAGCGTAGTTATCTCAACACGCATATTTTATATGGTTTCGGCTTACTACTATTAGTACCACTCGGAGATTTACTGAACCAACTCCGTTTGATTATCGGTCAGATGCTATTATCCTCTGTAGCTCTGATAATAGTTGGTACTGCATTCTCTAGCACTGTACTTTTCATAGGAATGGCTTTAGTAGGATGGCTAGCTGTTGTTACACAAACTATAGTGGCGTTTGCTGCAAATATAGCCGCGCCTACAGAACGAGGACGTGTCGTTGGCATTGTAACAAGTGGAATAGTTATTGGTATACTTCTAGCACGAACCATTGCAGGTATATTAACAGACCTAGCGGGGTGGCGCTCCGTTTATCTAGTCTCTGCTACACTCATGCTTATTATGGCTTGTATATTTTTAAAGATATTGCCCAATGTTGAGCGTGAGGTAAAATCACTTTCCTACCCTCAATTGCTTAAATCGGTGCTTGCTTTGTTTATTGAAGAACGAACATTACGAATCCGCTCAATTTTAGCTATGCTGATTTTTATTGATTTCAGTATTTTGTGGACTTCACTTGTCCTGCCACTTAGTGCACCGCCATTAGCTTTATCGCACAGTGCAATTGGGGCTTTTGGTCTTGTAGGAGTAGCCGGAGCTTTAGCTGCAGCACGAGCGAGAAAGCTGGCCGATCAAGGTTTCGGACAAAGAACGACAGGCATTGTTTTAGCACTCTTGTTGATTTCATGGTTATTCATCAGCTTTACAGAGCAGTCACTATTAGCATTAATTATAGGTATTGTCCTACTTGATTTAGCCGTTCAGGCTGTACATGTCACTAATCAAACCATGATCCTTCCCTTGCGGACAGAAGCACAGAGTAGGCTTACAGCTGGGTATATGGTGTTCTATTCTATTGGTAGTGCTAGTGGATCAATTGCTTCGACTCAAATGTATGCACACTATGACTGGGAAGAGATTAAAGATTACCTTTATAATGAAAAGGTAATCTTAAGGTTAAGTTATTTTAGAAATTAGGAGAGAGGGCAAAATGGATTCCTATGAAGTATCGACATTAAAGAAGGGCCTTTTGATTTTGGATGTATTACGTCAAAAGCATTCTCTTACTTTAACTGAAATTATGGAAGAATTATCGATGAATAAGACATCTGTTTTTCGCATGCTTTATACGCTAGAAAAAATGAATTACGTTCTTAAATATAATAAGTATTATCAATTAAATCCGCATATTTTTAGAGATGAGCACTTATATTGGCACAAAGATATCCAATGGACGTCTCTCGTGGCGCCATATCAATTAGCCCGCCAAGAAGAAATAACTACTTATATTGGTATTTTGGAAGACTGTGAGATGGTGATAAAAAATGTGATTAGGGAGCCTTTTGAACAGCCTGCTTATGAAGCAATCGATACTCGGACACCTATGCATTCAAGCGCGCTCGGAAAAGTAGTATTAGCTCATCTATCACCTAAAAAACAACGTGAACTATTAAATAGTATTGAACTTAATACTTTTACAACAAAAACCTTCTATGATTATGGTCTATTGATTCCTCATTTACAGGTCATTAAAGCTCAAGGATATGCTGTTGATAATGAAGAAACGAATGAAGGTAAATGTTGTATTGCCGTTCCGATTTATGTGAATGAAGAAGTCATCGGGGCAATTGCTTTGCACGGTTCGACGAATCAAATTAAGAAAACTGCCATTCGATCATTTGTAAAAAAATTAGAAGAGGCCAGTCAGCAATTGACGGAAGAAATCAATTACTTGTTAGCATAATGGGAAATTTCAATCAGTCTTCTAATTGCAATTAAAACGCTTTTGTTTCTATATACGAAACTATAACGATGTATGTTGGTAAAATATTTTTTTTACTCTATTCTGATTACAGAAAAACGAGGAGGTAGGAATATGAAATTTCATACATTAAAAAAAGCACATATTAAGATTTCCAAAATTGGTCTTGGGACGAATGCTGTAGGTGGCCATAACTTATATGAAAACTTAAATGAACAAGACGGGAAGGAGCTAGTCTCCGCTGCCCTTGACTTAGGAATTAATTTTTTTGATACAGCAGATATCTATGGTAAAGGGCGTTCAGAAGAACTTGTTGGCGAAGTATTAAATAAATATCCCAGAGAAGATTTTGTTTTAGCGACAAAGGGAGGTAGACATTGGTTTGAGGATGGTTCAGTAAAAACAAATAATCACCCGCAATATTTACGAAGCGCACTTGAAAATAGCTTAAATCGACTACAGATGGATTATGTAGACCTATACTATTTACACTTCCCAGACAACGAGACCCCACTTGCAGAGGCGATTGGTGAATTATCACGCTTAAAAGAAGAAGGGAAAATCCGAGCAATAGGCATTTCAAACGTAACATTAGATCAACTTATAGAAGCTAATGTGCACAATGATATTTCAGTGTTACAATCTCCGTACAATATGTTAAACCGTTCAGCAGAACAAGAATTATTACCCTACTGTGTAAAAAATGATATTTCATTTGTTCCATACGGTCCACTTGCATATGGCCTACTTGGTGGAAAGTATACAAAAGACTTTAAGCTAGGTACTGGAGACTGGCGAATTTCGGATTCTTTATTCCAAGGTGAATTATTTGAACATACATTAATAAAAGTAGATGGATTAAAAGGAATTGCAGAGGAAAAGCAAACGACATTACCAAACCTAGCGCTTGCTTGGTTATTAGCTCAAGATGGCATTGATGCAGTTATCCCAGGCGGAAAACACAAAAACCAAGTGGCTACCAATGTGAAAGCAACCGATATCCTATTAACTAAAGAAGATTTAGTGAATATTGAAAGAATTTTAGAATAAAGTAAAAATGCGAAAATGCTGTTATATCAGCATTTTCGCATTTTTTATTGAGGACGTTCTAGCGCAAATATATCTCCAATTTTTGCGTAATTTGAGCCAGCTAGTCTGCTAACCGCTTTTAATTTCCTTGGGTCAATACGACCTTCATTATAAATGGTTTCATCTATATGAAATTGTACGACTTCACCAATAAACAAATCACCTGTTTGATCTTCACCATTCATTAAAGGAATTGTCTGTACTAAACGGCACTCCATTCGAACCTTTGCCTCTTGAATACCTGGTACAGATATCAGTTGGCTATCAGTTAATGTAAATTGTGCTCTATCAATTTCACTTTCAGTTACAGGTAAGGAAGCGGCTGTTTCATTCACCTGCTTAACATTATCCTCATCTACAATATGCACAACAAATTGTTGCTGATGATGAATATGTCGAGCGGTATCTTTTAAGCGCCCCTGTGGTCTTTGAATGGCTAGAGAAATCATCGGTGGATTTGACGACACGATATTAAAATAACTAAAGGGTGCGCCGTTGATGACTCCTTGCTCTGACTTCGTCGTAACAAAGGCAATTGGTCTCGGAATAATACTGCCAATTAATAATTTATAGTTTTCACGCTCAGTATTTTTCGTAGGATCAATCGAAATCAAACGACTCATCCTCCTTAATCAAGCACACGCACTTCAATCGGAATTAATGTTCTTTCTAATTGTTCACGATGCTGTTCGTATTGAGATGGTAACATTAATTGGCTACCCATTGTCTCAGGTGTTTCATCATGAGCGAATCCAGGTGGATCTGTCGCAATTTCAAATAAAATCTCACCAGGTTCACGGAAATAAATCGCATTAAAATAATTACGATCTTTCACTTCGGTTACATGTTGTCCATGATTCATGACATACTCTTGCCATTCTAGGTGATCCGCATTATCTTGGGCTCTCCAGGCAATATGATGAACTGTTCCAACGCCCATTTGACCTCGCATACCAGGAACAACTCTTAAATCTACTGTATTGCCAATATCTGCGCTGGATTTGTAACGAGTATACTCGCCTTCCGTCGCAACTTTTTCAAGACCCATAACTTCAGTTAAGACTTTTGCTGTTTCTTCAGGATGACTTGAATACAGTGTTGCACCGCCAAATCCTTTAATCGCAACCTCAGGAGTTACTTCACCAAATGTCCATTCATTCAATTCGCCTTCTGCACGTGCAACTAATTCAATATGAAGTCCGTGTGGATCATCAAATTGTATTACTTGTTCACCAAAGCGTTCAGCTTTTTGGAATGGAATAGCGAGTTTCGCAAGACGATTAATCCAAAAAGGTAGTGCTCCCTCTGGTACAACATAAGTAGTTACACCAACTTGGCCATCACCAATGCGACCTTGATAAGCATCTGCCCATGGGAAGAATGTAATAATAGTCCCTGGTTTACCACCTTTGTTACCAAAGTAAAGATGATATGTGCTTGGGTCATCGAAGTTTACTGTTTGTTTAACTAAACGCAAGCCTAATACACCTGCATAAAAATCAATATTTTCTTGTGGATGCCCTACAATGGCTGTGATATGGTGAATACCCGCAGTATGTTTTTTCATGTTAACAAGCCCCTTCATGACTAAATGTTTTTTTCACCTATACTTTACCCAATACCGTTCTAGCTCAATCTTTGAACAGGGTTAACGAATTGTATATAAAGCTTTTGACCAAGGAATTAATTGGTCTAACATTTGGTTAACAGAATCTGATTGCACTGCTTTTGGTTTAAAATCAGTACCATTTTCAAAGTCTGTGAATAGTGACAATGCTGGATGTACACGTACATCTGCAATTAAAAGTTCGCCCATAATACCACGTAAATGCTCAGCTGCACGTGCACCACCTACAGAACCATAAGATACAATACCCGCAGCTTTGTTATTCCATTCTTCACGTAAATAATCTAGTGCATTTTTTAGAGCACCTGTAATAGAGTGATTGTATTCTTGTACGATAAATACAAATCCATCTTGTTTTGCAACAATTTCTGACCAAGCTTGAGCGCCTGAAGCGTCTTGTCCTGGTTCACCTAGTAAAGGTAATTTGTAATCTGCGATATCAATAATTGTATAGTTTGCATCTCCTCGTTGATCTGCGATTTCTTTTACCCATTGTGCTACTTGTGGACTTACACGACCTTCACGTGTTGATCCGATAATAATCCCGATATTTAATTCTGCCATTGTTTTTTCCTCCTCTTTTTTTGAAGCAAATAATTTATTTAAAAAACCCATTATGATTACCTCCTTATGATGTAAAAAAACTTTCTACATGGATTAAAAGGTTCGAATTCGTTTATCTTGAATTTAGTTATCTTGAATTCGAGATAATAATAACACGATGATTTAATTTACGTCAACATGTTTGTTATTGTTTTTAAAAAAAGCAGAGATGTTATAGTATCAACATCTCTGCTTCAGCTTGTAGATAAAAAAATAACTATAAAATAATGCATATCAATAAACAAAGGTTGATTTTCACTCCGAGTTGGCGCTTTCCGTGGGCTTGGCTTCAATCTCCTCGTCACTACGTTCCTGCGGGGCTTTCAGCGCAAGCTAATCCCGCAGGAGTCGCCACTCTCCGTGAAAAATCAACAGCTCCTCATCATTATTATGGGTAGACAGGCTAAAACAAAAGAGTATTAAGCTATGATTAAAACGCCAAAGAAATCCAGTCTAAATTATAATGGAATATACTTGATTATTATTCACCCAAGACAAACCTCACCATAACGAGATGGTTCCGACGCTCCTAACAAAATGAATGTCAGGGTCTCACGATTAAATCACCATACAGAGGATAACTACAGTTGAGCAATATTATGATAACAACATTTCTGCCTTTAACTCCTTTTAGCTTTTTCCTAAATTCTCATGAACCTGTAATTTTAGATAGCTATATTGAATATCGTTCGTATCTTGAAAAGCCTCTTCTCTGTTTGAACGAACATCCTGATATTCAGGGTTGTATGTAAATTGTTCTTGTGTAAAATCCTTTCTTTCCCCATCTAGGATATTGTAGAAATGCCAGCCTTCATCAAGCCACGTTTTATAAATTTTGCCTCCAAAAATATCATTTACAACTAATGCAGTGACTCCGCATTGTCCGTTTGCAGGATTATCTATACTCCATTTTGAGCTAGATTGAATGGACCAGGATTTTTTTAAAGCTCTTAATAGATCATTTTCTGTATACATTCCTCAGCACCCTTTTCTACCATAGTTGTCTTTAAAATGGGATGTCATCGATTTTAATAGGCGTTGTTCTACCTAAAATCCAATCTTCTTTGATTGCACCATAAACGACACTATCTGTTACAGTACCATCTGTGTTTTCCCAAGCATTTCTTAAATAGCCCTCTTTTACAAAACCAGCTTTCGCAAAACATTTCCTCATTCCAATATTATCAACTCTCGTATAACCCTCGATACGAATCTTACCTTTTTCTCCAAACAGGTAATCTTGTAACCAAAGGAGTGTTTTGACTCCGTATCCTTTTCCTCTAAAACGTGTATCTAAACGGATGTCGAATAACGGGATCGTATCACTTATGTCATGAATGATAATAATTCCGACCTTTCCTTCATTATCAATTATCCAATGTGTTTCGCGATCGCTGTGATAGTATCCTTCTGTATATGCTTTTCGAATGGAGTCCTCTTTTAAATTTTGGTCGATATGATATTTCCGCTTGTTTTGAGTTAATAATTCCACCAAATCTTCAATTTCATCATCGAATAGTTTATAGTCCATTCATATTACCCTCCAATGCAATCTTTTTAAGTAAACTTCTCAGTAGAACTTAAAATTACTTGTTGCTTACTATCACGCTTCATCAGTGCCCATCGAGAAAAGACCATTCCAAGAAAAGCGAAAAGTACACAGACAATCCCTATTCCAATCCCGTTCAATACTTCTCCTACCATGATTCCGAGAACACCAACCATTTTTCCAATTTGAAAGACAAATCCATTAAAAGCCATATAAGCACCTCGACGAGAATCATCTACAATTTCCGCCAACAAGGATTGCCTTGTAGGTACATACATTAATTCACCGATTGAAAGCACCACAACACCAATAAACAAAAGCGTCAAATTATTTGAGAAAGCAAGAATTGAATAGCCTAATCCGAATAATAAAAATCCGAAATACATAACCTTTTGTACTGATTTTCCTTTAAGCCATTTTGTGAAGACTACTGTAAAAAATACAATTATCAACGTATTCTCCACTGTTAATAGACTTAAAAGCTTTACCCCATCCAGTGCAATATTCATCTCACCCAATAATGTCACAACCCGTGTAGGAAATTCCTCTTCCAATCTTATTGCGATAAAATTGTTACGTTGAAATTCAATTGAAAGAATAGCAATACCTCCGAGCGTAAATAACACAAAAGGCACATCGGTAATAACAGTTTGATAGCTTTGTATAATAGATTTTATGTCATAGGAATTTTCTCTTCCTTTTTCCTCAACTGCTGTGACATTGAAAGTTTCTTGGATCAACGCCTTCGTCATCCACAACGTTACAAGGGAAATAATCAGTAATGAGATTAACAGTTGAAAAAAGTGTGTTTGGAAAAACCAACCGCCAATAATTAATCCGAGCATAATGGATAAATTTACAGCCCAGTAATTGATGGAGTACATTAAAGCCCGGTTTTCTTTTGTGCTGACATCAATCAGCATTGCTTCAGCTGCAGGATTAATAAAGCCAGTAGAAATACTCATTACCAACAGCATTAAAAAAGCTACCCAAGCAGATGTAAAGACTGGTGAATTGGCAACAATCATACCTGCAAATGCTAGGACTTTCATCCATTCCCCAATGACCATCATTTTTTTCCTGCCTACTGAGTCAGCTAAGTAACCCCCATATAAACTTGCGATAAATTGAACAATCAATTGGATTAAAAGAAGAATTCCTGCATAGACAGCATTCAGTTCTTTTGCAAAATAAATAGCCATGAAAGGAAAAACCATTGAACCGACAACTCGGCTCAAAAAAGATGTGTAGATTCTTATTTGAATATTACGATGTAAATTTTTGAACATTACTTCCACCCCCACCTCATTATGCTTTGTTCAAAAGTGGAAAAAAAGGGTATAATCCAATCATAAATGTCCCCTTTTAAGTGGATAAGGAGAGACTGATGATGAAGAATTATTCTTATTTCCAGATGAGGGCTTTTTTATATCCTAGAGAAGAGCAACAGAGTGCTGCATGCAAACTTTATGAAATGGAGAGCTTATGGTTTTGTACACAAAAAAGTGTTAAACGCAGGCTAAAGCAGTTCGGAGAGGAAGGCAAGTTAATCTATACTCCGGGTAAAGGGAGAGGAAATCCATCACAAATTGTATTTTATAAACCCTTTCAGCAAGAAATAGAGGATACCGTAAAGCAGCTAGTTCAACGCGATCAATTGGAGGACGTTATTTTACTATTGCAATTGCCTATTCCGAAAACCTGGATCTCCAATGTATCACAAGAAATTCAAAGTTTATTCGGTATTCAATCCTCCGGACAACCAAGGGATGTGTTACGGACTGCTCGAACTAGAGAATTAACAACACTGGATCCATTACATACCTCTATTACTTTTGAGACCGTTATTATTCATCAACTAGGGGATACACTCGTAACCTATAATCAAGAACAAGACACAGTAATCCCTCACCTAGCACACAACTGGGAAAGTGAAAATGAAGGGAAAACATGGACTTTTTACTTAAGAAAAGGAGTCCGCTTTCATAATCAGCACGTATTAACTAGTGAAGATGTGCGCTATACGTTTGATCGTTTTAAAACAAGCTCTTCACCACATTCTTGGCTTGTGGAGGATATAGACCAAATAGAGTGTCTTTCCCCTTTTACGATTCGTTTTAAGCTATTTAAACCAAATGCACTTTTCCCTAGATTTCTGAGCTTCCACAATCTCGTTATATTGCCTGTCAATGAGCCATTCGACGAAAATAAGTGGATAGGAACAGGTCCTTTTCAAATGAAGAAACGGACGAATAACTTACTCGTCCTCCAAGCGTTCGACAATTACTTTCATACTAGACCCTTATTAGATGAAATTGAAATTTATCGTGTACCAATAGAAACAGCTCACTCAGCTATGTATGAAGTGCAAAATCAAAATGAAACGATTACAACTTACCAACATAAACAAGACATTGAAGTGGGCTTTCGCTTTTTGGCATTCAATTTTAATCGCCATACTATTGTTCATAACACTGCGTTTCGAGAGGCTATTTATCATCTTATGGATGTACAGAAATTGTGGACTGATTTAGGCCGTAGCAATCTTCAAGAAGCTTCTAGCTATTTCTTTTGGAAATTTAAACACCAGAAAAAGGATATTCAACGTGTTCAATCATTACTAGAAGATGCCGGATATCAAGGAGAATTAATAACCGTATATACGTTGGACAAACAAAACTGCGTTGAGGAAGCCGAGTGGTTCAAACAAGAAGCTCGTAAATTTGGTCTTCATTTAGATGTTAAAGCCTACTCGATATCAGATTACTACGATCCTTCACTTGAAGAAGCCGATTTATTAATGATGGGTGAAGTTGCTTCAATGGATCATCACTTATCTTTTTTAGGTGCATTTTTAAATAAAGCACTTATTTTTAATCGTTTTTTATCTAATGCTCACTTAGAAAATTTGAATATCTATTTTGAAAAAATAAAGCAAGCAACAGACTGGCAGACAAGAGAATTTTGGATTGACGAGGCTGAATGTTATATACGACAAGAGAATTTATTTTTATATTTAAATCATCCTATTAAGAGCCGTATCTTCCATCCTATGATTAAGGATATCCAATTTGATTCATTCGGCTATGTAGATTTTCGAAAGCTTTGGATTAAATAGTGAAAGCTCCATTTTGGTTAAATATTAATCAAAATGGAGCTTTTTTTATAAAAATCTTCATGTACTAAAAAAAGCTCCATATCGATTAATTGAGCTGAAGCCTTTATTGAAGATGCTTTCGAAATTCTAGATCCCCTATTGAGCCTAGATTCAACCAATCTTGCTTTAACAAATGTGTTAGGACGTTCAAAGATATTGGTATAAATTTTACATTTCTGCTATAGGTTTTAATATGATCATCATTTGTAAAGTATCATATGTTATTTCATCAATATCCTCTCAAAAGTATTCATAACAAAAATATATACTTGAAAGAAGTATATATTTTTGTTAAATTTATCCTATGGATAGAACAAGTTTAATAAAAGGTCATTTAGAAATGTGCGTATTGTCTATATTGTCAAAGAAAAAAAGTTATGGCTATGAAATTATGAAGGAGTTAGAAAAACACAATTTAAAATTGAAGGGAGTAGGAAGCATTTATCCCATCTTGACTAAGCTAAAAGATCAAGAATGGGTTGATACTTACCGTGAAATGACAGAAAACGGGAAAGTCAGAGTTTATTATGAAATCAATGAAAAAGGAGAAGTTTATCTTCAAAAAAAAATCGATGAATGGTTGGAGTTGCAACAAGATATAAAATCCCTACTTCAAAGCGGTCTGAAAGGAGAACTTTTTGAATGAGTATGGAATTGAGTTTAGCAGAAAAACAATATTTAACCGAAGTTCTAAAGGAGTTAAAACAGTATCGTATCAGCTCAAAAGAAAGAAAGAATATAAAACAACAACTTTTAGAGCATATTCAAGAATCTCGTGATAGTGGAATTGATAGTATAAATGATTTGGGAGATACTACTACATTTATTAAAGATTTTTTAGAGATTAAAGATATAGATCTTTATTCGGAAATAAAACACATGCGAAAAAGTCGACCTGGAATATCATTAGTTATTGGGTTTTGCACTTTTATTATTGCCTACCTAGCTTGTCAGCTAATACTATCGATGTTTTTGACGGATTCCTTTAATCCGCAAAAAACTATTGCAACATTCGATTATAATATTGTTTATCAGATTTCTAATGTTGCTTGGTGGAATTTCTTACTGATTTTAATTAGTATTTCTATTTCTTCTTTAATGTCTATACTTGCAATAAAAATTTTCGGAGGAAATAGGTGAAACAACAATGAAAAAAAAACCAATATATAAAGCTATATTAGTTTGTTTATTATTAATTCCGTTCTATCTATTTCAACCAATCTCACAAATCTCCGCAGAAGCCGCAGAACAAGACGTTAAGGGTACTATAGATAAGTATGTTGAAAACTTTTTAAAAGAGCAGCGAATTCCTGGGGCATCTATTGCTATTGTTCATAAAAATGCTATCTTTTATTCCAAATCGTGGGGCGTAACGGGAGAATCTGAAGAAAAGGTAACTGCTGAAACTCCATTTGTAGTCGGCTCTATTAGTAAATCACTAACAGGCTTAGCCATCATGAGATTAGTTGATGCAGGTATTATTCAATTAGATGATCCAGTTCAAAAGTATATGCCGTGGTTTACCCTGAAAGATAAACAAGCCGCTTCTCAAATAACGATCAAACATTTTCTTACGCAAACAAGTGGGATAAGCACTTATTCTGGCTTATCTATATCGGATAACGAATCTAATGATTTGAGTGCTATAAAGGAAAATGTAAAAAGTTTATCGGATGTGAAGCTGACTGCTGCTCCTGGAGAAAAGCATCAGTATAGCAATGCTAACTTTTCTATTCTTGGGGCTCTCATCGAAGAAGTAACCAATCAAACATTTTCTGAATATATGGAGGAACAAGTTTTTTCTCCATTAGGAATGAAAAATGCAGCTGCTAATAGTAGCATGGCCTATGAAAAAGGATACTTATCTGGCTATCAATCCTGGCTTGGTCACCCTGTAAAAAGCGCAGTCACATATGATAATGGTGGGACACCATATGGATACATTACTGCAAGTGCATCAGATATGGTGCAGTACATTAAACTTCTTAGTCACCCTGAACATAACAATTTTTTAAGTAAAAATGCGATGAACCTTTATATATCGCCGTTTGTTCAAACTAGTAAACATCGATATTATGGTCTTGGTGTACGAATCTCCTATCCAGAATCTAAAGAAGAAATGATATGGCATTCTGGTTCAAATCCTGACGCACGCTCAGAAGTATTTTATCTACCAGAAACCGATTGGGGCGGTGTGATTCTCACTAACAAAAGTCATATATTAGAGGAAAAGTCACTTCTTTACTTGAAAGAAGGGATTATCAACATTTTAAATGGACAAGAGCCCGTTGACGCACCTAAATATAAACCTACATTTCAAGTCATAGCAATTGCTATTTTATGTTTACTTTTTGTGATGTTTATTTATCTTTTAATAAAAGTTAAAGCTAAAAAAGCTAATAAAAGGGATATGTCGGGTATTTTCGGTTTTATACTTTTAGTTTTGGCCACTATCTCCATTCCATTATTAAGTTATAGTACAGGATCACCTTGGCACACTATTAGATATTTTGCTCCTGATATTGCATTTTTAGCGATATCACTGGTTACTCTTTTAACATTGAATGGCTTATTATCTATATATATTTCATTTAAACGACGACAAAAAAGACAACTTCTCTAAGCAGGAGTTGTCTTTTCTGGTATGGTTGCATTTTAAAGGAAATGCTTCAACCTTTCAAAATATCTAAAATCTATTATTGATTGCCCTGACCGTAGCCTGCCTCCGAGGCCTCAGCGTCTGCTTTTGTAACATGTACTGTACCGAATGGATGGTTTGGAGGAGCGTATATCGAATAAAGCTTTAATGGCACATTCCCTGTATTTGTAACGTTATGCCATGTTCCAGCAGGCACTACAACGGCATAATTTTCATAGACATTTTTTTCATAGTTTAGATTGTCTTTACTTGGGCCCATTTGAGCAAATCCCTCACCCTGTACAATATATAAAATTTGATCCACATTTGGGTGTACTTCCAATCCGATATTATCACCAACATTTATACTCATTAAAGTAATTTGTGAGTTCTTTCCCGTCCACAGAGCCGTACGATACGTATCGTTTTGCTTAGCCGCATTTTCAAGATTGATGACAAGTGGCTGAGCTCCATAATCTTTTAATACAATATTTCCACCATTGGAAAAACGAGAAGGTTCAGCTCTGTTCGCATACCCTATCTGATAAGGAGGTGTCCAATAAACAAGCTGATCTCCATAGTTATACATAGGCATATTTTCGTAATAAGGAATGTAGTACATTTTCTCAATCCCCTCACACATTATAAGGTTATCCTATGCAACTTGTTCAAAAAATGTACGTATACGCATTTCCATCCTATAAAATCTAAAATGACCTCAGTAAAATACTGAAGCCATTTTAGAAAAAACAATATATTTTTTTTACTCAAAGGTATCCTCATCCTCAGCATACTCTAAAATATCTCCTGGTTGACAATGCAATACTTTACAAATTGCATTTAACGTGGAAAAGCGTATTGCCTTTACCTTTCCCGTTTTTAAATTCGATAAATTGACAATCGATATATCTACCGCTTCTGCAAGCTCACTTAATTGCATTTTTCTATCAGCTAATACACGATCCAATCTTACGATAATCGCCAATTTCTTCACTTCCTATACTGTTGCATCATACTCTTCTTGTAAAAAAGAGCCATATCTAAATATCCTACCAATTGTCCAAACTATAAAACTACATAGTAGTATGCTCCAATTTATATCAAAAAATCTAAAAGAAACAGATTGAATCCATTCAATATTGTCTAATTCATTATTGTTTAAAAACATATGTAATACCGTTGAAATTAAGTATGCTTGAACCGTATTACTTAAAAAACTTAAAATTAATAAACTATATCCCATTAACTCTCTTCTTTTACTATTTCTAAGAGTAAATACATTCCCTTCAATTACTGATTTTACAAATTTTCATAGTAAAATAAAAATTGACAAGAAAATTAAAGTAAAGATCCTCAAGAGTAAAATTAATACGATTGTTTCACTTTTATCATAAACAAAATTACTCATTATATCTTTATTTAAAAAAATAGTTATTCCATTAAATTTAAAAGAAATGTCAATGTTAGAATTTAAAACTAGTTTACTAATTTTCTCACCAGAGACTGTTAAAGCTACAACGAATAAACCAAAAAGTAATAAGATCAATGAAGAAATGATTACTATAGTAGATATTAATAATACATTTAACTTCTTTCAGCAGAAGTCTTCCACCTCTATAGGTGGTGAGATGAATGCGGTTTTAAGTCCCTTTTCAGTGGGTGTCCAAACATCCGCTGAAATAGAGGAACTCAGTCTAAGAGCGCCACGTCCTGTGGCAACGACTGAGTGACCAACTTCGTGTTGGCCTAAAGCCTCCGGCGGATGTCACGGAATCGGAAAGGAGTGCTTTGTGCAAGCACAAAGCCGATTCCGGACGCAATTATGCCGAGGCATAATTGATTATTCTCAAACTCATTTTAATATTACGAATTGCTAACGATTGATCCATAACTGCTTCTAACACCCCTTATTATTTGTTCTTTAAAGATATTCCTTCCCCAATTATTTCACGCGCTTGTTTTTAAAGATTACTTCTTAAATAACTTTAAGTTTCGGATATAGTATATATTATAAGCTGATTTCAGCATGATTCCACATAACAAATTTAATAGCAGCTTCATGAACTATTTTTTCTATTCGACTTTTGCTCTAATTAAGGACATACTAACAATTATAGATTTATCATAAACGAACATTCCAAAAAGTATATAAAATGTTTAGAACTTGATATAGTATGTATTTAGGAAAAAATCAATTTGTTTTGGTGGTGTATATATGAAGAAGTTCATTATGGATCTTTTAATGATTACGGTCGGAGCGCTGCTTTTTGCACTGGCTGTAAACTTATTTGTTATACCTAATGATTTAGGTGAAGGTGGCGTAACAGGTTTAACAATTATCTCCTATTATTTGTTTGGATGGTCGCCAAGTATTGTGAGCTTTGCGCTAAACGCAGCTTTATTAGTAGTTGGCTATAGGTTTTTAAGTAGGCAAACGACTATTTATACGATTATCGCAGTATCCCTTCATTCACTGTTTTTACATTTAACAGAATCGTGGTCGATTTCTTCAAATGAAATTATTGTGAATGCTATTTTTGGCGGTGTGTTTGCTGGAGTTGGTATAGGCCTAATTATAAGAGTTGGTGGAACAACAGCAGGTTCAACAATCTTAGCTAGAATGACGAACAAATATTTAGGCTGGAGTATTAGTTACGGTTTATTGTTTTTTGATTTAATAGTTGCTTTTTCATCTTACTTTATTATCGGAGCAGAAGCATTAATGCTTACTGTCATTATGCTTTATGTTGGAACAAAGGTGATGGAGTTTGTTATTGAAGGTGTAAACCCGAAAAAGGCAGTTACGATTATTTCGAAAAAGCCAGAAGAGATTGCCAGTCATGTGAATGGTTTTATGAATCGAGGCGTGACGGTCCTATCAGGCCATGGCCATTATACGAAGGAACAAAAAGAAATTCTGTATATTGTCATTAGTAAACAGGAAGTTGTCAAACTAAAGAAAATCGTCAAAGAAATAGACGCGGATGCCTTTATTGCTATTCATGATGTACGAGATGTTTTTGGACATGGATTTATTGAATTATCTAAGGCTTAATTAAGAAACTGAGAAAACACCTTTTGTTGAAAGTGGGGATGTTCCCTTTAAAAATCAACATAGAGGTGTTTTTTTCTATTGAAACTATGAGCTACTCATACTTATCCATTTTCGATTATCACCATATCGAGTGGTTGATTTCCGTTCCGACTTATATGCACGGTTCATTCTAAATTTTAGTAATGAACCCTTTATTCCCTAACCTGTAAGGAAGTTTCTATAATCGTATCTAAAAGTTGTGTATAAGACATTCCTGCCGAGAATGCGCTTTTTGGTAGTAAGCTGTTTTTTGTCATCCCTGGCAACGTGTTAACCTCCATGACATATGGGTTTCCATCCTTGATCATCATATCGATTCTGGCATAAACACTACATTTTAATGCGCTGTAGCAGGCTTTTGCGGCTTCAGCGACACGTTCATGTACGGCAGGTGGAAGTTCTACAGCCTCCTCTATCGTAGCGGCATCCTCATATTTCGCCTTATAGTCAAAGAACTGCGCTGTATGTCGAATTGAAATAATCGGTAATATCTTCCCATCCAAAATGGCGCATGTTATTTCTTCACCTTCTATATATTTTTCAATAATGATTTCAGCATCCCATTTGAATACTTCCGCAAGTGCTGTTAGTAAGGCATCCTTATCGTTTACTATTTTTACCCCTACACTGGAACCACCCGAATTAGGTTTTACTACTAACGGATATCCCATTTTGTCTAATTCACCGAACTGAAGCTCCTCGATATTCGAAAGATGGAGCCAATCCGGTGTTTCAATGCCTTCATAACGTAGAATTTTTTTTGAAATATTTTTATCCATACAAATACTGCTTGAAAGTATACCACTACCTGTATATGGAACGCCCATAGTTTCTAGTACACCTTGAATCGTGCCATCCTCTCCAAACTTGCCATGTAGTGCTAATAAAGCAATATCGATATTTCTCACCTTTTCAATAAGCTCTGCCTTGTCATTTTCATTTACTTTAATAGCTACCGCTTCGTATTTACTCTTATCTAAATGAGCGATCATTTCTTCACCTGTCATAATAGAGACCTGCTTTTCCGAGGAAACGCCCCCCATAATAACGCCAACTCTCATATGTTCAACTCCCCATTTCATTTTTCAAAGTATCACCAATAATCTTAATACCACGCACAATATCTTCTTCTTTGAGCCGAGAAAATCCTAATCGAAATGTGTTACTACCTTCGCCATTGCTGTAAAAAACATCACCAGGATAAAAGACGACTCCTTTTTGATAGCACTTTTCCAATAGTGCACGAGCATTCATTCCTTTTTCTAGCTCAATAAAGAGATGAAGTCCACCATCTCCTGTCATTCTTTTAAAAGGAATGTATTGATGGCAGGCTTGATGGGCTAGTTCATATTTTTTCTTATATACGAACTTGGCCTTTTTTAAATATTTTTCAAAATAACCATCCTGTAAATATTGATAAAGTACTGCCTGATCTAATGTCGATGTATGAATTGTACGGGCTCTTTTCATACTTTCCAAACAGTGGATGAGTTCCTTATCTGCTAATATCCACCCAACACGTAAGCCTGGAAAAAGAATTTTAGAAAAGCTACTAATATAGATAACATTGTTACCTGCACCGATAAAAGTCATTAACGGCGCTAAATGCGAGCCTGAATAACGTAATTCCTCATTAAAGCCATCCTCCACAATCGGAATTTGATATTGTGAAAAAAGCCTAATAATTTCAGCCCTTTTTTCAGAGGATGTAACAATGCCTGTCGGATTATGATAGGACGGGATTAAGTAGGCAAAATCAAATTCCTTTTCCGATAAGCTTTTCTCAACTTGTTCAATATCGATACCGTCATCTTTCATGTCGATTCCGTGGATGTCAAATCCATGTAAGCGAAAAAGCTTTAATGCTGCATGATGAGTAGGATTTTCACAAATAACACGTCCAGATCTTTTTGCTAAGGAAGATAATAAAATATCCAGTCCCTCGGTAAAGCCATTCGTAATCAAAATATCCTTATTGGAAATATCTACACCCTTCATTTCCATATAGTGAAGAAGGTACTCGATTAAAGGTTTATAGCCCTTTGCGTATCCATAATTCAAAACGATATCTCCTTCTAGGGACATCCGGGACAAAAAAGCTCTTTTAAAATTTTCAACATCAAAAAGCTTTTCTTCGGGGGCAATGCTATTGAAGGAAATCATGCCTTTTTCCCAGTGAATATCTTGCTTCCTTAAATCTAATTCATCAGCCAACAAGGTAACGTTATTCAGCCTCTCCTTCCAATTAAATTCGACAGTGGAAGCTTTCAACGTTTCGACTTTCCCTACAAAATTCCCTTTTCCTTTCACTGCATAGATCATGCCTTCTTGCTCTAAATCTGCATATGCATTCAGTACCGTATTTCTACTGACCGATAATAATTTACTAAGTTCACGGGTAGATGGAAGCTTCTGATGCTCCAGCAGGTGTCCCTTCATAATCATTTCTTTTAAATAATCTTTTAATTGAATATAAACTGGATGATTACCTATAAGCTTAAAATCATTAAACACTTCCTTGACCCCCTTGCTTTATTTTTGCATAACTGTATCTCACTCAAAAGGTCCACAGTTTATCGATTTTTCATTCCTAGTGGTATGGTTTCTAGCTCTCAAAAAAGGCAATCCTTCAAAATGAAGAATTGCACCTATAATAGGCTAATTATAATTGAGGATTAAAATACATTTTGAAGTCCTTTCTATCAGCCAGTTCTTTAAGAAGTTAAACGTATTTATTTCCCGGGAATAATTGAAAGGACCTAGCCTCCCTTACCTCCTCATAAATTCCTTTTAAATAAACCTACTAAAAATCCTTCTAAACCGAAATATTGATCTTCATCAGACATGGCTATCATTTTCCGTAATTCAATTTCTTCTAATGATTGAAATATTTCTTTTAGTTGATTTTTGGTATACCCTAATCCTCCTTCTAAGCTACGTTTTATATAGACTTCTTCATCTGAGATGGCAGAACCACCATATGTGCCATGTTCCTCAAATGAGCATAAAGCGAAATAACCATTAGGCTTTAATAATTTATGAATCAATTCAATATACGTCACACGACGATGAGGTGCTATATGATGAAAACAACCTGAATCATAAATAAAATCAAAGCTCTCTTCTTGTAGATTTAATTCAAAAATATTAGCACAAATGAAATCTACATTAACATCTGCTTCATCAACCCTTTTTTGTGCCCATTGCAATGCATGATCCGATATATCAACACCAACAACTGAACAACCTTGCTTTGCTAAGTAAATGGCATTTCGTCCTGCGCCACAACCTAACTCTAAAACTCTATTTGGCCGAATCACCTTTTTTTCACAATAGCTTACTAGATTTTCATCAGGTTTATTAACAAAAAAAGGTACCTTTTTAAATGTTTGATCATAAAATCCATCCCAAAAATTTTGCGGTTCACGTAATAATTTATCTAATACAACTAGCAATTGTTCATTTGATTTGATTAGCATTTTACGCCGCCATTTTGCATCTGTCCAAAAACTAAATATTCTATCTCTTCATTATAAGGCATTACCTCCCCTCTTTTAAAGTTAGGCAAGACAGGAAATGAACCAGTTTCATTTTAAAAAGAGATATTTCCACATTTTTAAATGTTATATTATATTTATGGATATTTTATCTAAATCGTTTACACTAAACATAAGATAAATTGAAACTTTAATCAGTGGGGTTTTCTTCATCCTCCATCGTTTATTAGTTTTCACGAATTGGTCTTTTACGGGCAGTTAATTTCCTATCTACCTTCTTCACTTTCGGTACAGATAAATTACTGCCCGTTCATGAGGGATCAACAGAAAGGGGTTGCAACATGGAAGAAATCTTGACGATTACGAATTTGACGAAGAGTTATGGTAGCAAAGAAATATTAAAAGGAATCGACTTGCACGTCTCGAGAGGAGAAATAATTGGTTATATCGGTCCGAACGGTGCTGGTAAAAGTACAACAGTCAAAATTATTTTAGGGCTTGAGGGCGATTACGCTGGGGAAATTAAGCTGTTCGGAGAGAATATCGGAAAAGACAGCATTGAATATAAACGAAGAATTGGCTATGTACCTGAAATAGCAGATGTTTATGATAATTTAACTGGTTATGAGTATTTAACCTTTATCGGCCAGCTTTATGGCCTTGAATTAGAAGTCGCTGCGGATAAATCAAAATCCTTAATGGAATTGTTTGGTGTTGGAGAAGCGTATCATTCAAGGATATCTTCTTATTCAAAAGGGATGCGGCAAAAACTATTAATTATCGCTAGCCTTATACATAATCCCGATTTGTTATTTTTAGATGAACCGATCAATGGATTAGATGCGAATAGTGTGATGATCTTCAAAGAAATTTTGACTCAGCTGGCTGCCCAAGGAAAAACGATATTTTATTCCTCTCATATCATGGATGTTGTCGAAAAAATCAGTAGTCGGATCATCCTGTTGAATGATGGGAAAATTGCTGCAGATGGGACATTTACCCAGCTTCAAGCAGACAATACCGAAGGGACTCTGGAAAAGATTTTCAACCAATTGACAGGCTTCCATGATCATCAGGAAATTGGTGAGAAATTTGTTTCTATTGTACAAGAGGTATAATGATGAAAGATTTCAAAACTCTACAACTGCTTGATAAGATTCAATTTATTTTTGTGAAAATGGGCATCGATTACGAAATCATGAGAAATATCCTCCATATTAAACTAACAATGGATGAGCGTAAAGTACCGACATTATTTAACCAATCATCAAAGAAAAATAAGGAAGGACAAAAATACGGCTACATCAAATCTTTATGGATTTATGTTTTATTCGGGCTTATGTTAATTCCTTTTATTGGATTCGGTCAAAACTATCTTTTCCAGATGAGTATCGCTTATGCCATGATCATTTTTATCATCATGACATCATTGATTTCTGATTTTTCTTCCGTACTTTTGGATGTACGAGACAGAAGCATCCTCTCTACCAAGCCAATCTCTGCTAGAACGATCAATGCGGCCAAGTTTATGCATATTTTCATCTACTTGACGTATTTAACGATTGCATTTACGGCCATCCCCCTTATGGTAGGCCTATATAATCAAGGAATTGTATTTTTTATTTTAACTGTGCTCTTACTAATTTTAATTAATATTTTTATTGTTGTTTTAACCGCTATTTTATATATTGCTATTTTAAGATTCTTTGATGGAGAAAAGCTGAAAGATATCATCAATTATGTGCAAATTGGCTTATCATTAATGCTGATGATTGGCTATCAAGTTCTTATTAGGTCCTTTGAACTTGTCGATTTTGATATGGTAGTCACGTTTCATTGGTGGAGTATTTTTCTAATTCCTATGTGGTTTGCCGCTCCTTATGAGCTGCTGCTAAATGGTAACGGATCTTTATTTACAGTGGTATGTAGTAGCTTTGCTGTTGTCATGCCAATTATTTCGATATGGCTTTATCTACAGCTGATTCCAACCTTTGAACGCAATCTACAAAAACTATTAAACACAAGCAAATCGAAAAAAGAGAAGAACAATCGACTTAAGACCCTTTTGTTAACAATCATTTGTAGAACTAATGAAGAAAGAGCTTTCTATCGCTTCTCCTCTCTTATGATGAAACAAGAGCGCGAGTTTAAACTGAAAGTATATCCGTCTTTAGGCTATTCTTTTGTCATCCCTTTTATTTTTATGTATTCTTTTTCAAGGTCCGAAGTTGTTGATTATTCCGTTAGCATGAGTTATCTAAATATTTATTTCAGCATGCTAATTATTCCGTCAGCTGTGCTTTTGCTCGGATATTCGGGAAAATATAAAGCCGCTTGGATCTATAAAGTCTTTCCACTCAAAGATTATACAGACTTGAAAAAAGGTAGCTTAAAAGCATTTTTGATTAAGTTGTATAGTCCGTTATATATTGTTCTAAGCATCATTTTCTGCTTCATTTTTGGTACGAGAATTATCCCAGATTTACTGAGTGTTTTAGTGGCAAGCTGCATGTTCACCGTCATTTGTTACATCGGCATGGGAAGCAAGATTCCTTTCACAAAGCCCTATAACGAAGTTGGCGATGCCCAGAGCTGGAAAACTCTTATATTGCTTATCCCATTAGGTGCTCTAGCGGGACTACATTACTTCCTGACTACTCATACTACTTATGGGGCAATCATTTACTTAATCGTGCTTGTCATCACGAATTTCATTCTATGGAAGCTTGCTTTTAAGCGTACGGAAACGGCTTGAGCCTGAGCTCAAGCCGTTTTATTTTAAAAAGCTTTTCTCTCATATATACGAATAGATAGTAACCACGACCCTATATATAAAATAATGATTGTAAGGATAGCTATGAGATACATTTCCGTTTCTTGTAAAGTCAGGAATCTTTGTATTAATTCTCTTAATTTATCATTAAAATTAGGAATAAAGGTATTAATTATTAACAAATAGATACCAAATAAAGCACCTGAAACAATCATTAAGTATTGCGTTTTAAATTTATAAGAGATTGGAAACATAAAGGAAATAGCAACCATTACAAGACTAAAAATAAGTAGCATTTCCTTCCATATAAACAATACTTCTTTTCCATTCAAGAGGAAATCACCGATATAAACAATGAATATAAATATTGTTGCAAATATCAGTGAACCTATATATTTTGAACTGACAATCTCTTTTCTCGTATACGGTAACGAATTAAGAAGAATATTCGCGTTATCTTTTTCATCATAAGAAAAAGCACTCATTATGAATACTACACTATAAACAAATCCTAATAATATTAGGGAGGATATACCTGACAATAAGTAGAGTATTATAGTAACAATATAAAATAATATAATTTTCTTTTGTATTAAAACATCCTTAAGTATAAGGTTAATCATACAATTACCATCCTTTTTTCGTATAGTACATAATATCTTCAAGCGTTGGTTTTTCCACAATAACAGAATCCCCAAAGATGTTTGCCACACGATTTTTATCAGCTGTTAATGCTTCAAAGCCAGAGTTCGTTTTTCGGATTGAAATAAACTCTTGTTCCGTTTCACGATCCAATAAATCCAATGTCCCTTTGACAATGGCATATTCCTCTTCAATCTTATAAAATTCTTTCGTAAAGATATGTTCTCCATTATGAATAAAAGTAATATAATCCGCAATCCGATCTAAATCTGTTGTAATATGTGACGAAAAGAAAATTGTTTTTTCCTCATCCTGCATTAACTCATGTAAAATATTTAGTAATTCTCTACGAAATATCGGATCGAGTCCAGCAGTTGGCTCATCCATAATAATTAATTCTGCATGATGAGCTAAAGCAATAGCTAACGAGGCTTTCATCTTCATTCCCTTCGAAAAGGTCTTCATATTTTTATTCAGCGGTAGTTCGAACTGATCAACATACCGTTGAAAAACGTTATCATCCCAGTTTTTATAGGCTGGTTTAATAATCCTTTTCATATCCTTTAAAGTTATATTTTCATAAAAGACATTTTCATCATAGACAAAACCAATACGTTCCTTTATTTCTTTTTCATGTCCCTTATAATTCATACCAAACAATGAAACAGTACCACCATCTTGCTGTAATAAGTTCATAATCAATTTGATTGTTGTTGATTTACCTGCACCATTTCCTCCGATAAATCCAGTTACATAGCCTTTCTTAACGTTAATAGAAAGATCTTTCATCTGAAATCCTTTAAAAGATTTATGAATATGCTGTAATTCAATAACATTTTCCATCATTCATCCTCCGTATACAATAAAGTAAGTATTTCCTTGAGCTCTGCTAAGCTAATGTCCAATTCCTTCGCGTTTTGAATGGCAACCGACAGATTTTCTTCGATTACCTTTATTTTTCTTTCTCTCATCATTTCCTTATTTTGCTCAGAGATGAACGAACCTTTTCCAACAATAGAATAAATAAATCCGTTTTTCTCAAGCTCTTCATAAGCTCGTTTTGTAGTAATAACGCTAATTTCTAAATCCTTTGCGAGCTGACGCATAGATGGCAATGACTGACCTTCTTGTAATTCACCTGATAAAATAAGTTTTTTAATTTGAGCATAAATTTGCTCATAAATCGGCTCTTTTGAACTGTTTGAAATAATAATTTGCATGCAAATACCTCTTCGTGACATATTGTATATATACTCTATATACAATATATACACATTAAACTTATTTTGCAAGCAATAAATTATTATTGAGCTCAACAAAACAAAAACATGAGACTGTTAAATCACAATCCCATGTTTTCAATTCTGAATATTTAGTTGATCATACTGCCAATTAGCTTTAGCCAACTACTTAATTGGAGCTTTATTAATTGTTGATAATGCTTCATTCACTTCGAAGATCTTCCCACGAATATCGGTAATACCGAAACTTGTTAATCGTTCTGAATGCATAGTTAAATATTGCTCAGCATCTGTTTTGGTTTCAAATAAATATATCCCACCAGCTTCTTTAGTCGCCGCATTCTCGGTCCAAATCTTCCAAATCATACCTGACTCTTCGTTAATACTTTGCGCTAAATCAACGAATGCCTCAGACATTTCTTCACCGAATGGCCCGTCCATTGTAAAATCAACTTGTAATAAATATTTCATGATTAAAACTCCCTTTTTGATTTTTTCTATAACAATTAGCAATTTTTATGGCTCTTCACCATAACGTGTGGTTGATTTCCGTTACGACTGGACGCTTCCCTGGGGATCCCATGAGCCTAACGATTTAAACTCTCTATATATTTTTCTGATCCATCAGCTATTCGCTTAAATTCAATATCATGAATATAGTGTGAGCAATCTAATTTTATTAATGTGCCGTCTTTATGCTTACTGATGAACTCCTTTTGAAATCCATTCCACTCATCTTCATTCCAACCTGTCCCTTGACCATTTGAAGAGAACAAGAGCATTGGAACATCTGGGATTCCAGCCGCTCCTACCTTTTCGGCATTTTCCTTAATATGCTTAATTTCATTCACCATATTTTTAGTTACTGTTCTACGATAAAAAATCACTTTATACAATTCTTTTTCCTCATCTGTCAAAGTCCCATATTTTATAGCATCACTTTCAGAAAGGCTTGGAAACCATCTAGTAAAACCAATATTAGCAGCAAAGGCATTTAAATGAACTAGAGGCATATTTATATCATAATCTTTATATGCAGTAGGAACAGCCATATCCAATCCTATAATTGCCTTAACTTCATTCGGATAGACTTGAGCCCAATACAATGCCTCAATTCCCAGACATCGAATGAGGGAATAAAATATATGGCCCTTCAACACCTGATTTTAATAGAGAATCTCTTGTTTCTTGTAAAATAGTATTAATATCACGGTCAGAATCTGTAATGTCACTAAAGCCATAACCTGCCTTTTCAACGACAACGATTTTATATTTATCGCTTAACAATGAATATAATGATTTAAAATCTAAAACAGGTGAGCTTGTGCCTCCTCCAGACATAAATACAAGCGTTTCTTTTCCGTTTCCTTCTATGTACACATGCATTTGATGGCCATTAACTTCTATCATTTTTCCTGTTGGCTTAAATAATTTATCTTCCTTTGATAATTGTATTTGATGAATAATATAACTTGTCGTAATGATCAACAAA
Organism: Lysinibacillus sp. NPDC092081; assembly: GCF_044755845.1. NCBI lineage: Bacteria > Bacillati > Bacillota > Bacilli > Caryophanales > Bacillaceae > Lysinibacillus > Lysinibacillus sp. NPDC092081. The sequence continues at coordinate 172,430 of NZ_JBIVRU010000005.1, forward strand.
AGTATCGCTGCAATACTTGAAAAAAGTATCATGATTCGTTTAAACACTGTCTTTCAACCACCCCTCTTAGGATTTTTACTATCCATCAAGACCAACAGAAGACACCATGGCTTTTAGAGTTCCAAAAGATAATCGATAAACTGCAGCTTTTGGCCATTCATTTCGAATTCATCATCACTTATATACACTTGTTTAAAACCATTCTTTTCAAGAACTCTTTGAGATGCAATATTATTTGTTGTTGTTTTTGCTTTTATCTTTTTTACTCTGATTTCTGTTTCCAATAGTAGCTTTAAAGCGCTAGCCCCAATTCCTTTTCCTCCATATTCTTGCCCCACTCTATAACCGACTTCTGCTAAATCATTCGTTGTATCTATATCTACTAAATTAATTCTTCCAATAATATTGCCTGAGTTATCTCTTATTAAGTAGAATTTTGATTTTTCTTCCTGCTGTTCTACTAAAAGCTCTCTATGTCTTAATTTAAACGTTTCAAAATTATAATAATCTTCTCCACGACTAGGTACCATTTGTTCAAAGAATTGTCTATTATTCTTTTCGAACTGATACAATTCTTCTGCGTCACGTTCTTGTAAGCTATTAATTGATATTTCCAAGCTTCTCACCCTCATTCCGAAAAATATGTAACATAATCCATATTTAAGAAAAAATAAACTCTTTACGATATCATACCGAAGAGTTTGTTTTTAATCCATTGGAGTCCTGAAATGAAGAAAAATATACACATTCCATTCTGGTGTATAATATATGTATAACAAATCGAAAAAAGAGAAAAATCAACCCTCTAAATCTTTCAATCGTCTCCGAATAGTAGCTTCTGAAACGCGAAGTATTCGTGCAATTTCTCGATTACTTTTTTCGGTATCCTTTAAATGCAGCAACTTCGATTCGTTTATGGCCACTTTAGGCCGTCCATTTGGATTTCCCCCTCGCCATTCCTTATTTTCCTTTTTACTTTTCCAAAATTGAATCCGCATTTTCTCACCTTCTCATACGTTATAACTCTAAATTATCAGTTATAAAGCTTTATTGTAAAAAAAGAAAGCAGATTTATATCTACTCTCTTGATTGTTTAGGAAAAATATAAAAATAAAAAACGAAACCAATAATAATTGCGGGTGGTAAAGCAATTCCTATATTTTGTACAAATGCACTTGCAAGTAGTTTAAAAATCTCAATAATATCTTTAGATAAAATGTTTTGATACTGTTCTGCACCTGTCAAACCTTTGATCATTAAGGTTACAGCAAAAATAATGATATAACTAATTAAGCTATATTTAATACTTAACTTTATTTTCTCTTTATCATCGTTTTTTTCCTCTAATAACAATGTTTCCACACTGATATCTAGAATTTCCGATATCTTCAACATATTCCTCTTACTTGGATAACCATTCCCAAGTTCCCATTTAGATATAGACTTATCACTAACAACCAAAATCTCAGCTAGTTCTTGTTGAGTGATTCCTTTTTCTTCTCGATATCTTTTCAGTTTTAAACTTAAAATATTCTTCTCCATTTCATCATCCTTCCCTTACCTCAATTTATGGTAATTATCACATATTGGAAATTCTATTAACAGGAATTTTCGAAAATAGAGGAAAATAGAACACTATATAAAAATGCGACAAAACTCATTAAATAGGTTTTTGTCGCACTTTTTATTGGAAATCCTTGAATTACTATAAAACTTATATATTCTTCTTTGAAAACTCGGTATGCAACAAACTATAGATCAACATATCTTTACATTCTCCTGTAACACTATGGCATTCAAATTGTCTTAAGCAGCCTTCTTCCTTAAAGTTGAATTTCGATAACAACTTCTTTGAAGCTATATTTTCATCTGTAACAATTGCCTGTATTCTTACTAAACCTAATTGATTAAATCCTATTGATAATACTTCTTTAACAGCTTCTGACATAATACCACGATGCCAATATTCTTCAGATAATTCATACCCCATTTCAGCTCGTTTGCCTACAAATTCACTTAAAAAAATAGTACCAATAATTTCATCGGTTTCTTTGTTAGCAATAGCAAAACGAATAATCCAACCTTCATCATAGCCTTTGTTCCAAAAATTAATTACTTCATAACTTCTTTCTAAAGTTTCTGGTCCATTCCAATCAAGATAACGATATACATTTTCATTTGAATAATACTTGAATAACGTAAGAGCATCCTCCAACTTCAACTTTCTTAATTTAATGCGTTCAGTTTGTGTTGATGGGAAAGAGGTTCCTAATAATTTGGTAAAGTTCATTTTTTTCTCTCCTATTTTTTTAATGAATATCAAAATAAACTAAAGGTGAAAATTCAAAAGAAGCTGATTAAATTATATCTAACCTACATTACCTGAAAAAACCTCATTCATATTTCATAAAAGAAAATAAGCCAATGTGGTCTAAAACCACCCTGACTTATTTTTTTCTTCTTCTTTTCTCTTTTAGTACAATCCTTTGAATACTCTTTGATGATAAATAGTATTTTTCGCCCAAAGTAGCCGGATCCATTCCCGATAGATAATCGTTATAAATATTAGAATTTCTTACATCGAATTCTTCTCTTATCGTAGTACCGGATCCCCAGTTCTTTTTATGTTCTGATCTTCGCGGTATATAAATATACTCACCATCAACATATTCTTGAATTAACTCTAGCAACTCAGCCGGTAGAATATGCTTTGCTTTTTTATAGCTCATATTGCACCCCTAAATGTAATTTTTCTTTTAGGAAGAGCAAAGGCTATTTTTGCTTTATTTTATATTGCAATAGCCTTTGCTATGCAAAAAAAGTATCTCTTCTCATTCAAACATCCCCCTTGTGTTTCTGTAATTTTATTCCTACTATACCATATAAGGTTCATCACCAAAACGTTGGTTGATTTCCGTTACGGCTGGGCGCTTTCCTGGGGGCGTCCGATGAGCCGCTAATCCCCAAGGAGTCACCCAGCCTTCACTCCAATCAACTTATATACATAGCATACGTTTTAACTAATGTCGTCCACAACTTTTGGTGATGAGCCCCATATTATCCAAAAACACAAAGAGATTTTATAGATTCCTGTTCGCTTTATTATTGATAAACAAATGAAAAAGTACATTAGCGATATAGCTGCTATATGTACTCCTAAATATTTAAATTATCTATCATTCTTTACTTTTTAATTTTATTTTTTCATAGCCCTTTATATTTAAGCTTAGTTGTTTTTCCTTATTCCAAATACTATAAGGGTAAACTAAATTAACAACGGTTTTTCCATCCTTCAATTCTATATTGGCTCCTCGTGCATAAAAGGACTCTCCCTTTTCATTTGTTAATACCCATTCAAAAAATTGATTTTCATCCTCATAAAGATTTGCATCGACCATTAAAGATACATGCATAGAGCCATTCGTAAGGGTTGCTGATTGTAATTGAATACCTTCAACAGCTTTTTCCGCTTCAAATGATTGTGTTACAACCTTCGTTGGTGTCAATGTAAATGGCCATTCTCCATTAATAGTGATAATCCCTTTCTTTTCTGTATAGAAATGAATGGATTCAATTACTAATTGAGCGTTCTCTAGAGATGGCCATGCCAGTTCATTGGACTGTAATAGTAATTCATAAATTATGGATTGTCCGCTTCCTTTCAAAATTTGCTCCTCGGCATTACCCGTAATACCTTTTGAATTAAGAGGCTTTGTATCTGAAACAAGGGCATCAATTTCTATTCCTTTCGAATCATACATACGATATTCAATGCCTACGTGATAAATATCTTTTATATCCATATTTTTCGGTAAAATTTCCATTTGAAGCCCTACTCGATAGGCATCCGCAAATGTATTTTCAAGTGTAACCTTAACATCTTGTGAACTTTGCGATACACCAACATATTGTACCTCTCCGTTTTGACTAGCAAGTTCAATCCCAGCGTCCTCGAACCCTAGAAATGCTTTTAGTTTGGCCATTGCTGTATCATTAGACAAGATCATACCCGAAGCGAGCACTGCACATGCAGCCGCAGCTGAAATAGGCTTCAACCAACGTTTTGTTGTCTTTCTCTTTAATTTAGATCGAATCTCTGTATATGAACGATCAAAAGCTTTTTGCACAATATCCGGTATTTCTTGTTCTCTATTCATTTCCTCATGTAAACGGTCATCTAATGATTTTTTCATAGTAATTGTGCCCCCTCAACATAATAATTATTTTTCAAATATTGCTTCGCTCTAGAAATCCTCGACTTAATCGTCCCTTCTGATTCATGAAGAAATTCGCTAATTTCTTTTGTCGTGAGTCCATTCACATAATAAAGCGTTAAAGCAATGCGATAGCTATCATCTAGACTCTCTAATGCCTCATCAAGCTCAAGTGAAATTTGATCTTGGTGTCGCAGTTCATGCAATGTCGTCACATCTAGTGGTACAGTACGCTGATCCTGCTTCATAAATCGATAGCAGTTATTTAAAAGAATTCGACAAAGCCATGTATTAAAATATTTTGCTTCTTTTAAAGAATCTATTTTTTCAAACGCTGTCAGTATTGTGTCCTGTAAAAGGTCTGCAATGTCGTCATCTTTCAAACCAAGTCGTTTTGCTGTCCGGTAAAGCGTCATTTCGTATTGACGGATTAATTGTATAAACGCTTCTCCATCTCCCTTCTTTGCTTTTTTGACAAGAAACTCGGAACGCATATAATCACCTCTTTTTCTCTTTACATACCGTTAGAGCATTTTGATTGATAGTTAGTTGCATCGATTTATTATTTTATTACACTAACTATTAACTCTCCGAAATAGGTATTTTCGATCTGTTCAAAGCTTCATAAAATCGTTGAAATTTCAAAGGACTTTTATACCTCACTTTTCTACAAACTAAGCAGGAAGTCTCGCAATCTATTATTGACATTCCTGTTTTATTACATAATACTATACTTAAAATTTGAGTTTTTTTAGGTATAAAGTTCCGAAAACTCAGAGGGGGAACTATATGAAAAACAAAAGCATTAAGCGGCGATTATTGTTTTTTACATTAAGTTTGCTGTTATTGTCATCTGTAATCAATTCCGTATTAGGTGTGTGGGTTGTTGGGAAAAATAGTAAAGATGTTTTAATTGAGAAAGCTAATGAACAGGTCTATGAAATTGCAAAACAAGCAGAGACTATATTAAATTCTGAGAGTGATCCCATCTCATCTTTACAAGATTTTGTGGAGTTAAAAGCACAACAAGAGAATGTGACTTATGCTATTGTCATTGATACCAATGTAAAAGCAGTGGCACATAGTGATAAAGGAAAATTAGGAAAAACATATGAGGATGCATACACAATCGATGGTGCTAAACACGGAAAAAAGCAATTTACGAGATGGTATGCTGAAGTTCAAGGTTTTTGGACATATGACATCATGGAGCCTATATATAAAAATGGTGAACTTTATGGAGTAATTGACATAGGGGTGCCAGAAAGCGGTATTCAATCTATTACAAACTCTGTACTAAGCTATCAGATTATTACAGGTGTAGTGAGTTTTATCATTATAGGTGCTTTAATGTGGTGGATTATTGGTCGCATCGTTGCTGCCATTAAAAATCTTGAAAATGTCATTCATCAAACTACTAGCTTAGACTTTACCGAAAATCCTGAGTTAGATAAGCTATTAAATCATCAAGATGAAATTGGTCTTATGGCAAAAGGCATCTCTAGCATGCGCTCTGCATTAAAGAATGTTACCGTCAACATACATAATACTAGTTCCGAGTTATCAGATTCTTCTAAGATTCTTATTCAAATAGCAGAAGATACGGTACGTACGACTGACGAAATTAGTTCAGCCATTAATGAAATGGCAAAAGCTACAGAAGAGCAGGCTCATGATACAGAAAAAAGCGGAGAACAATTAAATCAACTATCTGGAAATATTGATCGTGTTATTGAGCATACAGAGAAGATCGCTTCCATGACAGAGGATATTGATCATTTAAGTAATGAAGGTGTAGAAACTGTCAACCAACTCTCTGTTTGGTCAGAGAAGAATCGTGAATCTTCACAACAGGTAAGTAAAATCGTTCAAGAAGTAGAAAAAACTTCATCTGATATATCAAGTATTGTCAATACAATTACAGATATCGCAACTCAAACTAATTTATTAGCTCTGAATGCATCCATTGAGTCAGCTCGCGTGGGTGAAGCAGGGAAAGGTTTCGCAGTCGTTGCTGATGAAATTCGAAAATTATCGGAACAGACATCTAATGCTACTGAGGATATTAAGCATAAAATCTCTGCAATTCAGGATATTTCTAAAAGTGCTGTGCAGGAAATTAGTACAAGCCTTAGCATTGTCGAACAAAATGCACAAGCTACAAAGGATACTAGCGAAATCTTCCATACAATAAAGGTAGCTCTAGATCAGACGAGTGAAGTGGCACAAGAGGTGAAACATTTATCTCATGAGATGGATGAGCGCAAGGAGCAAATCATTAGTGCCGTACAAAACATATCCGCTTCTGCCGTAGAAACTTCTGCAGGAACAGAACAAGTTTCGGCATCCGCAAATGAACAGCTTAAAAGCATCGAGACTGTCTCTGAAAAAGCTAAAGACCTAAATGCTATTGCTGATGCTTTAAGAGACGAAATGAAAAAATTCACTATTTAATGTAAAAAAGCTGATTCAATTATGAATCAGCTTTTTTAGCACATATCTTTATATCAATTTACTTTCTTTCAGTAAATCATAGATGATCGTGTCTTTTGTTTTATGAATACCAAATTTACCTATTTGTTTTAAGATAAATGGAGCATCTACATCTGTTAATTTTTTACCATCAAGTAAGCGAGCAGTTGAAGATAATAAAGTACGAATGTCAAAAGTAGATGCAAATACTTCAGGAACGCCTCTATCAATATTTAATAATTGATAAACAGCTTCCATCGCTGTTCTTACTGAATACTCAGTAGTGAATACAGTGTCTCTTTCAGTTTCACTAAAGTTCCCCATGAAGGCTAAGTTAACAGATCCATTAGGGACAACTAAAGGACGATCCCCCATTGCTCTAGGCATGAAGTAAGATGTTATATAAGGCATGTAACACGGAATTGTATTACAAGAATTTTGTGCTAGATCCGGTATTTCCTCTACAGGCACACCCATATGGTACAACCACTCTTGTGCTATCTCACTTCCAGAACATTCGGTAATACTCTTTTTAATAAAATCACCTGGTTTATTAGATAGTAAACCATAAATCCAAACTACTAATTGGTCTTTTGGTTGTTCTTTAAAATGAGGTTGTCGGTTCAACGTATAGCTTAGCATCCAATTAGAATCTGTAGCAGTTACAATACCACCAGTAACTACCTTGCCAGCATATGGATCTCTTTTACTGATTTTTTCAATATACGGAGCAACTCGATCATCCAGTGTAGTAAGTGTTGCTGAAACAAACCAACTTTCTTCCGGAAGATTATCGCAGAATTTTTCTGGTTTACCAAACTCAGAATCTTGGGAAGCGATGTTTTTCCAAAGTGACCAGCTTCCGCCTAAATCAGTACTTATAGGGGCTGGCGTATTATTGTCACCATAAGTTGTACTCTCTGTGATACTACCATTTGTAACAAACACTAATTCATTTTCTGTTAGCTCAATATTCTTTTTCACACCATTTTGTTTTAACACTAAAGTATGAGCAACTTTTTTATCGCCAACTTTATCAACTAAAACATTCTCTACAACAGTATTAAATTGGAAATCAACATTATGGCTTTCCAAATATTTAATCATAGGAAGTACTAAAGATTCGTACTGGTTATACTTTGTAAATTTTAATGCAGATAAATCAGGTAGACCCCCAACATGATGAATAAAACGCATAATATAACGACGCATTTCCATTGCTGAATGCCATTTTTCAAAAGCAAACATCGTAGACCAATATAGCCAGAAGTTCGATTCAAAGAACTCTTCAGAGAAAACATCTGTAATTTTTACATCATCTAATTTCTCTTCAGGCGTAAAGAATAATTTAATCATTTCTTCAGATGCTTTATCAGATAATGTAAACTTCCCATCATCCTCAAGTCTTTGACCTCTATTATCCATCAATCTACATTTTGAATAGTTAGGATCCTCTTTATTTAACCAATAAAACTCATCTAAAACAGAAGCGTTTTCTATTTCTAAAGATGGGATTGAACGGAATAGATCCCATAGGCATTCAAAATGATCTTCCATTTCTCGACCACCACGAATAATAAAGCCTCTTGTCGGATTTAAAATACCATCAAGGCTACCGCCTGAGATATCTAGTTCTTCGAGAATATGAATATTCTCTCCCTTCATTTGACCATCACGAATTAAAAAACATGCGGCTGACAGTGAAGCTAGCCCCGAACCAACAAGATATGCCGATTTCTCATCAACACCCACTGGTTTTTTAGGACGTGCGAAAGCCTCATAATTACCATTACTGTAATACATAATACCGCCTCCATAAACTATTATCGTGATATAGCATACCATTATTTTGCATGATAATGGTAAAATGAGAGAGAAATTAACAAAAAATTCAATTTTAAAGTTAAACTCTAGATATTCATACCCTATTATTTGACATAACAATTCACTGCATTTTTATAAATTATTCATCGATATCTTTTGTTTTAAAGGGATTATGACATTAGATTGCCTTGTAGCGGATAACCTTTAAAGTACTTGGATTAATTGTATGATTCCCTTAACCATAAAGCTGATAAAGTATACAATATACTGACGTCTACCTTGCATAATTATTATAGTAAGAAAATAAAATGGATCATTCCACAGTCAAATTTCACAGGCACAATCGATACAATAACCATCCTTATTTTTGGCGCTTTAGTAATCTGCTTAGCTCCCTTATTTTATAAATCGTATATATTGTTGCTCCCCAATTTGTAAAACCTCATCATTCATTAATATTATGTCAGTATCATCTTCTACAAGTTTTTCCCCATTTAAAGAAACACCATTTTGTTTCATTAATCGCATAAACTCATTTTTACTTTTAATATATCCTTTTGCAATTAATGATGGAATAATATCTAGTACAGACTCTTCCCCTATTTCAATTAACATTGTGGGGATGTTATCAGGCGAAACCTGTCCTTCATTAACGATCATACCTACACCTTTTTGAATCATCTCTAAATGTTCTCCCAGTTCTAAAAACATACAATACAACTCCTTAAATATTGAATTAATATTGCAAGTTCTATAAGAGTAAAAATCAATTTCACCTTGGCGTAATAGTAGCTGTCGCTTTGCTTTTGCTACAGATAAATTGCCACAGGATGTGACGTTCTTAGACTGAGCTCCTCTATATAAGGAATCACATCGCATTCATCTTACCACCCACTTCTACTGAATGAAGATAAAAAAACGCCCTTTAGGAATCAACCTAAAGGACGTGTATGAACGTGTTACCACCTTAATTTAAGAGCTACTCACATAACTCTACTCAATAGGTACGGCTAAAAGCGATACCTCTGCATTGATTACGGATGCAAACCCGTCGTAGCCTACTAAAGTTCGGTACGCAGCTCCAAGATGAATTCATTTTAACTTTCCTTGCGCCTCTCATCAACCGGCCACTTTCTGTAAGTTCCATTAAAACTACTAGTTCTCTTCAACACTTTTACTCTTATACTCCAAATTGTTATCAACAATTTTTCGTTATGCAAATCTTGTTAATTATTATAGTCCCTTTATTTGAATTGTCAATAAATTAGAAGGGTATTTTAAATTAAGTTGTATAATTTTTGGAAAGTTACTTAACATAGCTCCCTAAGTAAATTTACAGATACAATTGATAACTAAAGCCCTCTAAATGCAATATCTAATAAAAATTATAATTGGGCTAAATGAATAATCAAAAATACTATAGGAGGAATCATTAATGATGGCAGAAGATTTAACGTATTAAATTTCTTGATCCCTAAAATACTTAAACCTGAAGCTAATATTAATATACCTCCTACAATAGTCACTTCATTTAGAAGATCATTGCTTAAAGAATTCTCCATTAATATCGCAATTAAATAAATAGAACCTTGCCATACAAATAATACTATCCCTGCAACAGCTATCCCAATACCAAAGGTAGAAGCTAAAACAATTGAAGTAATTCCATCCAACATACCGTTTGCAAGCAGATATGTATAGTCTCCCTTTAACGCAGCCTCAACGGGACCTAAAATTGATAAAGTTCCAATACAAAATAATAAAATAGCAGTCGATAAACCTTCAGCTAAATTACCCTTAGAGTACTTATTTACTAAAGCATTAAATCTTGTTTCTAACTTTAGTTTTTGACCTAGTAAACCTCCTATAGCTAAACTTACAATAAAAAGCACCGGATATTTGCTTGAAGGTAAATGTTGCACTAGTGCATTTATTCCTAACCCCATAGCTACTAGTCCCATAGCCTGCATTAAAATATTATGATATTCATCTTTTATCCCCTTTTTAAAGATGCTTCCCACAATGCTCCCGACTATTATCATCATTGTATTAAATATTGTTCCAACCATAAGCATTTCTCCTATTAAATAATAATCTTAACCCAAATGTATTATGAAGCTTAGCCATTTCCCCTATTGAAAATCGATTCTCCATTCAAATCTTCCTTTAGTCATAAGATATGTTTAATTTATCTTATCACAATACAGTTCATTGACCGTTATAAGCGGAATAAAAAAGGCAGCTCTGCCTCTGGAACAACACATCTTCAAACAAAAAACAGTATGACTTTTTATAAACAACGCAACTTAATTTGGACCTATATTTTTATCTCTTCGACAAATAGTGACAAAAAAATGTAATTCAGTTTGATATATTATTCTAGAATTTATTATTCGAAGATATAGATATTTCGAGAATGGAGAATAGAATATGGAAACACAAGCCTACAAATATCCTAGACAAAGGATTAATGGGATTTGGCTAATAATAGCTGGCTTTGCAATGTTCTTACTTTTAATAAAATATAACGGCTATCCAAATGTTTGGCCTTTTGCCATCGTTTATGTACTAGGTATGATTTGGCAATTAAGCCCTAAAACCCGGGAGAAATTAGCAGTTGGTCCTGGTACACCGGAACAAAAAAAGTGGTCTAATTTTTCAATTTTTTTATTAGCTATTTTAGTTTTTGTCAGTTTTCAATTATTTGCCAATGATTATAGAACTTGCTGGCTATTAATTATTTTAGCTGTCGGCATTCATTTCGTACCTTTTATTCCGGTACATGGGAAATTAATGCTTTTTCTATCAATCACTTTAATAATCAATGCATTCATTGGATTAATCCTGACTAACGTAAGTCTAGATGTCTTTTTTGTAATAGATGGCCTAATAAAGATTTTATTTGGTAGTATTTACATTAAACTAAGCCCTATTAATTTTTAAAAAAATGAGGATTCTGCTCTGCAGTAATCCTCATTTTTTTAAGTGAATTTATACTATCTAGTACAAATAAAGTTAAGCAAAACCGTATAAAAATTCAAAAATCTAATTGACACTATTTTTAATGTGTGATAAAAATGATATTATCAATTCGGAAAATTAATATTTGGGCAATGATAGGATTAAGTAGTGAAAATCTCCCTATATCAGAGAGCTGATGGTTGGTGCGAATCAGTATATAGATGATCATGAATTTCGACCTGGAGCATCTTTCATAAATCACACGTTGTGAGGAAGTGGAAGACGGTAGAGAATACCGTTATCAAATAAAGTGGTGAAGAATTTTTTTCACAACTAGGGTGGTACCGCGATATATATCGTCCCTACGTATGCACGTAGGGACGTTTTTTATTTAGGTCTTACTCTTGTTGTATTTTCATAACTAGGGTGGTACCGCGATATTTTATCGTCCCTACGTATTTGCGTAGGGGCGTTTTTTATTTGGGTCTTACTCTTGTTGTATCTTCATAACTAGGGTGGTACCGCGATATTTTATCGTCCCTACGTATTTGCGTAGGGACGTTTTTTATTTAAAAAGAAGTGGTTGTATGAGAAAGGAGTCACGATAGAACAATATTATAAAAACCGAATTGTCATAAACAAAGAAATAGAAAAAGAGAGGAGATAAAGAGATGAAATCACAGCAATGGACATCGAAATTAGGTTTTATTTTAGCCGCAGCAGGTTCAGCAATAGGTCTTGGCGCGATTTGGAAGTTCCCGTATATGGCCGGTATTGGAGGTGGAGGTGCATTCTTCCTTATTTTCATCGGTTTTACTTTATTAATTGGTTTACCATTATTATTGGCGGAATTTGTAATTGGAAGAAGTACACAAAAAGAGGTTGTTGCAGCATATAGAGATATTGCTCCTAAGACGCTATGGTCGGGGCTAGGTAAATTAGGGATTGTAACATGTTTCATATTGCTTTCATTCTACAGTGTTGTAGGAGGATGGATTTTATTATATTTATGGAATGCAATTACAGGTAGACTATGGGAAGGAAATGGCTCTTACGAAGCAACCTTTGGTGAAATCATTTCCAATCCATTTTTAGCGGTTGGATCACAGCTATTATTTATTCTTATGACTATTTTTATCGTAAGTAAAGGTGTACAAAACGGTGTTGAAAAAGTAAATAAGTATTTCATGCCAGCACTATTTGTTTTATTCTTTGTATTAATTATTCGTGCTCTTACATTAGATGGAGCAGGAGAAGGGGTTCGTTTCTTCTTACAGCCTGATTTCTCAAATGTTACATCTGAAGTTATTTTATATGCGATGGGGCAATCGTTCTTCTCGTTATCTGTCGGGGTAGGAGTTATGGTTACGTATAGCTCATACTTACCGAAAGAAGAAAGTTTACCGCGTTCCGCATTTTCTATCGTCGGTTTAACGCTTGTCATTACATTGCTTTCAGGGCTTGCTATTTTCCCAGTAGTATTCGCATTTGGAATGGAACCGTCTCAAGGACCAGGTCTATTATTTATAGTATTGCCAGCGATTTTCAGTAAAATGGCATTCGGAAAATTGTTCTTCATTATTTTCTTATTACTATTTTTCTTTGCAACTATAACATCAGCCATTTCGATGTTGGAAATTAGCGTTGCCTCTTTAACGACAAAGGGTAAAGGGAAACGCGAAAAAATGGCATTGATGGTCGGATTACTAATCTTTGTTGTAGGGATTCCATCGGCGCTATCATTTGGTGTATTAAGCGATGTGCAATTGTTTGGAAAAACAATCTTTGATTTAGCAGACTATACAGTAAGTAATATTCTTATGCCACTCGGTGTATTATTAGTTGCGATCTTCGTACCGTTTAAAATGAAGAAAGATGTATTAATGAGAGAACTGGGTGTGAGTAAAAATAAAGGCTATAAATTATTTGTATTATGGTTATTCTTACTTCGCTATATAGCACCGATTGCAATTATTATCGTATTTTTAAATGTAATTGGCGTGATTTAAACTAATCTTACTTTTATAGACAAAAAACCAAAACTAAAAAGGGCATATTTATTGTTCCTTAGTAGTTTTGGTTATATTTTGTTGAGGTAACGGATTGTTCATACAGTTCATGATTTTAAAAAGCTAGAACTTGTCTATCGGGAAGCAATGGCAAGCACAAGACCAGCTCCCGCTTCTTCAGTCCTTGATTTATCCCCTTGGAAAAATCGATCAAATATTTTGGGTATATTCTCTTCCTCAATACCGATGCCATTATCCTGTACTCTTATGAAAACGGAATTAAAGGTCTGGGAACAAGAAATTAAAATTCCCCCTCCCTCTTTCGTATACTTTATAGCTTTATCTAATAAAATGACCATTAATTGATGAATTCTCTCCTTGTCTCCGATAAGAGAGACAGAAGCATTTTCTGCCTTTGTTGTTAAACAATCGTACCCGTTTATAGCGTAAGAACAACATATGAGGTTTATTAGAACTTAGGAATATTATTGTATCCTTCTATGATATCCCCAAACCCTTGGTTGATGAGAGAGTTCGCTACAGATTGAAAAATTTCCTGCTTACTTTCCACGAGATATTGCGCTTTCGAGCGAATGAGTAGATCAAACATTTCACTTCTTTTTTCTCCAACAGCTTCCCAAGATTGTTGAGATTTCAGTAAATCTTCTAACGTCAAGAGAGGATAATCAGTTCCTTCAAAAGTGAAATCGCCATTCACTTGATACCACACATCCCCATTCTCTCGTAACCATTTTTCTCCGATATTTTCAACACCCCATCTCATATTTCTGGCTACGTCTAAATAGGATTTCTCTTTTGTTTGTTGATAGGATTCTAGTAAGAAATTCATTTCTCCTAAAGCGTGATTTAAGGATGTATGTGTCTTCTTTGTCTGCTGAGGAGAATAATAATCGGTCACAAGGTAACCGCCTTTGGGAACTTCGATTATGTTTCCATTGTTTGCCTGATCGACTAAAAAATCTGCATAGGTGATGGTCGAGTTTTTGAGTTCTTTGATGTCAAGGATGTCCCCTGCCTCTTTGAGGAATAACGCAGTTTTTTCGTTATGCCTTGTATCGATATATGGAGCTTGGATTCCGTAATCTTTTTTCAGCCACGAACTCGTATACTCCGTTTCCCATAATCCTTTTTTATCTCCTTGAAAAATAAATAAGTTTGCAACAGAGTTTAATAGCAAATCATAGAAGTATCGCTCCTGCATACTTTCATAGTGATCTAAGGCTTTTTTATCTTGGACCCTCACTAGGTTTCGCCCATATCCTAACTTTGTTGCAGGTTCGATCGACCACGGGAGTTTTGTATAAGGCCCTTCGGCTGTATACCATTTGTTAGTTTCTTTGTATTGTTTGGCACTTTGACTAATCCATTCATTGAGCCCTTCTTCTTTTTTAAACAGAGGCTCTTGTGACACTAACACCCAGTTTTCAGATAAATCTTTTCCTACTGATTGAAGTGGAAGCGTTACAGTAAGGCCATTATCATTATTAATTAATTCCAAGGCCTTATTTTCACTCGTCAACTCCCGAACCACACTCTTGTCCCCGTTCTCATACTTTGTTATCAATTCTTTCGATACATAGTTTCGGCTTATCATCATATTGGTAACTAATTTTTTGTGTTCCTTTACTTTTAACAGGCCGATAGGATAGGTGGTTGGATCTACACCGGATACATGATCGTGCTCATGTTGAATTTCCTGTCGTTCGAAATCTGTCAGATCATACTTTACACTTCCCCTAATAGGGTACGATATCGAGGCACTATAACCTTTGCTGCTTTTGTTTTGTAATTGAGTGAAAATGAAGAAATCCCCATTATCGATTTCTCGAATAGTGACCTTGATGGAACCCACGTTTTCCCCATCTTCAAATAATTTATAGACCGTTGTTTGATCCATTGAACGAATATACGTTTTATTCGAACTTTTTGTTTTTTGCAGTAGTAAACCATTGGCTTCCAAATGTAATTGTGTGGAGTTCGGTAATGCTAGAGAAACCCTCTCTTTAGGTTCAATTTCTTTATTTTCAGCTTCTCCTTCACCTTCACCCGCTCTGTTTAATAAACATGAAGTCAAGGTTATAATCGCTAATATGAAGCATAAAATTCTGCCCCAGATTTTTCTATTAATCAAATTAGTCCTCCTGATGTAACTAAACGAAGAGGTTGACTCTTTTCCATTTTTACTCGTTTATGTATGATTTTATTCATCGTTGATTTATCAGTGTTTCTAGCTTATGAAGAGTAGCTTTAGAATATAGATTGATTAAAAAATTTCCTTCAACCTTTATAATCAGCAAATGCAAAAACTCCATTATTTTGAAAAAAGTTTGATCAAAATGGAGTTAATCTTTCTAACTAAGTTTGAGATTTTTAAAAAAAGTTTAATCAATTAAATGTGCCTTATTCAACTAAAACACTCTGTTAGTTCAACAAGAAAAGTTATTATTGTTCCTTTTCATCACATAGCTCTTCTGCAATCTGCTTTATACGTTCTATCGTTATACCTTCTCTTTGTTCTATGGCTAAGGGATGTTCAGTTGGTTCTAACTCAATATAAGGACGTACTCCAATGGAACGAGTATGAACCATCGTTTTTAAATTTATCGTTTCAGGATAACAAGGAATTGAAGTGGATAACCAACCAAACATCGGCTCTAGTTCTTGTTCTCTTCCTTCCACTTCCCAACAGTCATTAGTTTTATCAAAATTTCCTTTGCTTAATGAAACCCAGACATCCCAAATAAATAGCCCCTCTCCATCGATTACAGGAATTTCAATACATCCACGAATAAAAAAATACTCATTGTCAATAATGCATAAATCTTCGTTCATCTCTATTCGGCTTTCTTGTTCCTCTAATGGTACGTCATAACAATAATCAGGAACTGGACTTCCATAACTCATTGGAAGTTCATTGTGATACTTCTCGCAACATCTACATAAATAACCTTCTTGATAATTACTCATTATATAATCCCTCACAAGAGAAATAGCTTTTTCTCAATATTAACCTGAATTAAAACAGATATTCCAAAAGTATACTATACCTAGGATCATGTCAGAAATAAAAATAAGCTATAAAGAAAAATCTCTTCACAGCTTATTTTATTCATTATTTTTTATTGTTCACTAGTTTGTGTGGATGGCTTTAATAAGAACCAAACAATTACTAAAGTTACTAGTGCTAATATAAAAGTACCCATATAAATGAAATGTACACTTGAAGCTAATGCTTCTTGTGATTCGGTTACTACGTTTGCTGTAGTTCCTGCATGTCCACCAGAAGATACAAGATCCAGGTTTTTTATACCGCGTGCATGAATCATCGTGTTGAAAATTGCTCCAAAAACTGCAGCACCTAATGTTTGACTAAACGTATTGATAAATGTGTTTAAGCCAATCGCTGTCCCGCGAGTATGATTTGGAACAGCTGATTGAATTGTTACCATGTAAATAGGTACAACAAGCCCCATTCCTAAGCCGAATAATCCAACTGCAATATAAATAAGGAATGCTGGTGAATCTGTTGACAATGTAAATAGTGAAAAGGCAGCAACTGAAAGAATGCTAGCTCCAAGTAGAATGATTTGTTTCGTTTTTAAGTTATCAACTAATTTACCAGAAAAAATAGTGCCAAATGTCCACATAACAGGAAGTGGCATTAAAATGAGTCCGGCATCTGTCGCATTTTTTCCTAATACACCTTGGCTCCAAATTGGAAGATACATGGTAATACTAATAAGCATTGCTCCAGAAATAAGAGTTAGAATGTTTATAGTAGATAATGTACGGTTAGAGAAAAGTGTTAGCGGAATTAATGGTTCCGGAGATTTTTTCTCAATGAATAAGAAAATAACGAATGAAACAGCTGCAAAAATTAAGAGGCCAATAATTGTCATGTCCCCCCAGTTTTGCTTACTGCTACCTGTTAATAACGCGTATAGTAGAGCGATTGCACTTAATGAGAATACCGTTGCACCAAGATAGTCAATATGGTGCTTAGCAGGCTTAATAGATTCTTTATAATAAATGACAATCATTAAGCAAGCGATAATCCCAAATGGAACGTTTAAGAAGAAGATGTAGCGCCAAGAAAGAGAATCAACTAAAAATCCGCCAACTAATGGTCCGATAACACCAGAGACGCCCCAAACAGCACTAATCCAGCCCTGTGCTTTTGCACGGTCTTTCACTTCGCTATATAAGTCACCAATGATTGTCATTGTTATTGGCATAATAGCGCCAGCACCTAGACCTTGAAGCGCTCGAAAGGCGATGAGCTGTTCCATCGATGTAACGACACCGCAAAGTGCTGAGCCGACTAAGAATATTGTAGCTCCGATAAGTAAAACTTTTTTACGACCGAATAAATCAGCCAGTTTCCCGTATATTGGAGTCGAAACAGCTGTGGCAAGCATATAAATGGCATATACCCAACTAACAAGTTCGACGCCCGATAAATCACTCGTTATACGGGGGATTGCTGTACTAATAATTGTTCCTTCTACAGCAGAAAGAAATGTCATTAACATTAATGATAAAATAACTTTTTTTCTCATATTTTCCCCTTTACTTCTATCCAGTTAAAAATATTCAATATATAACTAAATATTTTTATTAACTATCAACTAACAAATCTAGTTTACCTGAGGGTTAGTTTGACCATGCATTGTTAGAATTTATATGTTTAAGCAGCTCTACAACCATGTTTAAACCACCAATCCACATGTAGTCTTGGTCATTATTTGCTTGAACAAGTACACTTTCAAAAGCTCTACCTGTTGTAGAACCACCATCAGGATTTTCGAATTCAACCATCTTATTCGAGCTCGTTAAGTACCATCCAACCTGCACCTAGCCCAGTACCACGACCTTCTTTAATCCACTTTTCTACTTCCAATGTCCTTGCTCTCTTAGACAAAAAACGCCCCATAGATAACTATAATCTAAAGGGGAAAAACGGTACATCTTTTTTGTAAACAGAATGACTTTATTTCAAAGCTACAGAAGTGTAGAGTGACAATAAAGTTATTTAATTTTCTAACCTCAAATACAAATAACCCGTCCTGATTTTTAGGACGGGATTCAAATAAAGTTATTTAATTCTAAGTGTTGTTTTACAATAGGGCTCTTAGTGAAATAGATCAACATTTAAGAATGTTGATCTATTTCACTTCCTGCCTTTTTCAAAGCTCTTTGAAGTTGATAAATTTTCATCATACTAATTAATCCAACTAATAGGGCTCCCAATAGAACTGACCCAATAATGACGAGGATCAACGGCCACTCAGCTTTTCCAAATACATAATTAACCGTTACCATGTCAACATTGATAACTGAAAAAACCGCAATAATTAAGACCACAATTAGTGCTAATATTAAGTTCCATTGCCTTTTCATAAGCCACCTCATTAATTGTTATTTAACGATTCTACATTCACTATTATAGAATCAGAATTAGCTTAGGACAATCACTATTTCGCGGCAAGGATATAGCCTTTTTTAAACAACTCTATTATTTTTTAATCGACTTTATTGTTTTTTAAATATCTTTATTACCATGAAACAAAAGATGTCTACACACAGCTTAGTCATGATGTAATTTTAAAAATCAAATTATTTTAACCACAACTTAAACGTGACGTAACCTTAAAACACTATTCAGACGCTTTTTCGAATATCTATTCTAAATCGATTCCTATTTACTTTTATTATATAGATATTCATTAAACAATTTATGCTTTTCTAATAAGTCCTCGGGTTTAAACCATTTCTCTCTCTTATTTTCTTTAAGCAACAATTTCAATTGAATTGATATGTAATTTATTTGAAACAGCTTCTATGCTAAAACCCTTATTATATATTAATGATAATTCATTGACTTTCCATTCTTCTGTTTTAATAATCCTTGTTTCAATCAAGTGCCAATCCTTAATTCTGAAAATCTTGTCGTATTCACATTTATCTAACAATAGGAAGTGCAGTTTTTCTATGGTTAAATATACTGCCGAATATAAATTATAAGCTGTTGAGCGTTACTTAAGTGGTAATTGGAGAGTAGTTGTATAGGTGGCGATTTGCGGACAATCCAAAATCGTTCCATGCAAACCATGCAAAGATCTCAAATATGGGTCTTAGTCTAAGCTTCTTCATTAATTAAACATATCCTTTACTATACCCCAAGAAGGGAAGTGAAAAGTGGATAGGCTACAGTGATTTAAACAATTCTGATAGCTGCTTTGTAATACACAACGATAACAATTCATCCTGAAGTATATACATAAAAGAAAAGCTCCGACGGAACCCACCTCAGCTGATCATCACTTTTCTTTCAACCTTGGACTTCGAAAGGAATAACACAGAAAAAGTTAACTAGTGAGAACTAGTTAACTTTTTATACAGACGCATTCAATAGTCCATTGAATAACATTAAGTAACATACTCTTCAGATAGTGAAAAATCGCCTGAGGTTTTTAAAAAAATAAGTCATTCCAAAAGGAGTTACCGCTTGTGCGTCGCCGGTTTCGTGAAGTTCGACGTACCCTGCTCGTGCGTCGCTGGTTTCGTGAAGTTCGACGTACCCTGCTCGTGCGTCGCTGGTTTCGCGAAGTTCGACGTACCCTGCTCGTGCGTCGCTGGTTTCGCGAAGTTCGACGTACCCTGCTCGTGCGTCGCTGGTTTCGCGAAGTTCGACGTACCCTGCTCGTGCGTCGCTGGTTTCGTGAAGTTCGACGTACCCTGCTCGTGCGTCGCTGGTTTCGCGAAGTTCGACGTACCCTGCTCGTGCATCGTTCGTTACTAATAGGATCCTGGTGCATGTAGTGACCTAACCCTGAGTTGTTAGCAATTTCTACTGCTTTCTGTATAAATAACATATTCAAACCTCCTTTCATCTTTATTAGAGAAAGAAGGTAGATTCCTTTTTCAAAGGAATCAAACCCATGTCTCTGCACATTTCTTTCCCTAATCGTAATATATGAGGTTGCACTAAAGTTGTTAGAGTCAATCGCATAGTTTTCGAAAGGTAAATATAAACTCTATATCTTTTTGTGGAATCTTACATTTTGTTTTATACGAATAATTTAAAAATGAAAGGAAAGAAATCGTGTGGAAAATGGCATAGTAATACCTGAATATCAGCTTTTTATTCATCCTTTAGATTTAGGTGAACTTCGGAAAGATATTTGGTGTGACGATCCTATCTCTGCCAAGCTAACGATTAACAAAAGAAAGTATGATATTGATATCGCCTATCGTGGCTCCCATATCCGGGATTTTCGAAAGAAGTCGTATCACATTTCGTTTAATAAGCCAAGTACGTATAGAAATACCAAAGAAATTCATATCAACGCAGAATATAAAGATCCTTCTCTATTAAGAAATAAACTATCGCTCGATTTTTTCAATGAAATAGGGTGCTTATCGCCAAAGTCCCAATTTGTAAATATGAAATTGAATGGGAAAAATGAGGGGCTTTATTTGGAATTAGAATCAGTGGATGAGTATTTCCTTAAGAATCGACAACTACCGCAAGGACCAATATTCTATGCGGTTGATGGCGATGCAAACTTTTCGTTGATGAGTGATCTTGATAAAGAAGTAAAGAAATCACTTAAAGCTGGCTATGAACTAAAATATGGGACAGAACAAGATGAATTTCATTTACAAAAAATGATTATTGAAATTAATACCATTTCAAAGGCTGATTTTGAAAAGGAAATTGTGAAATACCTCAATGTTAATCAGTATCTTAGCTGGTTGGCTGGCGCTGTTTTCACCCAAAATTTTGATGGTTTTGTTCATAATTACGCATTATACCAAAATAGCGAAACTAGGCAATTCGAAGTCATCCCGTGGGATTACGATGCAACATGGGGAAGGGATGTAAACGGGAAAGTGATGGAGGAAGACTATTTACGAATCGAAGGATTTAATACGCTTACCGCAAGAATTCTCGACGTAGAAACATTTCGACGTCAATACAAAAACTTGCTAAACGTTATTTTAAACAACCAATTTAATGTAGACTTTTTAAAACCGAAAATACAAGGTATGCATAATTTAATAAGACCTTATATTCAAAAAGATCCTTATAAAAAAGACGATATCCATTTATTTGATAAGGAACCAGAGTATATATTGGATTATATTGAAGCACGGGCGAAATATATAAAAGGGAAAATAGATTCATTAGATTAAGTTGTTGCATCATCTTGCAAAACCTTCTTTCTATGTGGTAAGAGGTTTGTTGTCATCAAAAGTTTGAAAGTATGGAGCATTTCATTTCAGAATTGGAGAAGTACATTTACTATTTACAATAACAAACGAATTAAAGGAAAATTAAAAGGA
Source organism: Lysinibacillus sp. NPDC092081 (assembly GCF_044755845.1). Lineage (NCBI taxonomy): Bacteria > Bacillati > Bacillota > Bacilli > Caryophanales > Bacillaceae > Lysinibacillus > Lysinibacillus sp. NPDC092081. The sequence goes on from NZ_JBIVRU010000005.1 coordinate 194,280, forward strand.
ATGAGCCCTGTCCAATACGGAGTTCATTCCTCAGTAACTGCTTAAAATATGTGTCTAACTTTTTGGGGTCACTTCGTTTGAAGTTCCTTATAAATTCGCTTACAGGTTCTATAGATGAGATCCGCCACTTGCATCGAGCAATTGACCAGTTACCCAACGGCTGTCTGAGGAAGCGAGAAAGGCGGCAATATCTGCCACATCCTCGGGTTCTCCCCATCTGTTGAAGATTGAAAGACCAGCCGCATATTTTTGTCCATCAAGGTTTTCCAAAGTTTCAGCATTCATCTCTGTATTAATAATTCCAGGCTGGATGGCGTTTACCGTAATATTACGGCTCCCTAGTTGTTTGGCTAGAAGACGCGTAAATGTGTCGATAGCACCTTTGGACATACTGTACGTGAAGACACTTGGAGAAGCTGCACGTGTCACAAAAGATGAAATATTAATAATACGTCCTCCATCTTTTAAACGTGGCAAAGCTTGCTGAGTAACAAAAAGTGGTGCTTTGACATTAATCTTCATTACCTCGTCAAATGATTCTTCCGTCGTCTCTTCTAAACTGATAATTTGACCAATTCCAGCATTGTTGACAAGAATATCGAATCCGCCACCGCCCATATATTCCCGAATAGTATCATCCAAAGTAGTAAATAAATCTTGAATACCATCTAGAGTACTAAGGTCAGCACCAATCGCGCAAGCATTTCCTCCGCTTTGCTCGATCTGGTGAACAACTGCTTCTGCCTCATTACGTCTTTTCCCGTAATGAACGACGACAAAGGCTCCCTCTTGTGCCAGACGCAATGCAATACTGCGGCCAATTCCTCGACTTGATCCTGTAACTAAAGCTATTTTGCCTGCTAACTTACTCATGCTTCCATCTCCTTGTTCAAACATAGTTATATTACATAGATAGTTATATCATGGAACATTATTTGAAATGTTGCTCTCCTATTCGGTTTCAAGGGGGATTCATCTCTTGGTTGCCAGCATTGCTTATATAAATCTTGAATACGTTTTTGACGGTGTGCATCATATTGTTTAAATGCTTGTTCAACATAGTTATTTCTTTTAACATATTTTGCCAAAGCAATCTAAAGGGGTGTTTCGTCGCAACTTTATTTCAATTCTACAACCAAGGGAATGGAAGAAGAGATTGACGAAGTATTAGGTAATTGTAAGGATAAAGTTTTAAAAAAACGAATGAAGGCACTAGAGGTGGATTCAGGATTGTTCTTTATCTAGTAACTGAAAAAAATGAAATATTGCTAACTATGTACCCAAAATCAGAGTGAAAAAATATGACTCTTAAAGAAATTAGAGATTTAGTCAAACATAATAAAGACTTAATTTTTGAATCAAAAGAATAAAAAGGCCTCATGATCAGGTAGTGACCCCTTAAAGGTGATTTTTATTACAAACTATCAGTCTTTTTTACAAAACTACATTCTAAAGTGACGATAACATAGATATTCAATAAAAAAATCTCTCCTCTTAGAAATCTATAGAGGAGAGATAATTTTAATCAATCTTTTTTTCAATACAACAAAAAGATGTAGAGTTACAATAAAGTTGTTTAATCTTTAGTACATGAACATGCATAACACCGTCTATAAATTTAGACGGTGTTAAAATAAAGTTATTTAATTCTATACTTACACATTTAACTATTGACTATAACAGTTACAATAAAGTTATTTAATTTTAAAAACTACTATTTTTTTCTCATTACGATAACCACTTCTAATAAATATGGTATTAGTTCTTTTTGTTGACTACTTGGTTTAATTTTCCTTGCCTTTCTAATCTCTTCAATTTCAAACTCATGATTTTCAGCAATTGTTGATATAATTTTATCTACTTCAATCTCTACCCCATAATAAGCAGAGTTTGCAACATTCAAATACACTTTTCCACCGGACTTCATTTTTCCCTTTAATTTACCAAAAAGCATATCCATATCTACAAAATAGCCTTTAATCATTTCCAATAAATTTTTATTCCAAAACTTTTCCTTATAAGGTTCTAGTTTTTCAATCGCATCTGATAATTCCTTAATATTTAAAAGTGGCATTTCTCCCCATGCAACCTGAACATGTGATTTAAACGTTTTTCTTCTTAGACCTCTTAGTTGGTCATAATCCTTAATTAAATCTAACATCCATAATTCAATCATATAAGTATCTGTATAATCCCTTGAGTTTAAGTAAGGTGGAGAAGTTATTACTAAATCAATAGATCCATTTTCTAATAGAGAGATTTTTTCCTTACAATCGCCCAAGTAACAATTATTATGATTACTAAAAAGCTGACCTTTTGCCCTTTTATATCTATTAATTTTTTCAATATCGGGTAGAATAGCTTTATTTACCTTTTCGACAAATAATTCATGTACATCTTCCCTGTGAATTTCATTGACTTCTTTCCATCCTTTTTTATAAGATAGACACTTTCCATTTCTATATACATTGCTCATTTCCAAAAGTAATGAAGCTAATGATATTTTAAATAATTGCTTATACTTACTATCATTAATTTCTTCTATAGCACTCTTAATGTCTAATAGCCCTCTCATTGTCTCTAAATTAAACATCCATTTATCCAAATTCTTTCTTTGCATCATACTTTTATATATTGGTGGAGAATGTATGGTTTCAATTTCCGGGATTACATCTAGAAATGTTTTCTCAATAGAACTCAAATGTCTTTTTAAACTTTGGACTGTATAATCTGTACGCAACTTACTTCTTGCTAAGGTATACATGAAAGGATTAACTTCAAAAGAAGTACACTTAATATTATATTTTTGAAGCTCTAAGGCAGTTGTACCACTTCCGGAAAAAGGTTCAAGACAATGTTGCGGCACATAATCAAGTTCAGACAATATACTGTTAATAAATTCTTTTGAGTATCCTTCTACAAATGGATACCAACCATGTATGTACTTTTTCTTATTTTTATTGAATTGCATTATACTATCATATTTATTAAAACAGTCTATATACTTATATTCTGCCATTCTAACAACACCTTCTTTCAGGATAAAACAACCCCGTAAATGCTTTAAATACAAGGCTGTTTCAGTATATAAATATATTATACTTTAAATTCACTAATTCCGGAAGGCAATTAGGCAGGATGAGTGTTGTTTAATTCTAATGGTGGAATAATATCAAATAAATCCATGTATTTTTTTATTTCTGGATCTAAGTATGTAAAATTCTTATAATCGAGTTCTTGTTTAACCTCTCTAGCATCAAATATTACCAAATATCCAGTTTTAACATTCATTCTCATTACTTCAACTAATTCTTCTATATACTCTATTGTTTGTTTGACTCCATCTCTAGCCCTTGAATCCGTATAAGTAGAACTAATTCCATTTTTATACTTATTGACGGATTTACCCAACCATTTAATTTCAAAAAAATAAAATTCTCCATTAACTTCTGTATAAATATCAATTTCTCTTTTAGATGCTTCTAATTCAATCTCAATTTTAAATGTCTGATGTATCCTATCAGCTAGAAAATCTCTTAAGTGGTCTCGCATAAACTTTTCTGGTTTATTAAGCAAAGTATTGTTATCAAATCCATAACTTTCAATTGTTCCTTTGTCTAAGAAAAATCTGCTATACTCAAATTGCTTTCTTAAGCAATTATTCTGATAGGATTTAAATACCTCTTTAATTTGAGAAATATCTTTCTTTTCATAGAATCTTTCTAAGTCTTCATTATTATAAAAAAAGTTTAAATCCGTAACACTTTCGCCTTTAACAAATACGTCTACCCCTTCTTTCCCAAAGAAAAATACACAATAACCAGCATCAGATTTATCTTTAAGGTGTCTTTTAGCAATTTGAGTACTTTCGAAATTTAGCCTCTCTGCATTCAAAACACTGAACGTTTCGCTTACTTCAATGAAGTTGTGATCATGAATTGCTTTATTTATAATTCCATTTAAATTTGTCTCTATACTTTGGAAATCTAAAGTGTCAAATAATGATTCTTTTAAATAGATAGTGAATAGATTTTTTTTATTCGTTCTTTTCATCCAGTATTTTTCCAAATGATTGGACTTTAATATTTTAAACTTTGCATGGTTTAATACTCGTGATTTAGCTTGTTTTATTAATGGACCAGCATTTTCAATAATTTGATTTATTATATTTGGATCGTTAAAATTAAAGTTCATGTTCTAAATCACCTCTAAGAATTTTACTGAAAATATAGTCAAAATAAAGTTCCAGGTATTTTTTATCATCTAATTCTGCTGCGTTCTTTCCTAGAGCATCTTCAAATATTCCTTTTAACTTAATGAGGCTTCGATATGTTTTATTACCTTTTTCAACATTAATATCTTTTAATGAATTACTTTGAACTTTTTCCTGATATTCAGGATCCCTTACAACAAAATCATATATTTTTTCTTCACCATAAATTGCCAATATATATATAACAACAGTGAACCAATTATACTTTTCTTTATAATTTGGCATTTTTTCAATTCCTTCAAATATTTCTTTACCTAAAAAAAGTTGGTTATTATTTTTTATTAAATAATCGTTTATTAATAAATTATTTATTGAAAATTTAATATCTTCTGTAAAAGGCCCTCTTAAAGATGTTATAAAATCATAATCCTCCATAAAAGGGTTTTTATTGTTAGGATATTTAAAAGAATATAATACTGAGGATATATAAATAATCCTGGAAATTGAAATTTCCTTCAGACTAACCCAACCAACTTCATGAGAAATTTTCATTATTGATATAATGTCACTATTAATTCTGAGAATTCTTTCTCTTTTTTTCATTGATTTGCTCCTCAATTTTTATTGAAAGACTTAACAATTTATCATTTTTTGACTGAATTGTTGAAGGATTTCCTAGTTTTAATAAATTTATTGAATCAATTACTGTAGATTGATTAATAACACTTTCCAAAAATTCACTATTATTTAAATTTGAAGTTATAATAAGCGCGTTTGGATGCTCTAAATATTTTAGAAAAATTGAGGCGGCATTTTCTTCGTATGAAATATCTAAACTACTATCAGGCGTTTCGCATATAAAATATGAAGGCTTAGTATAAAAATAACTCAATAAACTCATTCTGAAAGAGTGATCAATAAAGAATCTTTGTGATTCTGAAAGTTCTTCTTCATCGATTCTTACTTTATCATCAATTACAGGAAGATACATTTTTACTCCCTCTTTTATTAAATCGTCAAACGTTAGTCTACTTCTTAAATTAAGGAAGCTATCAGCGAACATTGAAAAAATTGAAGATAGTTCTTGAGTGATGGATATAAGATTACCTTCAATTTCACTTCTTATAATATTTGCTTTTTCTAAATTTCCCTTGCTCAATTTTAAATATTTTTCTTTTTCTTGTTCTAATTCTTCTATCTCGTTATTCATTGCATTATAGGTAGTAAAATCATCTTCCTGGTTGTTCTTACTAACTATTGAATGTTCTAATTCTCGAACTTTTATCTTGTTATTAAAGATTGTTTGTTTAGTATTTCTATATTCATTATCCAATTCTTCAAGGTTATTTTCTTCATTATAAATTTGAATTTCCAAATCTTGTATTTCTTTCAATACTTTATTATTGTTTTCTTTTAAAAGTTGCAGTTCCTCTGGCTCATAAATCTTTGTTTTTATGTCTAGTTCGCATAAAAAACACTTTGAGTCTTCCAAAAGTATTCTCTTTACTTTTTTCTCTTCCATTTCCTGATTACACATTGGACAACTATGCATTATTTTTATATTTTCTATAAATAAATCATATTTCGGATTAAGCTTTTCCCATATTTCTTTATATATATCAGTCTCTTTTTCCTGAATTTTATTATCAGTTTCTTGCAATAGCTTATTTAATTTCGTTTTCTTGGCTCTCAATAACTTCAATTTATTTTCTAAACCATTTCTTTCAATTTGTGTATTATTCAATCTTTTAACTAGTAATTCATTTTTATTTTTTATTTCATTCAATGCTTTAAGTGAATCAATCTCTTTATTTCCTGTACCAGAATTATTAATTTTATTTAATACCTTTTTAATAGCTCTAATATCTTCAGATTTATGTCTCGATAAACTATTATAGTATTTTTCTTGTCTCAAAAATTCTTGATATTGATTATCTAGACTAGGATTATTAAAATACTTACTTGATAATATCGCCTGAATATTTGAATCCCATAAAATGGTTTTTCTATCCTCACCAAAGAATAGTATGTTATTTACAAAAAAAATTAGGTCATTAAAACTGTATAAATTTGTACGTTCTGTTACTAAGCTTTCAAATTTAAATTGCAAGTAGTCTTCTTTTACTTTTTCATCAAGCTTTTCATATTTGTCTTGTCTTAATATTTTCCCCTCTAATCTATATTCTTCATTATTCTCAAGTACCACAACATCTTTAATTATTATTTCGTCTAATCCTCTAGTTACTATAAATGTTGTATTATTTATTAAAAAAGTCAATATTACTTCAGACTTCTCTAAAGGATCCTTCATTCTGTTTTTAAAATAGGACATGGATCGAGAAGTTCTAGTGAGCCTCTTCTCACCCATATAACTCTTAACATCTAACTCTTTTTTATACAGACCTATTATCCCATATTTGACAATATTTAAAAGAGTTGTTTTTCCTACTCCATTTCCTCCAATAATTAAGTTAACGCCGTTAACAAATTCATATTCAATGTCTTTACTATACAAAGAAAAGTTTCTTATATGAATTTTTTTTAAACTTGGTAAGTAAATATTGTTCATCATTTATAGTCCCCATTCGCATATTCCTTAAATAAAATTTGCATTAATCACACTTTATAATAATTCACTCAATAATAGAATTTCATTTATTAAACTTATATACACTATTTTACCACATTGATGTTCCCAATAGTCCCTATATACTTTTAAAAAAACCCAACTAAATAAGCTATATATATTATAAATTTATACTATATATTTTTTCATAAGATATACTTTATTATCCTAGCCATCCAATGCCTCGCTATTTCATTCGAATGCCTTATCCTAAAGTGTGGCATTTTCATTAAATATTCTCCACTCCAACTACCACCCCATAATATAAGTCTTGTTAATAGATCATTAATAGTTTTTTCATCACTTTTCATATTCCCTGACGATGAAACTATCATTGTAGATATTGATTTATTGTCAGGTACTGCAATTTCAAGGATAAAAAGTATTCTATTCTTACTTTTGACTTTCGCAATTGCACATATTCTTCTTCTTCCATCAGATAGATAAGAGAATTTCCTACCTAACGGAAGATATGCAAAGTTAACTGATACAGCCAGAATTTCTCTTTCTTCTGATAAGTAATTTAGCATCTTTAAAAATTTCTCTAGACCATAATTCATGAATGTATCAGCAACCTCAATATTTTTAAACTCAATTGGCTTAATATTCCCTCCAAATAGAGCTTCATCCAATGCAACGGTCCTCCTCTGTGTTCCCCCTCCTTGACCAATGTTAGATATGTAATCATCACCATGATTCACTTTTTGCTCATGATTTGATATTCTATTAACTATAGGTAAATGACGGAAAGCTAATTGAGTAGAATCTGTTTCAATGACTAGTTGATTTGTATCTTCTCTCGACCGCTCTCCGTTATTTTCATTTAATTCATATTCCCCGTCTTTATCCTTATTGGAAATCCTCATTTTTCTTTTATCTGATGAGTAAATTCGCTTCTTGATTGACTTGTGACGCAATTCAAGTTCCCTGAACGGCGGATTAGCAATATCAGATCCTATCCATTCTAATATAAGCACTTCATTGTTTTGTTTTATGCCTCGTGCAGTTAGCCTAAAATCCAACATTTTTGGTATTACAACTTCCGGTTGTATACCTTTTAACTTTGATGAAACTGTCATCTCCCCATATAAATTACTTTGAACAGAAGAGTAGGACTTTTTCATTTCTGGATGCAGAAAAATCCAACCAAAGTATCGAGCAAAATCATCTGTCACTATTGAATTTGGTACTTCATCTGCGAAATCAATTGTTGCAAGTAGATCCTCATTCATCGATATTCTATTTACTAAAAAATCTAATCCATTCGGTCGAAATAAAGCATTAGACATTGTTTTATTGACAGCAAATAGAGCACGAATTATTTCTGTTTGAGGTATATGATAAATAATTTCATCTGATTTAAATGACCACATATTTTGCATCATTAACTCTGGTTTCTTGTGAAGAAAATAATTAAAATTTCGACACACATCTATTGCTTTTGAAGACTTTCCATTTTTAAAATTGCTCACTCTTACCTCAAATAGTGTGCCAACTTTTTGTGTTAATAGAGGCATACCATCTTGATAGGGCACACCTATCTTTAAAATCGGTAGCACACCAATTGGCAAATCAATGATTTCACAATTACCTTTACATATAAAGCCAGTCTGTATGAACCATTGATTGTTCTTCCATAGTACATTGCCAAGCCACTGGAGTGTCGCTATTTCTTTCAAAAATGGCCATGGTCTGATTTTCAGTATTTTGAACACCTTCTTTATATTTTGAAATTTCTCCCTCCATGTATATATCGACCTGCGGATTCACATTTTCTCTTATTCCCGCCACCCTTTTAACTCTCCACATCACTACTTCTTGACCACTATCATTTATTTTTTTGCAAGCCCAAATAATTCTCCGAATTTGAAATTCTTCGCGAGATTCAATGCAACTTTCTAAATATTGTTTGGTTCTTGGCATTTTATCTAAATGTTTTTCAAGAAGTACTAAACATCCACTTTCTTTTCCGATTCTACTCTTATTTATAAATGTAGGCTTTTCAATCGATTTCAGTTCAATAAATGCTTCCTTTACATCATGAAGCACTTGGATGTCCCTTTCTGACCAATCTACTCTTTTCGAAATGTTAGTTTTTAACGTTTGCTTTGGGGAATTATTTTGTAACCATGCTAAATTATTTCTGTAATGCCACACATACAACGCTGGAGCTATTTTACGTAAATTCGTAACTGAATGTTCTGGATACTTCTTCAATAGCAATAGCCAATCTAGTTGTTTTAATCGAACTATTTCAACTATATCTGGGTTTGATTGATTTTCTTCAAATAAACTTTTTGTAGAGTACTTTTTAACCGTACCAATATCACATTTCAGTTCTTTTGCTGCAGCATACCAACTTTTTTTCTCATGATGCACCAATTGCTCCAATTTATCTTCCCATACATGACCAAACTTTTTAATTCGCCCAATTTTTAATGTATCTTCTTGAAATTTATCAGGTCCCCTTCTTGAATATATAAAACCACAAGAACAACTGAAGGTTCCAACAGGACGTTTAGTATCTTTACACAAGCTTATTTGCAGATCAAATACAACTTTTTCTTTATAATGTAATGCAGCTGGATTTAAACAATAGTAAGGTACTCTACCAAATGGTTGATATTCTATCTCCGAGAATTTATTTAAGTTTTCCACCGAATTAGCAAGGAAATGGATAAACAAAATATGACGTAATGGATGAAAAGCTTTCCTATGCTTACGTGTAATACTTTTCAACCAACAAGATGGATTTTCATAACTAACTGAAGATTGTACGATATTTAAAAGCTCTTCACCATAAAACAACTTGAATTGCTCCGCTAATTTCTGTTGATTTATTGTACCATTAGCATTTGCTATTCCATTTTGTCTAAGTAAATGTTTATATGTTCTTTGTATATTTTCAAACTCTAGTGAAGAGTCTTTCAAAATGAGAGAAATACTTTGTTCAGCAATCACTTTTAAAAATGTTTTTACTTTCTCTGTATGAATACTAGTTTTATTAGATAACAAACAATTTTCCTTAGAAGCTGCAAAATACTCATGCTTTTTTCCATTTCTGAATTCCACGGTAGAATTATTCAAATAACTACCATGCTTCAAGCATGTATAAACCTCTGGTATATGATGTGAAACGTGCCAGTATGGTTCACCCTTACTTTGCGTATCTTCTAGTAGACATAAAGAACAAAATCGAAAATAATCGCACTCTTTCACAGAACTAGCCGCCACACCTGTCTTTAAATAAACAGTACTTGATCGATTTCCAAATTTCATATAGTTTAAAATCGAGTCACCTATGTGTTTTGGTTGAAATGTAGTATAGTAACGAAAAAGAGTGTGCTCTTTTATTAGCTGATCTATTTCTGGAATATCGAAGTGCTTTATGCGTCCATAAACTTCATTTAAATGAGTAGGTAGATCAGGAATTGCTATAGTGTTTGTTGTTCCAAATAAGTCTCTCATTGTCTGTTTAGGACTGTTATTTGCAGAATGAACATGATAGCGAGCAAACCAGCTGTATAACAGTTCATCCTCATAAAGTTTGGGAAAGTATGCAAGCAACTGATTTCCTCCTTATATTGCAAAGTCATCCTGTGGCATTTTAATATATCCAGCTTCTTTTAATGCATCATATGCTGACTTTTGTTCTTTCTTCCCTTTGTCTATTACTAATTTTAATTTATTGTCTTTTTCATTAGTTCTGTTTATCTTCTTTTTATTCTTCGCTTCAGCTAGCAATTGCATTGCTCTACCAACAATTTCAACTTCTGAACTTTGAGGTAGTTCATTAATTGCTTTAGCTGTGAACTTCTCAGCAAGTAAGGGATCTACATCAAAGTTAATAAGTGTTAACATAATCTTCTCTACTAAAGATATTCTTACTTCTTTTTTCTGTTCAGCTATAAGTGACTTTTTCTTTTGAATAGAAGCTCGCAAATCAATTTTAGACTGATGATGTTGTAAATATTCAGCAATATCCATAGGCATTATATCTTCATATTTCTCAAGCTCTGATAGTCTTCCGTCTTTTAAAGCATTTAACATTGGTTGTACTAATTTCAAATCATCTCTTGCTACTTTTTTAATTAAAGCCGGGGTGATCGTTTCTTGCCCCGTTTCAATTGCTCTTCCTTGTGATAATGCAAAAAGTTTTACAGCTATATCTACAATACCTTGACTCTCATCATAAATAGTTTGGTTCAATCCTTCTGTTAAATCCACTTTATTATTAAGCCATTGGTAATCCCAAATACTTTCTATCAGTAAATCCCAATCATCGTCCTTTTTCATTTGTTGCCAGACCATATCCCCCTGGCCACTACCTCTTCTTGCTTGCCTAAAGTCTTTTTGAAGAACACTTTTGGCTCTCATTGTCCCAATCATCATTACAGGTACACCAATTTCATTTACCAGCGTTACAAAAAAGTTCATCATCTTCTCCGAGTTATTATCACGCGAAGCCAATAAATGCTGAATTTCGTCTATAATTAAAGCCCCCACGCAATGTAACCTAGCCACTTGTCCCATTCTTGTCACCATAGCACTAATTGAATTTCTCTTACTACCGTACTTCTCTAAATAATTGGTTCCTAAGAGTTGGTCCATTTTTAAAAAGAAATCCATGCATAATGACTTCAATGACCCATCATGGGGACAATTTAACTTCAACCAAACTACTTGAGTTATATTTAGTGGGTGCTTGTGTATAATTAATTGCGGATAAAGTGACAATACACGTTCGATTGCTGTCGTTTTACCGATTCCGGAAAAACCCATTAAAGTCATACTAGATGCAGTCGACCTAATATCATTTTTTATTTTCGCTCCATTCAATTGGTTATGTCCAGTTGAAAGGCTAGCAGTAAAATTTGGAGATAAAGGATTTCTGCTTATATATCCATGCCTGATTAATCGTGAAAAACGTTGCTCTAAATCTAAATGCTGCATAACTGGTTGAAAAAAACGATTCAATCTCAATATTGCATGATAGCGAATATGAGTTGGTAACGTTCTCTCTTGACGATCAAATTCAGGGAAATAACTGAGCCCATTAAATGCTTCTTCTGGAGATAATATATTCGGCAGAGCTTCTATCAAAGGATTTCCTTTAAAATCAATTATTTGCTGTACCTTATAATTAGCTACCTCCGCATTTTTCAAATGGAGTTCACTACTCATCCTCTATCTCCTTTCTCTTTTTCATAAAATCTCTTACACTTGGTCTTGAATAATCTGGCTCAATTTCTGGCTTTGATTTGAAAGGAACTATTTGAGTTTCATGATTAATACTATTTTCATGATTAAAAATGAAGGATTCTTCAGTTCTCTGAGCTTGCTTTTCAGTTCTTCTATATTCTTTAATAGAACCTACTCTTTCCGCTTTGCTTAGATTTCTATCTTTCACTTCTTCTTTCTTCTTTTTCGCACTTTTAACTATTGCCTCAACTTCTGATAAATAATCTACTTCCTTTTGCAGCTGTGAATGACTAACACTTTTAAATGTTTGCTTTTCATTTTGTAGTAGAATAGTTATTTCATCTAAACTTGTACTTTCGAACCTTTTAGATGGCTCAAGCAAATGGCATTTTTCGTAGTTATTATTTCTATCATCAATCAAATAAGCGATAGACATATTTCGAGTATCATACGAAATATCAACTTTCCAAGCACCTTTTTGTCTCGCCTTTTCAAACCACGATTCTTTAATTGCTCGTTCACAGCTATAGAGAATTCCTTTAAGACGAATTCCCTTATGAGTAACAGTTGCTTTATCTCTTGGCATGAGGTTAATTTTTACTAGTTCTTCTGGGAAGTATTTTAGTTTACCTGTTCTATTAAGAATCCCCCAATTCCACAAATCTAATGGTATCGGCATTACTTCGTCATTCACTAAATCCTCATCCCGAATATAGTCCTTCAAATAATGTTTTTGATTATAATGAAGAATTTGTCTTAGTATGATTTTTGTAAATTCATCCAAAGTTAATACTGCATCTAATCGATAATCTTTGGCCCCACGCTCTCGAAAATCTATATCTATATATCCAGGGAGTAGAGGCTTTACTCTTTTCTGAATTAAATCGAAATGCTTCTCAACTATGCCTTTCCAATCTGCACGATATGGTGCTGCATTTTCTACATGTAGATTAAAAGAGGCCACTAATCGATCTACATTAAATCCTTCAAACTCCCCTCTATCTGCAAGTAATACCTCTGGTAAGTGCTCGGACGGCCACTGTTCTTTTGTAATTTCTATATCATACTCTGCACAAAACTTTACTTTATCTGTTACAGTATTAGATAGAGCCATCATTGCACCTAACCAAGAGGGGCCTTCTAAACCAATATAAATACCTACAATCATCCTGCTGAATACATCAATTACTAAATAGATAATTGGTCGACCAATTATCCAATTTCGATTATATTTAGACACTAAATACACATCACCGACTGTGGCATCAATTTGATAACGTGATCCAGGTCCAGCCACCTCTGATAGTGAATTGTTTAATACTGCACGATGATCTTTATTAAATTTCTTTCTTCCTTTACGAGCAATTATTGACTCAGTAATTGTATATTCTTTTTCATACCAATATCGAAATTGGCGTATATTTGGGATGTTCTCTTGTACTTCGATAATTACCTTTTCAATACCATTTTCGAAATAAATATCTTTTGCATAAAATTCTTTCACCATCATATTGTACGCATCGGTCAATCGGTTTTTCTTTGACGTCAAGTAGTATTTTTCAATAGCAACCCTAAATATCTGTTTTGTCTTTTCATCAACATTTACTTTTGTAGTTAAATATTTCGAAGGTCTACCTCTCTTTATTTCTCCTGCTTCTCTTTCTTTGCCTCTCGCTCCAGAGTTCTGATAGTCGGGTAAAAGGCCATTAATTGTTTTACCCCTCTGCCAATACTTCCTTAAATATTTACGCACAGCAGGATATGATACTCCGTATATTTCCATCGCTTTTTTTGTGTAATCAGTTCTTGTACTTTTTTCAAATATACTTGGTTCGTCTACTACCATTTCTTTAATTACTTCCCAAGCACGATTACGAGCATCCAAATGCTTTTGTGAGTATTTTTCATCACTATTAACTGTATAAATATCTTCTTTAATTTTGATTATATTTCCTGTTAGTACATCGTCTTTCATTTGTGAAATAAGCCGTTTTATCGGAAGTGCTTTTTCATCATTTAAGTCAATGATATAAGCAATTTTATTTCCCTCATCAATCCATAAAATGCGGTAACTCTTATTATCTTGAACTTCATTTAAAATCTCATTAATATAAAAGTTCAAGTTGCCCACCTCTTTTCATTTTGACCTACCTCTAATATTTCTATAGTAGATAGATCTCCCGTTAAATGAAATTTTTTGTATAAATCAATTTTAATGAGTTTATTAGCTATAGCATGGCGAAAAAGTGTTAATGCAGTCCCCCCATCAAGACTATATTCTTCATCGAAACGGTTAAGGTTATTAATAATTGAACCATTTTTCTCCTGAAGTTCTTTCAGCAATAAATCTAAAAAAGGCAGTTCTTCAAAATCAAAAAGTTCAAACGAAGATCTCATCCATTTTAAGTTATCAATAAATTCTTTTCGCAGTTCTTTTTCAGTTACTATTCCCCAATCAACGCCTTGTTCTTCCCAGTAAGTTCTTTCTATTTCAAATTTTCCGATAACCGAGGATTTATTTAGCTCATTCTCCATTTTAATTGTCCTAGCAATATTTATTATTTCTTTTCCCCTACGACATGTAATTAGGAAATCTGTTGTCATTACAATCGGTGTTTGAGTTGCACTATATAAAGGATGTCTCATGTTTAATTTATCAGCTATTTTAGTAGTGATTTCCCTATTTAACGGATACTGTTCTCTTATATCAATAACATCTTCAGACCAATCAAGTAGACAAAAGTATGCATATTCCTTATCAGATAATAGGTGGTGGTCACGTTTCGTTTTCCATCCTTTATCACGATGTGCTCTTCCATCTGAAGGAACATCATGAATCGTTAACCATGATTTATAGTTTCCTAGTTCTCCGCTACCACGACCTTCTTTATAGTAGCGAGCAATTTTTTCTTCCGTCCAACCTGTTTGACGCTTGGCCACAACATCACCTCATAAATAGTTACAATATTTTTAAAGCGTTTATTAAGTCTGTCTGCAACTTTACATATTTAATAAAACTAACAAATAAGAGCATAGTTTCTGTTTCATCTTTTAGTACGTCCGTGGGATGACTTACCTCATTTCTAAGAAGTCTTATATATTGATAAAACGTATTCCTTGCCGATTCATCGATAATGCCCGTGATAGTTGTGTCTAATTTAATTCCTTTAAAATACTCTTCGAATTGCGAATATTTATATGATATCTGCCACTTTTTATTTACATCTTTCTCAAATTCTACAGAAAAATTATTTTTAATTTTAAACTTTTGATTCGATTGTAAATTGGCATCATGTTTTTTCAGATAAATTTTAAAAGCCTCTAGCAAATCTAATACAATCTTTTCAGCCGCTAATCCAACCATAATCGTTGATGCTTGATAACAACTTGCATTAAAACATCTTAGTGCCTCCGTCAAGTAATGCTGTACCCACTTATCAATATTACTAATACTTCTTACCTGCCCTAAATATCCATCAGAATCATAAGGTAGAATAGCCCTCTCTTTTAAACAAGCATGTCCATGATCTGTTACATGGAATGCTGGTAAGATCGTAGCCTCTCCATATATTCCTGGAGCAATTATATTTTGATTTAGTAACAGCGCAAATCCTTCAAACAAAGATTCAATTTCTTTTCGTTTAAAATTAGTATTACTGTTTTCGTATAAGTTTTCACCTGTAACTCCCCATGCTATACGTGGTAATTTTACATTTTCCATTAGGAGACCTTTATTTATCGCTAATGCTTCAGTTAATCTAAATAAGTTATACTGCGATCCTGAATAACCATATGTTTTAAAAATATGGCCTTGAGGATCAAGCTTCACATCTTCAGTAGACAAAGCTTCTAGCATTAAATTCTTAATTACATATGTAGTTAGTGTCTTCCTTTTAGTATTCAGCAATTTATCCCTCCAAATATAAAAAACGTACTTGATTACATATATTGTAATCAAGTACGCACCATTTTTAAACAACTTTATTGTAAATTAAACATCTTTATTTGTAATTAAACAACTTTATTTGTAATCAACAAAAGAAGTCTGGTAGCTGCATAAAGTTACTCAACAGTCACCGATTTAGCCAAGTTACGTGGTTTATCCACATCACAGCGACGGTGTAGTGCTGCGTAATAGCTAATTAACTGTAATGGCACTACAGATACAAGTGGTGTTAATAATTCATGAACATGAGGAATTATTAAACGGTCACCGTCTTCATCTATGCCAGCCATTGCAATAATGCATGGGTATGCTCCACGTGCAGCTACTTCTTTAACATTACCACGGATATTTAATGCTACTGCTTCTTGTGTGACAATAGCAAACACTGGTGTACCTTCTTCGATTAAGGCAATTGTACCGTGTTTTAACTCGCCACCTGCGAAGCCTTCTGCTTGGATGTAAGAGATTTCTTTTAGCTTCAAGGCACCCTCAAGACTTACATAGAAGTCCATGTTACGGCCGATGAAGAATGCATTGCGCGCGATTTTTAAGTAGTCCTCAGCGATATCCTCTAATACATCTTTTGAATCGATAATTGTTTGGATACCATTTGCTGCAATCGCAAGTTCTTGTTTTAAATCGAACTCTAAGCCTTTACCATTAGCCTTCGCCGTTACATACGCTGTTAGAGCAAGTACGGCTACTTGCGCTACATACGCTTTTGTAGAAGCTACTGCAATTTCTGGGCCTGCATGTAATAAAAGTGTGTGGTCCGCCTCACGTGATAGTGTAGAGCCAGGTACATTTGTAATTGTTAATGTTGGATAACCAAGCTCTTTAATTTTCACAAGTACTTGACGACTATCTGCTGTTTCACCTGATTGTGTAATAAAGATAAACAACGGTTTTTCTGAAAGTAATGGCATATTGTAGCCGAACTCACTTGAAATATGAACTTCCACTGGGATACCAGCCATTTTTTCGAAATATTGCTTACCGATTAGACCTGCGTGATAGCTTGTGCCGGCTGCAATAATATATAGACGATCTGCTGCTTGTAATGCTTCTAAAATATTAGCGTCAATTGTTAATTCGCCATTCTCACCTTCGTATGCTTGAATGATTTTACGAATAACTGTTGGCTGCTCATCCATTTCTTTTAACATATAGTGAGGGTAAGTACCTTTTTCAATATCGCTCATATCAAGCTCTGCTGTATATGGTGCACGCTCTACTATTGAACCGTCTAACTTTGTAATTTCAACGCTAGCTTTGTGTACAATTACGACCTCTTTATCGTGTAGCTCCACATATTGATCTGTTACCTGTAGCATCGCCATTGCATCTGAGGCTACAACATTGAAGTCTTCACCAACACCTACTAAAAGTGGAGATTTGTTTTTCGCAACGAAAATTGTATCTGCCGCTTCAGCATCTAAAAGAGCTAGTGCGTAAGAGCCATGTAATAAAGATAAAGTTTTACGGAACGCCTCAGCCGTACTTAAACCTTCTTTCACAAATAACTCTACTAATTGCACGATGACCTCTGTGTCTGTATCAGATTTCATCGGAATACCTTTTAAATATGTTTTTTGTAATAAATGATAGTTTTCAATAACCCCATTGTGTACTAGCGTAAAACGTCCTGACGTACTTTGGTGAGGGTGTGCATTCAAACGGTTTGGCACACCATGAGTTGCCCAACGTGTATGACCTATTCCCACTTTTGCAGCAACGTCCTCGTCCACTGCGTCACGTAAATCTGCAATACGACCCTTTTCTTTGAAGACTGTTACGCCATCTTCGTTACGTACTGCAATACCCGCTGAGTCATAGCCACGGTACTCTAGTTTCTCTAAACCTTTTAATAAGATTTCCTTTGCATCTGATTCACCAATATATCCTACAATTCCACACATAAATTTCTTGTCCTCCGATATCGTCAATTTGACGCAATGACAAACTAGACCTCAACTTATCGAATTTTGTGAATGTAAAAGCCATGCCAATTTTTTATATAAAATAAGCAAACTAATACATGCACATTGTTAACACTCATTCAGCCATCTGAACAGTACCCATTCGATACGTGCGGTTTATCTATTTATCTATTGCTTTAACTATACCTTCTCCATTTTCTGTACATTCAATCACTCAAATGCTTTCAAAATGAAAAGTGACAATCGGGTATGTCGATTGGGAGGCATCCGCCGAATTTTCGATAAACCTCCACCTCGTCTGCTGAAGATTGCTTCGTCCAATTTCTTCAGCTCAGGCGCTATAATTGTTTTCCGATTTTGCGCTTTCTTCCCTCCTTATGCGCTCGTTAAATGATAAGGTCGGACCTCATATTCAACTTATACATCATACTCAATCATATGCTGTACGTCAAATTTTCGTTATAAAAAACACCTATTTACCCTACTTTTTAGTGACGAAAAGTAGACAAACAATCTGCTATAAAGCATTATCTTAAAATTCTCAATAAAAATATGATAATTTTTAACAAATATTTTTGGTTATGGATTTATTTTGAACAGAACCGAAGATGAATTGCTCCAAAATAAACATGCATCTGAACGAAAACCTCATTTATTAATCGCTTGACAAAGCCACTACTTAGCAATACTATATACAGTACTTAGCAACACTTAGTACAGGTAAAGCTAAGCCTGGGGGTGAGATCGTGGATAATCTGAGTGAAATGCTCAAAGGAGTTTTAGAAGGTATTGTATTAGAAATCATCAGCCGTGGTGAAATTTATGGTTATGAGATTGTCAAATATCTCACGCAGATGGGGTTCGAGGGCATAGCTGAAGGCACTGTTTATGCGTTACTTATGCGGTTAGAAAGAAATCGTCTTGTCAATATTGTCAAAAAGCCATCTGAAATGGGTCCACCAAGGAAATTTTATACGCTTAATGAACAAGGGCGAGAAAAATTGATGTCCTTCTGGGCTAAATGGGATTTTTTAAGTAGTCGTATTGAAATTTTAAGAAATAATGGAGGGAACAAACATGAGCTTTAGTCGTGAAATTCAGGAGAGAATTAATCGTTTTTCGAAAGAACAATCCCAGAATTATTTGCAGGACGCTGAAATGACTTATATGGAAAAGTTGCGCAAAAAAAGTGGGCAAACTAAACGTAAAATCGACAAGCAACTGTCCAAGTTTAAAGGGCGTTCCGATCAGGGACGAGAGGCGCAAGACGACATGATATTATATATGAGCGATTATATGAATGATTTGATGTCACAAGGTTTTACGGAGCAGGAAGCTTTTAATAAGGCTAGCGAGGAATTGAAATTCGCTAGTAACTCTGAGCAATCTGAGGATTTAAATGAACGCTTCCAGCAGTATTACGAAAATCGTGATCCCGCAGATTATGAGGCGATCGGGTTATTTTATGGTGGCTTCCTGTTTTTAGGATTAGGTATCGGTGGATTAAGCGGTTTTCTAACTGGCGGTGGATATGAAGCTTTTTTTGACAGAGGCTGGATTGACACGGCAATCGGCGCTGGAGTTGGCATTATCATTGGTATCGGACTTGGGCAAATTACCAATGCTATTATAGCGTTGAAAAAAAAGTAGGATTGTTATAATTGATTTGAAGATAAAAGGCACAGGCAAATTCACTTGTGCCTTTTAAGCTTAGCCTTCTTTATTCTCCAATAATTTTACAATTTCTCGATTAAATGCTGGTAGATCCTCTGGTGTACGACTAGTTACTAATTGTTTTTGGCAAACAAACACTTCCTCGTCATGGAATATCGCACCAGCATTTTCTAAATCTACTCGAATTGATTTGTAGCCAGTTGCGTCACGACCATTTAATGTTTTTGCAGTAATGAGTAATTGAGGTCCATGACAAATGGCAAAGGTTGGTTTCATATCGTCCATAAACTCCTTTACAAATGCCACAATACGATCATCTACGCGTAGTATATCAGGAGAAAAACCACCAGGGATGAACAATGCATCAAATTCTGAAGCATTTACCTCATCGATCCCTTTATCAATCTTTACTTTCTCTCCATTTTTACCTTCTACCTCAATGCCTGCTGTTGTATCAATCGTTATTAGTTCATGACCTGCCGCTTCTAATGCTCCTTTAGGACTCGTATATTCAGCGTCCTCAAACATATTGGTAATCACTGTAGCAATTTTAGCCATTGTTAATACAACACTCCTTGTAATTGT
The DNA here is from genome assembly GCF_044755845.1 of Lysinibacillus sp. NPDC092081. NCBI lineage: Bacteria > Bacillati > Bacillota > Bacilli > Caryophanales > Bacillaceae > Lysinibacillus > Lysinibacillus sp. NPDC092081. Next base: position 214,466 of record NZ_JBIVRU010000005.1, read on the forward strand.
GACTCTGTACTACTGTTCCCATTCTCTTCGAAAACATTCATTTTTCCGTTGGCAGAGCTTTCAATAAAAAAGAAAAACTCGACCTCCTATTAAAGGAAATCGAGTTACTATTTATTCTGTTAAGCCCATTTCAGTACGGACAACATCTGCTATACGCTCTACGTAATGTTCGCAGTCTTCCTCTGTCGCTGCTTCCACCATTACTCGTACAAGTGGCTCAGTACCAGAAGGACGCACTAACACGCGACCGTTACCAGCCATATCTACTTCTACCTCAGCAATCACTGCAGCAACTTTTGCATTTTCCGTCACAGCATGCTTGTCTGTTACACGTACGTTGACTAAACGCTGTGGGAAAATTTTCATTTCAGAAGCAAGCTCGGACAGTTTTTTACCTGTAGATTTCATAATGTTGACAAGCTGAATACCAGTTAATAAGCCATCACCAGTTGTGTTAAAGTCTAAGAAAACAATATGACCCGATTGCTCGCCACCTAGATTATAATCATTAGCACGCATTTCTTCCACGACATAACGATCACCTACAGCTGTTTGTACACTATGCATGTCATTATCTTCAACAGCTTTATAGAAGCCCATGTTACTCATAACTGTCGAAACGATTGTTTGCTTTTTCAAGCGACCAATTGCATTCAAATGCTTCCCAATGATGAACATAATTTGATCACCATCAACAATTTTACCATTTTCATCTACTGCGATTAAACGATCACCATCGCCATCGAATGCTAAACCAACATCAGCACCCTTTTCTGTGACAAATCTAGCTAACCCTTCTGGATGTGTTGAGCCGACACCGTCATTAATGTTTAAGCCTGTTGGTGAGGCACCCATCGTTGAGATATCCGCTTCTAAATCTGCAAATAGGTGTGTAGCTAGTGAAGACGTAGCACCATGTGCACAATCTAATGCTACATGGATGCCATCAAATTCTTCAGTCACTGTTTGTTTTAAGTATTGAATATATTTTTGTCCACCCTCGAAGTAGTCACTCACAGAACCTAAATCAGCCCCAATTGGACGTGGCAATGTATCTTCTTGTGCATCTAATATTGCTTCGATTTCGGCTTCTTGCGCATCTGTTAGCTTAAAGCCATCAGGACCGAAAAATTTAATACCATTGTCAGCAACTGGGTTATGTGAGGCTGAAATCATGACGCCTGCATTTGCGCTCATTATTCGAGTAAGGTAAGCCACACCTGGTGTCGAAATAACACCCAGACGCATTACCTCTACCCCGATTGATAAAAGACCAGCTACAAGTGCACCTTCAAGCATTTCACCTGAAATACGTGTGTCACGACCGATTAAAACCTTTGGACGGTCAGTTGCATCTTTCGTTAAAACGTAGCCACCTACGCGGCCAAGTTTAAATGCAAGCTCCGGTGTTAATTCACTATTCGCGACGCCACGGACGCCATCTGTTCCAAAATATTTACCCATTTTGATTATTCTCTCCTTCAATGCAAGACGGTAGTCACGCTTGTCTACACTGACAACTAGACCACTCGTCTGCTTACTTTTGGAAAAGTCTATTTTCGTTCATTCCTTGGTAACTATTAATTATGCCCCATGTAATTTACCTGGACTTTAAATCGGCACAGATAAATTTAGCCTAGGGTATTTTGATTTTAGCCTGAGCAACTTTTTCTCGTTAATGTTTCTAATCCGAAAATGAATACCCTTACCGATAGAGAACGAAATCTCTACTGAATCAAAATAAAATTATAGTCAGTTATTGTTTAAGAATCAATATCTTCTGTTTTCTCAGTAGGCGACGTATTGTTCTCAGAAGGAGTGCTAGATTCCTCCGAAGGGTTCGAAGGAGTAGGTGTAGGAGTAGGAGTCGTTGTTGTTTTTTCCTGCTCTTCCTTCGTAATATCTGCTTTCACTTTAATTTTTGATTCAGATATTTTTGTCACACCTTCTGGTAATTTTACATCAAATTCATAAGTTTTTGATTCTGTAATTTTTGACAGGTCAACCTCTAGTGGTATTGCAGCTAAAGCATCTATAATAGATTTTCTACCGTATACTCTCACCTTTGCGGGACTCAATGTTAATTGGTTGACGGTAATACCATTAGCCGCTTTCCCTATTTCCTTCAGCACAACAGGTAACTCTCTGCTGTATGCTCCAATATCTACTTGTACCTTCACAGTTCCCGGTTCAATCGTCACGTCTAACTTATTTAAATCACGATCTAGTACTTTAACTGCCGCTACCTGTGAGAACGGTTCTTTCAAGCCTTGTTCACCCGTTACAGTAGCTTTTACATAGCTAATGCTTTCAATTGCACTTTTGGCACCTGTAACATACACCGTAGCTGGATTAGCAGTCATGCCGTTTACAATATATCCTTCTTCAATTAAACGATTACTCATCTCAGGGTCAACACGAAACTCTTGTGTGACCTTTTCCTCAATGTTTACATTTACAGTTGCAGGGTCTAATGTAACTTGCAACTTATCAGAAATATTTTCGTATTGTAGTTTAACATTATGCTTACCTATAAGTAATTTGCTTAAATCCACAAATACAGAAAAATCTTTCGTTGCCTTTGTTTGTATAACAAGTGGCATTGGACCTTTTATCGTAACATCCACCGTCTTTGGTATCCCTGTTACAATGAGGTTCTTATCGTCATAAAAAACATCTACCGGTACATCGCGAATTACCTCTGTTTGCTCACTCGTTATTGTTTTATTTGTAGGAGATAATTCGGTACGAACGGAGAAAAATAACAACAAGGCTAAAAATAGCGCAACGATTCGTAACACCCAAGGGCTATCCATCATTTTATCCATTCTTTTTCCCCCTCCAAGTTAACTTAGAGGCTGCATTTGATTCCTGTGCTGATCCAAACCACATTTTACGTAACAGTTCTTCGAATTCCTCTAAAGCAAGATTTCGATGCAGATTACCATTTAGTGTAATACTAATGGCACCAGTTTCCTCTGATACGACTATAGTAATGGCATCTGTCACTTCACTTAATCCAAGTGCAGCACGGTGGCGTGTCCCAAGCTCTTTTGAGATAAAAGGACTCTCAGAAAGCGGTAAATAACAAGCTGCTGCCGATATTTTATCTTTCTGCATGATAACTGCCCCATCATGAAGCGGTGTATTAGGTATAAAAATGTTGATAAGTAACTCAGATGAAATCTCAGCATTTAGACCTATGCCCGTTTCGATATATTCATTTAGACCAGTTTCTTTTTCAATAGAAATTAACGCCCCTATACGACGTTTGGCCATATAACTAACAGATTTCTTCATAGCTTCAATAAGCCTTGTTTGTTCTTCCTCGACTTGACTAATTGAACGTTGGAATAACTTCCCTCTACCAATTTGTTCAAGACCACGTCTTATTTCAGGTTGAAAAATGATAATAATTGCCAAGAAACCGAACTCGATGACTTGTTTTAACATCCAACCTAACGTTTCTAACCCAAAAAAGTCTGTAGCAAGGCGCGCAATAATAATTACGAAAATTCCTTTTAATAATTGGACAGCCTTCGTACCTTTAATGAGGGTTAAAATTTTATAAATAACGTACCATACGAGCAGTACATCTAATAAGTTAATAACAATATTCACAGGTGTTAAATTAGCGAAATGTTCGATAATTTGCACGTGGCATCCCCCACTTTTCATTGCGAATCCATACACATTTAAGTATAGCACATTCTTAACAAATGTAACTTTTTTCAAATAAAAAGTCTACTCAAAAGAGTAGACCTTTCAGCCTCTCACGTGCACTATCTATTAGGACGTATAGAGTGTTATTTAGTTGCTTGCTTCTCCTCGAATGTTACAGCAGACTTCACTGAGTTTTTAATCGTATACCAAAGCCATTCGAATACTTCGTCAATTTCTTCTATTTTTCCTGAAACAACTGCCGAAGATGCCATATACTGTCCATTAATAACAGTGACATTGCCATCCACTTCACCCTCAACAATTAAATCACCATTTTTAACAACAATATCGCCTTTTACAACTTCTCCCTTCGGCACAATAACCGTTTGACCTTCAACAACTAGGTTTGGCTGTTTGGTCACGGAGAACTGTTGATCATCCATGAAACTACCTAGTAAAGTTGCACTCATGAATAAACAAAATACTGCTGCTGCCACAAAGAATGGATGCCGGCGAATCCATTTTTGCATGCCTACACGACTTTTGGGTTTCGGTAAACGAGCCATCACGGCTTCTTCAAAATGCGGAGGCGCTGTAATGTGGGAAGCACTCTTCACAAAGGCGATTGTTTCACTTAATTCCTGCATCAATTGTTTACAATCACTGCATGTATGCAAATGTCGTTTTAACTCTTGCTCATGCTCACGACTAATGTCACCATCTAAATAATCATGGATATAGTCTATTACATGCTCTGGACAAGTATTCATGACGCTTCCCTCCTACAGATTGTTTAATTGCTTACGTAATGCTTCACGTCCGCGGTGAATCCTCGTTTTCACCGTTCCAAGAGGCATATCTAAAATCTCGCTAATTTCCTGTAATGATAATTCTTCAATATATTTCAATACTATAACTGAACGATATTTATCCGGCAAACGGCCAATCTCATATTGAATGCGATCTTGCAATTCCATTTGCTCTATCTGTTCCTCCGGTAGCTGGTCATCTGCTGCGATCTGCGAATACATATCAAGCCCTTCTGTACCAGCTACTTCCGCATCTAAATAGTAATCCGGCTTTTTCTTCCGGATACGGTCTATACAAAGGTTTGTCGCTATGCGATAAAGCCACGTTGAAAATTTTCTTTTCTGATCAAAAGTATGCAAGTTCATATAGGCACGAACAAACGCTTCTTGTGTAATGTCCTCAGATTCTTGTTTGTTCCCTAACATCCTATAGCATACTTGGTACAGTTTGTGCTGATAGAGACTCACAATATCTGCAAATGCGTTTTGATCGCCTTTAAGCACTTGTTTTATTTTCTTGTTTACTAACGCATCCATTGTGTTGATTTCTCCACCTTTACAACTGTCTTATACTTTACGGCCCATCGATAAGAAAAGTTTCATTTTGTTATTAATTATAACAAAAGATTTTTATAGATTGTGGCAATAGGCAATTTTTTGTCAAATTTCTTTAAACTAGGGTTTCACCTAATAAGGAGCCCATTAACGCTACCGCAACATCAGCTGTTCTATTCTTTTCATCTAAAATTGGATTAACCTCAACAAATTCAGCAGATGTTAGCATACCTGATTCCTGAAGCATTTCCATCGCCAAGTGGCTTTCTCGATATGTAATACCACCAGGTACAGGTGTCCCAACTCCTGGAGTATAAAGTGGATCTAACCCATCTAAATCAAGTGATAAATGCAAACCATCTACATTACGCTCTCTTAAATAAGCAAGAGCGTCTTCCATTACACGTGTCATTCCAAGACGATCTACCTCGTGCATTGTATACACTTTGATTCCTTGCTGACTTATTAAGTCACGTTCTCCCGGATCTACGGAACGTGCTCCAATAATAATGACATTTTCAGGTTTAATTTTTGGTACATCATTACGAATTTTCACTAAGCGTTCATGACCGAGCCCAATGCTAACAGCTAACGGCATACCATGTATATTGCCAGACGGTGTCGTTTCAGGTGTGTTTAGGTCAGCATGCGCATCAAACCAAATAACGCCTAAATTTTTATAATGCTCACCAAGCCCTGCAAGTGTGCCAATAGCAATGCTATGGTCGCCACCAAGTACAAGCGGAAACGCCTTTTGTTCAATTGCTTCATTTACGCGGTTTGCTAAGGATGTACTTACATCGATAACTTCCTCTAAATTAAGTAGCTGTTTATCAACAATAGTGCCTTCTTCCTTTTGACTAACACGTATATCCCCTTGATCATGTACTACATGCCCAATAGCTTCTAAGCGTTCTACAACACCTGCATAACGGATAGCACTTGGCCCCATATCTACCCCTCTGCGAGTTTGCCCATAATCAGTTGGTACCCCAATAATAGAAATATTTAGTTTATTCATCTTTTCATACCCCCTTTAAGTTATAAGACTATTGTAAAGCCTATATCCTCTCTGGCTCAACCTTACAATTTCGTGAATATTTATACAATTAAATAGCGCATAAAAAAATCTCCTGCTGTTTTCAGCAAGAGATTAGTATCTGTAGTTAATGTTACACTTTTGAATATGCTTTATTCTATAAAAGTGAGCCATGAAGGACTCGAACCTTCGACCCTCTGATTAAAAGTCAGATGCTCTACCAACTGAGCTAATGGCTCAAAATATAAAAATGGCTGGGGTACTAGGATTCGAACCTAGGCATGACGGAATCAAAATCCGTTGCCTTACCGCTTGGCTATACCCCAATCATTTATAAAAACTGGTGGAGGGGGACGGATTCGAACCGCCGAACCCTAAGGAGCGGATTTACAGTCCGCCGCGTTTAGCCACTTCGCTACCCCTCCGAAATAACACATTATGGTGGAGGATGACGGGCTCGAACCGCCGACCCTCTGCTTGTAAGGCAGATGCTCTCCCAGCTGAGCTAATCCTCCATAGAAACAGGTGTTTATTTCTTCACAGTTTATTTTCTTTTTAAGCCTTTGCATTACTACAATGCTTTAAAAATGGTGACCCCTACGGGATTCGAACCCGTGTTACCGCCGTGAAAGGGCGGTGTCTTAACCACTTGACCAAGGGGCCATTTCTTATGTCTCAAACAAGACAATATTTATATTAACATTACTTTCTTCCCAATGCAACACTTTTTTTATAATTTATTATATGTATAACATCATTATTTTAAAAATGGGCAAAAAAATGGCTCCGAAGGCAGGACTCGAACCTGCGACAACCTGATTAACAGTCAGGTGCTACTACCAACTGAGCTACTTCGGAACAATACTATTCAATTTGGTTTTTAAAACCTCTCTCAGTACATTTATTATTATAGCAAGCATTATAAATTATGCAATACTTTTTGTGAAAATTTTTATATTTTTTGTCGAAACTTTCCTGTACATTAACCAGAATCCTAATAGTTCTCTATTAAATCTAATATTTCTATTTTATGTACAGAATATTCTTGCTGTATATTATTGTAATTGTTAAAATGAAAATAGTTTTAAGAATTTTCTATTAAATTTGTTTGGGGGAGGAATGTTCACATGGTAACAAACGATTTAATTGCACCAGAGTTCTATAATATTACAGAGGAATTGGAGAAATTTTCTCACGATAGCGATCGTCAAGCAATACGATGGTTAAATACTCAACAGGATCGCCGAACAATTTCCTATATTGAACTTGTTCAAAAAATGAATCAATACGCGCATGCCTTGACGAAGAAGGGGCTTCAAAAAGGTGATCGCGTATTAGTTATTATTCCACGTCTGCCTGAGGCTTATTTTGTTTTCCTTGGCTGTCTAAAGGCTGGAATTGTTCCTATTTCATGTTCAGAAATGTTACGTGCAAGTGATTTAGAGTATCGTATGGAGCACTCTTCTGCAAGGGCAGTAATTGCCTATGAAGCGTTCACTGGTGAGATAGATCGTATTACTTCTTCAGTAGAAGCTTTAAATAATAAATTGGTTATAGGTACTGTTACAGGTGATTGGACATCTTTAGATAAATTGGCAAGTACACAACCAGATACATTTACAGCAGCTGCTACTAAAAGAGACGATATGGCATTTCTTTCTTATACATCTGGCACCACTGGCAAACCAAAAGGAGTTGTCCATTCACATGGATGGGGATATGCACATATTAGAACAGCCGCTTCTCAATGGCTTTGTGTACGTGAAGGTGACTTAGTTTGGGCTACTGCAGCTCCAGGGTGGCAAAAATGGATCTGGAGCCCATTTTTATCGACTATTATGCTGGGTGCAACTGCATTTGTATACCACGGAGGATTTGATGCAAAAACATACCTTCAACTGCTTCAAGATGAAAAGATCAATGTTTTATGCTGTACTCCAACAGAATATCGAATTATGGCGAAGCTTGATAATTTAAAAGACTATAATCTATCTTCTCTACGTAGCGCTGTTTCTGCTGGTGAACCATTAAATCGACCAGTCATCGAAATATTTATGAACAACTTTGGTCTTAAAGTGCGTGATGGCTATGGCCAAACGGAAAATACTTTATTAATCGGCACACTTGAACATACTGAGTTACGTCCGGGTTCAATGGGTGTTCCTACCCCAGGCAATATTATCCGTATCATAGATTATGAAGGCAACGAGGCACCGATTGGAGAAGTTGGAGATATTGCAGTACACAAATCATCTCCTGCTCTATTTAAAGAGTACTATCGTGAACCTGAACGTACACAAGCTGCTTTCCGTGGAGATTGGTATATTACTGGTGACCAAGCCAAATGCGATGAAGACGGCTACTTCTGGTTTGAAGGTCGAGGAGATGACATCATTATTTCATCAGGCTATACAATTGGGCCATTTGAGGTAGAGGATGCTTTAAATAAACATGAAGCTGTCCAAGAATGTGCTGTAGTCGCAGCACCAGATGAAATTAGAGGGCATATTGTTAAAGCCTTTGTCATCTTGCGAGAAGGCTTCAGAGATCGTGATGAGGACGAGTTAACAAAAGAACTACAGGAGCACGTTAAAGAATTAACAGCACCTTATAAATATCCTCGTAGTATTGTCTTTATTGATGAACTACCAAAAACAACTTCTGGTAAGATTCGCCGTATAGAGCTACGAGCAGCAACTGTATAAAATATAGTAAAGAGACATTTCACCAATCACTTGGTTGAAATGTCTCTTATATATATTGCTATTCTTTAATATTCTTTTGGATATGTTACTTTGTCAAATTAAGTGCAACACTTGCTCCATGAACGCTTCGTGTGCAGATTTCCAACCCAAGCATTTTCTTGGGCGATTATTAATTAAATATAACGCCTTTTTTAATTCATCTTTGCTTACCCTAGCTAGGTCTGTTCGCTTAGGGAAAAATTCACGTAGTAAACCATTCGCATTTTCATTACTGCCCCGCTGCCAAGAAGAGTAAGGATCTGCGAAATAAACTTGGATATTCAAGTCTTTTTCTAAGTTTGTATAACAACTAAATTCTTTGCCTCGATCAGTCGTTGCCGTTTGAAAACTGTCTTTTGGTAGAGCATGGACTAGTGTTTTTATTGCTTCTTCCATCGACTGAGCAGAGCGGTCTGGCATTGGAATGGCTACGTACCAACGGGTCATCCGCTCGATAAATGTTGCAAAACACCCTTTACTTTTACCACGGCTAGAAACTACGGTATCGAGCTCCCAGTGACCAAATTTTTCACGTTTACGGACTTCTTTTGGGCGCTTTGAAATCGGGGTACCGACATTAAATAGACCACGGGTTTCCATTGGTTTTTGACGTTTTCCTTTTTGGCGTAACGTCGTGAGAGGGACTTCAAGTAACCCTTCATAAATCCAGCGGTAAATGGTTTTAAAGCTGAGTTTACCTTGAAATAATCGTCCGACAATCTGTTCAGGTGACCAAGTAGCCCGCAATTTTTCTTGAACAGCGTCTTTTAACTCAGGTGTACATTTTGACTTGGCACCACAGTTCGATTTATTAACTTTATAGCGCTTTTGTGCAACTTCTACTGAGCAATTAAAATGACGTTTTAATTCGCGAGACACAGTGGATGGACTTCGCTTAATTTGTTTGGCAATCGCACGAATCGAGAAACCTAAAGCAAGAAGTGTTTCTATTTTTGAACGTTCAGATATGGTAAGATGTTTATAGCTCATAACGATTCCTCCGTATGATGTTTAGTGTGGTAACTTACATTTTACACGGAATCGTTATGGGCGTTTTCTATTTTGTCTTGGTGTTGCACTTAATATTACAATTCGTCATATAAAAAAACTCTGTTAAATAATATTGTTGATTACGGCAAAGAACGAAAGGACCTCTCAAGGGAGTCCTTTTCTTACCTCTTATAAACAAGGAAATCAACAATCTTTATATTCATTATCAAAATTATCGTAACCAAAATACGTCATTTCCCACAAACAATGTGCAAGAATACTTTCAACACTCATTGAGTCTAAAGTGTCTGAATCAATATAAAAATTTAACCACTCATTAAAACTATTACCAACAAGTGAATACCCAATATGATCATCATCTCTTCCCGAAACATCAAAATATAGGCTTTTATTATTTTCATCGAAAGATGATTGGAAAACTGGTTCATCATTTTCATCATTTTCATCATTTTCAAACGCATTTATGTAGATAAACAGATTTGAATAATTGTCTTTTAGGTCAATAATATGAAGTTTTTCATATAAAACTCTAAAATTTTCTTCAATTCTATTTGGATAATGCAAAACGATTTTCTCCCAGACTTTATCAAAAGGCGTTAATAAAACTAAATCCTTTAAGGTATTCATATAAACCTCCAAAAATTATAATTGAATGCCAGATAATCTAAGGCTATCATAAGTTGCATTAGTCGAGAACAAAAGTTGGTCTGCGAT
>NZ_JBIVRU010000005.1:226765-228200 GCF_044755845.1 Lysinibacillus sp. NPDC092081
TCGTAGATGTCAATCCACAGCTTCGGTGAATCGTTTAGCCCCGATACATTTTCGGCGCAGCGTCACTCGACCAGTGAGCTATTACGCACTCTTTAAATGATGGCTGCTTCTAAGCCAACATCCTGGTTGTCTGTGCAACGCCACATCCTTTTCCACTTAACGATTACTTTGGGACCTTAGCTGGTGGTCTGGGCTGTTTCCCTTTTGACTACGGATCTTATCACTCGCAGTCTGACTCCCGTGTATAAATATCTGGCATTCGGAGTTTGTCTGAATTCGGTAAACCGGGATGGCCCCCTAGTCCAAACAGTGCTCTACCTCCAGTATTCTCATCACGAGGCTAGCCCTAAAGCTATTTCGGAGAGAACCAGCTATCTCCAAGTTCGATTGGAATTTCTCCGCTACCCACACCTCATCCCCGCACTTTTCAACGTGCGTGGGTTCGGGCCTCCAGTAAGTGTTACCTCACCTTCACCCTGGACATGGGTAGATCACCTGGTTTCGGGTCTACGACCACGTACTAATTCGCCCTATTCAGACTCGCTTTCGCTGCGGCTCCGCCTTCTAAAGCTTAACCTCGCACGTAATCGTAACTCGCCGGTTCATTCTACAAAAGGCACGCTATCACCCATTAACGGGCTCTAACTACTTGTAGGCACACGGTTTCAGGATCTCTTTCACTCCCCTTCCGGGGTGCTTTTCACCTTTCCCTCACGGTACTGGTTCACTATCGGTCACTAGGTAGTATTTAGCCTTGGGAGATGGTCCTCCCGGATTCCGACGGAATTTCACGTGTTCCGCCGTACTCAGGATCCACTCAGGAGAGAACGAACTTTCGACTACAGGGCTTTTACCTGCTCTGGCGGACCTTTCCAAGTCGCTTCATCTAACTCGCTCTTTTGTAACTCCGTATAGAGTGTCCTACAACCCCAAGAGGCAAGCCTCTTGGTTTGGGCTCTTCCCGTTTCGCTCGCCGCTACTCAGGGAATCGATTTTTCTTTCTCTTCCTCCAGGTACTTAGATGTTTCAGTTCCCTGGGTCTGCCTTCAAGACGCTATGAATTCACGTCAAGATACTACGCGATTAAACGTAGTGGGTTCCCCCATTCGGAAATCTCCGGATCAAAGCTCACTTACAGCTCCCCGAAGCATATCGGTGTTAGTGCCGTCCTTCTTCGGCTCCTAGTGCCAAGGCATTCGCCGTGCGCCCTTAATAACTTAACCAAGTTATTAAGCCTATAAAAAAACTTAAAAAATAAATGTGTTTGTTACAATTTCAATGTCGTTTTATCCAGTTTTCAAAGAACAAGTTTTGAAGTGTTTCATTCAGAAGAATGAACCTTCAAAACTGAACGCAAAACGTAATCTTACAAACCCTAGGTTTGTATTCCGAAAATATCCTTAGAAAGGAGGTGATCCAGCCGCACCTTCCGACG
>NZ_JBIVRU010000006.1:0-220840 GCF_044755845.1 Lysinibacillus sp. NPDC092081
TGGCAAAGAGGTCACACCCGTTCCCATACCGAACACGGAAGTTAAGCTCTTTAGCGCCGATGGTAGTTGGGGGCTTCCCCCTGTGAGAGTAGGACGTCGCTAGGCACCTGAAAAAGTCGAGGATTTATTCCTCGTCTTTTTTTCTGCGAAAATAAATGATTCTTAACGCCAGGAGGCAATAGCACGTTCAAGGATGTCGATTCATCTCATTGGGCGAGTGGATATATTGCCACTCTAGCGGACCATAACATTGCACTAGGTGATGAAAACGGCAATTTTAGACCAAATGAAAACTTAACACGTGCACAATTTACGGCGTTTATGTATCGAGCGCTTGGATTATAAAACGTGAAAAAGAGGGATGTATCGTATATTAAAATGTACCCTTTGTAAAGGACATTTAAAAAAAGGTTAGGCAGCTTTTTTAATTTCCATTGCCCTCGATAATGATTGTAATAAATCATATAACTCTTAATTTCTTTCTTTACTTCTTCTATCGTTTCACATGCTTTAATAGTTGTTTCATCTTTAAAATGCCCAAAGAATGATTCTTGTGGCGCATTATCCCAACAGTTTCCTCGACGTGACATGGACTGTCCTAAGCCAATTTTCTTCACTAAGTCTTGGAACTTTGGATGGCTTCCTCACTAAAATAGCGATAAAAACCAGAACGTGAAACACCTGTGATTTCACAAAGATAACGAACAAGACGCTTTAGTTGATACTTCTCTATGATTTGGTGGATGAGTTCGAACTTTTGGGTTGTAGTTATTTGGATTTCTTTCTCATCATCTGCCTTTCGAGTTGATCCAGCTTTTTTAAAAGTTCGTTTTCAGCTTCTAATAATTTCATCTTCGCTTCTAAGCGTTCATATTTTTCTTCTAAACTTAATTCCCGTTCTAATGGACGACCTGAATGATGTTTTCTTGCATCCTCTAATCCCACCATCCCATGTTCTTGCAGTACGCCAACGATAGGCTGCTTTATTTACGCGTGTCATGCCAATAATATCAATATCAAAACCTGCTTCAAGAAAAATTTCACGAGGGTATTTTCCTTTCTCAAATTCATCTATAAAGAATTGTTTAAATTCATCTGTATACGTAATCGATTTATCGTTCACAGCTTTTACATAAGGATTCAATTTTAATTGTGTCTGTTGCTGTTTGGTAAATAATTTTTTGGTCATGTCTGTCCGCTCCGATAGTTGTTTTTCTTATTATAAACTTAAAGACAAAAAGACCCTATAAGATGACCTTTTTAAAGTGTCTATCTTATAGGGTACATTTTATACTTGATACATCCTTCTTTTAATTTTTTGATAAATGAAAAGAAAAATAGGTACTACATTAATTATTAGCGAATAAACTGAGGAGTCGCAGGAACCATTGGGTCAGCTATTGGGAGTCTTTTTATCATAAATTTGTAACTATCTTCATATAGTATAGTAAGCCTATGAAAGGAGTCGTTATCATGCGCATGCCGGCACTACCTAAAAAGAAGTCTCCTCCAAGGGAAGCACCAAGGTCATGGTGGAAAGTTGTGAAAGCGTACTTATCCAGAGGGAGGTTTTACCGTATACCGCCTCGGAATTGATAAATGAGCATTCAATGTTCGATGCTAATAAAAAAGTCGCCATAATAGCGACTTTTTTATTGTTACATCTTTTCATTTTCTAATAGAAATGTATTTTTTGTTGAACCGATTAAATAAAGCTCATGCATGGCTCGAGTGAGTGCCACATAAAGCAGCTTGCGATCAACCTTCGTATCGTAGAAAGGTGTATCGAAGGCAGCTACGATAACAGCATCAAACTCAAGGCCCTTTGCTAAATGACTCGGAACAACGAGCAATAATTCCTGATTGATGGACTCATCTTCAGTTAGGAGCTGCGAAGCAATTTTTTTGTCTTTTAATGCTTGCTGCATTGTAATCGCCTCTGCAGTCGTTTTGCAAATTAAAGCAACGGAATGATGTCCATTGGCTCGAATGGCTTCGAAAATTTCTTTAATTTGCAGGGCATCAAATGATTGAGCCTGTATATAGGTAGGGACATTGCCATGCCGGACTACTGGCTCTACTAATGGAAGTTGTTCATCCATTTGTGCTAAGACTTTGTTCGCAACCTCCATAATTTCAATTGTTGTTCGATAGCTCTTTTGCAGTGTTCTAAAGCTTGCTCGAGGAAATAGATTTTGGACAGGTTCCCAGGCAGTAAGAGAACGATAACTATGAATTCCTTGTGCTAAATCACCGACCATCGTAAACATATCTGTTTCCAGCCCAGTCTTTAAAGCAGCAAGCTGAAATAAACTATAGTCTTGTACTTCATCGATAAAAACAACTCTCATTTTCCATTCATCTGGGATACCCTTTAGTCGAGCTTGTAAAAAATAAAGTGCAGCTAAATCTTCAAGGACCCATTGTTCTTTAGCGTGTGCCTGTAAAAATTGCTGTTGCTCAATGAAATGCCATTCCGGTGCAAGCTCTATTAAAAGATCAGCATTAGTTAGAAGAGTACGATAGAGAGTCTTGATGTTATGTTTAGAAAAGCGTCGCATATAAACAGTTGCTGTTGACTTTGCCTCTTTTTCAATGGCAGGAATGCGTTCATCACGCTCATCAATAAACTTCGTGACAACACGACGTCGTTTGTCATCATCACGAAAACCATCAAGTGCTCTGCCAAGTGCTTCATCATATTTTTTATGAAGTGTATTTAAAATAGCCTGTTTCTTTTGACGGACATGGCTTGCAAGCACTTTTTTAATATGTGCAAGTCGTTTTTCAATCGGCATATAAGAAAATTCATATAAAAATAGCTTCTTTAAATGCGAGGCACGCATAATGCAATATTTTTCAATGTAAACATCTTCAAATTGGTTGGCAATTTCCTGCTCAATCTTTTGAACGTATCGTTCTATTACATCACGGTAATAAAGAGAGCCCTTCATTTCGGATATCCAAGAAGCTGCTTGTTGGGGTTCTCCTGCAACAAGAGATTCTAACTGCTCATTAGGATTTTGAAGTTTCAGTTTTAGCTTAGTCGCAGCTAAGACGTAATCGGTAAAGGTTGTTTGGCAAATTTTATCGACACCAAGCTCTGGTAAAACATCACCAATATAATCGATAAATAACTTATTCGGTGCTAAAATCATGAGCTGCTCAGGGTTAAAATGCTCGCCCATTGTGTAGAGGAAGTAAGATATTCGGTGTAGGGCAATAGTTGTTTTTCCACTACCAGCAGCGCCCTGTACGATAATAGGCTGACGAAGATGTGCTCGTATAATTTCGTTTTGCTCCTTTTGAATGGTGGAGACGATTTCTGTCAAACGCACATCTGCTTTTCCAGCCAACGCTTCTTGCAGTAATTCATCGTTTGTTGTTAAATCAATATCCCGTAAATCAAGCAATTCACCATCATTGATTTTATATTGTCGCTTGGCAAATAGATGTCCCTGATGGATTTCTCCACGAACATCATATTCCATATCCCCAAGGCGACCATCATAATAGACGTTTGCTACCGGTGAACGCCAATCAACTATTATAGGCTCATGGGTTTCTCGATGAAACAAAGACGTTTTTCCGATATACAGAAATTCTTCAGGATCTCCTGTCTTTTGAAAATGAATTCGGGCAAAGTATGGCTTTTTTTGAATAGCCTCTAAGCCTTCCTTTTGGTTTCGAGCCATTTCAAAGAAACGAGCATTTGCTAAGATATTATTATAGCCCAAACTTGAATCTAAATAATCAAGATCTGCCATCGACTTACGAATATTTTCCTGAGCAGATTGCAAACCTCTTTGTGATTCATTTAAAATTTGCTGCATGTAATTTTTGGTGTAAGCTAGCCGTTCCACTTCAGCCTGAAAATCTGGATGTTGTGCAGTCATTTTTTAGCACCTCCTAAGTACTTGCATTTTCAAGTAGATTATCATACTACTATATATAATATTTACCATCAAGTGAAATTGTAATAGGCTTATTAAGGAAGAAGAGAAATCGAAATTTAATA
Organism: Lysinibacillus sp. NPDC092081; assembly: GCF_044755845.1. NCBI lineage: Bacteria > Bacillati > Bacillota > Bacilli > Caryophanales > Bacillaceae > Lysinibacillus > Lysinibacillus sp. NPDC092081. The sequence goes on from NZ_JBIVRU010000006.1 coordinate 4,019, forward strand.
GCCCGCCTGCTAACGAGATGAGAGGTGGGCGAAATAGGAGGTTATCAAATTTGGATATTTTTGCCCATAGGGGCGTTTCGGCACATTACCCAGAAAACACTATGGCTGCTTTTGTAGCCGCTTCAAAGCTACCGATTACAGGGATTGAACTAGATGTTCATTTAACAGCGGATAGGGAGTTAGTCGTTATTCATGATGAAACGATCGATCGCACATCTAACGGCTCTGGCTTCGTAAAGGATTATACGCTACAAGAGCTTCGTGCATTTGATTTTGGTTCATGGTTTTCTTCTGAATTTGAGGGTGAAAGCATTCCAACTCTAGGAGACATTTTAGAGCTGTTCGCAGGCACAAATCATCGCATTAATATTGAGCTCAAAACCGATATATTTCCATATGACGGGATAGAAGCGCTTGTTATTAGGGAAGTAGCTGCATATCAAATGACAGAGAGAGTAATTATTTCTTCCTTTAATCATGAATCTATTCAGATCGTCGCACAAAGGGCACCGTATATTGAAAAAGCAGCGCTGTTTGCGGAGATTTTAGTTGATTTTAACGGCTATACAGCTCAAATCCCGGCAGATGCTATACATGTCAGCTTACCTACAGCGTTTCGCAGATCGATACAAGAAACTCTAAATGAAGGAGCGACTGTCCGTGTGTATACAGTTAATGATGCCGATCACGCAAAACAATTACAGCAGCTCGGTGTACAGGCAATATTTACAGATGACCCGGAAAAGATAGTGTCGGGGCTGGCATAGGAAAAGGAGCGAAGAATAGAGCTGTCAAAGCGACGGATAGGAAGGCGAGAGCGACGGAAAGAAGAGCCAAGGTGACGGATAGAAATTAGAGCGACGGAAAGAAGAGTCAAAGCGACGGATAAGAAGGCGAGGGCGATGGAAAGAAGAGCCAAGGTGACGGATAGGCATCAGAGCGACGGAAAGAAGAGCCAAAGTGACGGATAAGAAGGCGAGGGCGATGGAAAGAAGAGCCAAGGTGACGGATAAAACCGCCAAAAAGGCGTTATTCGAAGGCTTTTTCGGATTTAACGCGCTGAGGGTGCGCGTATATCAGTGCGTTAAATCCTAGTATGAAAAGATAGCAATTAAATTTTTCTGTTCTTACCATTTGACGCGATTTTCTTCGATACTGCCTAGCATTTGCTTGATGACAAGTGTTTCGCCGTTGTCTAGTAGTACGGAGCCGTCGTAATAGCCAAACATTTGATGTACTTCAGATTTTACGAGACCAGCTTTTGTGACGGATACACGCTCGAAGAATGGGGAGAATGTTAATGCAACTTGGTTAGTGAATTTAGTCTTAATTTTCCACCGTTGCATCAAATCCTCTTGATCATAATTGAACAGTACATCCTCATGTATTTTTGTCATTTTACCTTCAACGAAAACAGCATTTTCCGTCATGCCAGTTCCGTCTGTCCATTTACCACCTAAATTGAGCCCGATTCGTCTCCCTCGAACTCGTTGTGAGGCCATTCCCCAATTCCATGTGGATGTACGAGGCCAAACGCCACGACTGTATTCTAGTACAGAGAAGTTTTCTTCAGGAGAAAATGTAAAACGGCGATTACCAATTGTCACAAATCCAGAAGTAGGGAGTATATGATGCTTACCTGTAAATTGGAATGTTTTACGGTTCCAAGGGATGACTACATTCAATGATTCATCTGTAGGCGGATGCTGAATGATAAGTTTTGCACGTAAACCATCTCCATCGAAGTCTGGGATTGAAACTGATAGATGTGTTTCATTTTGTACATATGTCATATCAATCATCATGTCACTATTTTTGAAGGATACTGAATCTAGCACCTGCGTAGGCATTTTTAGCTTTCCACCTAAAGGAATTGTAATTGTTTTTTCAAAGTAGCGCTGTGTTTCATATTCAAGGAAATAGACGAAGCAGACCGCTGCGTAGTCTAGATGGCTAATAGTAGCTGAGAAGATGATCTCATCACCGTAGACACACCAATAATTCCATTTCTTTTTGCGCATGATATGGCCACTTAAATTGCTGTTTATGAGAGGTTTACGTGCAAATCCGATGGCAGCTGGATTTAAATTACCTTTTTTATCGCATAAAAGAGTAGGCTGTATAATTTCTTTCTCAGCATGCTGCTTCAATTTCAACATCCCTTCTGATTCATAAAATAAAAATCTATAATTCCTTACCCTTATTGTAGCAAAAACTATCTTAAAATTGGCAAAGTTAGTTCCAATTAAGACCACATTCGACATTTTTATGAATAAGGACCTAGCTAATAGAAATACCTCTTTATACATATGTTGAACATAAGGAGGGGAAGTGTGGCAAAAATGTATAACAGACAGGCCGCTGTACAGTATGCGAACTTGTGGTGGAACAGACGGAATCCAGCATTTCCGAATTTTACTGTTGATTGTACGAACTATATATCTCAATGTTTACTTGCAGGAGGAGCGCCAATGCGAGGTGCTCCAAACAGAGGGAAAGGCTGGTGGCTCCAGCATGGAAATTGGAGCTTTAGCTGGTCGGTGGCACATTCCCTTAGATGGTATTTGGAAGGCTCTACAACTGGGTTGAAGGGTAGGCGTGTCCAATCTGCTGAAGAATTAGATCTTGGAGATATTGTTTTTTTGGATTTTCAAGGGGATGGAAGGATTGATCATTCCTTACTTGTGACAAGTATTCAAAATGGTATTCCATATGTTAACGCACATACTTCAGACAGTATTAATCGACCGTATTTTTATGAAGATTCAACGGCCTATACGCCAAGTATGACTTATTATTTCATTCATATAGACGATAGTTTTGCTTAGGGAGCTAGCAGTGTTAAAGCTCATCATTTTATGATAATGTGAAGGGTAGAAGATATACATTTTAATTATTGTATTGTTATAGAAGGAGATAAGAGTATATGAGTGAACAATTTTTGTCTGTTAGGGATGCGATCATTGAGCGTCGTTCTATTAAAAAATTTAATGGCCAGTCGGTAGGTCGTGAAGATTTGATGGCCATTATTGGCGATGCAGTATGGGCACCGAATCATGGAAATCGAGAGCCTTGGCGTTTAGTCGCTGCATGTGGTAAGGAGTTAGCTGCTCTTCATAATTTATTGCGTGATCTAACGATACCGAAATGGCAGGAGCTTTCAAGTGAAGATTTAGTGAAGCAAATGACGAAATTCACATTACCGGGTGGTTATGCTTTTGTAATCGTTCCAGAGGATGCTCGACAAAAAGAGCGATTAGAAGATTACGCAGCGGCAAGTATTTTTATTCAAAATATTCAATTGCTAGCTTGGGATAAAGGAATCGGCTCATGCTGGAAAACACCTGGCTTCCTAGATAATCCGAAATTCCGTGAAGCCTTAAAGGTTCAGCCGGGTGAGCGCGTAATCGCGATGCTACAAGTTGGCTATTTTGATGAAGTACCAAAAGGGAAAGAACGTAAAAAATCAGCAGATATCGTTACGTTTTTCGGAGAATAACATAGCAAAATCCCCTCGTTAAAAGGTAGCGAGGGGATTTGTTTCATTTATTTTATTTTTGTAATTCAGCTACTTCAAATAAATAATCACTTAAAACACGTAATCCTTTATCGAAGTTTTCTAAATGGAAGTGTTCATTTGGTGCATGGAAGTTTTCACTTGATAAGCCAAAGCCCATTAGCACTACTGGCAATTCTAAAATTTCATCAAAGGCAGCCACGATAGGGATTGATCCTCCACCACGTGTGTAAGCAGTTGGCACATTATATACTTTTTCGTATGAGCGACCAGCAGCTTGGATAAATGGATGATCAAATGGTGTTAAGAATGGACGACCTTTATCGAATTCAGAGATCGTCACTTCAACGCCAGTTGGCTTATGTTTTTCAATATGTGCTTTTAATAGAGCTACAATTTCATTAGGCTCTTGATTTGGCACAAGACGGCATGTGATTTTTGCGCCAGCCTCAGCAGGAAGCACTGTTTTAATGCCTTCGCCAGAGAAGCCACCAAACACACCATTGACCTCTAATGTTGGGCGTGCCCAAGTACGTTCTAAATAAGAATAGCCAGCTTCACCGAATAATTCCTTCACGCCAACTTCTTCCTTCACGGATTCTTCATCAAAACTAAGCGCACGATAAGCTTCGCGTTCTTCTTCAGATAATGGTAAAACGTTATCGTAGAAGCCCTCAACTTGAATTGTGCCATGCTCATCACGGAAGGATGCTAAAATGTCAGCTAATGCATGAATAGCGTTTTGTACACCGCCACCGTAAAGACCAGAGTGAAGGTCGCCTTTGGCACCGCGAACATCAATTTGAACCCCCGTTAAGCCACGTAATCCATAGCATACAGCAGGCTTACCAGGACCATATAAACCTGTATCAGAAATTAAAATTAAGTCTGCAGCTAGTTTCTCTTTATGCTCTTCAACATAGGCAGGAAGGTTAGGACTACCAATCTCTTCTTCACCTTCATAGATGAATTTCACGTTCACTGGTAAAGTGCCAGTTGTCGCAAATAGTGCTTCAATCATTTTTAAATGCATAAACACTTGCCCTTTATCGTCACTAGCACCACGAGCAAATAGTTTGTTATCTCGGATTGTAGGGTTGAATGGCTCAGTCTCCCATAAATTTAATGGGTCAACCGGCTGTACATCATAATGACCGTAAAATAGAATAGTTGGTTTACCCTCTGCATGTAGCCAATCAGCATAAACAACAGGGTGACCTGCAGTTTGCGTAACGGAGACATTCTCAAGAGTTAGCTTTTTAAAAGCGTTCGCTAGCCACTCAGCAGCATTTTGTATGTCTCCTTTATGCTCTGATAAAGAACTAATACTTGGAATACGTAAAAATTCATTTAATTCATGTAAGTGTGCTTCGCGATGTTCTGAGAAATACGCATCTAATTGCTGTAAATTTGTCATCTAGCATCCCTCTTTTCAAATATTTCGATAATAGAAATAGTATAGCATAATGTGGTTGGGGGATCTTGTGAGAGCAATGATTTTAGGCACACTCCTTATTGATTAGCCCCAGTTTTAACCCCACTAGCCTGTAAAGTTTGGCTAAATAAAGAAACAGATTCAGAGCTTCTAATTCCTTTTGAACATGCATATACATCCATAATCATCTTTGGTGCATTGCCTAATCTCTCTATGATAACTTGCATATTGAGTCCACGATTTAACAAGATGGTGCAATGTGTATGCCATAAACCATGTATAGTTGTTTTTGGCAGTCCAGTCCGATCTAAAAGTTCAAAAAAAGCAATGTCCTCCAAATGCCTTCTAGGACATTGCCAAAATCGATCGTACAACCGATGAATTATTTATTGAAGCGTACAAGGCGCTCAATTGGAAGACGTGAAGAACCATAAGCTGGTCCAGCTGCCTCGCCAATCGCTAGTAATAAAATAGGCACTTCGTTCGGTGGTAATTCCATATATTCAGCAAATTTTGATTTGTCGAAGCCACCCATTGCGACTGTATCATAGCCCATTTCCTTCGCTAATAGCATAATTTGCATTGAAATTAAGCCTGCGTCAAAGTGAACGATATTTAGTAGCGCCTCTTTTGGAATCGCACCATACATTGCTAGAGAGTCCTGGGCTAGCTTACTTGCAATTTCTTCGGGCATATAGCCTAGCTCAACGTTTTCTGCATAAATTTCCTCTGCATTTAGATACATTTCTGCATCTCCAATGACAGCGATAATGGCAGATGCTGTTTCGATTTGTTCTTGATTAAATGAAAAAATATTAATGTTCTTTTGGATTTTTTTATCATCGATGACGATAAAGCGCCATGGCTGCAAATTACTTGAAGATGGCGATGAAGTTGCATTTTGTAACAGTTGCATAATCGTTTCACGAGAAATCGCTGTGTTAGCATTGTATTTACGAACCGATTTACGCTCGTGCATAATTTGTTTTACTGGTGTAGTTGTTGTCATTTTATTTCCCTCTTTTACTAAATTAAATTAAACCGCTTTAATTGTTACGTTGATATTGCCCATTGTCGCTTTTGAATATGGACAGACGGTATGTGTAATTTCTAATAATTGTTGTGCTTCTTCAATTGATAAGCCTTCAATATGACCTTCTATGTCAACAGCAAGCACGTAGTCAAATGCAGCTTGCTCCGTTAGTTTAACTGTTGCTTTAATTGTTGATGCCCCTTGAATTTTCTTTTGACGTTTAATTAAATCTAACGCGCTATTAAAGCAAGCGCTATAACCTGCTGCAAATAATTGTTCTGGGTTTGTAACATCCGCTAATTTCGAGCCAGGTGGTGCAATATTTAATGATAATGATTGATCCTCTGCATACGATTTACCATTACGGCCACCGTTATTAATCATTGTTGTTGTATATAATTCTTTCATAAGATAAAACTCCTTTTCTGTGGCACCATTCAATTAGATTGTGCACAATTTAATTGCGTGATATTGATTGTATACAATTTAATTGTGTTTGACAAGTAGAAACTTTATTTTTAATATGAATAGTATCAAAAGTACTTAAAGAGGGGATTCCTATGTCGAATCATTTAGATAATCAACTATGCTTTCTTTTGTATGCGACTTCAAAAGAAATCATTCGACAATATACAATGTTATTAAAGCCATACGATTTAACTTATACAGGTTATATTGCCATACTAGCTCTAGAGGACGATGAGCAAATTACGGTGAAGGAATTGGGGCAACGTTTATTTTTAGATTCTGGTACATTAACACCAGTACTAAAAAAGTTAGAGGTAACAGGCTACGTCTGTCGTGAGCGTTCCAAGGAAGACGAACGACAAATGAAAATCTATCTAACAAAAGCAGGAATTGAAGTACGCCAAAAGCTACCTGAAGTGTCACGTCAAGTAATGAAGCAAACGAACATTTCAGAGCAGCAGTATATGCAGCTGAAAAACGTCCTTCAAGATATTTTACAAAACGACTTGCCAATTAAGGATGAAAAGCTAGGGAAATAAACTGATTTATGAGTCTCTCCTTGAACTATTGGATCAATGCACACAAGATTCAGCCACAAAATAATCAAATTGTATTATTTAGTAACGTCAGCTATCAAGTTGGCGTTTTTCTGTTTTATATAATAAAAACAAGGATAAACAGGTGTTTTTGTGCATCCAAATGAGAGGGATTGTCAAACTAGTTAATTTGGAAAAAAGGTAGTTACTGAAACTTTTCGATATTAAACCTCGTAAATATAATTAAATGTCTTATTTATACATTAATGGGGGTTATCATTATGAAGAAATTCAGTAGTCCAGAAGAAGTCATAGATATCTGGTTAAGAGAAGGTTACGAAAAAGTTTATGATGCTCATCAAAAGACTTTCAGAAGATGGTCACTTTAGAACAATTCATGGAGCTAAGCACATTTTTTAATAAGGGTGTTAAAAAATATCAATTAGAAACAAAGACGATATTACAAAATTTAACGCATTACGTATGGTCAGATGATAAACGAGAGAAAGTAGTTGTAGCTTCTTTTGATGAATTCAATCAAATACAGCTTTTTTATTTAAAGCCTTTTATTACTTATCCAAAAACGGATCAACAATTTACAGAAAATAAATATATAATGCCAATTAGAGGTGAGTGGTTTGCTTTTTGGGGTGGTACGAATGAATTTGTAAATTATCATTATGTATATGAAAATCAGCGATATGCTTACGATTTAGTAAAAGTTCAAGATGGACAATCTTATCAAAATAGCCAAATTCGAAATGAAAATTTTTATGCTTTTGATGAAGATATTATAGCACCAGCAGATGGTAAAATCGTAAAAGTTGTAGATGGAATAAAAGATAATGTGCCTGGTGAAATGGATGAACATAATCCGGCAGGAAACTATGTCATGATTGAGCATGCGAATAATGAATTTAGTATGATTGCTCATTTTAAACAGGACTCAATTTTAGTAAAAATAGGCGAAATCGTAACAGAAGGGCAACTTATTGGGAAATGCGGAAACTCTGGTAATTCATCAGAACCTCATATTCATTTTCAGGTAATGGATTCCCCGGATATTGTATATGGAAAGTCCATTCGTATTCTTTTTAAAGATGGTAATGAGCCAATACAAGGGGATACGATATCTTAAACATACGCAATAGTTTAGTACGAGATCAATAAATAATATACGTTATTGCCGCAGTATAGACGAGCCTTACTCCTAGCATGGTAAGGCTTTTTTTTACGGACAATAGAAAATGCTACTGAAGCTTGAGTCAGAGCAATCGGATCGATAGTGTACAGCACATGTTAAAAGCCTGTCAACAATTGGTTAGAACAACGTAATACTTGTGCATAATAAATAGTAGATAACCAAATTTAGATAACTGGTTGTTGAAATGATGATTGGTTAACGCGTTATTCAAGATCACCCTACAATAGGTAATCTTGAATAATCTGTTTTCAGAGTGTGTTACTATTTACCAAATGAAAGGAATTAGTTTTTTAGTTTTCTGTTTATATATTGTAAATTGTTCTCCGTACTTGTTTTGTAAGTAATCATCAGATTTTGGAATATAGCCAAAAACAAATACTAAGAATAAACTTAGAGGGATAAGCAAACTATAAATATTGTTAGAGATTAGTGCTAAGCCTAGTACCCAAAGGCAATCTCCAAGATAATTAATATGAATCGCATATTTAAATAAACCGCCTGTATATAGTTTACCTTGGTTTACAGGATTGTCTTTAAAAGGTTTTCTAAGTAACTCTGAAACTGTGTTTAACATACTGCCTCCTAAAAATAATATCCAGCCTACAATAAGTACCGTTAAGTTTGGATCCTGATTACTAGTAATCATTAAAATGGGAAAACCTAAATAATAAATCCCAAAAGCTATACTGTTCATGATGGCTTCTTGCCATGCAATACCTCTAGGCAACCATATAAACATCATAGCTGTTAATCGTAAAGCTGTAATAATTAAAGCAATAAAAAGCCCTAGTGAGATGCCTGATTTGTCATATGTAATGAAAAGCAAATAATAGGCAATGATTAAATAGATAATCTCAGCAACTAAAATCAAGATTTTTTCCTTCATCGTTAACTTGTTTATACCATACATTGTAAGACGCTCCTTCATTTTTTATTTAATAGGAAAATATACCTCTATGATATTATTCTCCTCTGGTGTGCTATAGGGGTCCGTTTGATAAACTTCAAACGGAGCACCATTCAGTTTATAGTTATTTTCAGCAATCCAAACATGCAGCTTTGTATGAATAGAAGGTAAATCATCGTAAGAGCCAATAAGCGTAGCCATTGCGCAAAGACCAGGATTAAACACTTTTGTTTGATTTGTGGCCATTGCAAGGGGAATGGCAATTTCTATATCATAATTTTCAGGTTCATATTCTGAACTATGGAAAATAGCAAGTGGCTTTGCGATAGGTGATAAATTCTCAAACAAAATTTTACTAAACAACTTATTAAAGTGTATTAGAAAATCAGCGGTATTCATTTGTTTTCGTTGAGATAATATATGATAGGTTAAGTGATCAACAAGTTTAATCTCAATCTGATCTAAATAACCCATGATATTTTCCTCTTCATCTAACAGTTGAATATCAATCTTTAATTTTTTTAACAACGAAGAATAAAATGTAATCTGTTGAGTCAGATTTTCTTGTTTGGCTTTCATTTTAGAGTTAAGAAGTTCGGTATTCTCCCAATTAGCTAAAATAACCTTGATTTCTTCTAACGAAAATAAATAGCTTTTTAAGCGTGCGATCAATAAAGCCGTTTCTAGCGTCTATGAAAACAGGTTTTAAAAGTCCAATTTCATCATAGTAGCGAAGAGTCTTCAATGTGAGATGTGATATCTTTGAAAACTCACCGATTGTAAGCATAACAATCACCTCCTGTTATAAATATAATGGTTCCTGTAAGGGGAGGGTCAACCAATGTAGCTATGAAAAATTATTTATTTTGTGAAGAATATATTGGATATTGCAATCACAAACGAATTAAGGCAAAAAGAAAAGGATTAAGTCTGGTTCGAAACCTAACTTAATCCTTTCTAGCTATTTAACTAAATAAGCGGCGTTTAACTTTTAGGGGAAAATGTTAAGAGTGTTAGTGTATGTGGAAATCATATTAAACTCGGAATTGAGCTGCTAAGTTTCTTAACTCTTCTGCCAAGTTTGCAAGTGCATAAGCAGATGATGAAATTTCCTCCATTGATGCCATTTGTTCTTCGGACGTAGTAGAAACACTCTCTGTGCCGGCTGTAGTAGATTTAGTTACGGAATGGATCGTATTCATACTACCAACTATTTCTTCAGTTCCTGCTGCCATCTGCTCGACTGCTGCAGATACTTCTTCTACCTGCATCGTAACACTTTGGATGGCACCTTGAATTGAAGCGAAAGTTGTACGTGTATTTTCTGTTGTTTCAATTCCTGCTGTAACTTCCGTTGTTACCAACTTCATTGATTCAACAGCCTTTTGAGTATCTTTCTGTGTCTCTGAAATCAACACTTCAATTTGGTTTGAAGAAACAGCAGACTGTTCTGCTAATTTCCTAACCTCATCTGCAACAACGGCAAAGCCCTTCCCATGCTCCCCAGCACGTGCGGCTTCGATTGCCGCGTTCAGGGCAAGTAGATTTGTTTGTTCAGCAATCGCTGTAATAGAATCAATAATTTGACCAATTTCATAAGAACGCTTTCCTAACAAGTCGACAACTTCGGATAAGCCTTTTACTCGATCTGTGATGTCTACCATTTGTTCATTCATTTGATTCGCTGCATTTATACCATTTATCACCAAGGATAATGAATCCCTTGACAGCTCACTTACAGCTTGAGCATTTCCGGCTACTTGTTGAACACCTGTTGAAAGCTCATTGACGGTATTGAATGTATTAGAAACATTATTTAGTTGCTCTACAGATCCATGAGCGATAGTTTCCATCGTATTTGCAACCATCTCTGTTGCCTTTGTAGTTTCTGCTGCATTAACATTCAATTCTTCAGATGCTGCGGCTACATGATTAGCAGTTTCAGTGACTTTTGTTACCGTATTGCGAATATTATCAATCATTGAATTAAATGATTGAGTTAATTGACCGATTTCATCCTTGGATGAATAGGTACCTCGCACAGTCAAATCACCGTCGCCTGCTTTTAACATATTAGCCTGTAACTCTTTAACTGGATTTACAATTAAGCGTCCAATCCATATTGCCAATGTAATAAACAAAATAATGGCTAAAACAGTGAGAATGACAGAAACAAGCATAGTAGTGGATAGGCTTTGTTTATTTTCTTCATTCAGCTCATTAGCATCTTTAGAACATAGAGTCATAAGATTGCGTGCATCAGTTGCCACTTTTTCACGATAATTATCCATATCTGTAGTGTATAAAGAATAGGCTTCCTCGTTTTGGTTCTTACCAGCCAAATCCCTGACCTCTGTCATGGCACTAATATAATCGTTGAGATTGGATTTAATAGATTCTAATAGTTTTTGTTCATCTTCTTTTCCAGTGTAAGAGTCTTCAAATTTTCCGATTGATTCTTCAATACTTTGAGCTCTTTCTGTGATGTTTTCTTGTAGCTCGGCATTATGTTTAGAATCCAAAGTAATCATAAGCTCTAAAATGAAAGCATCCATTGCACGAGTGTCAGTTCGAATTTGACCGATATATTGGATTGGCAAAAGTGACTCGTTATACATAGATTTGGTTTGTTTTGCCATATCATTAATGTAATAAAAACCGCCACCTGAAATAATTAGCAAAAAAATAACAGCAGACGTAATGAGTGTTAAAATTTTCTTTCTAATAGAAAAATTTTTCAAAATTATTTCCTCCATTGGCTCAATTATCTACAAAAAAAGTGGTATATACTAATAACCTTGGATATATTGAGTAATATAGATTTTGTGATAATATACCACATTCAAGATGTTAATAAGAGAAGAGTGAATTGTTGGATTTTTATAAAAAATGAAGAGTTACAGCTTATTGCAATCGAGTTTACTGACAAAAAAACCTAAATTGAAATCACATCCTGTGATAACGCCTTCGTGACCAACATCCTGCCACCCCGACGCCCCCGAGAAAGCGCCCACTCGGAACGGAAATTAACCACACGTTATGGTATGGGCCATTTATATTTAAGAATTTACAAATAGGAACATGATTTGTTTTTTAAATATTTAAAATATTGAGTTTTGTGTTAAAGTATTTAGTGAACAATATTTTATAAGGGGGTTTATAAATGTCTTCTACGACAACTTTAATCGAAGATTTTCAAGGTTTTTTTAATCGTTTTCAAAATGTATGGAATGGTTGCAACGCAGATGAAATGAATGCTTTGATTTCACCGGATATAGTAGTACGGTGGGTAGGACCTGGGACTGATATTTCAGATTGGGGCTACGAAGAGACTTGTAATGGTTGGGTAGAAGCATATAAACAATATGAAGGTCATGATCCAAAATAGCACTTTAAAAAGTTACATATTACACCTGCATCTGAAAATGAAGTGATTGCAACGTTTTGGGTAACCTTTGAAATGGATGGGAAATTAATAGATGTAGTGAAATTATTTGTTCAGAGATTTAGGAAAGAACAAAATGATGAATGGAAATTAATAAGAGAGTATTGCGAACACCTTAATTCGGAATCTTTTATCTCTAACTAATTCTTTATATCGTTTGAACTGAATATAACTTCTAATAAAAAGCTGAATGAGAGGAAATCATTCAGCTTTTAGTATGCTTATTCTCGAATAATTAATAGTACGCCACTAAAGATTAATACAGTTCCCACCCAAAAGGATACGCCGATTTGTTCGCCTAGTAATAGCCATCCTAAGAAGGTGCCGACGATTGGTTGAAAGAAGAAAAATAAACCACCACTTGCGGCATTGAGCATCTGTAATCCACGATTCCACAGTAAGAAGCCACACGCTGTAGAGATAACGCCTAAGTAGAGTAAGCCACCCCAGATTGATGGTTCTACCATAGCATGGAAGTCTAAATTTTTTAATCGTGGAACGGCTAAAGGTGTTAAGATAATGATAGCGACAAGTGTTCCGTAGCTAGTGACAACAATTTGTGAATACTGCTCCGGTACCCGTTTAATAAGGACGGACATCAGTGACCAGGTTAAGGCAGCGATTAGTAGAGCAACCCCACCTAATTGATGGGAGGAATCGATATGTGCACTACCGACGATCATATAGACTCCAAATGTCGCTAGAATAATAGAAACAGCTTTTTTAAAAGTGATTTTTTCTTTTAAAATGAACCTCGCAAAAACAACCATAAATGCAGGTGTCGTTGCTGTAATGATGGCCCCCATTTGAGCAGTAGACAGCATAGTACCCATCTCTTGGGCAACGATAGAAATCGTATTACCGATTAGCCCAATCATAAAGATTAACAGCCTGTCCCGCTTATCAATTCGCCATGATTGTTTTGTAATAATGCCAATGATGATCAAAGCAATTATTGCGATCATATAGCGTAGCCATACTAATTCTAAAGGTGGTACGGTATCGACAACTACCTTTACTACTACATACATGCCGCCCCAAATGCTAGCAGCAAGTGATAAATATAAGGAACCTAATAAGGTTTTTTTCATTTTTTTCCCCTCCGTTATCTCTAGACAATTCCTGTCCTTAACGGAGATATGAAGATTCTCCGTTAAGGGAGAATAACTTCAGGCACATCCTGTTCAAATAATGGTGAGAAGATCATAATAGCCAGCCCCTTTTATAGTATTTCATCTATCATATAACATTTTTTTGAATTTGATTAGAAAAAAATGGTCTGAATCTGGTAAATTACCGAATTCAGACCATGTTAAATCAATTTCACCATGATGTAATTGTAACTGCCGTTGCACTTTCGTTACAAAAAAACTTCTGTGGCTGTCGCTTTGCTTTCGCACAGGAAAACAATTTGTGGCTGTCGCTTTGCTTTCGCTACAAGATTATTGAGCTGTATAGCCGCCATCAACAAGAAGAGTAGTACCGTTGACAAAGCTTGCATCATCGCTTGCTAAAAATAGCACAGCTTTTGCTATTTCCTCTGGTTTACCAAGTCTACCTTGTGGATGAAGTGAAGCTAAATATTCTTTCTTTTGAGCATCTACTTCGGAGAGTAGGGGAGTGTCAATGTATCCCGGACATACGGCATTAACACGAATACCTTCTTTTGCATAAGCAGTACATAAGTTTTGTGTTAACAGTTTTACGCCACCTTTTGCAGAGGAGTAGGCTGTTGGAGCTGGTAAGGAAACAAAACTATGAATGGAACCAGCATTAACGATGACACCGCCTGTACCTTGTTTAAGAAACTGTTCAATGGCATATTTATCAGAAAGAAATACACCTGACAAATTAATATCGATCGTTCTTTTCCATTTTTTGTATGATAATTCATGTGCTGGAGCATCATCAGCTACACCAGCATTTGCATACATAATATTTAGCTTACCGTATTTATTAACCGTTTCATTCATCATGTTTTGGATTTCTTCTTCTTTTGTTACATCTGTTTTGATGAAAAGAGTATCATATCCATTACTATTCAATTCTTCTGAGATGCTTTGTCCACGATCAGAGAAATCAGCAATAACTACTTTTGCTCCTTCTTCAACAAATAGGCGAACAGTCGCTTCACCAATGCCACTTGCGCCACCTGTTACGATTGCTACTTTATCTTTAAGTTTCATATTTAATCCCGCCTTTTATTTTGCTGTTGCTCCACCATCAATGACGAATTCGGCTCCTGTTGAGAAAGAAGACTCATCAGAGGCTAAAAACAATACCATCTTAGCCACTTCGTTGACAGAGCCTAAACGTCCTAATGGGAAGAGGTTTTTACCTAATTGCTCTTTAGAGTTACCTGTTGTTTTTGATGCATAGTCTGCCATTCCAGTATCGATGTAGCCTGGATGAATAGAGTTTACTCTAACACCAGCGTCGGCATATTCCATCGCTGCATCCTTTGTCATAATACGGACTGCGCCTTTACTAGCTCCATATAAAACATGCCCAGCAGCTCCAGTTAAACCTGCTATCGATGAAGCATTAATGACAGAGCCTTTATTTTGTTTAGCCATTAGTGGCATAATATGTTTCATTCCAAGGAATACGCCTGTCACATTAATGGACATTAAACGATTCCATTCGGCTAATTCAATTTCTGCCAGAGGCTTGATAATATAAATACCAGCATTGTTGAATAGAACATCAACTTTGCCAAAAGCATGGATTGTTTCATCTGCAACCTTTTTCCAATCATCTTCGTTGCCCACATCATGACGTACGAAAAGTGCTTCTCCATCAATTGCTTGGATATCCTTTACTACTGCATTTCCTGATTGTTCATTAATATCAGTAATGACTACTTTAGCTCCTTCTTTAGCAAATAATAGTGCAGTCTCTTTACCGATTCCTGTACCGCCACCTGTAATAATGGCTACTTTGTTTTCTAGTCTCAAAACAACCACGCACCCTTCATTTTTGGATTCAAAAGATCTAGTGATACTTCCATCATACTCGTTTCATTCTGAAATACTATCCTATAAGATGCTGTATAATATTGAGTTAATATCGTCCATTTATAGGGTAATGGATTGTGAAGGAGCAGGATTTATATGACCCATTCAAATGAAGAAGTTACATTTCAAGAATTCGTCTTGTTCATTAAAATCTATAGCAAACAGCTAGAAGAAAATATAAATATCTATCTTAATTTAGAGCCTTCTATTTCTGAGTCGGATCGAAAAAGGACTACGATGCTATTGGATTCGTTTATTCTTTTGTTAACTCATATTGATATTGAAGATATCAATGAAGAATATGGAGTTTATTTAGATACGTGGCTTCAATCACAATTATCCATTATAGATATGAGAAGCTTTAACCTGTTTCAATTAATACTTGAGAAGTCCTTGATTACCTTTATGATTCAACAGAAACATAGCCGAATGAACGCAATAGTAATGTTTTTACTATTGATGTTTACTTATCTTGTTCAAAGTTATAACAAATATGAGGAAGAGCATACGACAAGGTCCGAATCACATGAAAGTTTGGAACTGAAAAACCTCCTATTGTTAGATCAATTAAATAAGCTACTGATTCGTTGTTCTGGATATCAAGATTTAGCCTATATATTAAAAAAATGTGAAGAGTATTTTCAATATAAAAGATGTGTTTTTTATGCATATGTCCCATGGTCAAATCAATTCTACGGGGTCATTGGTGCAGAGCTTTCAAAAGTACAGAGCATGAAGGGGCAGCTCACTGCACAAGATTTAGTTTTTAGCTCCAAGAAACCGATTTATTTAAGAGATCCTAAAAATTATGTAAAAGAAGAGCATATAAAATTATTTGATTTGTCCTCTGTGATTTTTATACCGATTATTCATGAAGATCAATTGTTTGGGTGGCTGACATTTGATCAGCTTGGAGAAGAATTTGATTGCTCCAAAGATGAATTACAGTTACTTGAACAAGTTGGGAAACGCTTGGGGTTATTTTTATCAAGAAAAGGTGAAAAAACGGAGAATTCCTCTGAGCTTCACTTAACAGAACGGGAATCAATGATTTTGGGCTTACTAGCAGAAGGGTATGACAATAAAAAAATAGGTAGCTTACTGTTTTTAAGTGAGCACACAGTAAGAGATTATGTCAGCAGTCTAATGACAAAGCTAAAAGCAAAGAACCGCACTCAAGTTGTCGCTTCTGCCTTTCGATTGGGGCTCTTGAATTAAGTGTTTAAAATGTATGGAAAATCTGAATTCTTTTGAGTTAGGAAATTTAAGGAAATGCTATTGAATATACAATAAAAAAGAAGGGGTAGGGGCGTGTTATAAAGCTTTTCTCCGAATAATAAATATAGTAATAAAACATTATTTACGAATATTACAAGTGAAAGCATTTAAGCTTACACGATTGTAATGTAATTGAAAGCCAATACGATAGAGTGTAATACATTATTTTGCGAGAATGTGTATAGAAGCAAGAACAAGAAGCGGAGGAATACACAATGAATGAAAAATTAGAAGGCGTATATGAGGAATACAATCGTTACATATACCACTTATGTTTAAAACTTACTCGCAATAATGTAGAAGCTGAAGATTTAATGCAAGAAGTATGGGTAAAAGTTGTGCGCTATGAGGAAAGCGTTGCCGAGGTGGAGCATATTAAAGCTTGGCTAACAACAATTACAATGAATACATTTAGAGATCGCTATCGTAAAAAAACACGACGTAGTAAATACATGATGAACCAACCTGAAACATTAGACGTACCGATTTTAGATTTGGTTCCCAACAATGACATTTCAACAGAAGAAAAAATTGAAAAAGATATAGTTACTAAATTAGTACAAGATAAAATGGGTCAATTAGATACAATCTATCGTAAAACATTATGGTATTTCTACATAGACCAATTTTCACTTGCAGAAATCTCTACAATTATGAAAGTTTCAATTGGTACTGTGAAATCTCGTTTATTCCGTGCAAAAGCTCGTTTAAAAGAAATGCTAATGGCCGATGTATCCATAGTAGAGTCAGTGCTGCCAGCATAATTAAATGCATTGGTCGCACTAGCATAATTACTTAGACGGAAGTATTCGCTCGGCCAATCCCAAAAAAGATGCATTGCAAAATTACTTTGCGATGCATCTTTTTTTGATGGATTTTTATCGCCAATAAACCAGAGAACATCGCTGGTAAAAGTGCTAGAATCGCCGGTAAACCAGAGAACAACGCCGATAAACCGAGTCAAGTCCTTATTATTGTGTAAAATTCTATACAAAGTTTTTTAACCCTGACTTTAGTTTTGCCAAATTGTCCAGCTTATATTGGAATTCGCCGCTAAAAGTGTGAGTTGCGCCGCTAACCAAGGGAGGAACGCCGCCAAAACATAAAGATGCGCCGCTAACCAAGGGAGGAACGCCGCCAAAACATAAAGATGCGCCGCTAACCAAGAAAAGAACGCCGCTAAAACTTGAAATCCCGATACCTGTATTCCGTAATGAACGGTACAGGTTTTTTTATTAACTTGACTTAGAGTTAACTCTAAGTTGTAAACTAACTTTAATCAAAAGAGAGGGATGATGTTATTGTATTCCATTAGTAAAGCTGCTGAGATGTCTGGTATTAGTCCATATACATTAAGATATTACGAAAAGATTGGGCTACTTCCCCCACCAAAAAGACAAAACGGAGGAAGGCGTTTTTATACGGAAACTGATATTCGATTCTTGTTATTCCTGAAAAGTTTAAAAGAAACAGGAATGTCTTTAGAGGATGTTAATGAGTTTATTATAGACGGTTGTATTTTAGAAAAAATTAATTCCGATGTGAAATCGTCACAACTTACTCCTTCTATAAATAAACGTATCGAGATTTTAACTAAGCACTTAGAGAAAATGGAAATTAAAAAGAAGGAACTTGAAGAAGTAATTTCAACAGCGAAGGAAAAACTAGATACCTATTATTCAATCCTGAAAGAGGAAGTGGAAATCAAGTGAGGCATTTGAAAATATATCTTATGTTAATCGGCTTCTCCATTTTTACGGGAGCTACCTTTAATCTCGCAAAATATACAGTTGGCTATTTTTCTCCATCATCTGCTGCGGCATGGCGTTTCGGCTTAGCCGCAGTGGTAATGCTAATTATTTTAATTTTTTCTGAAGGTATAAAGAAAAGTCAATTAAAAAAGAATGCCATTTCATATATTGTTCTTGGAATAGTGGGGATCTTTGGATTTAATGCTTTGTTTTTTGTTGGTTTGCAATATACATCTCCTGTTAATGGGGCATTAATCATGGGACTGAATCCAATATTAACGACGATTTTCGCACGAATTATATTAAAAGATAGTATTACAATAAAGCAAGTAGTCGGTATACTCTTTGCCCTTATTGGTGTTTTGTTAGTTATTACACACGGTTCTATTGAGACTATTAAAACTCTATCAATTTCAGGTGGTGATTCAATAATCTTTGCAGGCAACGTTTGCTGGGCACTTTACGGTGTACTTGGACGTCGATTTATTAAGGACGCTACTCCGCTATCTACCACCACTTATACGATGATTACTGGTGCTGTTAGTTTAATAGTGGTTTCTTTATTTACTTCAAATCCTGTCTCTTTACCGAACATTTCGATTGGAGCTTGGGGCGCAATTGCCTTCATGGCTTTCTTTACAAGTGTTTTGGGTTACCTTTGGTGGAATCAGGGGATAAAGGAGATTGGGGCAAGTAAAACATCTCTATTTTTTAATCTTGTTCCTGTTGTAACAATGATTATTTCATTTGTTATTGGAACACCGATAACGGTATTTCAAATTATTGGGGCTATGTTAGTTATAGTAGGTGTTTTAACGGCTTCGGGGGCAATAATTATTTCTAAGCGCAATACGGATGAACGAGCAGCTATATAATAGGTCATTCAGGGAAACGATCAATCTTTATTTCAAATATACAAATAGAGGGCAAGAGGAAGGGGAGTTACCCAAAAATTGAGCCAACAGAAAAACACCGTAAAAAGTTAGATGCATGTCTAACTTTTTAAGGCGTGAAAATGAAGCTTTTACTCATGTCGATTAGGCTCAACGTTGAGTAATTTTGCAAAAATATCTCGTAATGTTTGTACCTCATCAGCTGACAGCATACCAAACATATTTTGTATAAGTTCGGTAACTTGCTGACGGGAATCTTCTAAAATATCTTCGCCTTCAGCTGTAATTTTCAATTGGGATGCTCGTCGATCTGTTGCATGCTGTGTTTTTTCAATAAAGCCAGCATTAATGAGCTTACTTGTTAAAACAGTGACACCACCTGTTGTCACTTTTAACCGATCAGCAATGGCAGAAGGGCGCTTTGGACCCTCCTGCGATAAGTAGTCTAAAATTAAAATATGGGATTTTGAAAAGCCGAGTACATTATGATTATTCCACTCGTTTGCCCACTTACGCTCAATGGAAGATACTACTTCAAACAACGAGGTAATGGCTCTTTCTTTTTCTTGATCCATATAAGGTCAACTCCAAAACTGTTTTAACTTTCTTGTGCCAATCTTGTCATCGCGTTTAACTCGTAAGCACGTACTCTGCGTGGAATAAAACGACGAATGTCCATCTCATTGTACCCAACTTGAATACGTTTTTCATCAATTAAGATCGGGCTTCGTAACATTCTTGGGTGAGCTTGGATGATTGAAAACAACTCTTGAATAGAGAGCTGATCAATATCAATATTTAGATTTTTAAAATCATTTGAGTTAGTTGCGATAATTTCATCTGTTCCATCTTCTGTCATGCTTAAAATTTCTTTAAATTCAGCAAGTGTTAGTGGATGTGAAGTAATACGTTTTTCTTTATATTCGATGTTATGATCTTTTAACCATTTTAGTGCTTTTCTGGATGAAGAACAGCTCGCTTGTGAATAAATTGTAACTGTCATTCTTCATTCCCCGCTTTCTTTTTTAGGATTATATTTAATATATATCTTATTAGTAAGTTAAATAGGTTATACACATATCTTACTAGTAAGCTATATATAAATCAATAGTTATTTGAAAAAACTTAAACAAAAATGATAATTTTTTTAACTACACTAAAATATACGCACAAAAGAGCGAAAAGTTTCACTAATTCAGCTTACAATGATGTAAGATTTATTAAATTTTACTAATAGATGCTTATAGAATAAAGAGAGCTGTTCTAATATAGAGAGAAATAGTCTGAATTAAAGGAGATAGATATATTGTTAATCCACTCATTATTAATATGATTGAATACAGGTTTTTATGCCTAGATAAATAAATTTTTGTTTTGGGCTAAGAAGAAGGCCATTTCCAAAAGCTCAAGTAGGTTGGGGAACTGCTCGGGTATGCCGGAAAACTGATCAGGTAGGTGTAAGAAGTGCTCAGGTACTCCAAAGAACTGGTCAAATACGCAAGTATAGTTCCCAGAAACTTTACCCACGCCAAATGTTAAGCACAAAAAAGAGGGCAGCCCCGAGTGATCCATGAATCACACCGGTAACTGCCCACAGTGATAATATTTCTAGCTTTGTTGTCCTGAAGTAAACCAGTCTTGGACATTCCAAACCTTTGTTGCTAAACCTTCATAAAAATCAGGTTCATGGCTTACTAGTACGATTGTGCCTTTAAATTCTTTCATGGCACGCTTTAGCTCATCTTTTGCATCGACATCCAAGTGGTTTGTCGGCTCGTCAAATAGAAGCCAGTTTGCTTCATCCATCATGAGCTTACATAAACGTACCTTTGCTTGCTCACCACCAGATAAAGAATTAAGTGGGCGAGTAATATGATCCGTTTTTAGTCCTGCGCGTGCTAATGCTGCACGTACTTGTGCTTGCTCCATAGAAGGGAAGGCATTCCAGACATCATCAATAGGTGTAATTTTTTCAGCTTTTACTTCTTGTTCGAAGTAAGATGGGTAAAGATAGTCACCGCGAATCACTTTTCCATCTAGCGGATTTATTTTGCCTAACATCGTTTTTAATAATGTTGATTTACCGACACCATTCATACCGACTAGAGCAATTTTTTCCCCACGTTCAATAGCGAATGTAAGTGGAGGAAGTAACGGCTTGTCCTTGTCGTATCCAATGACTAAGTTTTCAGCCTCTACTACATAACGACCAGAAGAACGTGCCTCTTTAAAACCAAATTCAGGCTTTACAGCTGTTTCAGGACGGTCGATACGCTCTAAGCGGTCAAGCTGCTTGGAGCGAGATTTTGCACGACCAGTAGTTGAGTAGCGCGCTTTATTCTTCGCAATAAAATCTTCTTGTTTTTTAATGAATTCCTGTTGTTTTTCATAGGCATCGATATGTTGACGTTTATTGATTTCAGCAAGCTCTAAAAACTTTTCATATGTCGCAGTATAGCGAGTTAATTTTGAAAATTCTAGTTGGAAGATAACATCCACCGTTTCATTCATAAACTCTGTATCATGCGAAATTAATAAGAAAGCGTGTGGATAGTTCTTTAAATAGTTTTTCAACCATGTAATATGCTCTTCATCAAGATAGTTTGTCGGCTCATCTAGTAATAATACTTTTGGTTTTTCAAGTAATAGCTTAGCTAGTAAAACCTTTGTACGTTGACCACCTGAAAGAGCAGCGACATCACGGTCTAAGCCGATTGCGTCAAGCCCAAGACCTCGTGCAACCTCATCAATTTTCATATCAAGCGAATAGAAATCACCTGCATCCAGAGCATCTTGCACCTCAGCCATTTGCTCTAGTAAATCTTCCAATTCTTCAGGTGTTGCTTCAGCCATTTTTCCTGTAATTTCATTGAGCTCTTCTTCTTTTTTATATAAAGGAAGGAAAGCGTCACGTAATGCATCACGCATAGTTCGGCCGGCTGTCAATACAGTGTGCTGATCTAAATAGCCGTAATGCGTTCCAGGAAGCCATTCAACTTTACCAGTATCATGGATTGCTTGGCCAGTAATGATGCCCATTAATGTTGACTTACCAACACCGTTTGCACCTACTAGACCAATATGATCACCTTCAACTAGACGAAAAGAGACATCTTTAAAAAGCGTACGGTCACCGAATGAATGACCTAAGTTTTCAACTGTTAATATTGCCATATATGTTCCTCCGAGATAGCGGCTACGTTTTTTTGACCGCTAGATATTGTCATGCTTAAAGTTCTGCTAATTGTTTATTTAATTCCGCTAGCGTTGCTTCCATATTTGCAAGGCGTTGCTCTGCTTTTGCTACTTGATCATTATGACCTGTAGATTCAAGCTTTTCGATGTCGCCTTGTAAATTCATATAATCCATTTTAAGCTCTTTAATTTGATATTCAATATCACTTTTTGATGGCATGATGATTGCTCCTTTATGTGTATATTTGTATAACGAATGCGTGTAAAAGCGATGGAGGTTTTTTTATCCCCCACCGCTTATTAGTTACTATCAATCGGGTACTTATGATGCTTGAATTCACTTCTTGTAATTACAGATAAGTGAAAGTGAAAGTTCTACTATATTGTATCATATCCACCTGCAAAGAATCATTAAGTAGAAGCGATATTGTGCCGATCATAAGCGAAATCTAAAAGCAATGACTGTAGTGCTTCATTATTACTTGCAAGATTGAGCTGTCGTTGTTTTTTAACAGCGCGTTCGCTTCGGGCCTCATGTAATAAAAATTCCATGACAGCATTTTGAATCTGTGATTGCTTCATTTTGCGACCAAGTCCAAGATGAATAAAGCCATTCTGTTCGCGAGGGAAGGCATGTAATAGCTCAGCCTCAGTTTGTGCAAGAGTAATACAAGGAACACCATAAGAGGCGATTTTATAAGGAGTATAGTTAGCATTACAAATAATAATATCTGCTTTGGGTAATAGTTTTAGGAGTGCGTTTTTATCACGAAGAATGGCTGTGTTACGACGACTAAGTACCATCATTTGCAAATCATCTGTTGCATGACGATAGCTTTCATCAATCATCACTGTAATTTGTAGTGGGATTTGTAGCTGCGTTAAGTGTCGAAGGGTACGGTAGGTTAAGTTATGCTCGTCCCCATCCTCAAAAGCAACAACAATATGAGGTGGGTTTTCAGGTATTTTACTGTCAGGTCTATCATCAAAATTCTGATAAGCTTCTGGTAATGCAAAATTGAAGCTGCCACCAATATAATGAGATGGTAAATAATCTTTAACCTCTTGATAGAGTGCTAGCAATACACAGTCACAGGCTTGACCACCCTCACCAAAATCATCAAAATGAATGATTGTTTTGCAGAACGGTCGTAAATTTTGTATTTGCCAGCTTTCAGAGTTACGGCCATCTCTTACAATTAAATCAGGCTGAATACCTTTCATTTGCTTTGGCAGCTCATCGAAATGTTCAAATAAGATTGGCGAGAGATTTTCATTCATTAAAATTTGAATCCCATCATTTGAAGGGGTCTTTACAAATATGAAAACTTTTTCATTTGTAAGTAGCTTTGCCAGCGTTGCAACCCGTTCAAAAGGATACAGCCCTTTATCGATACAGCTTTCAATAATGAAAACTATCGTCTTTTTTAGTTCCATTGCTTGAGTTTCGTTTTGCAAATGTATCCCATCCTTTCATTCGTCTATTTAGACTATGGTGAATAATGGGCAAGTATGTGTAAAAAAATAGGATTATTAAATCAATATCGCCGAGGCATAATTGATAAAAACCTAAAATTAAATGAGGAAGAGCTCCTTCTTTGGCCGATAAATAAAGTAGAGTTTGTGGAAAGATACATAGGATTGTTTCAGTTTTTTAACAAAAATAGAGGCTAGATAATTTTGTTCCGGCAGTGGGGCTTCTGGAGCAAATGAGCTTTGAAGGGGGTACAACCAATGGGAATGCGCGCAGCGATTGTTGTAGGGGCTACTGGATTAACTGGTACTTCTCTTGTAGAACAATTATGTGAAAATGATGAATATGTTTCGGTTACGGTTATTGCACGAAGAGCACCAGCATTTACGCATCCAAAGCTAGAAGTAAAAATTCGTAATTTTGATACTTTAGAGGAAAAAGATATCGAATTTGCACATGAGCTTTATTGTTGTTTAGGAACAACGATTAAAAAAGCAGGATCTCGAGAGGAATTTGAGAAAGTTGATTTTGAATATCCGCTAACGATTGCCTCGTTAGCAAAAAATCGAGGAATCCCACATATGTTAGTTATTACAGCAATGGGGGCAAATGAAAAATCTCCAATTTACTATAATCGAGTAAAAGGAAAGCTTGAACATGATCTTATAGAGCTAGGCTTACAGAGACTTTCAATTATTCGTCCATCTTTATTGACTGGGGAGAGAGAGGAATTTCGCTTAGGTGAAAAGGCGGGAGAGAAGGTTTTGAAATTCGCAAAGCCACTATTAGTTGGGCCATTAAAGCGTTCAAGAGCTATAGAAGCTTCTCAGGTTGCGAAGGCAATGATAGTTATTGCGTTGTACGGCGATAAACAGCAAGTTACAATTTATCAATCTCAGGATTTGGCTAAGTTAGATTTTCCTGAAACGCATGATGAGGATGTTTCAAGGGAGCAAATATTTAATTGGGATAAGCGCAAATTATCGGGTTCTAGCGATGCAGGAAATAAAGTAAACCGTGAAGTCGTGATTAATCGAGATAAATATAAAATAGAGGAAACCGTTGTAGATAAAGAAGTAAATTTTCAACGTCGTGAGGATAAATAAAAAGTTCATCACCATAACGTGTGGTTGATTTCCGTTCCGACTGGGCGCAGTCTTCACTCCAATCAACTTAAATGATAAATCTTTGGAAATATTATTTTAGAACAAGTAATCGACATACCAAAGCCTCTTCTAAAGCAATATTTCTTGAGGGACTACATTCCGCCTAAAGACTGAATTTATGGTTTTAACCACTACAATTCTTTCCGTGCTTCTTTTCATTTGTTACAATATTATTGTAGAAATGAATGTGGAGGCAAAGTGAAAATGAAAATTTTACTCGTTGATGGCACAATGTTTGGTCGTAAAACTGGTGCTAT
This sequence comes from Lysinibacillus sp. NPDC092081, assembly GCF_044755845.1. Classification (NCBI taxonomy): domain Bacteria; kingdom Bacillati; phylum Bacillota; class Bacilli; order Caryophanales; family Bacillaceae; genus Lysinibacillus; species Lysinibacillus sp. NPDC092081. The sequence goes on from NZ_JBIVRU010000006.1 coordinate 29,595, forward strand.
TTTAGAGCAAGTGGAGCAATATATTAAAGAATTAGATGCAAGTTTCGACTTAGAAATTATGCATTTTAGTCAATATAAGCATCAAATTGTAGACGGTTCACCGTTAAATGATGACATGAAGGAAATGATTCAAAAGTTCGAGGAAGCGGATGCGTATATTATCGCTACACCGATTTTCCAAGCATCGATTCCGGGCGTTTTAAAAAATGCATTTGACTTCTTGCATCCGAAAACAATGCGCTATAAGCCAGTATCAATCGTGGCGAATGGTGGCACGTATCAGCACCATTTAGTAGTAGAAAATCAGTTGAAACCAATTTTAGACTACTTCCGTGCACTTGTAACGCCGAACTATGTATATACACACACATCTCATTTTGATGCAGATAATAAGATTGTCGACGAAGATGTTCATAATCGTTTACGTGAATTAGCTCGTGTTTTTGTGCAATATTGTGAAATGAGCAAAACATTGCCGAAAGAACCGATTGATCAACATTAAAATAATATCTTTATCCCTTGTGCAGTGGAAGGAAATCACTGTGCAGGGGATTTTTCTTTTCAAGAATCCATTTACGATGTGATAAAATAGAATTTTAGTGAAACGGAAGGGAGGGCTGCTCATGCAGGACATCGCTTTACTAGAAAAACAACGCTGTAGTCTAATATTGACTAATAAAGCGAAGGAAGCGGTAGAGGAATGCTCAGCAAATGAGCATGCCTTTTTTGCCTTACAAAAAACATTCACCGTCTATATCGAAAAGCGCAAAGCAAAAACAGTTGGAGAAACATTTTTATCTGTTTATTTCAATGCGGAGCACAATGAAAAGTTGACCGACGCCATTGCTGAGAAAACAGCCATTATGGATTGTGTGCTAAAGGCTGAAGGATTGCTAGCTACAAATATTCGTTTTGTACATATGCGAGGCCAAATCAATACAAACCGACGCTTACCAGCAGCATTACAATTTGTTACAAGACCTAATAATGGAGCAGGGATTCCGCTCGAGCTTCATAAAAAAATAAGAGAGCTACCGATAGCCGAGGAGCGCACAGAATATGTGAAAAAGCGTATCTCGAGCTGGGAAGGCTATTTAAAAATTCAAGAACGTGATGCGACTATTGATGATATTCATACAGAGTTTAAGCAAAGCTATTTTAATGAAGATTTTACTAGGCTGACAATTGTCTGCCCTTATATAAAATCGAAGGAATGGAAGAAGCTTGAAGGGTTAAGTGTGAGCATTCAAGGGGTACGCGGTGAAATTGGACAAGTATTAAAGGCTAATGCAGGGAAGCAGGCAATAGAAATTGACTTAAAGCCTTTTGTGCAAGATTTAGCACGTAAAGATCAACTAAACCTTCGTTCAAAGCAAGCGAGCTTTAGTAATTTTGCGACATTGAGTCAAATTAGACGATTGCGCAATGGTTTTACAAAGCTTGAAAAAGGCGAGGCAGTTAACCCTAATTTAGAGACAATTCTATTTGAAAAACGCCCAACTGTCCGAACATCAAAGCTTCGAGAGGATATTGTTTTTCACAATAATTTAAACGAATATCAAAGACGTGCTGTTTTAGGAGCATTGTCTGTTGAAGATTTGTATGTGATTCAAGGACCTCCTGGCACAGGGAAAACAACCGTTATTTCTGAAATTTGTCAGCAAAATGTCAAGGCTGGCTTAAAAACACTCGTGGCTTCTCAATCAAATCTAGCCGTGGATAATGCTTTAGGACGACTACTTTCTAATCAAGAAATTCGAATTTTACGCTATGGTAGAACGGAAAGTATTGAAGAAGAGGGTAAAAAATTTATTGAGGAAAATGTTGCGCTTTATTGGCGTGAGCAAACTCTCGTAGCGATTGAAGAGGAAATTACAGCCTTTACAGAACGTGAACAAGAACTAAAATCAAGTATTTGCAAGGCTGAGGAAGAGCTAGAAAAGCTTGAGGCATGGCTTGAGGAGCTAACAAAGGAAATAGCTGCAAAAGAGCAGGCCGCAATTGACGAGCCAATCTTACAGCAGGAAATACAAGCGTTAAAGAAAGAATTAAAGGCTGCGAAAGTTGAGCAGCAGGAGAACGAGGCACATAAAGAGCATTACGAAAAACAGCTGGCGCAAATCGAGCCTGCTGTAAAGTCGCTTGAGCAGACCCTTGCTGAAAGCCCATCTATAGAGCAGCTAAAGCTTACAATAGAAGAAACTACTCAAAAAATTGAGCAATTGGAAGCATCTTCTCAATATAAGGAGCTGCAAGAGCAAAAGCAGCATCTAGCACTGCAGTTCAAAGATATCCAATCGAAATATGAAGAGGAAAATAATCGTCTTCGATTAATGAAGGATGCCGAACAATATATCGGTACTTTAACGTCCTATGAGCGCATCGAACGATTTTTACAACATTATCACATTCGCCCATCCTATGTGCTGTCACAGCAAATTAATCGATTGCAGCATTTAGAGGATGCCAAAGATTTAGAGGCATGGGCAACCATCAATTCACGTTTGCAAAAAGCGATCGCAAAGCTTGAGGCGTTGGTATCTGATGAAGAAAAAGAACGTGCCCTTGCTAAAAGTAGAGTTCAGCAAGTTCAATCGTTTTCGTTGCAAAATCTAACAGGTGTTTTTGCGCAGCTTAATACAGTCTTTCAAGATGATCAAACACCACCTGCCGAGCAAATTGAGAGTTTCTTGCTCGGGTTATATATGCGTCGTGATTTTGTCTGGCAAAAAGGTGTAGCTCTCAAACAACAACAAGATCATAAAGATCAAGAATTTGAGTCCTTACGTAAAGGTATTGGTGGCTTGTTACATCAAGAGTGTGCGATTACAAGCTTTGACGTTCAAAGTATACAGCGACAATTACAACCATATTTACAGCATACAGAACGACTGCAGCAGCTAGCTGAGACATTCCAAATTGATGCTGAGCCAGAAGAGTCTGTAGAGCATTTAAAAATGCTTGTATCACAATCGAAATCTTCTCTTCAAACAGAACGTCAGCAGCTTGAGGCAGTAGAGCATGCTAATACACAGCTCCTACCAAAGAAAGCGGCACTTCAAACAGCGCAGACTAGCTTACAAGAGATTGAACAACAGCTCACACAATTAGTAGAAAATATAAAAGAAATTAATATAGCTGGATTAAAGAAGGAGAAGCAGCTAACGGCATGCACAAAGCTTCTACAATCAACACCAGAGCGTACTTCCGAGGAAGTAGTGGAAACAATTGCATCCTCCAAAACAACAATTGTGGAATTACAGCGCAAGGAACAACAGCTACCGCTTCGAAAAAAATTACAAGAGCAATGGCGTGACAAGCTGCAAAACGCTACTGAATATGATTTAGATGAAATTCGTAAATTATATGTGCGTCATGCGAATGTTATCGGTACGACATGTGTCGCTTCAGCAAGTAAGGAATTTATGGAGAACTACCCAACGTTTGATGTTGTCATTATTGATGAAGTATCAAAGGCAACACCACCAGAGCTATTATTACCGATGCTTAAGGGTAAAAAAGTTATTTTAGTGGGCGATCATCATCAGTTACCTCCATTACTTGGAGACGATACGTTGGAGGAAACGTTAAAAGCAATGCTCGATGAAAATCCAGACTTCGATGGCGCGCAGGAATTAAAAAATTTGCTGCGTGAATCACTGTTTGAACGCTTATTTAATAACTTGCCGCAAACACATAAGCAAATGCTGGCATTGCAGTACCGAATGCATGAGAAAATTATGCACAGTATTACACCGTTTTACGCAAAAGAGGAAAATGGTTTGCAATGTGGTTTACCAGATTCAGATGCAGCACGAGACCATTGCCTAGAAGGACAGTTTGTGAACCGTGATGATCATTTGCTATGGGTTGATATTCCGACCGAAAAGCCTTATCTAGAGGATCAGGTAAAGGGCGGAACGAGTCGTTACAATGAGGGTGAATTACAAACAATTCGACGTATTTTAATAGATTTGAATAAGGCTGTTATTGAAGCAAAAGCAGCGGGACGCATACCTCAGGATGCACAAAAAAGTGTTGGGGTAATTAGCTTCTACGGAGAGCAAGTAAAGAAAATTAACCGCCTTCTACAACAGGAATTACAGCTCCCACATCTTCAATTTAGAACCGGGACAGTCGATAAGTTCCAAGGTATGGAGATGGACGTCATATTAGTTAGTATGGTACGTAATACGCCGAAAGGGGGAGACGTTGGCTTTGCAAGAGATTATCGCCGCTTAAACGTTGCCTTATCTCGTGCACGAGAACTATTACTACTTGTCGGAAGTGCTGAGATGTTTGCCAAACGTGCCAAGCATCAAGATACACGAGAGATGTACAGCAATCTGTTAGAGACAGTGAAATCCTATAACGGCTTGCGTAATCACGAAGGACAGGTGATGTAGATTGTCAAAATTACAGCAGCGCTTAATGCGTGAACTTCAGCAAAATCGAAATATTAAAATCGTCAAAATCAATGAGTGGTGCATCCCCATTCGAACAGTAGAAGTGACCTATGAGCCAGTTCGTCGTTCCACTATGGATGTCTTGATGACAATGCTGTTAATGAGCATACAGGAAGCGGATTTTGCAAATGCACAAGAATTAAGTGAGCTATTGCTAGTCGATCCGTTATTTATTGAGGATTTAGTATCGTTAATGTCTCGAGTAAGTCTTATTGAGCAAACGGAAAGCTTCTATAGATTAACCTCTAAAGGACAGCAGCAACTGGAACGTGGCATCTTTGAAGAGGAGCTAGATGTAGAAATGGCCAACCTTTACTATAGTCCATGCCATCTTGCATTTCTTACTGTCGACGAGGACAATATGGAAGAATACGATGATCTACCAGAGATATATCGCTATGTGGATGAAGAGGCTGAGAAGCAGGAGCATTTCGAAGAAGCACTGTTAATAGAAGCGCTACAGCAAGAGGATGACAAAGAAGCTGGAGCTGGCGCCTCACAAAAAATAATTTCAAAAATTGTTCAAACCGACGCTAAACAAATTAATGATAGCCCGTGCCTTGAATTTGTCCTACACAATAAAGAGCAAGATACTTTGTTCGTTCGTGTATGGAACGCACTATTAAATCAATGGGATTCGCACCTAGAACAACAGCTCACAGAAAAAGAACAACTAGGGTGGCGTGAACAATATTTATAAAACAAAAAACGAACGTGTGTAGCGTTCGTTTTTTGTTGTGCTTTTTAGGTGAATGTCGATAAAACGGAAAAGTTGGGCGATAAAAACAAAATGTTAGGTGATAAATTAATAAAGTTGGTCGATAAATTCAAAAAATAGGGAGATAAAATAGTAAAACGCCTCGATAAATTTTTAAGCTTGCATATATTATTACAAAAAAAGGAGGGGACCGATGTTTACGATTAGTTTATGTATGATTGTCAAAAATGAAGAATGTATTATTGAAAGATGCTTAGATTCCGTTCAACATTTAGTGGATGAAATAAATATTATAGATACAGGTTCAACTGATCGTACAAAAGATATCGTTCGAAACTATACCTCTCGAATTTTCGACTTTACCTGGTGCGATGACTTTGCCAAAGCTCGTAACTTTTCCTTTCAACAAGCTACGAAAGATTATATTTTATGGCTCGATGCAGATGATGTGATCACAACAGAACATCAGCAAAAGTTTCTACAACTTAAGCAATCACTTTATCATCCAAATGTCGATGCTGTTTCAATGGATTATTATGTAACGTTGGATGTTGATGGCTGTGTAGAATCGAGCGAAAAAAGGTTTCGTCTCGTAAAACGTGCACGTAATTTTCAGTGGCGGGGTGCCGTCCATGAGTATTTAGATGTAACAGGCCAGCTTTATCATAGCGATATAGCCGTTACACATTTGCCAAGAAAAAGTGATATTCATCGCAATATTCGTATTTATGAACGTTTAATGAAAGAAGGGCACCCATTTTCAGCTAGAGAAACTTTCCATTACGCAAATGAGCTCAAAATTCATCAGCGATTTGTAGAAGCGATCAATCACTATAATATTTTCCTAGATTCCACAAAAGGCACTGCCGATGAAAATATAGAGGCTTGCTTAAATTTAGCGGATTGCTACCAACAGCTACGCGATTCAAAACAAGCAACACAAGCTATTTTACAATCATTATTATATGATCGACCAAGACCAGAAACATGCTGTCGAATCGGTCATTTTTTTATGGAGCAATCGAAAAATAAAGAGGCTATCTACTGGTATTCACAAGCATTACAGCAACCTATAGAACAAACAATGGCTATTCACAAGCACGCTTATTCCACATGGCTTCCACATTTACAGCTAAGCTTGTTATACAATCGCTTGCGTCTCTATGAAAATGCATATCAGCATAATGAAGCAGCACGTAAATTTAAGCCAAAAGATCAGCGCGTACTAGATAACCGAAAGTTCTTGTTAAGTCAGTTAAAGAAATAAGGCCGTCATGGAAAAGGAACATCAATAAAATTTATATATATACCGTAACCAATTAACACCGATACAAAAACAACAATCGTCATAAAAATCACATTCCGAGGCCTGAAAGTTCGAGCATCCATTCATTCATCCCCTTTCGATTTTGTGAACATTCTGTTAACTCAACATATGTTTTGAGAGTTTGAGTATGCAGTTCATCTTCGATATTTTTATTTGAAGCATAGAAAAAGAGCAAATTCACAATTAACGTGAATTTGCTCTTTAAATTAATCGTCTAGCTGATTAGTTCTGTGGGTTAGCCGATCAATATTCCTGTCTACCCGATCAGTTCTGAGGGGAACCTGATCAACATTCCTGCCTAGCCGATCAGTTCTCAGGCGTACCTGATCATTTTTCTAGGCTACCCGATCAATTCTCTGATGTACCCGATCATTTTCCATCACTACCTAATCATTTCTCCGGCAATGACTGTTATGGAGGCTAAGTAGATGCCTCTAAACAATTTCTACCCCGAACTTATGGTATATTAGACAGTACATAGTTAGTAAAGGAGTACGAAAATATATGGTTAAAAGTGTAGTTATTGCTGAAAAACCTTCAGTTGCACGTGATATAGCAAACGTCTTGAAATGTAATAAAAAGGGGAATGGATTTTTAGAAGGTGACAAATATATAGTTACTTGGGCATTAGGTCATTTAGTGACATTAGCTGATCCAGAAGCCTACGATAATAAATATAAAACATGGAATTTAGAAGACCTTCCGATGTTGCCAGAACGTATGAAGCTAGTAGTGATGAAGCAGACGGGTAAGCAATATAATGCGGTCAAATCACAGTTAACGCGTAATGATGTCAATGAAATCATTGTGGCTACTGATGCTGGGCGTGAAGGTGAATTAGTTGCTCGATGGATTATTGACAAAGCAAATGTTAAAAAACCAATTAAACGTTTATGGATTTCATCTGTCACAGATAAAGCGATCAAAGAAGGATTTGCTAATTTAAAACCGGGTAAAAATTACGAAAATTTATATGCTGCAGCTGTCGCTCGTTCTGAAGCGGATTGGTACATTGGCTTAAATGCGACGCGGGCTCTAACAACAAGATTTAATGCACAGTTGAATTGTGGCCGTGTTCAAACCCCAACTGTTGCGATGATTGCTGCACGCGAAGATGAAATTAAAAACTTCAAACCACAAACGTACTACGGTATTGAAGCACAAACAGATTCATTAAAGCTTACATGGCAAGACGCAAACGGTAATTCACGTAGCTTTAATAAAGAAAAAGTCGACGTTATTGTCAAAGCATTAGGCAATCAAGATGCAAAGGTTGCATCAATTGATCGCAAGCCTAAAAAATCATTTGCTCCTGGTCTTTATGATTTAACAGAATTGCAACGTGATGCCAATAAATTATTTGGTTATTCTGCAAAAGAAACATTAAATATTATGCAAAAGCTATATGAATCTCATAAAGTGCTGACATACCCTCGTACAGATTCACGCTATTTATCATCTGATATTGTCGGCACATTACCTGAGCGTCTAAAAGCATGTGGCATCGGCGAATACCGTACATTAACGAATAAAATTTTAACTAAGCCGATTAAAGCGAATAAATCATTTGTAGATGACAGTAAAGTATCCGATCACCATGCCATTATTCCAACTGAAGGCTATGTGAACTTATCTGCATTCAATGATAAAGAGCGTAAAATTTATGATTTAGTAGTAAAACGATTTTTAGCTGTATTATTCCCAGCACAAGAATATGAGCAATTAACAGTACAAGCTCAAATCGGTAATGAGAAATTTATTGCCAAAGGGAAAACGGTCACTATTGCTGGTTGGAAAGAAGTATATCAAAATCGTTTTGATGATGAAGAATCAACGGATGATGTCAAAGAGCAACTGCTTCCTCGTTTAGAACAAGGACAAGTGTTAAAAACAAAGCTAATTGCCCAAACATCTGGTCAAACAAAGCCACCAGCACGTTTTACAGAGGCGACATTACTATCTGCTATGGAAAATCCTACGAAGTATATGGAAACGAACGACAAGAAACTTGTAGATACGTTGAAATCAACAGGCGGGTTAGGGACAGTTGCAACACGAGCAGATATTATTGAGAAGCTATTTAATTCATTCTTAATCGAAAAACGTGGCGGCAAAGAAATTCACATTACATCTAAAGGTCGTCAATTACTGGACTTAGTGCCTGAAGAATTACGTTCTCCTGCAACAACAGCCGAGTGGGAGCAAAAGCTTGAGCTCATTTCAAAAGGTAAGTTGAAAAAAGATGTGTTCATCAATGAAATGAAACAGCACACGAAAGAAATAGTCGCTGAAATTAAAGCAAGTGATAAAAAATATAAACATGACAATATCTCAACAAAATCCTGTCCTGATTGTGGCAAGCCAATGCTTGAAGTCAACGGTAAAAAAGGCAAAATGCTTGTCTGCCAAGACCGTGATTGTGGACATCGTAAAAACGTATCTCGCGTCACAAACGCACGATGCCCGCAATGTAAGAAAAAGCTAGAACTACGTGGTGAAGGTGATGGCCAAATCTTCGTATGTAAGTGTGGTTATCGTGAAAAGTTATCTGCATTTGAAGCCCGTCGTAAAAAAGAAGGCGGTGGCAAAGTAGATAAGCGTAGTGTACAAAAGTACATGAAGCAGCAAGAAAAAGAAGCTGAACCGATTAATAATGCGTTTGCAGATTTGTTAAAAGGAATGAAATTTGATAAATAAAGTTCAATTAATAGTTGATATGACTGAATTTATTGTTGGTATAAAATAAAATCACGATGTTTTTGGCTCTGGATCACTGATCTGGAGCTTTTTTTTATTTAAATAAGGTAAATGAGAAAGTGCATAACAAAACTTATCACTATGTACTTCATTAAAGAATAACGGTTTATGGGAAACAGCACTTCTCGTTCAATAGTATCTATACCAGCAGTATCACTAGAATCGCTGATAACAGCATGAAAATCGCTGATAAAATGTCAAAGATAGCTGATAACATCATAAAGATCGCTGATAAAATTTCGAGAACAAGTTGGCCCAAGTGGCTCATCGGGCGCCTCTGGTCGAAACGGAAATTAACCCCGTTATGATAATGGGCCACTAAATTGAAAAATCTCTATTTTTCATATATAAACAGAAATTTCAGAAAACATATTGAATTGTGAAAATATTTATGCTACTGTATGTAACATGAAAATGAAGTTTAAACTTCAAAAACTAAAATAAAAAGGATGTACTTCTTTGATGGATAATCAAACAATTCAACAAGTCATTCAACATAACTACCAGGAGCTTTCAAAGAGTCAGCAAAAGGTAGCGATCTTTATCCTCAAAAATTTGCAGACTGTCGGCGTTCACTCAGCTGCATATGTGGGGGAAAAGGCAGGGGTAAGTGAAACGACGGTTATCCGCTTTTGCTACGCTATAGGATTATCGGGTTATGCTGAGTTGCAGAGAGAGATTACGATGCATCTATTCAATGAAGGACATACTAGTAGCTTGCACAATTATTTGCAATCAAAGCAGGCACTTTTTGAAACGCCACGTTTTTATGAAAAAACGATGGAAAAGGATGCATCGAGTATTTTAAATGTGGCTAAGAACATTAACGAGGAAGATTTTAATCGTGCTTCTCGCCTGCTGCATACGAAGAAAAAAATCTATATTGTTGGGAATGGGTCCTCCCATTTAGCGGCACAATGGTTGTATTTTACGTTAAATATGTTACGTCCTAACGTAGTGCTGTTAGATTTTGAAACTAGTGAAATCATTAGAGCTTTACAAGAAATCGATGAGGATAGTGTGGTCACTATTTTATCGTTCCATCGCTATTTTAAAGAACCGATTCAATTTGCAGCTGAAATTCAAGAAAAAAATTGTGAGATTATTGGTATTACAGATTCTAAAATTGCACCTATTACGCAATATGCGACGATTACCTTTGTGAATGAACAGCAAGAAATGTCTACAATTGACGCAATGCCAGCGCTGATTGCATTTTTAAATACACTAATTGCAGGTATGACTGCACAAAATCACGACTATTATGAAAATCAACGCGTAAAATATGATGATTTCCAAAATAGCTTTTTAGCAAATCGATGGAGTTGAATAAAATGAACCAAGGTTTACAAAACTTACAGCCGAGATTGGCAGAGATTTTTACACATCTACATGAGCATCCAGAAATTAGCTGGAAGGAGCAGAAGACAACGCAGTACATTGCAGATCTATTGAAGGAGGCACAGATGGAGCCTCAGCTTTTCGAAAATATGACTGGACTGTATGTAGATATCGGGAAAGGGACACCGACAGTCGGATTTCGTACGGATATTGATGCACTATGGCAGGAAGTAGATGGTGAATTTAAGGCCAATCATTCTTGTGGTCATGATGGTCACATGACGATGGCTATCGGGACGGCACTAGTGTTAAAGGATATGGAGCATTTACTTCCCGGCGCAGTACGAATTCTTTTTCAGCCTGCTGAAGAAAAGGCACAGGGCGCTCGCGCATTCGTTGAGAAGGGACTTATTGATCATCTAGAATACTTATTTGGTGTCCATGTTCGTCCGTTAAAAGAATTACAGGACGGAACGTATGCCCCAGCATTGTACCATGGTGCGGCAAAGCTTTTTACTGGGACCATTATTGGAGAAGAGGCACATGGCGCACGACCTGAACTTGGCATTAATGCTATTGAGGTAGGGGCAGCGATTGTCGAAGGCTTACAAAAAATTTGGACGGACCCCAATGTCTCAGCATCAGTTAAAATGACGCAATTTAATGCAGGAGGTACTGCTACAAATATTATTCCTGGGAAAGCAACATTTAGCATTGATGCACGAGCACAAACAAATGAAGTAATGCAAGCTCTTACAGATGGTATTGAACGCGTGAAGGCATCGGTAGAAGCAATGTATGGTGCAAAAATTTCCTTAAATGTAGATGCGCATATTGTTGCAGCACTAGTAAATGATGAGGCATTACAGCATATGAATGCAGCTATTATTGAAGTTGTTGGTAAAAAGGCATGTGCTTTACCAGTCGTCACTCCGGGAGGAGAGGACTTTCATTTTTATACGTATGAGCGTCCTATTCTTAAAGCGACAATGCTTGGCTTAGGCTGTGGTGTAACACCAGGATTACATCATCCTAAAATGACATTTAATCGAGAGCGGCTTATTACTGGTGTGAACATTATCACGAGAGCTATTTTACGAGCTTTATAGACCCTAAGTTAGGGCCGTTAAATGGGATAAAGAATAGAAAGAAGTGATAGTAATGATTGACGTAAGGGAAATAAAGACAATCGAACAACTAGAGCAAGTTCAGCAATTGGAATTTAACGTCTGGGGCATGCCTTCAATTCCCATTCATCAAACTTTAACAGCTGTGAAAAATGGCGGTATCGTTGTTGGAGCCTTTGATGATGATCAATTAGTTGGCTTTAGCTATGGCTTTTCAGGGTTTCGAGAGGGCAAAAGCTATTTATGCTCCCATATGTTAGGGATAGACGAAAATTACCGGTCTCAAGGAATAGGTGAACAATTAAAATATACCCAGCAAGCTATTGCTATTGAGCGGGGCTACGATTTAATGGTGTGGACGTTTGATCCGCTGGAAACACGAAATGGTTTTCTCAATCTGTCCAAATTAAATGGTATTTGTTATACGTATATAGAAAATTGCTACGGTGAAATGCAGGATGGCTTAAATAAGGGACTACCTTCAGATCGTTTTGAGGTGTGCTGGTATATCACCTCTGATTATGTAAGTAAAAGTGTTTCAATAGATGCAACTGATGCCATACCAGTGGCAAGTTGTATACCAAATGAACAAGGCTTTCCACACTTAAATATAACTGAAAATTCAAAATATAATGGAGATTTATATACATTGCCTGTACCGAAGGATTTTCAAGCATTGAAGCTGCAAGATCCAACATTAGCATTGGACTGGCGTTTCAAAACGAGATATTTATTACAACGATTATTTGCGCAAGGCTATGCGGCAGTTCAATTGCAGCAGCAAGAACATTACAACGAGTATGTTCTCATTAAATTAGAAACTTTAAATCTGGAAGGGGCAAACCAATATGAAAATTGCGGAAATTACCATTAGACATTTAAAAATGAAATTAAAAGAACCATTTACAACTAGCTTTGGCACGTTTGATGATAGAGATTTTTTAGTTTTAGAGGCCAAGGATGAAGCGGGAACGATCGGTTGGGGAGAATCTGTAGCGTTCCATTCTCCTTGGTACAACGAGGAAACATTGCAAACGAACTGGCATATGCTAGAAGATTTTTTAATTCCTCTTCTTTTAAATAAAGAGCTTCAGCATCCGGATGAGGTCAATGAGCTATTTAAACCAATTCGTAAAAATAATATGGCGAAATCCACGATTGAAGGTGCTATTTGGGATATTTATGCTCAGCAGACGAATCAATCACTGGCAGCTGCACTTGGTGGCAAAAAGGACAACATCGAAGTAGGGATCAGTATTGGTATTCAACAATCAATCGAGGACTTAGTAGCGTTAGTAGATGGCTTTGTGAATGAAGGTTATAAACGAATGAAAATCAAAATCAAGCCAGGTTGGGATGTAGAAGTCATGCGTACATTACGTGAAGCGTTCCCCGATGTGGCATTTATGGCGGATGCGAACTCAGCTTTTCGTCTGTCAGATGCTGAAACACTCAAGCAGCTAGATGCTTTTCATTTAACGATGATCGAGCAGCCATTGGCATCAGATGACATCATTGACCACGCAGCATTACAAAAATTAATCGATACGCCAATCTGCTTGGATGAAAGTATCCATTCATTAGAGGATGCACGTAAAGCTGTTGAGTTAGGCAGTACCAAAATTATTAATATTAAAATTGGACGTGTGGGTGGCTTAACAGAAGCAAAGAAAATACATGATTATTGTGAAGCAAATAACATTCCGGTTTGGTGTGGCGGCATGCTGGAGTCTGGTATTGGTCGAGCACATAATGTGGCATTAACTACATTATCGAATTTTATTTTACCTGGAGATACTGCAGGCTCCAGCCGTTATTGGGAAAAAGATATCATCGACCCAGAAGTTGTGGTAAAGGACGGCTATATTGAAGTTCCTCAAAAAGCGGGTATCGGTTATGAAGTGAATAGGGAGACGATTGATTTATTCACAGTAGCGCAGAAAACATATAAATAATGCAACTTAGAAAACTTATGGATGGAACTTAAATCATAAGGCGATGGCTCCTGCGAGGAAGCTACCGCGTACCCCAGGGGGATCTTGTGGATTTGAATTTGCTCAAAAAATAGATAAGCAGGTGTTCGATGAAAAAAAGTTGGCAGATAGGTGGCGCGTTTGTAGGATTAATCGTTGGTGCTGGCTTTGCATCAGGACAAGAAATTATGCAATACTTTACGAGCTTTGGTCTTTACGGTATTGCAGGAGGAATTGTCGCAACAATCGCATTTGCCTTTTTAGGGATGAGTCTAGCGCAATTAGGAGCGGATTCACAAACGACATCTCATAAAGAGGTTATATATCAAATTGGTGGACGTTATGTTGGGGTACTATTAGATATAGTCATTACATTCTTCTTATTTGGTGTTGCGGTTGTAATGTTTGCTGGATCGGGGTCAACATTTGAGCAAATGTTTAGTATAAATCCGATGATTGGCAGTATTTTTATGGTAATCATTACGATTTTAACATTGCTATTAAATGTAAAAAATATTATTAATATAATAGCTTTAGTGACGCCATATTTAATGGGGATCGTTTTTATTATTTTAATTTACTCCATTTTTACAATGGACTTAACAATTGCAGAACAGAATGTGTTAGCGCAAGAGCAAACATCTGCGGCTTCAAATTGGATATTGGGGGCGCTTCTCTATGTATCTTATAACATAGCTGCTGGTACTGCGATGTTAATTGTTATGGGGGGCACAGTAAAAGAGCGCAAGATTGCTGGTTTAGGCGGTTTTCTTGGGGGGGGAATGCTCGGTGTTTTAATCATACTTATTAATATTGCTTTGTTCGTTAAAATGGACGTAGTTGGTGGGGCAGCAATGCCAACATTAGAGCTAGCAAAACAAATTCATCCTGTTGTGGGTATTTTAATGTCTATTGCTTTATTAGGCATGATGTACAATACAGCTGTAGGGATGCTTTATGCATTTACAGTACGTTTTATAGCGCCTGACCATCAATATTTTAAGTTAGGCATTGTAGTCATTGGTTTAATAGGCTTTGTCGCAAGCTTAGTAGGGTTCACGACATTAGTTGGAAAGGTTTATTCAACAATGGGGTATTTAGGCTTTGCATTAATCATTGCAATCATCATCTCGTGGCTACGTAAAATACCAAAAGCTTCATAAAACTATGTTTTGAGATTCTCTAGTGTCTTTATACAGCGCTAGGGAATTTTTTTGGATTTTAGTAATGAAAAAAAGTTGGGAATCATACAGTAATTGTATGTTTGTTTACTTGTGGTGATTTATAATATTCTGCTTTATGTAAAATAAATTCTCGTAATTTTAAATAAAATCTATCTCGATGCTAGACACTAATTTTTGTAAATGCTATATTAATGGTGTCGTAGTTTTTTTATAATTAAGAAAAATCAGGTTTTGTCACCGAGAGATAGGATGGCATTTTGCTTAAACATATGCCGTATGCGTAAGTTGATTGGAGTGGAGGCTGAACGCCCCAAGGAAAGCGCCCAGCCGGAACGGAAATCAACCACACATTATGGTGATGACCCAAAACTTTTTCTAATTATAAAGAGTAATGGAGTAAAGAGTTATAAGAAGGATGATAGATGCCTATGGTAAAAAAGACGTTAAAACAACGCATTGTTGACGCTTCTGTAGTGCTATTTCAGCAAGATGGCTATCACAATGTAACTGTTGATCGCATTGTTGAATATATTGGTGCATCAAAAGGTGGGTTTTATCATAACTTTAAATCGAAAGATGAACTGTTGTATGAAATTCACGATGTATTTATTTCATATGTTATTAAACAGTCACAGGAGGCATATGACAAATACGATACGCCGATTACACGTTTATGTGCAATGCTGCAAACACTGACCCAAGTATTTGATATGTATCAAGCGCATATTACTGTTTTTTATGAGGAGAGTCGTTCATTGCCAGAGGAATATAGTGAAATTATTCATAAAAAACGAGATCAATATCGGGATATTTTACAAAAAGTCATAGCGGAAGGCCAGCAAACAAAGGATTTTCGCACAGAACTACCTTGTACTATTGTAACGATGGCTATTGTTGGGATGATTAACTGGACATATAAATGGTTTAAGCAATCAGGTCCATTAACAATGGAGGAAATTACAGAAGTATTTACGGATATGGTATTGCGTGCGATTGTCACTGAACAAGCAATGGAAGAAGCAGTTCAATTTATGATCAAGGGGGAGCCAGCAGTAGAGACTGGTTTTATTAATACTTAATACAAACCGACTAGTCGGTATTAACTTATTTCAACGGGTGTCCAAACACCCGTTGAAATAGAGGAACTCAACTCAGTCATTGCCACGTCCTGTGGCAATGACTGAGTGACCAACATCATGTCGGCCCAAAGCCGATTCCGGACGCAATTATGCCGAGGCATAATTGATTTTTTGCAACTGTCATCTGAACGAAATACGCTATGGCAAAATAAACATTAGGGGGACTAGGGATGAACTTTGAACTAACGAAAGAGCAAGAGATGATTCGAGACATGGTGCGTGATTTTGCTGAAAATGAAATTAAACCGTATGCTCGTGAGGTTGACGAGACATCGACGATGAGAATAGAGAGCTTTAAAAAGATGGCAGAGCTAGGTTTATTAGGTATCCCATTTCCTGAAGAGTACGGCGGTTCAGGCGGAGATACTGTTTCCTACGCACTTGCTGTTGAAGAAATCGGTCGTGCGTGTGGCGGCACAGGATTAAGCTATGCAGCAGCAGTTAGCCTAGGTGCATCGCCTATTTATAATTTCGGTACAGAGGAGCAAAAGCAGGAATGGCTTGTTCCGTTAGCAAAGGGGGAAACATTAGGTTCATTTGGTCTAACAGAGCCCAATGCGGGTTCAGATGCTGGTGGGACACGTACAACAGCCGTAATTGATGGTGATGATTACATCATTAATGGTGAAAAATGCTGGATCACAAATGCTGGCCATGCACGTCAAATTATTGTGACAGCAGTGACAGGTAAACGTGAAGATGATAAAAAAATCATCTCAGCTATCATTGTACCAACGAATACGCCTGGCGTAACGATCAACTGCAATTACGACAAAATGGGCGTACGTGGCTCCAATACGTGTGAGATTATTTTGCAAAATGTTCGTGTACCAAGAGCTAATCTTTTAGGGGATGAAAAACGCGGATTTAGCCAATTTTTAAATACTTTAGACGGAGGGCGTATTTCTATTGCTGCATTATCTGTAGGCATTGCGCAGGCAGCTTATGAGAAAGCACTAAAATACGCAAAAGAACGTGAACAATTTGGTGCACCAATTTCAAAACTTCAGGCAATACAGTTTAAATTAGCCGATATGGCAATGGAGATAGAGCTTGCACGTACGTTAGTACATAAGGCGGCATGGCTTAAAGATCAAAAGAAACCATTCGGGAAGGAAGCGGCAATGGCAAAATTATTTGCTTCTGAAATGGGCTTTCGTACTTGTAATCAAGCCATTCAAATTCACGGCGGTTCAGGGTATATGAAAGAATATGACGTAGAGCGTCATCTACGTGACATTAAGTTAATGGAAATCGGTGAGGGAACGTCTGAAATTCAACGTCTCGTTATTTCTCGTCTAATTGGCTGTTAATCATCATATATGAGGGGGATTTTCATGGCAGAACTTGTGTATCAAACTATTGGTCAATTGCTAGATGAACAATCTGAAAAGTATCCACAACGCGAAGCATTAGTGTATGCAGATAGGGATTTACGTATGACCTATGAGGAGCTCAATCGGCAAAGTCGTTTAGTAGCTAGAGGGTTGATGGCTCTTGGAATAGAGAAGGGTGAACATATTGCCGTATGGACGACTAATGTCCCAGAATGGGTGCAACTACAATTTGGTACAGGTAAAATGGGTGCCCCAATCGTCACGGTCAACACTAATTATCGTTCAAGTGAGTTGGAATATTTATTGAAGCAATCTGATGCAAAAACGATTATTTTAATTGAAAATTATCGAGACCATTCTTTTATGAATACACTGCAAGAGTTGTGTCCAGAGCTTGAAAATTGTGAACCGGGTAATTTGCAATCAAAGCGACTACCTTTATTGAAAAATGTTATTTTAATTGGCGAGACAAAATATCCCGGAGTGCTAAACTGGTCTGATGTTTTATCTGCTGCAGAGCAAATAACAGAGGAGCAATTAAATCAAAGACAGCAAGAGCTTCATTATGATGATGTTATTAATATTCAATATACTTCGGGAACAACAGGTTTTCCGAAAGGTGTTATGTTAACGCATTATAACTTAGTCAATAATGCGATTAATATTGCAGAATGTATGCGTTTAACATATGAAGATCGCTTGTGCATCCCTGTCCCATTCTTCCATTGCTTTGGCTGTGTAATTGGAACATTAGCGATTACAACTAGTGGTGGGACGATGGTACCAGTGCAGGAATTTTCAGCTGCTGAGGTGCTACAAACGGTTGAAAAAGAAAAATGTACAGCGTTACATGGCGTACCAACGATGTTTATTAGTGAGCTTAATTTACCGAATTTTTCGTCTTTCGACCTATCAACGTTGCGTACTGGAGTAATGGCTGGCTCTAACTGTCCTATTGAGGTGATGAAGGCCGTTATCGACAAAATGGGGATGAAGGATGTTACTATCTGTTACGGACAAACAGAAGCCTCACCTGTTATTACACAAACGAGAGCAGATGACCCGCTATTGTTAAAGGTAGAAACGGTTGGCCGTGCATTGCCGAATCTAGAAGTTAAAATCGTCGTTCCCGGTACAGACGAAGAAGCTGTGCCGAATGAGCAAGGAGAGCTATGTACGAGAGGTTACCATGTCATGAAAGGCTACTATAAAAACCAAGAAGAAACGCTTCTTGCAATTGACGAGGCTGGTTGGCTGCATACCGGGGATTTGGCAACGATGGATGAGGCGGGCTATGTACGTGTAACAGGGCGTTTAAAAGATATGATTATTCGTGGTGGTGAAAATGTATCTCCTCGAGAAATTGAAGAATTCCTTTACACACACCCAAAAATTGCAGATGTACAAGTTGCAGGCGTACCTGATCCTGTTTATGGAGAGGAAGCGGCAGCTTGGATCATTTTGCGAGAAGGAGAGCAGACAACAGAGGAAGAGATTCGGGATTATTGTCGGGATAAAATCTCTAGACATAAAATACCACGACATATTTTCTTTATCGACGACTATCCGATGACTGCATCAGGAAAAGTTCAAAAGTATAGATTGCGAGAGAGTTTTGGTGCAACAGTGAAGTAAAAAGGGGGCCAGTGTTATGTTCAAGAAGGTTTTAATTGCAAATCGTGGAGAGATAGCAAGGCGTGTTATAAGAACATGCAAACGACTAAATGTTCAAACAGTTGCGGTGTATTCTGAGGCTGACGCTGAAAGCTTACATGTTAAAGAAGCGGATGAGGCGTTCTGTATCGGAAAACCGCCTGTTGCACAAAGCTATTTAAATATTGACCGTATTCTTGAAGTGGCGAAGGAAAGCAGTGCTGACGCTGTTCATCCCGGCTATGGCTTATTATCAGAAAACGCTGAGTTTGCTAAACGTTGTACAGAGGCGGGCTTAGTTTTTATTGGGCCAAGTGCGGACGTAATTGCTTCGATGGGTAGTAAATTAGAAGCCCGAAAAACAATGAAGGCAGCAGGTGTACCAATAGTTGAAGGTGTAGAGGCACCGGTGAAAGATGTAACAGAAGCTATAGAAATTGCTTCCCGTCTAGGCTATCCGATTATGTTAAAAGCCTCTGCTGGCGGTGGGGGTATCGGAATGCAGCTCGTTGACAATGCAGAGGAATTGGCAAAAGCCTTTGAAGGAAATCAAAAGCGTGCACAGTCATTCTTTGGTGATGGCACGATGTATATGGAACGATTTATTGCTAATCCTCATCACGTCGAGGTACAAATTATTGCGGATCATGATGGCAATGTCGTACCACTATTTGAACGTGAGTGCTCGATTCAACGCAGAAATCAAAAAGTAGTGGAGGAAGCGCCATCTCCTTTCATTTCTGAAGAAACAAGAAAAAGTATGCTAGATGCGTCAGTCAAGGCAGTTCAGCATATTGGCTATGTGAATGCTGGAACGATTGAGTATTTAGTAGATGCAGAGCAAAACTTTTATTTCTTAGAGATGAATACTCGTCTACAGGTGGAGCATCCAGTGACTGAGGAAATTACAAAGTTGGATCTTGTAGAGGAGCAATTAAAGATTGCAGCTAAACAACCATTAGCATTTACTCGCGATAGCATAGAAAGAAAAGGGCATGCGATTGAAGTGCGAATCTACGCCGAAAATCCTTCTACCTTTTTCCCTTCTCCAGGCACAATTACAGCTTTTGAATTACCTACAGGTGAAGGTATTCGCCATGAATGTGGCGTAGAGGCTGGCACTACGGTAACACCTTTTTACGATCCGATGATTAGCAAACTAGTAGTATGGGGAGAAACACGAGCAATTGCGTGTGAACGACTTATCGAGGCACTTCAAGCGTATAAAGTAGAAGGAATTCAAACAAATATTCCGATGCTGCTGAAAACAGTCACACATGAACAATTTTTAAAGGGCTATACAACAACGAAATTTGTAGCTGAATATTATCTACCTCTTTTAGCAGAGACAAAATAAAGCCACTGGACGTATTGTTTATCTGTGCGAAAGCGAAGCGACAACAACAATTACGCCAAGGGAGAAATTGATAAAAAGCATTCGCACTTCACCATTAGTGCGAATGCGTTATATGAAATTCACATACGGTTAACCGTACATTCATACATTTGGAGGGATTTATAATGGCAACAGTTAAAGCGAGCATGGCAGGAACAGTATGGAAAATCGTTGTAGCAGAGGGCGAGAAAGTGACAGCAGGACAAGATGTGGCAATTTTAGAGTCGATGAAAATGGAGATTCCTATTGCTGCAGAAGAAGATGGTGTAGTAACAAAAATCATTGCGAACGAAGGGGATTTCATTAACGTTGATGATGATATTTTAGAAATCGAATAAGGAGGCTTCTTTATGCAGCTACCAAAGCATGTAACGTTAAAGGAAGTAGGTCCTCGTGACGGTTTGCAAAATGAGAAAATGCATCTTGCAACTGCCGATAAAGTACAGCTAGTGAATTTACTTAGCCAAACTGGAATGAATTATATCGAGGTAACGTCTTTTGTACATCCGAAGTGGATTCCACAGCTGGCAGATGCGGTGGAGGTACTTCAAGCCATTAAACGCCAAAAAGATATAACGTATGCGGCACTCGTACCGAACATGCGTGGCTTAGAACGTGCATTGCAGGCTGAAGTAGATGAAGTGAGTGTTTTTATGTCGGCCAGTGAAAGCCACAATCAAAGCAATATAAATAAAGCGATTAATGAAACATTTCCGATATTAGAGGAAGTAGTGGTAGGGGCAAAGGCAGCGCATAAAAATGTACGAGGCTATATCTCAACGGTGATTGGGTGCCCGTATGAAGGCTACATACAACCAGAAAAGGTTTTGCGAGTAACAGAAAAATTATTAGAAATGGGTGTCGATGAAATTTCACTTGGTGACACGATTGGTGTTGGTGTACCGACACAGGTGGAAAGTCTTTTAGAAGAATTGTTTAAAAGATACCCTGCGGAAAATTTTGCGATGCATTTTCATGATACACGTGGCACGGCACTAGCGAATATTGTTAAATCTTTAGAAATGGGAATTACCAAGTTTGATAGCGCACTTGGTGGGCTTGGAGGCTGTCCATATGCCAAAGGAGCATCAGGTAATGTAGCCACGGAGGATTTATTGTATTTATTAGATGGCATGGGTATTAACACGGGTGTAGAACTGAATAAAGTGCTAGAGGCGGCGCTATTTATTGAACAGAAACTAGGGAAAGCAGTTGCCTCTAAACAAATGGCGATTGCCCGTAATGAAAGGAGTGCGAGTCAATTATGACGCAACTCGTTCGTTTTGAATTATTAGATGGTTGCATTGGGCTTATTACACTTTCCAGACCTGAAGCTGCGAATGCAATGTCTGTACAATTACTCCAAGAACTAAGCACGACACTCGACAACATAAATGGTGATCCGGCAGTGCGAGTCATCTTACTAACAGGAGCAGGGGAAAAAGCTTTTTGCGCAGGAGCAGATTTAAAAGAACGTAAAGGGATGCCAGACCGACAAGTAAAGCAGATTGTGCAATTAATTGGGGCAACAGTAGCAAAAGTAGAAGCACTCGCTCAACCAGTTATCGCGGTATTAAATGGTGTTGCTTTTGGCGGTGGGCTCGAACTTGCGTTAGCCTGTGATTTACGTCTTGCAGCTGCCCATGCAAAGATAGGTCTTACAGAAACATCTCTAGGCATCATCCCAGGAGCAGGAGGCACACAACGACTTCCGCGACTAATTGGCATTGGGAAAGCGAAAGAATTAATTTATACAGCACGTCGATTAAATGCAGAGGAAGCAAGAAGCTACGGTATTGTAGAGTATGTTCATGAGGGACATGAAGTACTTGAAAAGGCTCAGCAACTTGCACTTGAAATGGCAAAAAATGCTCCGCTTTCTTTAGTACAGGCGAAAATTGCGATCAATCAAGGTGTTGAAGTCGATTTAGCTACTGGCTTAAAAATCGAATCACTTGCATATAATGCTCTGATTCCTACAGAAGATCGATTAGAGGGCTTACTAGCTTTCCAGGAAAAGCGAACACCGCAATATGTAGGGAAATAAAGGGCGCTGATGAAGGATTTTGGATGGGCTTACCACATCATCAAAAGTCGGGGATGACATTTTTAAAAAGTATGCAATGTATATAAGTTGATTGGAGTGGAGGATGGGCGACTCCTCGGGGATCAGCGTTACACGTTATGATGATGAACCAAAAACTGGGTATATTATTAATTATTTATGCTAAGGCATAACCGATTGGGCAAAAGGAGGAATTAAATATGAGCAATGTACCGACAGAAAATACAACTAAAACAATGAAGGAACAAATTTTAGCAGGTGGTCTGCCAAAATATCACGATAAAAATGCACAACAAGGAAAGTTATTTGTACGTGAACGACTCGAATTATTATTAGATGATGGGCTGCAATCAGAGGATGGTTTGTACGCGAACTGCTTAGCGGGTGACTTACCGGCAGATGGCGTTGTAACAGGAATCGGTAAAATCCATGGCCGTACTGTTTGTGTTTTAGCAAACGATTCGACGATAAAAGCTGGCTCTTGGGGTAAACGTACAGTAGAAAAAATGATTCGTATTCAAGAAACAGCAGAAAAGCTAAATTGCCCATTACTGTATCTAGTCGATTCAGCAGGTGCGCGTATTACAGATCAATTAGAAATGTTTCCTGGTCGTAGAGGAGCAGGACGTATTTTTTATAATCAGGTAAAGCTTTCAGGTAAAATTCCTCAAATATGCTTACTGTTTGGACCTTCGGCAGCAGGAGGTGCATATATCCCTGCATTCTGCGATATTGTAGTCATGGTAGAGGGCAATGCATCGATGTATTTAGGATCCCCACGTATGGCGGAAATGGTGATAGGCGAGAAGGTAGATTTGGAAACGATGGGTGGAGCGAAAATGCACTGTTCTGTTTCCGGTTGCGGAGATGTGCTTGCTAAAACGGAACAGGAAGCAATTTCCTATGCCCGTAAATATTTAAGCTATTTCCCAAACAACTATGCAGAGCGCAGTAAGGTAGAGGCTCCCAAACCACCAGCGGCATTTGAGAAATCGATTGAGGAACTAATACCGAAAAATCAAAACGTACCTTTTGATATGTATAAGTTAATTGAACGTATTATTGATGAAGATTCGTTTTGTGAAGTAAAAAAATTATTCGCTTCAGAATTAATTACAGGACTTGGACGCATTAATGGGCAATCCGTCGGAATTATCGCCAATCAACCGCGCGTAAAGGGGGGCGTTTTGTTCCACGATTCAGCTGATAAAGCAGCAAAATTCATTTCACTTTGTGATGCGTTTAATATTCCGCTTCTTTTCCTTGCAGATGTACCAGGCTTTATGATTGGTACGCAAGTTGAAAAAGCTGGAATTATACGCCATGGTGCGAAAATGATTTTTGCCATGAGCGAGGCGACCGTTCCTAAATTAACAGTCATTGTTCGTAAGGCATATGGTGCAGGTCTGTATGCGATGGCAGGTCCTGCTTTTGAGCCAGACTGCTGTATTGCGCTATCCAATGCACAAATTGCTGTAATGGGCCCTGAAGCTGCGGTCAACGCAGTATACGCAAATAAAATTGCTGAACTCCCAAAAGAGGACCAGGCAAGCTTTATTGCAGAAAAACGCAAAGAATATCAAGAGGAAATCGATGTCTATCGTCTAGCTTCAGAGATGATCATTGACGATGTTATTGAGCCAAATGATTTAAGAAAAGCACTTGAATCACGTTTAGAACTCTATATGTCAAAATATTTATTATTCTCAGAACGTAAGCATGGTGTAAATCCAGTATAAAGTTTGAAATAATGCTGTCTCAGTTTAATTGAGGCAGCTTTTTTGTTCATCACAAAAGTCGAGGGTTTTGTTAAAATTTGTTTATTTATCTCTTTTCTAATTGAACCTGGACAAACGTATAGTATAGGGGGATAAAGTACTCCTAATGTGCTAGTATCCTTTAAAACGCTTTACCCATCTTATTATTACCACTTGCATGGGGAAGTGGGGCATATTAAAATTATGAGAGGATACAGGAGGTAGGTTGTAAAGGCATGACAAAAAATAATATACAAGGTAATGCCAAGCTACCATTACCTTATCGTTCATTGATAGATACATATTATTTACCAATCAAAATAACAGGTTGGATATTTTTTTGTATTTACTCCATTATAGCTTTTTATAAACTGGTCATTGATCGTCTAGTGAATGTAGTCATTATTTTATTTAAAGGTGAATATTCTTTTGATGAATTAGGATTGTTTGATTATAGTGACTGGCGATTAACTACAAATTTTGTTCCCTTTGATACAATTCTTCGCTATATAAATTACTCTCAGTATTTTAATTTTGATATCATTCTCGTTAATTTACTCGGCAATTTATTAATATTTACCCCAATGGGCTTTTTACTTCCATTATTATCGAAAAAGTTTCGTAAAGCTCGGACCGTTATTTATGTAGGTTTCTTCTCTAGCTTAGCGGTAGAAACTATCCAATTTATTTTTACAGTTGGGTCAGCAGATGTGGATGATTTAATTTTAAATACACTCGGAGCATGGCTTGGTTATTTAGCCTATAAAAGTATACTTATTAAACCTAAAAAAGATAGATAGAAACAGTCCTTGTTGAAGGGCTGTTTTTTTTAGTGGTGAATTAACATCATTTATAAAGTGATAACAGTAATATTTTTTATTGAAATTATATATTACAGTAATAAATGAATGAGAAAAATGGATTTAGATAAAGGTCTTTATGCCTATTTAATCAAAAATGGATTATTCCTTTAGGAGCTTAGTATTAATTTGCTCTTGAATTTGATAATGAAAATTCCGATAATTAGTGTAAAGAAACTGTTCAGACGGAATAGGTAAAGTTAATTGAAGATATTATCATATCTGTTAATTAACTTGCATATTAAATTAGAAAGCCGAGGTGAATTATATGAAACTATCCAATTTAATAGAACAAGAAAGAATTTCATCACACTATAATCGTAAAAAGATTTTACAACGAAAACAAGCAGGTGATGCATATCGAAAAAACTCTCTATATTTTCAGCCAAAGAAAAATCCGTTATTGTTTGAACTAGAAAATTTACTATTAGGGCATACAGATCAAGAACTCTATGAGCAACAAAAAGAAGAATCAAAAGAAATCACGCCTCAACAGCAAGCAATCATTCAAGATTTGCAACAAACGCAAAAGCCTGAAGCTCTTGCATATCCACTAGAGCATGTAGATGAGGAAGCGCCTATACTAGATGAGGAGACGTTACAAATTCTAGAGCAGGTGCGGAATACAGCTCTAGCACCCATGCAACCATCACCACAGGATTTACATGTAGCAGTAAGTGGAGATGCTAAAATTCAACACATGCAAGCGCAGTTAAATGGTCAAGAGGTAGATAAAGATGACAGTGATCCTGCTTTTGTACGTGAAGTAATTGAAGTTAAAGTACCAGAACGTTTTTCGATAGAATTGAAATTAAATCCATTTGCAGATACAATTTTCGGTAAGAGTTATGCAGAGGCATATAGGGCGCGAACATTTAAATACGCTTCTGAAAAATATGCCACTCATATTCAAATGGCGAAAGATGGCTATCGACCAGGAAATGACCCTATGTTCTCCATGATAGCCTGATGCTACAGATAGGAGTTTTTTTACATGGCTAAGGCAAAACATGCGAAAACGAATGCTATAAGATTATTGGAGCAACAAAAAATACAGTTCGAAGTAATTGAATATGAGACTGGTGACGGCCAAGTTGACGGAATTTCGGTTGCTGAAAAAATTGGTCACCCAGTTTCTCGTGTTTTCAAAACATTAGTAGCAAAGGCAAGTGCACAAAAGCTTTTTGTATTTGTTATTCCTGTAGCAGATGAGCTGGATTTAAAAGCTGCTGCAAAGGTTGTGGGCGAGAAGAAAATCGACATGCTCCCGGTTAAGGAGTTACTCGGCTATACAGGCTATGTACGAGGTGGATGCTCTCCAGTCGGCATGAAGAAGCTTTATCCAACTGTCATCGATGCGTCAGCTCAAGAGCAAGGAAGTATTATTGTGAGTGCCGGGAAAATCGGCATGCAAATCCACGTACAGCTAGATGATTTAGTCGCAGTGACAAAAGCAAAACTCGCAACAATTACCACTACCCAAGGATGATATGCTGGGTAGTTTTTTTATTTAAGTTGTCAGGAAGTAAGAGTAGGATTTTTGTAGAAAATAGGGTACTGTTACAGCAATATCATACATAGAGAGAAGGATATGATATGAGGAAAATTACGGGGTGGCGTTGGACGTTTTTTATTGGTGGCTTAATGGTGATGTCGCTTGGAATTACAATGTCCATTAAAGGGAAAATCATAGGAACGAGCCCTTGGGATGTGTTACATGTGGGTTTATTTCAGAATCTTGGTTTATCAATTGGTACTTGGTCTATTTTAACAGGGCTTTTAATTGTTGTTTCAACTGCAATTGTTTTACGAGAATGGCCAAAAATCGGGACATGGCTCAATATGCTACTTATCGGATCATTTATAGATGTTTTTAATTGGCTATTACCATCAACAAGTATTTATGGCTTACAGATAACTTATTTTGTAGTAGGTTTATTTGTTTTAAGCTTTGGCTGTGGTATGTATATTGCTCCGAATATGGGGGCAGGGCCACGGGATACATTAATGATGATTCTTGTTGAAAAATTTGGCGGAACGATTAAAACAGCACGAATGGGTATCGAGGTGCTTGTAACAATTCTTGGCTGGTTACTCGGAGGTCCTGTTGGCATTGGTACTGTGGTCATTGCTTTAACATCAGGCTATATTGTGCAATATTCGTTACCTTATTGTCGAAAGGTATTAATGAAGTGTATTGGCGATATAGAGGGCATGAAGCCATTCTATTAAATAAGAAGCTACTTTTATTTGTGAAAAATAAAAGTAGCTCTTCATTTTTTTAAAGGTTCCTTCATATAATGCAAGGCATAAGATAAAGGGGGATCGAAATTGAACGGAAATGTGACCTATTATTATGGACACGCACTGACTGGGCAAGGAATTAAACATTTATATAAAGAAATGATGGATGAGGCTGAATTAGTTTATATTTTGCAGGGTGCACCTACGTTTAAAGGATCGGAGCTTCTTAAAGAGCTTGGGTATTTTTATGTGAAGCAAGGCTTTGCGGTGGAGTGGTTTAAGCATGCGTTGCTGGAGGATATTGTTGAGGCAGTGTATGTTCAAGGATGTAATCGACTATTTGTATGGTCATCGGAATGGGGAATTGAACCGGTTTTCCTTGGAACAAAGCATCGGGTGATGTCATTTTATGATTGTTTAGAAGAAATCCAGCTTGAAAGGGTTGGCGAACAGCTCGCTGATGCAATGACGGAACGAGAGTCATGGAGTGAGAAGTGTATTTCGAAGCTGAATAATGCTATAAAGATTCATGATGATTGGGAAGTAGTCACACAGAGCTGTATGAACTGGCAGGCATTAAATGACCAGATTGAAAATTTAAAGACAGATATTTTCCAATCGATGGTCTTAAATAAAACAGGAATGCGCACACATCGCTTACTCGGAACATTAACACCGAGGGGGGCCGAAAATACAGTAGATAGCATAACAAAAAATGTAGCGCGAAGATTGATGATCAAAGGTAAGCCAGGTACAGGTAAATCTTCTTTAATGAAAGGTTTAGCAGACGAGGCAAATGCGAGAGGGCTCGATGCACAAATTATTTGGTGTGGCTTGGATTCAAACTCTGTTGACATGGTTATTATCCCGGAATTGAATTTCTGTATCTTTGATAGTACAGAGCCTCATATCTTTGACCCACAGGACGGAAGACTAGGGGATGAAATTTTCGATATAGGGAGACATTGCGCAATTTCACAGGAAGCAGAAGCTCAAATTGAAGATATTCGGGCAAAGTATAAAGAAGCAATGCAGGATGCAATGGGTTATTCGAAGCGTTATGCGGAAGCGGAGTATACAGTCCGTCGATTATTAGATAATTGTGTATCATCATCTCTTTGGCGCGAAAAAACTGCCCCACTATTCGAAAGATTAACAAAGTAATTTTTCTAATAGCATGCTTGTGCTACACTAGGAACTAGAATAGTGTTCCTAGGAAAGGATGATACGCTTGTCAAAAGTATTGAATGCATTTTTAGATGAGAACCTAAAAGCCTTACACGATCAAGGCTTATACAATGAAATTGATCCAGTAGAGGGAGCAAACGGCCCAATTATTCAGGTACGTGGCAAAAATCTAATTAATCTATCCTCAAACAACTATCTTGGCTTAGCAACGAATGAAGATTTAAAGCGTATTGCCAAAGAAACAATTGAGACATACGGTGTGGGGGCTGGAGCAGTCCGTACGATTAATGGCACACTTGATTTACACGTAAAATTAGAGGAAAAGCTTGCTGAATTTAAAGGAACAGAAGCAGCTATCTCTTACCAATCAGGTTTTAACTGTAATATGGCAGCTATTTCAGCTGTTATGGATAAAAATGATGCGATTCTTTCAGACCAATTAAACCATGCATCGATTATTGATGGCTGCCGTTTATCACGTGCGAAAATCATTGCCTTTAATCACTCAGATATGGACGATTTACGTACAAAGGCAAAGGAAGCAAAAGAATCAGGCTTATACAATAAAGTCATGGTCATTACTGATGGTGTATTCTCAATGGACGGTGATATTGCAAAATTACCAGAAATCGTTGAG
Organism: Lysinibacillus sp. NPDC092081; assembly: GCF_044755845.1. Taxonomy (NCBI): domain Bacteria; kingdom Bacillati; phylum Bacillota; class Bacilli; order Caryophanales; family Bacillaceae; genus Lysinibacillus; species Lysinibacillus sp. NPDC092081. The sequence goes on from NZ_JBIVRU010000006.1 coordinate 58,764, forward strand.
ATTGCGAAAGAGTTTGATTTAATAACATATGTCGATGATGCACACGGATCAGGTGTAACAGGTAAAGGAAAAGGCACTGTAAAGCATTTCGGTTTAGAAAAAGAAATTGACTTCCAAATTGGTACACTTTCTAAAGCAATTGGTGTTGTTGGTGGATATGTAGCAGGTAAGAAAAATTTAATTGACTGGCTGAAAGTGCGTTCTCGTCCATTTTTATTCTCAACAGCATTACCACCAGGTGATGTTGCTGCGATTACAGCAGCCGTGCAAATGCTGATCGACTCAACAGAGCTTCACGATAAGCTGTGGGACAATGGCGATTATCTAAAAGCAGGTCTTGCTAAGTTGGGCTTTAATATCGGCGAATCGGAAACGCCAATTACACCATGTATTATTGGTGATGAAAAGCTTACACAGGAATTTTCACGTCGCCTATTCGAAGAGGGCGTCTACGCTAAATCGATCGTTTTCCCAACGGTTCCAAAAGGCACAGGACGTGTTCGTAACATGCCTACAGCGGCACATACAAAAGAAATGCTAGACGACGCTCTAGCAATCTATGAAAAAGTCGGTCGTGAACTAGGTGTTATTCAATAAAAAATGGGGCTACCTCAATTGTGAGGTAGCCCTTTTTGAGATTCAGACGGATAGTAAGGTCGAAGTGATGGATAGAATCGTCAAAGTCGTGGATAGAACAGCCGAAATCGTGGATAGAACGGTCAAAGTCGTGGATAGAACAGCCAAAATCATGGATAGCCCCGACAGAGTGATGGAAAGAAGAGCCAAAGTGACGGATAGAGGAGCCAAAGCGACGGATAGAAGACAGAGCGACGGAAAGAACCAGAGAAGTGACGGATAGAAGAGCCAAAGCGACGGAAAGCCACCCCGAAGTGACGGATAGAAGACAGAGCGACGGATAGAACCGTCAAAGTCGTCTTTAATTCACGTACATTCTCCCAATTTAACTTCTTTCAGCAGAAAGAAGTTAAAGCCTCCGGCGGATGTCACGGAATCGGAAAGGAGTTCTTTGTGCAAGCACAAAGCCGATTCCGGACGCAATTATGCCGAGGCATAATTGATCGTTGGATGGAACACATTTTGCAAAACGCCCTGTACATATGACTCGAATGAATCATCTGGTAAAGAAGCAGTAAAAACAGGGTCGTTCATATAGTTTCCTCGTGCATACCCAAGCTTTAATGGTGAAAATTGATTGCGAACATCTTCTTCACGCCAGCCAAGCATGACTGTATCTACAGTTAAAACAATCGCCTCAAAACCAGCGGCCTCAGCTCGAGCGGCATGCTATAGGCAATTTTCTCATTTGTTGACCAATATAATTGAAACCATTTAGTAGCAGTGGGAGCTGCTTGTGCTACATCCTCAAGCGCATAGCTTGAAACGGTACTTTGAATATAAGGAATTTTTAACTGATCAGCTGCACGTGCAACAGCAAGCTCTCCCTCATCATGTGCCATTCTGTTCATGCCAACAGGAGCAAATAAGAACGGCGTTGGATGTACTTTGCCAAACAGCTCAATCGATGTATCAATACTTGAAACATCATGTAAAAAGCGTGGAATAATAGAGTATTTTTCAAAGGCTGCACGGTTATTTCGTAATGTTTGCTCACCACCAGCACCTGAACGGATGTAACCAAATGGACCAGCTTCCATTTTTTCTGCAACTGCCTTTTCTAAATCTGCAAAGCAAATAGGGAAGGGGGCTTGTGCATTAATATTTTTTAACAGTAGATCGCCATCTGTTGTCTTTGTCATCGTAATCCTCCTACTAATCTTTCTTTAGCTTCGCGGCAAAGCGGTTACCTATTGATTGAATACTCTGAACAAGGATGATTAAGACAAACACTGTCGCATACATCACATCGACCTCATAGCGTAAATGTCCATAACGGTAGGCGAGATCACCTAAACCACCAGCACCCACCATTCCAGCCATTGCTGTTGCTCCTATAAGACCGATTGTGGCAATCGTTAAGCCTAGAATAATGGCTGGGCGAGCCTCACGTAGTAAGACATTCGAAATAATATGACGACGCTTAATACCCATTGCTGTATAAGCTTCCACAACACCTGGATCAACTTCTAAAAGTGCCGTTTCCATAAGTCGCGCAATATAAGGCGCTGTATAAACAACAAGCGGCACAATAACACCTTTTACCCCAATAGTCGTGCCGACAATTAGCTTCGTGAACGGTAAAATGAAGAATAGTAAAATAATGAACGGTACAGAGCGAATAATATTAATAAATAAATTGAAAAATTGATAGAGAAATTTATTTTCAAACGATTGTCCCGGACGAGTTAAAACGATTAAAAGCCCTAACGGAATTCCGATTAAAATAGAAAAGAATAATGAAATCCCGACCATTTGGAAGGTTTCGATAATGGATTTCCCAATGACATCTGACCAATCTGCAAAGAAGCTTTGAATGCTATTCATTTAATTCGCCTCCTAATTCCTCAACACTTACCCCGTTTTCTGCAAAATACTTAAGTGCTTTTTCTACGATATGTGCCTCACCGTGTAGATGCACGACAATATTACCGACAATGCCGTTTTTTAATTCAATGATATTGGCTGTTAAAATATTTGGTTGTACATCATAAACTTTGCTCACTTCTGCAAGTAATGGTTTCCCTGTACTTTCGCCAAGGAATGTTAAACGAATAACACTTCCCGAAACATTTAATTGCTCGATAAGGGAAGGGGATAAATTACGTTGAGAAATGGTATTTAAAAACTTTCGGGTCGTTGGATGCTGAGGCTTCGAAAATAGTTCTATAGCAGAGCCATATTCCACAACCGTCCCTGATTCAAGAACAGATACATCATCGCAAATTTTTTGAATAACATTCATTTCATGTGTAATGAGTAAAATAGTGATGCCTAGCTCACGATTAATTTTCAAGAGAAGCTCAAGAATAGCATCAGTTGTTTCAGGATCGAGTGCACTTGTCGCTTCATCACTGAGCAAAATTTCAGGTTCTTGGGCAAGGGCACGTGCAATAGCGACACGTTGCTTTTGACCACCTGAAAGCTGGCTAGGATAACTATCTAATTTTTCTGTTAGGCCAACAATTTCTGCATATTTTGCAACGCGTTTTTTCACTTCGGAGTCGTTATAGCCAAGAAGCTTTAAGGGTACCGAAATATTGTTGTAAACAGTCGCTGTTTTTAAGAGGTTAAAATGCTGGAAGATCATCCCGATTTTTTGACGGGTTTTGCGAAGGTCGTTTAGAGAAAGGGAAGTAATATCTACATGATCGATTAATACCTTTCCTGTTGTTGGACGCTCTAATAAATTGACACAGCGAATAAGAGTACTTTTTCCTGCACCACTATAGCCAATAACTCCATGAATTTCACCTTTTTTGACATGTAAGTTAATACCATTTACTGCTTTGACAATACCCTTTTTAGTTTTAAATTCTTTTGTTATATTTTCTAATTGGATCATACTGTGATATCTCCTTTCTAAGTCCTTCTATAAAGCAAGAATCTGCTAGCTTTCCTGTAGGAGTCTCGCAGATTCTCGATTTTATGAAAGGTCCTTAATCGTTACTTACCAGCTTGGAATTATAGCACCTTTGAATTCCTCTTCAATAAATTTGCGTACTTCATCAGATTGATAAGCTTCAACGAATTTCTTAATCGTTGGGTCGTCCTTGTTTTCAGCACGTACCGCAATGTAATTTACATATGGAGAGTCCGTAGATTCTAAAAGAATGGAGTCTTTTTTAGGATCAATGCCAGCTTCAAGAGCGAAGTTCGTATTAATGGCTGCTATATCTACTTCACTAAGCTGCTTCGGAATTTGTGCGGCCTCTAATTCAATGAATTTTAAGTTCTTTTTGTTTTCTTCCACGTCGCGGATAGATGCTGTTAAATCTGCTCCGTCTTTTAATTTAATATAGCCCGCCTCTTGAAGGACAAATAGGGCACGAGCCCCGTTTGTTGGATCATTTGGTAATCCGAATGTTGCACCATCAGGAACGTCTTCTAATGATTTATATTTCTCAGAGTATATGCCCATAGGAGTTAAAATTGTTTTTCCTACTGGTACTAAATCTGTATTGTGATCTTTGTTAAATGCATCGAGGAATGGCTTGTGTTGATAGCTGTTTACATCAAGATCACCCTCGGCTAACGATGTATTTGGTAACACATAATCAGAGAAAGTTTTTAGTTCCACCTCTAAGCCCTTTTCTTTGGCAACTTTTGCAGCAACCTCTGCAATTTGTTCGTGTGGACCAGAAGTTACACCTACTACGATTTTATGTTCATTAATAGCCTTACTTTGACTATCTTCTTTAGTACCACAGCCTACTAATGCTGCTACCAATGTGAGACTCGCTAAACCTAGTAAAAATTTGTTTTTCTTTTTCATGAGAAAACCTCCAAAGTTATTTTTTCGGTTTTTAAAAATAAAAAAACCCTCTTAAAAAAACTAAGAGAGGCTCATGAAAAAACGTCCTCTCTTATCTTTCAAACGATGATCGTTTGCAGGATTTAGCACCTTCCTTAAAAAAGGAGGTTGCCGAGCTTCATAGGGCCAGTCCCTCAGCTACTCTTGATAAGAGATTTATAATATTTTTTTGTAAATCCGATAAAACTAATATAGATTATAGTATATAGTAAGTCAATCGAATTTTTAAAATTTTTTATTTTATTATAATATTTCGTTGAAAAAGAATCCGCTAGAAGAAGGGGGGGAGCAACCAAAAAGATAGTGAAATGAAAAAACTGTCCCCGTAGCCAAGTTTGAGCTAATGGAACAGTTTTTTGGTTGAGTCTACTCAGGTAGGGAGATTGAAATGTTCATAAGCTAAATAAGTTTAATTTTTCAATTCTGCTAATTGCTTCACGTAAGCGGTCTTCGCTAACAAGTAAACCAACCCGAACATAGCCTTCACCATATTGACCGAAGCCATTGCCTGCAGCTACTGCGATATCAGCTTTGTCGAGCAATAAATCGGCAAATTGTTCACTCGTAAAACCTAGCGGAACAGGAAGCCAGGCAAAGAAAGAGCCTCTCGGTGCTGTTACTTGCCAACCAATTCGCTGAGCTTCTTCGATCAGGACGTTTCGTCGACGCTCATAAGTCGCTCTTAGCTTATCCGCGCAACTCTGGGAAGCAGTAAGTGCAACTGCCGCGGCTTGTTGCACTGCAGGGAATTGGCTACAAAATAGATGATCTTGAATAAGGTTAATGGCTGCAACAATATCGGGATTACCAACTGCAAAACCAATGCGCCAGCCTGCCATATTATACGTTTTTGATAATGTATACATTTCAATACCGACATCTTTAGCACCGTCAGCTTGCAAGAAACTGATAGGTCTATTGCCGTCAAATCCGATCGCCCCGTAGGCAAAATCATGTGATACGATAATATTATGCTCTTTTGCAAAGCGTACTGTTTCCTCGAAAAATTCAAGTGTTGCCGTACCACCAGTTGGGTTATTCGGGTAATTCAAGTAAAGCAGCTTCGCCTTTTCCTTTATTTCATCGGATAAAGCATTATAATCTGGCAAGAAATCATTTTCTGCAAAAAGTGGCATGACTTCAAAATTAACATCGCTTAATACGACACCAGATAAGTAATCTGGATATCCAGGATCCGGTAATAGCATTGTATCACCGGGATTTAAAACGGCTAACGGTAGCTCAACAAGACCGATTTTCGTACCACCGAGAATAGCTACCTCTGTTTCAGGGTCAATGTCAACATTGTATTCACGTTTGTAGAAGCTTGCTGCTGCTTGGCGTAATTCTGCTATGCCGCGAAATGGAGAGTATTTATGATTTTGTGGATTTTCTGCTGCCTCCTGTAATGCTTTAATAATATGTGGAGGAGTGGGTTGATCTGGATTACCTTGACCAAGATTGATAACATCACGCCCTTCAGCTAGAGCAGCGTTTACTTTTTGCACAAGTGCTGCAAAAAATTGAGTTGGGAGTTGCTGTAGTTTTTTTGAGAATTCCATGCATGTCCACCTTTTTCAGAATATAATAATTATTAAAGATATGATGCACATAATATTACTTTTTTTAGTAATTGTCTAGAGCCTTTTCAGTTAACTAAAAACTAAAAGAGACCCAATTATATATATGAGGTGAAAAAATTGAACAAAGTTTCATATTTTATCGTCAATGCTTTTACTACAGAACTTTACAAGGGAAATCCCGCAGCAGTCTGTTTACTTGATTCAACAATACCTGAGTCGACTATGCAGAAAATTGCTCAGGAGATCCCCGTACCAACAACAGCTTTTGTCCAAAAGAAAGATAATGATTTTTTTCTTAGATGGTTTACGCCAGCAAAGGAAATACCGATTTGTGGACATGGAACAATCGCTAGCGCTTTTTTACTCTGGAAACAAGGGATTGTACCCGTCAACTCGGCAATTACATTCCAGACTTTAAGTGGTCCTTTGCAAGCAATTTGGCTGGATGAACTAGTTAAAATAACAATTAAGAAGTACCAGTTAGAAGAGATTGAATGTCCTGTGGAGCTTGAAGAATGGCTTGGGTTGAAACCAACATATGTAGGAAAAACAGAATTGGATTATATAGTGGAGCTAAGTCACGAAGAGTATATTGCAGATTTTAAAGCTGATTTTCCTGCGATGAAACAGTTCCCTGTACGTGGTGTTTGTATTACAAGCATTTCTAAGGATGAGGGAATTGATATTGTCTCAAGATTCTTTTCTCCTGCACAAGGCATTGATGAAGACCATGTAAATGGTTCCACTCATGGAGCGTTAGGACCTTACTGGTGTGCAAAATTATCAAAAGAAAGCATCGTTAGCAAACAGCTTTCAAAACGTGGTGGATTATTGTACGTTACACCAAAAGTAGAAGATGTTGCTATTGCAGGTTCGGCAGTTCAAGTATTAAGTGGAGAAATATTAATCTAAATATTGAGCTTAAACCATGGAAGTAAGGTTGATTTATTGTAGTATAAATACAGAAAAGTACTGTCTAGAGGAGGAATAACAATGAAAATCGGTTGTATCCAATTAAACGTAGGCTTTGGCAAAGTAGAAGAAAATTTTGCTCGCGCTGAGGACAAGATTCGTGAAGCAGCAAAACAAGGTGCAGAAATTATTGTACTACCGGAGATGTGGAATACAGGCTATGCACTTGAAAAATTACCAGAGCTCGCAGATGTGGATGGAGAGCGTTCGAAAGCATTTTTATCGGATCTAACGAAAGAGCTTGGCGTACACATTGTTGGTGGCTCTGTTTCAACAAAGAAGGGCGATAAATTTTACAACACGATGTATACGTTTGATAAGAATGGTGAGTTAGTAGGTGAATATAACAAGGCACATCTTTTCCGTTTGATGGACGAGCATTTATATTTAGAAGCAGGGGATGAAATGAATCGCTTTACTCTTGGAGATATCGAGGCTGCAGGAGTGATTTGCTATGATATTCGCTTCCCTGAATGGCTACGTGCTCACGCCTTAGAGGGAGCAAAGGTATTGTTCGTACCGGCGCAATGGCCGACACCACGTATTGATCATTGGAAAACATTGCTGCAAGCACGTGCCATTGAAAATCAATGCTTTGTGGTCGCTGTTAATCGTATTTCTAGAAAGGTAGAAAACTTCAATGGTCAATCAATGATTATTCAACCATGGGGCGAAGTGCTTTGGGTTGGTGCAGAGGATGAAGAAGTAGCTGTCATCGACGTGGACTTTTCGATTGTCGATGAAGTCCGTGGCCGAATTCCAGTTTATGACGACCGCAGACCAGGATTATATAGCGGAGTAGTTACCGAAAACTAAAATTTGATAGCACGCTCAAGCGATGTTGAGCGTGCTAATCGATGAACATCGCTGATAAACCTGCGAACATCGCCGCTAAACCCGCCAACAACTAAGAAATTAATTCTTATCCTCAATCAAAGAATTAGCAAGCAGCATAAATTCAAGTGTAATGCGATTGTGGCCCTTCATGAAATTTTCCCCTAAGAGACTTTCAAGCTTTTTTAAGCGATGGTAGAGTGTTTGGCGTACGATGAACAGTTGATTGGCTGTTTGTTGTTTGGAGCCATTCGTTTGCAAGTATACTTGTAGAGTTTCTAGTAGCTTACTGTTATATTTTTTGTCGTATTCAATGACGGGCTGCAAATAATCTTGAATTACTTCCTGTAAATTGACTTGCATCTGTAATTTATAGATGAGGTGATACAGGTGTAAATCATCGTAAAAATAAGATGTTGTTTGTACTTTACTGCAAATATACAATGTTTCGAGTGCCGTTTGATAGCTCTTTGGTATTTCTTCTACGTCTGCAACGACTTTGCCAATGGCTACTTGATAACCTTGGACCATTTGTTTTTTATAAAAATCAGTTTTCTGAACGGAAGAAACTAACGTATTTAATAATTCGCGACTCGATTTACTATCCTTCGTATGGAGTAAAATAAAAATGACATAGCTTTTTCTTTCAAATAAAAATGGTATAAATCCATTTTGCTCAAAAAGGTTGCGATAGTAGAGCTTACTATAAATAATATCCTCTTGCACCTTAGAGACTGCATTAGGAGTTGCTAAAATAAAAACAGCCCCGCTAGAAAGTTTATAGTTAGAATGATAGGTTACGATAAATTTATAAATTTCCTCTTTCGATAGTTTTTGATCGATCCAATCCGCTAAAATAGAGGCATCCTCAATGTCCCTTTTCTCTTCAATATAAAAATCTCTCATTAACAGCTGTGCTAATGCAGTAGCTGTGCGGTCTAAAATAAGTAATTCAAACTCTGAGAATAGACCATCCTCTCTATAGAGCGTTAAATCTGCATAATGCTGGTCAAAAATAAAGATTGGTTCATTTTTAAATACTGGTGCTGATTTTTTCATCGTTAATAGTTGTTGGCGCTTATTATGAGGCATATTTGGAGAAAAGATAGGCTCTCGACCTTTAATAGAAAAGATAATTTGTGTCATTAATTCATTATACATATTTTGTAAAATTTCTTCTGCGGTTTGCCCTAATAGAGCATTTTTATTTAATGTTTGAGAGTAGGATTCTAAAGTAGAGATCATTAAATATTGTTGATTCATAATTTGACTATGTAAATCCTGTGTAATGCGGACAAAAGGGACAGTGTCATGAAAAACGATAATAGGGAAGCTGTGACGGTTAGCAAGAGCTACAATTACTTCTGGAATGGTTTGTATGGAAGTCCCGTATTCAATGCACAATGCAGCGCAATTTTTGTTGATTAAGGATTCTACAAAAAAGATAAAATCCGCTATGCTATGCTGGAGGCTTATCCCTGTTGTTAAAACCAGTTCATCACCAGCTAGAAAATTATCTACTTGTATAATTTCGATGACATGGGCCCATTTTACAATTCGTAATAATCCATCATCACCAGCTACGACCTCCGCACTTTGAAAGTATGTATTTTCTAATACATCCTTCACTTGAAGCTTAAATTGACTCACTTTTATCCCCCTTCCTTTTAACATAGATCTTCTTCCTGATTTCTTATTGATGTGATATTTTTGCTTAAATAAACTTAAATACCTTATTTTAAGAATGTTTAGTCTATTTTACATTATGTTTAAAACAAATGTATAGAATTTTACAGTTTGTCTATACCTTCGTTTCTATGTAACATGTAAAATTTTTGTAAGCGGTAATCCAATCTAATAAAAGAGGTGAACAGATATGGAGCAACAGACGCATTTACAAAGAGGGTTAAAGAAAAGGCATATGACGATGATCGCTATTGCAGGGGTTATTGGAGCCGGTCTATTTATGGGGAGCGGCTCAGTGATTAACTTAGCCGGCCCTGGCGCGATTTTATCTTATATCTTTGCGGGTATTATCGTTATTCTTGTCATGCGAATGCTTGGAGAAATGGCAGCTGTCAATCCAACAAGTGGGTCTTTCGCGCATTATGCACATGAAGCAATCGGTCCGTGGGCTGGTTTTATGATGGCTGGTTATATTGGTTTTTCTGGGTTGTTGCAATTGCTTTAGAGGCAACGGCAGCAGCGGCGATTATTCAATATTGGTATGATGGGATTCCTTTATGGCTACTAAGTCTTTTATTAACTGTAGCACTTACTTTAACAAATGTTGTTTCCGTAAAAGCTTTTGGTGAATTTGAATATTGGTTCTCTCTTATTAAGGTTACAAGTATTATAGCTTTTTTGGCACTTGGTGCATTTATTATTTTCGGTATCGCACCTAATTTTGATGCGGTAGGTACTGCCAATCTAATCGGTGAGGGGGGCTTTTTACCAAATGGTTTTGGTGCTGTCTTGATGGGTGTAGTGATTGTTATTTTCTCCTTTATGGGCACAGAAATTGTTGCCATTGCAGCAGGGGAATCTGACGAACCGTTAGCAGCGGTGACAAAAGCTACAAATTCAATTACTTGGCGTATTTTGATTTTCTATGTTGGATCAATAACGATAGTTGTCACATTATTACCTTGGCATTCCTCAGATATTTTAACGAGTCCCTATGTAGCAGTATTGGATTATATCGGTATTCCAGCAGCTGCACAAATCATGAATTTTGTTGTCTTAACAGCGGTTTTATCGTGCTTAAACTCCGCGCTATATGCGACATCTCGAATGGTATTTTCTTTAGCTGAGAAGGGGGAAGCCCCAAAAGCATTTTTGAAATTAAATAAAAAGGGAGCACCTGTTAATGCCATATTAACAGCGACATTCTTCTCTTATATTGCCGTTATTATGAACTATGTTTCACCAGATAAAGTATTTATGTTTTTACTTAGTTCATGTAGTGCAATCACGTTGATTCTTTACTTAATCATTGCTTTTTCACAATTAAAAATGCGACGGAAAATTGAGAAAGAAACTCCCGAGCTATTAAAAGTGAAAATGTGGTTATTCCCGTATTTAACGTATTTCACAATATTGGTTATAACAGCTTTGCTGGTCGCTATGTTCTTTATTGAATCGATGCGCTCACAAATTTTATTTACATGTGTTGTAGTGGCAGTAGTGATGATTTTCTATTTAGTTACACAAAGGAAAAAGTCATCAGACCCAGTAGATGAAGCAAGCTCTATTTTCCAAAAGGAAGAATTGGATTTTGAATAACAATAAATAAGGAGTGGGGAAATTATGACAGTTCAGCAAAAAATGAAAACGCTATCACATTTTATCAATGGTGTTGAAACAGCAGGTACTAGTGGTCGTTACTCGGAAGTATATAATCCAACAACAGGAGAGGTCATTGCGCAAGTTCCGTTAGCGACTAGAGATGAGGTGAAACAGGCTATCCAGCTAGCGAAGGCAGCTTTCCCATCATGGAAAAAGACATCGATTGGTAAACGGGTCGAGGTTTTGCATCGTTTCCGTCAGTTATTAGTAGAAAGACAGGATGAGCTTATTGAAGCGATTTGTGAGGAAAGTGGGAAAACGAAGGAAGACGCTAAGGGCGAAATTGTTCGTGGTATTGAATCCGTAGATATGGCAATAAGTGCTCCGCAAATGCTGAAGGGAGAATACTCGGTTAATGTAGGCGGCAATATTAATGCCTTCTCTGCAAAAGCCCCACTTGGAGTTGTTGCAACAATTGCGCCATTTAATTTCCCTGTTATGGTTCCACTGGCGATTACAAGTATGGCGGTTGCGGTAGGAAATGCAGTTATTTTAAAGCCGTCTGAGCGTGTGCCGATCTCAGCACTATTTTTAAGTAGCTTATGGAAAGAGGCAGGTCTGCCAGATGGGATTTGGACAGTCGTTAATGGTGATAAAGAAGCGGTTAATGAACTGCTTGAAAATAAAGAAATACAAGCAATTTCATTTGTTGGATCCACACCTGTTGCGGAGTATATTTACCAAACAGGGACGAAGCACAATAAACGTGTCGCTGCGTTTGGTGGCGGGAAGAACTTTATGATTGTCATGCCGGATGCAAACCTAGAGCAAACAGCTAATGCCTTTTTAGGTGCAGCATTCGGAGCGGCGTCTCAGCGTTGTATGGCTATTTCAGGAGCGATTGTCGTTGGGAAAGATACTGAACAACGCTTTACAGAAATATTAAAGGAGAAAATCTTGAAATTAAAGGTTGGTCCATATACAGATGACGAGGTAGACTTTGGCCCAGTCATTACGCAGCAATCAAAAGATACCATTCTACGATATATCGATGGTGCTATTGCGGAAGGAGCAAATCTTGTAACGGACGGCCGAAATCCAAAAATATGTGAAACATCTAAAGGCTTCTATCTTGGTCCGACATTGTTAAATAATATAACTCCAGAAATGACTATTTTTAAAGAGGAGGTTTTTGGTCCTGCACGTATTATTGTAGGCGCTGAAACCTTACAAGAAGCTATTGATTTAATTAATGACCACGAACTTGGGAATGGCGTTACGATGTTTACGAGCAGCGGTTCGGCAGCGCATAAATTCCAAGAAGAAATTGAAGTTGGTATGGTAGGCGTTAATGTTCCGATTCCGATTCCAGTTGGCTATCACAACTTTGGCGGATGGAAGCGATCTAAGTTTGGTGAAGGGCATATGTTTGGACCAGACCAAGCACGATTCTTCACGAAAGCGAAAACGATTTCTGAACGTTGGCCAGATGAAACAGAGGATACGACAAGTTCATTTGCGTTCCCAAGTAATAACGATGTGAATAAGTGAAAATAACATAAAGAGGTGTATAGATATGGTTCAAGTAAATCTTAAAAGTGACATTTTAAAGAAAGATGAACAATATGTATGGCATTCTATGAAACCCTACAATCCACAAGCAACATATGTAGTAGAAAAATCAAATGGTGCGAGGATTATTGATACAGATGGAATTGAATACATCGATGCAATGGCAGGATTGTGGTGTGTAAATGTAGGCTATGGACGCAAGGAATTAGCGGATGTGGCACATGAGCAAATGATGAAAAATGCATATGCTCCTTTATCGCAGGGACATTTACCAGCAGTTGAACTGGCTGAAAAGATTAATGAAATGCTTGGCGGAGATTATGTTATTTTCTTCTCTAATAGTGGGTCAGAGGCTAATGAAACTGCGTTTAAAATTGCGCGTCAGTATCATCAACAAAAAGGGGAAAGCTCTCGTTATAAAATTATTTCTCGCTACCGTGCATATCACGGAAGTTCTTTTGGAGCATTGGCTGCGACAGGGCAAGCGGAACGAAAATATAAATATGAACCATTATCTCCTGGATTTATTCATGTAGCACCACCTGATCAATATCGAGAACATGAAAGTGATACACTTGCCCCAGCAGATTTAGCAAGCGTCAAGGCTGTAGATAAGACGATGACATGGGAGCTAAGTGACACAGTAGCCGCAATGATTTTAGAACCAATTATTACAGGTGGGGGCGTCATTATGCCGCCGGAGAACTATTTAAGAGGCATTGAAGAAGTGTGTAAAAAACATGGAGCTTTAATGATTGTAGACGAAGTAATTTGTGGCTTTGGTCGAACAGGTAAGCCATTTGGATTTATGAACTACGGTGTTAAACCTGATATTATTACGATGGCAAAAGGGATTACAAGTGCCTATTTACCATTATCAGCTACAGCGGTAAAACGGGAAGTTTATGAGGCGTTTACTGGCTCTGATGCATACGGTTATTTCCGTCATGTCAATACATTTGGTGGATCACCAGTCGCATGTGCGGTTGCATTAAAAAATATTGAGATTCTTCAGCGAGAAGCATTGTTTGAAAGATCTAGTGAGGTTGGAGCTGCTACTTTGCAAGCACTTCAGCAAGCATTGAGTAATCACCCGAATGTTGGGGATGTTCGAGGCAAAGGTTTATTAATTGGTATCGAGTTAGTGTCAGATAAAACGTCGAAGGAGCCTTTACCAGTAGATAAAGTAAATGCTGTTATTGCTGCATGTAAGGAGCAGGGTGTTATTATAGGTAAAAATGGTGCAACTGTTGCAGGCTTTAATAATGTATTAACATTATCTCCACCACTTAATATTGTACAAGAGGATCTTAATACAATCATAAAAGTTGTGATTGATAGTATTCAAAAAATGAAGGCATAATATAAAATCTAAAAGCAAAGCTGTCTCTAAAGTCGTAGGTAAACTTTTGAGACAGCTTTTTGATTGTCTTATAGCCTTAGAAAGGCTAGGCGAAGTATGAGTATGAACAAAGCTCCTCCTGTTAGGAATAGCAATAATAAAATTCTCTTTTTTAAAGTATCGTTCATACACGCCTTCACCTACTCTTCTGTTGTTTTAAACATGTAGCCACTATAAGAATTATAGATAATCATCACAATGCCCATTAACATGAAATTGGAGATGAGTGAACTTCCGCCATAGCTTAAAAACGGTAATGTCATACCTGTTACAGGTAAAAGTCCAATTGTCATACCGATATTTTGTGTAATTTGGAAGGCTAACAAACTAGAAATACCAGCTCCCATCAGCGCCATAAATGGGTCCTTTGCTTCTACTGTAATAAGAACAATACGGTAAATAACGAAGAATAAAAGAGTAATGACAAATGCCCCTCCAACGAACCCGAACTCTTCAGCGATGTTCGCAAAAATGAAATCTGTATGCTTTTCCACGACATAAACATTATTGTTCATGTAACCTTTTCCGGTAAACTGTCCTGTACCAATTGCTGAAAATCCCTGCCTCGTTTGAAAAGATGAGTCCGGATATTCATTAGGCTGCAACCATCCATTAATTCGAGAAATCTGATGCCCTGACATTTTATTTAATATTTTGTCTGTGAAAAATTCATTAAATTTTACATATAGTATAGCCACAACGCTGAGAATTGATACTGGAATGGCTGTAAGGATTATTAGCAATTTTCTTTGTATACCTGAAAAGAAAAGCATCGGTACAATCATCGACATATAAAGCATGACCATGCCCGTATCAGGTTGCTTGTAAACAGCGAGCATAGGAGGAAGAGTAAGAACAGCAATGATTAAGAGTAGCCGCATATCTGTTAAAAAGGTAGGACGCACATATTTTTCTCTATGTGCAACAATAACCTTACTGACCACGATTAAAAGCGCGAACTTTAAAAACTCTGACGGCTGGAATGAACCTAATACTGGAATTTGGTACCAACGCTTCGCCTCATTGACAGTCCGGGCTATACTTTCGGGTGCGATGAATAAAGCAAATGTTAACAAGATCATCGCCCAATAAAATGGCCATCCAATTTTTTTAAGTTGCTCAATATCAAGCGTTGCTACGACATACATAACTAAAAATCCGATTAGGTAATAAAATAACTGCTTTATAATAAACGAGCTTGAATACTGCTCAAACACCGTACTGCTGGAATGAACAAAGAGACAACTAATAATACCGAGCAATAACAAGCTAATGACTAAACTTTTATCTAATTTATTGATTTGTAACATTCAAACACCTCCTTTTTACCACACTATTAATAGACAACGATAAGAAAATACAGAAGGTTGCAAGTTAAATGTTTATTACAAAAATTACAAATCGTAAATCAATTTTACTAATATATTAATTTTACATTTGATTCTAATTTGTGTAGATTTATAGATTACTACAATCACGTTTGGTTTATTTTCTGAGCTCTTCTGATGATTGCTCTTAGGGTTACGATTGTGTTATATGCGAAAGCGAAACGCTGAAACAGAATGTGTTGTTCAATATGATAACTTTGTGTTCGAGTAAATCGGTATAATTTCACAACTCTTCGTGCAATCTTTACAAAAACATAACACTGGCTTTATATCTTCATACTATCATTATCGGTAAGCGTTGGAGAAGGAGCCAAAAATGATGCATTTTTTTCGATACATAATGGTGAAGGACAAGTTACTTGTGCTGATGATTGTTTGTGTACTATCGAACGTGTTGCTAGGTATTTTTAGTGTTGATTATTTACGGAAAATGTCATGGCATGCAAGTGAAAGCTATACAGAAGGACTTGTACCAATTGGATGGTTAAATCAACTAGAGGAATCACAACGACAATTAGATTATTTAGTAGATTCAGCTGGTGCTTATCAAGAAATGACTGTCATTTTAAAAAATACTGAGCAGTCTTTCAATCATTTAGAAAGTCTAGAGATTGATAAAAAGATGAACCTTCAGATGAAGAAATTTAAGACCTTACTAGCACAGCAAGTAGAATTGATTGATAGCTATAAGCAATTGGGTCAAAATGAACAACAACAATTTTATGTCCAGTCTTATTTACCTGTAAGCCAGCAAAGTCATTCATTATTAGAAGAAACTCAAAGTTATTTAGTTCAGAGGGCTACGGAACAGCAACAGACATATCAGAAAGATGTGCAATTTGGTTATTGGCTATTAGGAGGAGTATGTTTATTTGTTGTTTTATTAGTAATCTGTATAGGATTTATAGCAACAAAAGCTGTGAATATACCAACACGTCAATTGAAGTCATTATTAAAGCGTGCAGAGCAGGGTGATTTCACAGCGAATGCCAGTTATGTGGCGCAGGATGAGCTTGGCGAGGTAGTGTTGTCTTATAATCAAATGGTAACAGAGATGAAAAGACTACTTCATACAGTATCAAATAGTGCACATGAGGTTGAAGAAATGACCGGGAAACTGCAGGAATCTTCCGAGCAATCGTCTAATATGACGCGCAAAATTGCAAAGGATGTGCAGTCCATTTCAGATTCAACTGATGCTTCTACAAAAAAATTAGCTTCTAATACAGCATCTTTAGAGGAAGTGCTAAATGGTGTGCAAGTAATTTTAGAAAAAGTACAGGTTGTAGAAAATTTTGCTCATAAAACTGCACGTGATGCAGAGAGTGGTACGGAAATTGTACAGGCAAATTTAACACAAATACAGGCTATTAAACTTGCAGTTGAAAAATCGAATACAGCCATTTTTAATCTTGTAGAGAGAGCAGCTACAATCGATCAAATGGTTGAGGTGATTGAAAAAATTACTGCGCAAACAAATCTCTTAGCCTTAAATGCTTCTATTGAGGCAGCTAGAGCAGGGGAGCATGGTAAAGGATTTGCGGTTGTAGCCAATGAAGTTCGCAAACTCGCGGAGCAAACCGTTCATTCAACGCAAACGATTACGTCCATTGTACAAAACATTCATTTAGAATCTAGCTATGCTGTGCAAATGATGGAAGGTGTGTTAGTTGCAACTGAAAAGGGTGTGCAGGTTACAGGAGATACGGCAACAAGCTTTGATCAAATCTTAGAAAAAGTACATACAATTAAGCCATATATAATGGAAGTATCTGCAACCGTTCAAGAAATCGCCAACCATACGAAAAAGGTTAGTGAAGATGCGGTGATGTTAACATCATTTTCTGATACGAATGCAGCATCAACTAAACATGTAGCTACTTTAACAGCCGATCAATTAAACGCGCAGCAGCAATTCCATGATTATATTAGAGAGCTACATAAGGTATCCAAAGTTTTACAAATAGCCGTAAAGCGTTTCTCAATTTAATAAGAACAAATGGAACTTTCTTTGTATACAAAGAAGGTTCTTTTTTGGACTAGTAGGTGCAAGGGTCATTTTTTCAAAGAGAATTAATATTGCTCCTATGTGGTGAAAAATAAATAATTGTCCTTTCTGGGTGTACATATGTATTTTATTTGTTTTGATAGCACAATATTTTATAGGTCTCATATACTGATTATAAAGGATTTTTCATTCTAATTCCCAAAATTAAAAATATTATGGTTGTATTTTTAATATGAACAAATTATAATGAAATTCATTGGAAGTGTTATTAAAACAATGTTTGTTTATATATTATTGTACATTCCAAAAGTACAATTGTTCATAGGTGGAGGTTTGGAGAAATGAAAAAGATAATGGTTACAGGAGCACTAGGTCAAATAGGTTCTGAGCTTGTAGAAAAACTCCGTAGTGTTTATGGAGAGGACAATGTATTAGCGACAGATATTCGGAAGCTTGAGCATTCTAAGGGTCCATTTGAAGTATTGGACGTGACGGATGGACAAAGAATGCATGATTTAGCGAAGGATTTTGGTGCAGATACAATGATGCATTTAGCGGCGTTATTATCAGCGACAGCAGAAAGAAATCCGTTACTGGCGTGGAATTTAAATATGGGTGGGTTAATGAATGCGTTGGAGGTTTCGCGTGAGTTAAACTTGCAATTTTTTACACCAAGCTCAATAGGAGCGTTCGGTCCATCGACACCGAAGGATAATACGCCACAGGATACATTACAGCGTCCAACAACAATGTATGGGGTAAATAAAGTTGCTGGTGAGCTATTATGTGATTATTATTTCAATCGTTTTGGTGTAGATACTCGCGGTGTACGCTTCCCAGGGTTAATTTCATACGTAACTCCTCCAGGAGGTGGTACTACAGACTATGCAGTAGAGATCTTCTATGAGGCGATCGAGCAAGGTAAGTACACATCTTATATTCAAGAAGGTACGAAGATGGACATGATGTACATGCCAGATGCATTGCAGGCTATTGTAGATTTAATGGAAGCCGATAGTAGCAAACTAATACATCGCAATGCCTTTAATATCACTGCAATGAGCTTCGAACCATCTGAAATTGCGGCGGAAATTAAAAAGCATTTGCCACATTTCCGTATGGATTATAATGTAGATCCAGTACGTCAAGCGATAGCAGATAGTTGGCCAGATTCTTTAAATATAGAAGCGGCACAGAAAGAATGGGGCTTTAAAGCACAATACGACTTATCAAAAATGACAGTTGATATGCTAGAAAAATTAAAAATCAAACTACAAACAAAAGCCTGTTCATAATTAAGAATTCCTGAAAAAACGGATGAAGAAAACAATATAGTTTTCTTCATCTTTTTGTGTTGGAACACAAAATCGTCAAGGAAATCTCTGTGAATGCTGTGACACTTTAAATGGGGTGATTTACGTTTTTAGACAACCCACTTTCCTACAGGCGCGATTCTCATGTTACTATCAGGGATTTTTGATATTTTATCAGCGATTCTTATGTTGTTATCGGCGATCGGCATTTTGTAGCATCGAGCCGCTTCCTCCGCTTTCGTTGTTGTTGCTGTCGCTCCGCTTTCGCACAGAAACATCTGTTGGCCCAAGCCCCCTGGAAAGCGCCCAGTCGGAGCGAGATATAAGTTCTCTACGAGCTATTTGTTGTGGTGGCTCTGCTTCACCTACTCGACTTATTCGTACATTTGAAGAGCAATATGGCATTCCATATATAGTCGTATATGGAATGACTGAAACAACACCGATTGTAGCGTTATCAAATTATATGTCTTGGATGGATGAATGGCCAATTGAAAAGCGTATTGAATCGCGAGCAATGCAAGGAATGACGATGGCCGGTATTGAATCGAGTATTATTAATGACAATGGAGAAGTGCCATGGGATGGAGAGACAATGGGTGAGTTACGCTTACGAGGTCCATGGATTTCACACGAGTACTATCGTGATGAACGCACAAATGATGCCTATCGTGACGGCTGGTTATATACAGGGGACATTGCGGTGAGAACAGAGGATGGCTTTATCAAAATAACAGATCGTACAAAGGATTTAATTAAATCAGGCGGGGAGTGGATCTCCTCAGTTGATTTAGAAAATACGTTAATGACACATGATGCTGTTTTGGAAGCAGCAGTTATTGCAATTCCGCATGTCAAATGGCAAGAACGCCCGCTAGCTTGCGTAGTATTGAAGGAAGGAAAGTCAGCAAGTGAAGAGGAGCTTCTTGCATTTTTAGAAAGCCAATTTGCAAAATGGTGGGTACCAGATGATGTGGTATTTTTAGATGAAATTCCAAAAACATCAGTTGGGAAGTTTCTGAAAGCTAAGCTTCGAGACAATGTGGCAGAAATTTATCCGAAATTAGGTTCATTCGTATAGTTAAAAGAGCGATTTCCATAAAGGGAAGTCGCTCTTTCATTTTTTTATCTATTTAACATTTGAAATACTTGTTCCACGTCTTTGTCTCCACGGCCAGAGATATTGATAATAATGCTCTCTTCTGAAGATAATGTTGGGGCAAGTTTTAGTGCATGAGCAACTGCGTGCGAGCTTTCAAGTGCAGGAATAATACCTTCAACTTTTGACAGCACTTGGAATGCTTCAAGCACCTCTTCATTTGTCACCGTTACATATTCTCCGCGACCAATTGTTTTTAAATAGCTATGCTCTGGACCAGCACCAGGATAATCTAGTCCAGCGGCAATCGAATAGGTTGGTAGTGGATTGCCCTCTGCATCTTGCAGTACTAAACATTTGAAGCCGTGTAATTCACCCGGTGTTCCTTCATTTAATGTTGCTGCCTTATCGGGTTCAATACCGATGAGGCGAACTTTTTCATCTGTAATATATTCTGCAAATGCACCAATCGCATTACTACCACCGCCGACACAAGCAAGTACTGCTGCTGGTAGCTTCCCTTCTTTTTCTAAAATTTGTTCACGACTTTCACGGCTAATGACTGATTGGAAATGCTTTACCATTGAAGGGAATGGGTGAGGTCCAACAGCAGAACCTAGTAAATAGAAAGTCGACGCATAGTTTTTTACTAAATCAGCAAATGCTGCATCCACTGCATCTTTTAGTCGTCCTTGACCTTTATCAACGGCTACTACCTTAGCACCAAGAAGCTCCATACGGAAGACGTTTAATGCTTGGCGCTTAGTATCTTCTAAGCCCATATAAATTGTGCAATCCATCCCGAACATTGCACAAGCAGTTGCTGTTGCTACACCATGCTGACCGGCACCTGTTTCGGCGATAACACGATTAGCACCCATGCGCTTTGCCAATAAAATCTGACCTAGAACGTTATTAATTTTATGAGAACCTGTATGGTTAAGATCTTCACGCTTTAAATAAATTTTTGCGCCACCTAATTGTTTTGTTAAATTTTCAGCAAAATAAAGTGGAGATTTGCGCCCAACATATTCACGGAAATAATAATCTAGCTCTTTATTAAAGTCTTCATCGTCTTTATAGTTTTGGAAGTTTTCATCTAAAATAGTTAATACATTTTGAAGCTCATCAGGAACAAAGCTACCTCCAAATTCACCGAAATATCCTTTTTTCTCTGCAACTGTACTCATCTTCTCTCGACTCCTCTATCTAATTTTTCCATAAAAAAAAGCCACTACAATCCTTCTGTAAAAAGGACGAGTAACCGTGGTGCCACCTTCATTCGCAAAAATTGCGCGCTTTCGTACTCCGGTAACGGGGAGTAAATTCGTCCTCACATTTGATGAGGCTGCTCCAAAGTCCATTCACAAGTTTGTACTACTGATTTGCACCAACCATCAGCTCTCTTTGAGTACGACTGCTTGCTACTATTCTTTTTCCTAGCATTTATTGAAATGAATTGTAAAGTATTTTCAGAATAGTGTCAAGGTGTGCTGGTACCAAGAAAATAAAAAAGACGAATCTAATAAGATCCGTCTGTTTAAATTAAATTTTTGAAGTTTAAGCGTTTATTCAATATATACATAATCGGTGCACCGACTGCTAAGACAACAAATTCACCTGCAGCAACAGTTAACCATGTCCAGAAGAATGGTAATTCTAATGCTAAGTTCAATTCAAAGGCAATGATAAACATAGTGCATGTAAATAATAATGTATTGATGACTAAACGTGCCCAAATATTTTTGACAAATTTACAAATAAGAATGAGCAACCCAAGAGTAATCATCGAATGCCCAACACCAAAAATTAAATCGTAGATGCCGAGTGGTGAAAAAATATTGGAGATAAATACGCCAATAATAATCCCAACGGCAAAGCGTGGATTAAAGGCAACTAAATGGTTAAACATTTCGGATAGACGGAATTGCACCTCTGTAAATCCAAATGATCCGACTAGTAATGTAACAGCAATGTAGAGCGCTGCAATAATGCCACTCGTTGCTAAAAATTTTATTTTCATATTCATTTCTCCTTAGTTTTTTTACGTGGGATGGTTACGAACCACGTGAAGCAAATGCAATCATATCAATGTTCATGCTTATTTGTAAATAGCGATAAGTAAAAAAGCGTAAAATTGCATGTTTAGGATTAATTAACATGTGTATATTTGGAATCCATCAGGAGGGGCTTGTACATAGATGAGAAGTAACCACTAAAGTTAGAGTCCAGTCATGTCAAAAAAGAACTGTTCTAAGCAGTTCTTTTAACAAGTGTAGTTATCAGTAGTTTTTTAAAACACTAAATGCTTGAGCAAATTTTTGGGCAAAGATTAATGGGGGCTCTATTGATTGAAAGTGAACGTATAAAATAGCGGGGTCCGAATATATCCAGTGATTATGAACAGCACTTATAATCAAATTATTTTCTGCAAGTACCTTAACAAATGGAGGTAATTCCTCTTGAAGTACTACAACTTCACCTAAGTTAAGTGCATTTCCATATATATCGAGTGATTCGAATGTTATCCCAGCATGAAGTGCACTACGACTTGGGCGACCTTGAATCATAACATTAAGATTTCGATTAAGTCTTACTGAGCATACGCCATGTTCCATAGAAGCTTTTCCGTTGGCAATCTGTGCGAATTTTGTACACATATCTTGAAAGCTTAGCATTTTAGACACCTCTACTTTTTTAATATTTATAATGAGGACGTCTTGGCGCGAAAGTAGTACGTAAACATATCACTATCTTGATATAAAGGGTTTCTGATTTGAAATTACTCCTCTATAATATTTTTAATTTCTTCTATTTCAATAATTAAATCGTCTACTTGTTTCTTGAATTCATCTGTATATTCTAATTCCTCATCCAATTCTTTGGTATACTCTAAGGCATTTAAGGCAAAATCCAGAGCAAATGCGAATAGACTGTCACAAAGATTAGAAATGATTGTGTCAATATCTCCTATTTTAGCATTTTGCTTCTCTTGTGAATAAGAAGGTTGTTTTAAATCCATTTCATCATTATTCATGGTATTCCTCCTTTTTGGAAACAGCACTAGTCTCATCATATGCATTAAATGTAAAAAAGGAGACTGAACTGTGTAGATCAATCTCGTTAGCAAAAAAAATGTAACCATTAAGAGAGAGTACAAGAGGTCGTTCTAAAGCACTCGCAGGTTGTTTTTATTCAGCCATTCAAGGTGTTGCTCAAACGCACGTATGCTTCCCGGATATCCCGTTACCCCAAAGTAGTTGGTTAGTAGATATCTTGAAGAAGTAATAATGAATAAATAATGTTATGAAAGCCTGACATTTCTTATGGGGAATGTAAGGCTTTCCAGGTTTTATATAAATTTCTTAAAAAATCAAATCTCAGAAAAATAACTTTGCAAAATTGTCATAAAAATTTTTGTTATGTTAGAAAAAGAAATCGATTTATAGAAATAGCGTAATTTAGCGGTTTAAAGCGACAAATTGAGTGAAAAAATAAAATATTTTGTTGAGTTTAAAAGTCAGAACATTCATAATGTTGTTGACGAAGCGATATAATAAAGATAATATAGCGATACGTTCACACTTTGTTTGGATAAAGTGTGATAAATATCAAAGATAATATCGGGGGGATTATTTGTGAGAAGCAATTTAAAAAAGCTTTCGTTCCTGTTATTTGGATTAGTTTTAATGCTTGCTGCTTGTGGCAACAGTGGCTCTAGTTCATCAGATTCGAAAGAGAAAGAAAAGAATAATGCAAGTGAGAGCAATTCAGATGACAAAACATATAAGATTGGGATTACTCAAATTGTTGAGCATCCATCTTTAAACGCTGCAACTGATGGCTTTAAAAAGGCAATTGAAGATTCAGGATTAAAAGTTGAGTACGATCCACAAATAGCGCAAGGAGATAACAGCCTTAATACGACGATTGCAAACAATCTAGTAAGTGCCAACGTAGATTTAATCTTTGCTAATTCTACACCTTCTGCACAAGCAGCGGCGACAGCTACTAGTGATATTCCGATCGTCTTCACTTCTGTAACGGATGCTGTTGGCGCACAGTTAATAGATTCTATGGAGAAGCCAGGGAAAAATGTAACAGGAACGATCGATTTACATCCTGATACTATTTCGAAAACAGTGGCATTCTTAAAGGAACTAGGCGCGAAAAAAGTAGGTATGGTTTACAACGCTGGTGAGCAAAACTCAGTAGCACAAGTAAAAGAAGTGAAAAAGGTCATGGGCGAGCAAGGCCTAACAGTAGTTGAGGCATCTGCGGCAACTTCTGCGGAAGTAAAGCAAGCTGCTGAATCATTAATCGGTAAAGCAGATGCATTCTATATCATTACTGATAATACAGTAGTTTCGGCTCTTGAGTCTGTAATTGATGTAGCGAATGCCAATAAATTACCACTAGTTGTTGGAGAACTTGACTCTGTGGCACGTGGTGGCTTAGCGGCATATGGTTTTGAATATTATGACATCGGTTATGAAGCGGGGCAAATGGCTGTGAAGATTCTAAAAGGTGAAGCAACACCTGCTGATATACCAGCTCAATACCCACAAAAGCTAAAACTATTAATAAATAAAAAAGTAGCCGATGATTTAGGAATCGAAATTAAAGATTCTTGGGGTGCAGAGCTTTTAGAAAAGTAATGCCTGACATGATCATCTAATGGAGCGAAGCGGGGGAGAACTAAAACTGCCTCCGCTTTATCTACTTTTATGAGGAAGAATCAGCACTCTGTTTGCGGATAGAATACATTTAAGAATTATGTATTGATCTACAAGTATGGGTGGGCAGTCCTTTCTAGTGGCATCTTATTAGAATACTAATTTATGAGAAGGTTATAGTTCACACCGAAAGTTATACGTTATGTGGATAAGTTGATTGGAGTGGAGACTGGGCGACTCCTTAGGAATAGCAATAGAGGAACGAAGGCTAAAACCATCACGTCCTGTGATAACGCCTTCTCCGACGCCCCCAGGAAAGCGGCCAGCCGGAATGGAAATCAACTTCAAGTTATGGTGATGAGCAAAATTAGAAATTATTAGGAGATGATTCAACTATGTTTTTAGCAATATTTGGCGCAATGGAGCAAGGAATCATCTATGCAATTATGGCACTGGGTGTGTATTTAACATTCCGTGTGTTAGATTTTCCAGATTTAACGGTTGATGGGAGCTTTGTAACAGGGGCGGCTACAGCGGCAACGATGATTATGCTTGGCTACCACCCGATCTTAGCGACTTTAGTGGCAATTGTTGCTGGATTTATTGCTGGATGTATGACAGGAATTCTTCACACAAAGGGGAAAATTAATCCTCTATTATCGGGGATTTTAATGATGATTGCTTTGTATTCTATTAACCTACGTATTATGGGATCAACTACAGAAAATACGATAGGTCGTCCGAATATTCCACTATTAAATTCAGAGACTATATTTTCAAAGTTTCAAGCATTTTGGAGTAATTTAGGAATCGATGCTGCTTTAAATAACCTATTAAAAGGCATCGGCATTCAGAAACTACCTGCAACATGGAGTACGATAATCGTCGTATTAATCATCACGATTTTAATTAAATTCATTGCAGACTGGTTCTTAAAAACAGAGATTGGTCTAGCTATTCGAGCAACCGGTGATAATAAGCGTATGATTCGTAGCTTCTCGGCAAATACAGATACACTTATTATTCTAGGACTAGGACTTTCTAATGCACTTGTCGCATTTTCGGGAGCTTTAATCGCTCAATATTCGAAGTTCTCAGATGTCAGTATGGGGATTGGGATGATTGTGATTGGTCTTGCATCTGTTATTATCGGTGAAGCCATCTTCGGTACAAAAACGATTATGCGCACAACTTTCGCCGTCATTGCTGGAGCCATCATTTACCGCATTATATTGGCGCTAGCATTACGAGTAGATTTCCTTGATTCGGGGGATATGAAATTAATAACAGCTATCATTGTTATTATAGCGTTGATTTTACCTCAATTTATCAATAAGAGTAAGGAGCGCAAACGTAAGGTGAAGCGCGCAGCAGAGAGGACACGAGTAAAGACGGTTGAGCAGGGAGGGAAAGGCCTTGCTTAAATTAAACGGTATTAATAAGATTTTTAATGAAGGTACGCCTGATGAAAAAATGGCACTTGCAGAAATTAATTTGCACTTAAAGCCAGGGGATTTCGTCACAATTATCGGCAGTAATGGTGCTGGTAAATCGACAATGATGAATATGGTTTCTGGCGCGTTAACACCAGACTTCGGCACGGTTTCAATTGATGGAAATGAGGTTACGACCTTACCAGAGTACAAGCGCTCCTACTACATCGGTCGCGTATTCCAAGATCCGATGGCTGGTACAGCACCAACAATGACGATTGAGGAAAATTTAGCATTAGCTTACTCACGTAATAAGAGTCGAGGCATGCGTATCGGTGTTGATAAAAAGCGTCGGGAATTTTTCAAGGAATCATTGCAGATGTTGGGCTTAAATCTGGAAAATCGCCTATCTGCAAAAGTTGGCTTGCTTTCTGGAGGAGAGCGTCAAGCGCTGTCTCTTTTAATGGCAACATTTACGAAGCCTTCGATTTTATTATTAGATGAGCATACGGCGGCACTTGACCCATCTCGTGCCGAGTTAATCACACGTATTACGAAATACTTAGTTGAGAAAGACAGCTTAACAACATTAATGGTCACGCACAATATGCAACAAGCATTAGACTTAGGGAATCGACTGATTATGATGGATAAAGGTCAAATCATTTTAGAGGTTGGCGAGGATCGCAAGCATGAGTTAACCATCCCAGATTTAATGGCAGAGTTCGAACGTATCCGCGGTGAGAAAATGAACTCAGACCGTGCGCTACTAGGATAATAAATGATAAAACGCTCATACATAGGTATGGGCGTTTTTTCGCTGGATGTCGATAATTTTTAAAAGTTGGGTGATAAATCGATAAAGTTGGTCGATAAACAATCAGAAATTTTCGATAAATAGGCAAAACGTTTCGATAAATTGCATTATAATCTAGCTAAAGGAGGTGAAAATATGTTACTCAAAAAGCGCGAAGTTTCATCGAAGCAAATCACATTAGAAATGCTTGAAAGGAGGTTACCGAAATCTCACCCAAAATCTACTTACTATCAAGAAATGCTAAATAGAACAAGAGCAGGGTATGCTGGCGAGCAAAGAGTAGATCGAGGATGGCGGGAAATCTATTTGGAGCATGCGTATTATTTATTGCATGATGTGGTGCTAAAAGCTGAAGGTGGAGCAATACATCAAATGGATACATTATATATGTCGCGAAATTTTGTTTTAATAATGGAAATTAAAAATATCGTTGGCCGTGTCGAATATATGGAAGATAATCATCAATTTATTCGAATTACGTCTGATGACAAAGTAGATGGCTTTAGAAATCCCTTTGATCAAGTGAAGCGGCATGCTAGGTTTTTGCGTCAGATTTTTCAAAAGGCAGGTTATCATATACCTATTGTCTATATGATCGTCTCTGCAAATCCGAATATGATTATGACGTCAAGTTTGTCGGCGCAACCGATTATTCATGTGAGTGGTTTGGCAGAAAAGATGGAGCAGCTGTTCAAGCAATATCAACAAGTCCATCTAAGTGGAAAAGTTTTAGAAGAACTCTCAAAACATATTCTAAAGATGCATAAACCTACGCAATGGACACTGGATATGAAGATGAATGAACTAAAGAAAGGTGTATTGTGCTCTAAGTGCGATTATCGATTTGTCATGCAATATCGTCAAGGTAAGTGGCAGTGTGAGAATTGTGGTGAGGTAGATAATCAAGCATTCAATGATGCACTGAAAGATTACCGTTATATGTATGGAGAATTTATATCCAACAGTTTATTTCAAGATTTTTTCGGTATCTCTTGCGTTAAAACAGTATATAAAATATTGAAGTCGTTACAGCTTCAAGAAGTAGGCGCAAAGAAGAATCGAAAGTATATTATTAAATAGTATAGTCTATCAATGCGGTCAGATAGACTGTGTTTTCTAGAATGTTCCGATAAATCGATGAAACATTCCGATAAAATCCGAAATTGTTCCGATAAATCTCAAAATTGTTCCGATAAACCTCAAAATCATTCCGATAAACCTAAAAAAGCCACACTTACATAGCAAGTGTGACTCTTTATTTTAGACTAGTAGGCCGAATAGTTGAATGTCGTTGTTTACTTCTTTGTATTTGAAGCCGAATTCATTCATGCGTGCTAGTAATCCTTCGTAGTCTTCACGATTGCCAAGCTCGATACCGACTAAGGCAGGACCACTTTCTTTGTTGTTTTTCTTTGTATATTCGAAAGTTGTAATGTCATCATTTGGTCCTACCACGCTTGTTAGGAATTGGCGAAGTGCGCCTGCGCGTTGTGGGAAACTAACGATGAAGTAGTAAAGTAAGCCTTCGTGAATTAAAGACTTCTCTTTAATCTCCTGCATACGACCAATGTCATTATTACCACCACTAATGATGATAACGACTGATTTTCCTTTAATCTCCTCTTTATAAGAGTCGAGTGCTGCTACTGATAATGCTCCAGCAGGCTCTGCGATAATGGCATGTTTGTTGTAGAGGTCTAAAATCGTTGTACATACTTTTCCTTCTGGTACTAGTACGATGTCGTCTAAGTAGCGACGACAAACATCATATGTGTAATTACCGACGCATTTTACCGCAGCACCATCTACGAATTTATCAATCCAATCAAGTGCCACTGCCCCGCCTTCTGCAAATGCAGCTTTCATACTGCCCGCTCCAGCAGGCTCTACACCGATAATTTTGCTATTAGGGGAAATGTTTTTCACATAGGCAGAAACACCTGACATTAAGCCTCCGCCGCCAATACTACCAAACACGTAATCAATCGGTTCCTCCATGTCATTCATAATTTCAACTGCGACCGTTCCTTGTCCAGCGATGACATCAAAATCATCAAATGGGTGAATAAAGATTTTAGCGTGTTCATCACAGTAAGCAAATGCACTTTCTGCAGAATCATCAAAGGTATCACCAGCTAAAATAATTTCTATATATTCACGACCAAACATACGCACTTGGTCAATTTTTTGCTTAGGTGTTGTTTGAGGCATAAAAATACTTGCTTGAATTTTCAATTGTGCACAGGCGTAGGCAACACCTTGAGCATGATTGCCCGCACTTGCGCAAACAACGCCAGCTTTACGAGCCTCTTCTTCAATTTTTTTAATCTTATAATAGGCACCACGAAGTTTAAATGAGCGTACATGCTGTAAATCTTCGCGTTTAAAATAAATATTAGCTCCATATTTCTCGGATAAATAGTCATTTTTTTGTAGCGGCGTGTGCACCACTACGTCTTTTAAGAAATGATGTGCAATCAAGATATTTTCTACTTGCACAGTTCTAGTGTCAGCAGCTTCCATATTATTCATCCTCCGTTATACGTATAAAACATTTATCTATGATAGCACATATTATAAGCTTTTTGTCATTAATTTTTAGTGAATTCTAAATTTTCGGTGTCTATTTCATCTATGAAACTACAAAATGCAGAATAATTAAATTTCTTCGAGAATATTTTGTAGAAATAAAGGATGCACACATTTCCTCATAACGAAAATGGTCAAGCATATACTAGAATACCTTAGGACAAGTAGGAGGGTATGTAATTGGAAATCATTCAAGGAATTCTATCTACATACATTCAATTTTTCAATTGGGAAATGTGGAAAGAGATCTTAACTGACCCTGTATCTTGGGGGTTAATATCAACACTAATTATAATAGAAGGTTTACTATCGGCAGATAACGCACTTGTATTAGCAGTGCTAGTGAAGCATTTGCCAAACAAACAACGCAAACGAGCTTTAATGTACGGTATGTTGGGAGCCTATTTTTTCCGATTTTTATTTATTGGGATAGGTGTCTATTTGGTAGAATTTTGGTTTATTAAATTGCTAGGAGCCCTGTATTTAGGTTGGCTATGTGTCGCACATTTTCTGCAGATTGGGGAAGCAGATAGTGCCAAGGAGATGAAAAAAACAGGATTGTTGGTTCGCCTTTTTGGAACGTTTTGGGCAACGGTTATTTCTGTAGAACTGATGGATATTGCCTTTTCAATTGACGCGATTTTTGCCGCTTTTGCGATATCCAATCAAATTTGGATATTACTAATCGGGGGAATGTTAGGTATTTTAATGATGAGAACTATTGCGGGCTTATTTTTAATTGTTATTGAAAAAATACCAGAATTAGAGGCAACAGCATTTATTATTATTGGAATTATTGCACTGAAAATGCTAGCCGGTGTCATCGGTATTCACATTCCACATTATATGTTTTTTGTTGTGTTAATTATTATTTTTGCTATCACTTTCATTATTCATTTCTTAAAAAAAATGAAGGTTGCTTAATATAAAAGGGTTCTGTTCTCAATTAGGAAAGAGGACAGAACCCTTTTATTGTTATTAAAGAGCATTCAGCGCATTTATTGTTATTTTACATATTGATCAGGATTTACAATATAGAATTTTTCAATATTAAGCCAGCTTTCACTCATGGGCTCACCGTCATCGATACGTTTTTCTGTTTCTTGCATCATCCAAGCAGTTTGAGATGCATGTGCTTGTAATGCTTTAATTTTATCCATCTTCATTTCACTGATATCGTTGACAACATGTGGCTCACCATTTTTTTCAATTGTATCATTTGCAAAGGCACAGCCTAACACTTGTGGACGTGCGGCTTTTGGCATACGACGAACAGCTTCTACTACAGCACGTGCTGTTGCCTCGTGGTCAGGATGAACTGCAAAACCAGGTAAGAATGTAATGATAAGAGAAGGCATTAACTCCTCTATTAAACCTTCAACAAGCTTTACCATTTTTTCATCGTCTTCAAATTCAATCGTTTTATCACGGAAACCAAGCATACGTAAATCTTGTATTCCCATAGCCTCTGCTGCTGCGATAAGCTCCTTACGTCGAATTTCTGGCAAGGATTCACGTGTTGCAAAAGGTGGATTTCCTAAATTACGCCCCATTTCGCCTAAAGTTAAACAGGCATATGTAACAGGTGTATTCATTTTCTTTGTATAGTAAGCAATTGTTCCAGCAACTGAAAAAGCCTCATCATCTGGGTGAGGGTAAACAATTAAAATATGACGTTGTGGTTGTAAATTCAAAAAGTCGTCCCCCTTAGTAAGTAAATGGCGTTTCGCTAATTTCAAGTGCAATCGCCAATTTACCTGAGTAGTCTAGTCCAGCCATTAATAAACGGCCTAAATCATCTAATTCAAAATGTGTGATGCCTTGAGCATAAACCCAGCCATGTGCCATTTTTAATCCGACACGATGGGGTGAATCATCTACCACTTTAGCAAGCTCATAGTTGATTTTAGCATTGCGAATAAAAGCACCTGCATTAAAAAATTTCTCATCAAAGTGTGCTGCATAAGAACCGTTCGTCGTCTCAAGATGAATATAAACGTCTTTGTTGGCGAAAGAATTCAATAATTCCTGCAACGTCTTTACTTGTACTTCTTGCATCTTAACACTCCTCTCGATTATTTCTCCTTTTAGTATAGTTAAAAAAGATGACAAAGGGAAATCGAAAGGCTTTGTTGCCAAACTAATCATAAATGTTATTGATAAAATGCAGAAATTTCTTTATTTTAAAAAATGTTTTTTACCATTATTAAGGTGGATTACTTGAAAAAACTATTCTAATGTATCAATATAGGACACGTGAAACAGATTAATATAAATGTATGCGGTTTCATAAATAAAATATGGGGAGATTGATACTATGATATATGCAAATCCTAATACTCCAGGCGCAGTAGTAAACTTCAAAGAAAAATATGATAACTTTATCGGTGGCGAATGGGTTTCTCCAGTTAAAGGTCAATATTTTGAAAATAAAACACCTGTAACAGGTCAGGTTTTCACAAAAGCAGCTCGTTCAACAGCTGAAGATATTGAACTTGCCCTCGATGCAGCACACGCAGCAAAAGATGCATGGGGTAAAACAAGTGCAACTGAGCGTGCCTCTATTTTAAATAAAATCGCAGATCGCATTGAAGAAAACTTAGAAATGATTGCTGTTGCAGAATCATGGGATAATGGTAAAGCAGTTCGCGAAACTTTAAACGCAGATATTCCTTTAGCAATTGATCACTTCCGTTATTTTGCAGGTGTTATCCGTGCACAAGAAGGGCGCACAACACAATTAGATAACGACACTGTTGCATACCACTTCCAAGAGCCACTAGGTGTAGTTGGCCAAATCATTCCTTGGAACTTCCCAATCTTAATGGCTGCTTGGAAAATTGCTCCTGCACTTGCAGCAGGTAACTGTATCGTGATGAAACCAGCTGAGCAAACGCCTGTTTCATTATTAGTGTTAATTGAAACAATCCAAGACATCTTACCAAAAGGCGTACTTAACATTGTAAACGGCTTTGGTGTTGAAGTTGGTAAACCACTTGCAACGAACAAACGAATTGCAAAAGTTGCTTTTACTGGTTCAACAGCTGTTGGTCGCCAAATTATGCAATATGCAACTGAAAATATTATTCCTGTAACGTTAGAACTAGGTGGTAAATCACCAAATGTATTCTTTGAGGACGTAATGGCTTCAGATGATGAATATTTAAATAAAGCAATTGAGGGCTTTGTGATGTTCGCATTAAACTCAGGTGAAATTTGTACTTGTCCTTCACGTGCACTTGTTCAAGAATCCATTTACGATAAATTCATTGAACTTGCATTAGAACGCGTAAAAGCTATTAAAATTGGTAATCCATTAGATACAGAAGTCATGATGGGTGCTCAAGCTTCTAACGAACAAAAACAAAAAATCCTTTCTTACCTAAAACTTGGTAAAGAAGAAGGTGCTGAGTGCTTAATAGGTGGAGAAGAAAATATTCTTGAAGGCGACCTTGCAGGAGGTAACTACATTAAACCAACAGTTTTCAAAGGTCATAATAAGATGCGAATCTTCCAAGAAGAAATCTTTGGTCCAGTGCTTGGCGTAACTACATTCAAAGATTTTGATGAAGCTATGGAAATTGCAAATGATACAGAATATGGTTTAGGTGCTGGTGTTTGGTCACGTTCTGGTGACATCGCTTACCGTGCAGGTCGAGCTATTCAAGCTGGTCGTGTGTGGACAAACACTTATCATCAATATCCAGCGGGTGCTGCATTTGGTGGATTCAAACTTTCAGGTATCGGTCGTGAAAACCACGCAATGATGTTAGATCACTACCAACAAACTAAGTGTCTTTTAGTGAGCTACAAAAAAGAAGCACAAGGATTTTTTTAATACCAAAGGATGAATAACAACATGGTAGAACGAGTGATTGCAACAAAAGAGGCTTTAAATTTAATAGAGTTAATTAAGAGTCAGCATGGCGCTATCATGTTTTATCAATCTGGGGGTTGCTGTGATGGCTCTGCACCGATGTGTTATGTAGAAGGAGATTTTAAAATTGGTGAAAACGATATCTATCTTGGTAAAATAGGTGACGTTCCTTTTTACATTCATAGAGCGCAGTATGAATATTTTAAGCATACGCAATTGATTATTCATGCGATTGAGGGCAGAGGTGCAAGTTTTTCTTTAGATAGTGTTGAAAATATGCATTTCATTACGAACTCTAGAGTATTCACAACAGAAGAGTATGAAGAAGTAATAAAGCTTTTTTAATTGATTGCATCTTTTAATCTATGAAGATTTTTTTAAGCAATATTCTTGAAAAAATTATATAAATATATCAATATAATGAGTGTGAGAGCAATTTTGTACAAAATGTGTCGTTTTGTATTGTATGCGGTTTCACCAATGAAAAGATACTGCGACCATTATTTCTTCCTTAATTGACGGATAGACAGCGCATAATGTTGAAGGGAATTTTAAACTAGGTAATAACGAATTCTATCTTGGTACAATAGATGACATTCCTTCAACATTGATATGTATAGCTGTAATAAGGTAAGAAGACGGAAAGCTCATTATCATAGTATAGTAAAAAAGCCGCGATTCTCTTTTATGACGGAGAATCGCGGCTTTGTATAATTAGTGGTTTTTAAGGGTATGTATTTGCTAATATCGGTTGAGTTTTCGTTCAATGGAATCTAGACGGTTGTTGAGATTTTGTAGATGCTTATGCATATGTCTAAATTGCGAATTTTGATTTTGCGCGTCGGATGTTCTTGTTTGTTCATCTGCCTCTGCTTCCTGCAATGCCAAAACGGTGGAGAGGGTTGCTAATGAATACCCTATTGTTAAAACCATTGAGGATATTAGTTCTACCTTAGTAGAGGTTATATCTCCACTTTGGATACCTGTATCTTCACCTAGGAGACCTGCTTCTTCACCAGCTAGGAAATTCCCTTCTCCATTTGGGCCTTGTTGTTGTCTACGTCTTACCATTTTTCTCCCTCCCATATACAGCTAATATATGGCATATGAAGTAGTAACGTATCTTGTCCAGAGCATTAAAAAAACCACGGTCAAAAAAACTTAATTTTCCGATAATGAATTTGATATTTATGGAAAAATAGAGCAATATAGTAGAAAAAACAGTTGTTTTAGGGGGACTAGATGTGAACAAAGACTTTAAATATTGTAAAGATTCTAGAGTTATGCGTACAAGTCGAGTTTTTCCGAATGATATTAATAATCATAATACACTGTTTGGTGGTCGATTAATGAGTGATATCGATCAAGTAGCTTCAATTTCAGCTGCTAAGCATAGTCGTAGAGATTGTGTAACGGCCTCAACGGATTCTGTAGACTTCCTGCATCCAATACGCCCGACCGACTCTGTCTATTTCGAATCTTATGTAACGTGGACAGGGACATCTTCAATGGAAGTTTTCGTAAAGGTCATTTCTGAGAATTTAAAAACGGGAGAACGCAAGGTAGCAGCAACAGCATTATTAACATTTGTTGCATTAGATGAAAATAATAAACCAGCTCCAGTTCCATCTGTTATTCCAGAAACTGTAGAAGAGACTAAGCTACATGAAACTGCAGCTGAACGAGCAAAAGCACGTGCAGAGCGTAAAAAGGAAAGTAAGGCATTGGCTCAATTTATTTCGATGAATGATCCATGGGATTATTCATCGAAATGATGGAGAACTACTATATGTAAAAGAGGCATCTGAAATTAATCAGATGCCTCTTCGTTTTTAAATTTCTGAGACTGTTACTTGTGGTGCGCCAAAACGAGATTTTGCACCGTGCATAACTGGTCCTACATAGTCATTTAATGCCCAACCGTGAGCGATTGCAGCTGAAACGAATTCTTTTGCTTCAATTACAGCTTCTTTTATTGAAAGACCGTTTGCAAGGTTTGCTGTTACTGAAGCAGCAAATGTACAGCCAGCCCCGTGGTTATAAGTAGAAGCAACTTTTTCAGATTCTAATAAGTAGAATTTGTCACCGTCGAAGAATAAGTCAGTTGCTTTTTCAGTAGCTAACGCTTTTCCACCTTTAATCACAACAGCTTTAGCACCAAGCTCGTGAATTTTACGAGCTGTTGTTTTCATTTCATCGATTGTTTTTGGTGTTCCAGTTCCAGCTAATTGCCCAGCCTCAAACAGGTTAGGTGTTGTAATTGCGGCTAATGGTAAAAGATGTTGAATCATTGCATCTGTGTTACCAGGGTTCAATACTTCATCTTCCCCCTTACATACCATTACAGGGTCAATGACAACATTTGTCGTACCAGATTTTGCGATAGCATCACCTGCGATACGAATAATTTCTTCAGTTGACAGCATACCAGTTTTTATTGCGTCAATGCCTGTTGAAAGAGCAGTATCAATTTGTTTTTGCAAAAGCTCTGTTGGTAATGGCGTTACGTTATGAGTCCAACCGTTTGGATCCATTGTTACGACAACTGTTAATGCCACCATGCCATATGTGCCGTGCTCCTGGAATGTTTTAAGATCGGCTTGCATACCTGCGCCACCTGATGTATCTGAACCAGCAATCGTTAATGTTTTTTTAAGAACCATGTGGAAGATCTCCTTTATAGATGAAAGTTTTAACTTATTTCAGCGGATTCCGCTTTGTGCAGGCACAAAGCGGAATCCGGACACAATTATGCCGAGGCATAATTGATAATTACCATCTAGTATAGTCTTATTCTGATTCCGTAAAAATAGTCAGAATTATATATTTTTACAAGGTCAGTTTAACTTCTTTTTCTGATGCTTGAATTCAACATTATTTTTTTGTACCGTTGTAAGAAGAGAAAGGGGCTTATATTACGATGAAACAAGCATTCCCGAATGACTGGCAAGAAATACTTGTTGAAGAAATAGAAAAAACATACTATACAAAGCTACGTCAATTTGTAGTAGATGAATATGCAACACAAACAATTTATCCACCGATGAATGACGTAATGAATGCATTTTATACGACGGCTTATCATGACGTAAAGGTCGTAATTTTAGGTCAGGACCCTTATCATGGACCAAACCAAGCGCATGGATTAAGTTTTTCGGTCATGCCGGGAATCCCACATCCACCAAGCTTGCGAAATATGCTACAAGAGTTACAGGATGATCTTGGCTGTCCAAGCCCTCAAAACGGAACATTAACAAAATGGGCACAGCAGGGTGTAATGTTATTGAACACTGTATTAACAGTTCGAGCAGGACAGGCGAATTCTCATAAAGAACAAGGATGGGAGCAATTTACGGATGCTGTAATCAATAAATTAGCATCAAGAGATAAACCAATTATCTTTGTGCTTTGGGGTAAACCAGCACAACGAAAAAAACAATTAATATGTAAATACTCAACGCCACATTTAATTTTAGAAGCACCTCATCCAAGTCCTCTTAGTGCTTATCGAGGTTTTTTCGGCAGTAAACCATATTCGAAGATCAATGCACAGTTAGTGGAATGGGGAGAGCAACCAATTGATTGGTCTCTAGCTTAGATTGGCACAAATCATATTCTTTATACACTTATCATTTCATGTTACAGTTAATAATAGAAGAAAGTGAGGAACAACGATGAAGGTAAATTGTTTCAAATGTCAATATTTCAAAGTAACATGGGACCCACAAACGCCACGGGCCTGTGTAGCATACGGTTTTAAAACGAAGCAAATACCATCCGTTGTCGTTAAACAATCCTCTGACACGGACTGTCTAAAGTTTGTGCCAAAAGCAGAAAGTGGGAGAATGCAATGATTCCTTATCAAGCCGTTATTCAACAACTTGAAAAACAATTATCTGGTGTCAAAAATACTGGAAACGAACAAGAAATTCGTGAAGCCTTAACAGCAATCCGAGCATTATGTGATGTAGTATTAGACTCACCTGACGGCAATTCTAAAGCGCAGTCAAAACATCTGCCACAAATGTTAGTATCAGAGCCGAAGCAAACAAGTTTATATACAGCAAAAATTGAAGAAGAAGATGGAGCAAATGGTGATTCAATTTTTGACTTTTAATCATGATTAAAGGTAGGGAAAATAACATGAAAAAATTTATCGTGACAGGTGCACTCCACGGCTTTTTAGCAGTGGCATTGGGTGCATTCGGTGCACATGCTTTAAAAGGAGTTCTAGACGATTATGGTCGTGGGATTTGGGAGACAGCTGTTCAGTACCAAATGTTTCATGCCACGGGTCTACTTGTAATTGGCATTTTGATGAGTTCGAAACTTTTAGGTGAAGTAAAGCAGTTGAATTTAGCTGGAATCTTTTTCAACCTAGGTATCGTTTTCTTTTCAGGAAGCTTATATGTACTGGCAATCAGCGGCGTTAAAGTTCTAGGTGCCATCACACCAATTGGTGGTGTTCTATTTTTAGCTGGCTGGATTCTAATTATAGTATCTGCCCTTAAATATGCGCGATAAAAAAATTAATAGATATTCCTACAAAGTTACTCCTTTGCACTATGTGTGAGGGAGTTTTTGTTTTTTTAAAGAGGTAAATACTAGTAACGGATCAAGAGAATTTTTCTTCCTAATCAACAATATAATTTCTATAGATTGGTAGTTTTAATTCCTATTGTTTTTGTAAGGATTTATAGTACACTGTTATTATCAAATAAGTTCGACAAATGGAAAGTGAGGATTTGGGATATGGAGAAGCTTTTTACTTTACTAGATCATAACTATGATGAAATGGTAGCGATTCGTCGCCATCTACATGAATATCCGGAATTATCCTTTGAGGAAGTGGAGACACCGTCGTATGTAGCTGCTTTTCATCGAGCGTTAGGGCATGAGGTTCGTGAGCATGTAGGTGAACGTGGTGTTGTTGCTACTTTACGTGGAGGGAAGCCGGGTAAAACAGTGGCGTTGCGCGCTGATTTTGATGCATTGGCAATTCAGGAGGAAAATGACGTCCCTTATAAGTCAAAAGTAGATGGTAAAATGCATGCATGTGGACATGATGGTCATACTGCAACATTACTAGGGCTTGCTAAAGCACTTAATGCAATAAAGGATGACATTGCAGGCAATGTAGTATTTATTCATCAACATGCAGAAGAAATGGCGCCAGGTGGAGCAAAGCCTATGATTGAAGATGGCTGTCTAGACGGAGTAGATGTTATTTTCGGTACACATTTATGGGCACCAACACCTTTAGGGGATATATTGGTGAGAGATGGGGCAATTATGGCTGCTGCAGATAAAGTGGAAATTACGATTCATGGCAAAGGTGGTCATGGTGCGGAGCCTCATCATTCTATTGATGCAGTTACTCTTGCGTCACAGTTTGTAGTCAATGCACAGCAGATTATATCTCGACGCATTGATCCATTAAAATCAGCCGTTTTAACAATTGGTCATTTTGAGGCGATTAATCCTTTCAATGTTATTGCTGAACGAGTAGTATTAGCTGGAACAGTCCGTACTTTTGAGGAGCAGGTACGCAGACAATTGGAGCAAGAACTTGAGGCAGTGTTAAATGCCACTTGTTTGGCCTTTGGTGCAAGCTATGATTATCGTTATACAAGAGGCTATCCACCTGTTTACAATCATGCGAAAGAAACAGAATTTATTGCACAACTTGCAGCAGATATACCAGGAGTAGAAAATATTATATCGTGCCCACCATTTATGATTGGTGAGGACTTTGCGTATTATTTAGAGAATGTACCAGGTACATTTTTCTTCACAGGTGCTAAAAAGCCGGAGTGGGAAGTAGCATATCCTCATCATCATGCACGCTTTGACTTTGATGAACTTGCAATGTTGATTGCTGCCAAAACATTAGGGAAAGCAACATTGCAGTTTTTACAAGAAAATCAATAGTTCCGTAAGGTATAGGGTTTAAATAAAAATTGGCATACTAGGAGGTATCCTAACATGCCAATTTTTTTGATCTAATGGCAAATATCCTTATAGATTCCTCGTTTTGTAGCGTAACTTGCGATGCGACGAAGCATGAGTAAAATGTAGCGAAGAGGCACGCCGATTCGGCTCTTATCTTACTTGCATATAGAGGAGTGGAATTTTACCATATAAGAAAATATGAATGTATAACAACTCATTTTAATTATGGATTTTGGTTAAAATAAGCCATTTCTTCATCATATTCAGCAAAATCAAAGTAAATCATAGGGAATAGGAAACGATGATTCGATTTGAGTTCACGTAAAATAACGTGGTCTCGACCAGCAGCTTCTACAACGCCTCGCACAATTTTCGTGTTTTTTCCTGGCTCAACTGCATGTTCGAAAGAGAAATGGAAAGTACCAGGTTTTCCACGATTCAAGCGAAAAATGTTTTCAATATACGATTGCTCCCGTCCAGGTGGTCGTGCTCCAGTCGTCTGTGGAGGCATTACCTGTGGAGGCATTTGTTGTTGCGTTGTCGGTGTCCAATAATAAGGCATCATAAGTTATCAACCTTCTTTCTTTTAGATTTGAGGACAATCTTCTTCGGTTGGCGAGAAGAAGCAATGTGCTTTGAATCTTCCCGTGTTCCACTGACCATACCACTGTGCTGGACAATCTCCCTCAGGTCTGAAAAACCATAGCGAACGAGTCGCTGGATGAAATCTTTCGCCTTGAATAACTCTCTTTGCTAATCGAAGGTCTTGATCACGTGCTCGTTGATAAAAGAAGCCTTTTTGTGTCGCTTCAAAGCCCCCAGGACGCTGAAAAACCATTTGTTCTATTGTACGAACATCTGTAAAATCTAAACAATCTGCTCGTACACGATTGACGCCCACATTGCCGACCATCAGCATACCTAAATTTCCTTCACCTTCTGCCTCAGCGCGCATAAGCCTTGCTAGCATGGCTGTTTGTGCATCATTCGTCTTTATAACGGCGACTTTCACTCCTCCTCGCAGACAGTATATGCATGATGGTATTGTAGACATGTTCAATTTTAATGAAAGAAATTCACAACTTAAAAATGCTAAGCATATATTAGTAATAACTAGTAGTCTGTAAAAGAGGGCCAGATTTTTTTAAAAATTACATCAAACGTATGCCACGTACAAAAAACATCCAGTTGCTGACGCTACGCTTTCGCACAAAAAACATTTTTTGCCCCGACGCCCCCAGGAAACCGCCTAGCCGGAACGAAAATCAACCCCACGTTATGGTGACGAGCTTAAATTTTACGAAAATAGGTAAATAGAGAATAGAAAATATAATGGGGAATGTGAGATAGGAAATTGCATGTGTATTGAATACATGTGAGGTGACAGGGTATGGAGATTGGTGTTTGGATAGGTATTTTGTTGAGTGCTGTGCTGGCATTTTTAGTGGGGAGTTTTTACGGACAGCCACTCCATTGGTATCTCTTTATATTAATAATCGTAGTTGGATTTTTTATCAATACGATTATACTAATTTTGAAGGTTAAGGATGAAAGGTCCTGATGTATGAAAATAAGAAAGTGTCATCGTAGTAGGTGACACTTTTTTATTTTTGTTAACTTTTTTTGATTAAGTAGATGAAATCTAATGTTTTGCAAGTATATCAAAAATAAACTGTGACATACTAAAGTGGAAAATTATTTTTTGCTTTCATGAAGGAGTGTTATAATGCATATTTTTGGTACGTTTGTAGCAATTATCATAAGTGCATTCATGGCCATTGGTATAGCAGAATACTATCATCAACCGTATAGTTGGTATTTAGTTTTCCTTATGATTCTAACTGGATTTTTTATTCATACAATTATTTTAATATTGGAATCAGAGAACAGCGAAGAAAACGAATTTTAAAAAATGCGAGTCCGCAGTAGCGACTCGCATTTTTATATTTAAAGGCATTTTAGATTAAACAGTTAAGAATTTCACAAGTTTTTCTTGATCAAGAAGGTTACCAACGAAGAATGCACCGAACTCACCGTAGCGAGCTGAAACTTCATCAAAACGCATTTCATATACTAATTTTTTGAATTGTAGTACGTCATCTGCAAATAATGTTACGCCCCATTCATGATCATCGAAGCCAACAGAACCAGTAATAATTTGTTTAACTTTACCAGCATAGCCACGACCAATCATACCGTGAGAACGCATTAGAGATTTGCGTTCGTCCATTGAAAGCATATACCAGTTGTCATTGCCTTGACGACGCTTATCCATTGGATAGAAGCATACATGCTTAGCACGTGGAAGTTCAGGATATAGACGCGCACGCACATGTGGATTTTGGTA
This sequence comes from Lysinibacillus sp. NPDC092081, assembly GCF_044755845.1. Taxonomy (NCBI): domain Bacteria; kingdom Bacillati; phylum Bacillota; class Bacilli; order Caryophanales; family Bacillaceae; genus Lysinibacillus; species Lysinibacillus sp. NPDC092081. The sequence goes on from NZ_JBIVRU010000006.1 coordinate 100,364, forward strand.
AGGATCTTCGTCTGATTCACCTGCTAAATAGTTAGAAAGCTCTACAACAGATACATATGAATATGTAGGAATTGTAAAATCAGCAATCGCCAATTTATTGAATTCAGCTTCAAGTTCTTGTAGCTCTTCCATTGTTTCGCGTAATGTCATAATCATAAAGTCCGCTTTTTGACCAACAATTGCGTAAAATGCATGGGCACCTGTTTTAGCGATATCAGCTTCGTTTAATTTTTCTAAATAGGCAATGAATTCTTCTACTGCTGCTTGGCGTTCCTCAGCAGAAACTAGTTTCCATGAAGCCCAGTCGATTGAGCGAAAATCATGTAAAGCGTACCAACCATCTAAAGTAATTGCTGCTTCATTCATTATTAAAAACACTCCTTTATAAGTGAATAGCATTCAAATTTTAGTTTATCATAGTTTGTACAAATTCCCTAAGTTCATGATTGCATTTCACGAATTTGACACCTTCCATAGATAATGTATTCTAAAGAGAAGAGATGTAAATAGAGGAGCTCCAATCATGAAAAGTATTTTACAACAGCCGATTTGGCGTCTTTACGATCAATCCATTAGCGCGAAGCAAAGATCGCCACTTGAATCCTTTGCAACAGACGATACTTTATGTCAGCTAGTTGGGCAATTATCCACTCCACCAACTATTCGGACATGGGTACATGATGCATCTGTTGTGCTTGGTATTCAGGATCACCGTTTACCATATGTGCAGCAGGGCATGGACTTGCTTAAAGCACGTGGCTATCATCCTATTGTACGCAATTCAGGCGGATTAGCAGTTGTCTTGGATGAAGGTGTACTAAATATTTCTATAGTTTTATCTGAACAAACGGAAGCGTTAAGTATTAATGATGGCTATGATGTAATGGTAGCTCTAGTAAAGGGATTATTCCCTGAAGTAGCGGATCAAATTGAAGCCTATGAAATTGTAGGCTCCTATTGTCCAGGATCCTATGATTTAAGTATTGCAGGAAAGAAATTTGCTGGTATTTCTCAGAGACGCTTACGTCAAGGTGTAGCAGTGCAAATTTATTTATGTATTGAAGGAAGCGGTTCAGATCGAGCTGCACTCATTCGTGACTTTTATGAGGAAAGTCTTAGAGGAGCCGAAACAAAATTTACGTATCCAAATATTGTACCTGATGTAATGGCGTCATTATCTGAACTTATTGATGCATCATTAACAGTGGAAGACGTTGTGATTCGTTTACAGCAGTTTCTTAACAATATGGCAGAAGAAATTCGAGTTGAATCTTTTCATGATGAAGAATTAACGCTATATGCATTTTATTTACAACGTATTTTAGAACGGAATTCGAAAATGCTTGAACCGAATTGATGAAGTGAAAAAAAAAGCGATGCTGCTAATTAAGCGCATCGCCATTTTCTTGAAAAGGGCTACTTACAACAAGATTTCCGTTTTTCTCCATTTTGAAAACAGGTGCAATTCGTTCATCCTCTTCATCTAGTGTTACTAGTCGTCTAGCGCGATTCATAATTTGTACAAATTGCTCGTAATCTTTTCGAATAGCTCTATTTTCCTCTTCAAGCTGAGAAATTGTTTTCTCTAGTTTTTTATTTTTCTCAGATGTTACGTGTACTAGTTGTCTCCATTTTGAAGACTCATTACCTATTTCACCAGAGTGCTGTAAACGTAGTAAATAGGCTATGACAATATCAAGATTTAATGCAGATAGAGGAATTGATTTACCCTCCGCGGCACTACTATTAACTGTAAACATACTAGAAGCACGGCGTCTTGCTGGAGCTCCTAACACTCGCATTCTTTCTTTTCTTTCTTTTTTGGCTTCTGATAATTGTCCCTCGTATTCTTTACGAACAACAGCATTCCAACGAAAACCACATGCAGCAGCAGTACGATTTAAAGCATCACCAGCTTCTTCAAAGGCATTTAATTGTGTACTACCTTCCGTCACATGGCGAATTACTGCCTCTGCTAATAATTCATCGTTTTCTTCTAACCAAGCATCTTGTCTTATTTTACTCATATTAAAATCCTCCCACCTTTATTTGGAACTTTTATTTACAACTAGCATGACCAATCTTTTAACCTTTTATTCATCTATGTGGAAAGAATTATGCTTGAATACAAGGGGAAAAATGCGATACAATACCCGATGTAGGTTTGTACGTATGCTACATACTTAAATATGTGAAAGTCATACGTTCCATAGAAACGATTTTTAGATTAAAAAAATACTATATAGAAAGGGTTGTTGACAAAATGGCAAACGAATTTAAAGTTTGCGATGAATGTCAGGCCGTTAACTTAAAAACGTTAATTCCAAAATTAAAGGAAATCGATCCTGATGCAACCATCGAAATTGGCTGTCATTCCTATTGTGGCCCAGGACGTAAAAAAACATTTACCTTTGTAAATAGCCGTCCTGTTGCTGCATTAACGGAAGAAGAACTAATGGAAAAGGTTTTAGCAAAGTTAAAGAAATAAGTAAAACAAAGCGCTATCTTCACTAGTCTAGTTGGAGATAGTTTTTGTTTTTTCTGCGCTTTTAATATAACAACGGATAAAAGAGTCAGAGCGACGGAAAGACCTCGAAGTGACGGAAAGAAGAGTCAGAGCGACGTATAGACTCATCGAAGTGACGGAAAGAAGAGTCAGAGCGACGTAAAGCTTCACGTTTGCTCCATCACCTGGAAATTAGGTCAATAGAATCCTAAAATATGACAAGAATACAGTGAGTTAGGTTGATAGTCTCTACAATTAAAAGGGAATATGTATGCTAGTCCTATATAAATCGCATATAATAGAACAAATAGGAAACGGGGGTGCTGTACAATTGACACATTATGCAAAAGCTAAATTACAAGAGGAAAAAGTATTCAAGGACCCAGTGCATCGCTATGTGCATGTACGGGATCAAGTGATTTGGGATCTAGTTGGTACGAAAGAATTTCAACGATTACGTCGAATTCGCCAGCTGGGTACAACGTTTTTAGTATTCCATGGGGCAGAGCATAGCCGCTTTAGTCACTCACTTGGCGTATACGAAATTGTACGCCGCATAGTAGATGATATATTTGCAGGTCGTCCTGAATGGGATGAAGATGAGCGACTGCTTGTGCTTTGTGCAGCCCTATTACACGATTTAGGGCATGGGCCATTTTCACATGCTTTTGAAAATGTCTTTGAGCTTGATCATGAATTTTATACAAGACAAATTTTGCTCGGCGATACAGAAGTAAATGCAGTATTAAAAAAAGTATCGGCTGATTTCCCGGAGAAAGTATCACAGGTAATTGAAAAGACATATCCCAATAAGCAGGTCGTTAGTTTAATATCGAGTCAAATAGATGCTGATCGTATGGACTACCTACAGCGTGATGCTTATTTCACTGGCGTAAGCTATGGTCATTTTGATATGGAACGTATTTTAAGAGTGATGCGTCCACGAAAAAATCAGGTCGTTATTAAGGCGACGGGCATGCATGCGGTAGAGGATTATATAATGAGCCGCTATCAAATGTACTTACAAATTTATTTCCACCCAGTATCTCGCAGTGCTGAGGTTGTTTTAAATAATATTTTAAAACGCGCTAAGCAACTAAGCTTGACAGGCTACAAATTTAAGCATGAGCCTACACACTTTTTAGCATTTTTCCGCAACTCAATTACGCTTGAGGACTATCTTGCATTAGATGAGAGTATTCTTTTTACATATTTTCAGCTTTGGATGCAAGAGGAAGACGCTATATTAAGTGACTTAAGCCGCCGTTTTGTTAATCGAAAGCTATTTCAATACATCGATTTAGATCCAGGTGTAGAGCTAGATAAATATCAAAAACTACAAGAACTCTTCAAACAAGCTGATTTAAATCCAGAATATTATCTTGTCCACGATACGACAGCAGATTTACCTTATGACTTTTATCGACCAGGAGAGGAAGAAGTGCGTGTTCCTATATTCTTAGAAATGAAAAATGGAGAACTACGAGAGCTATCGCGTGAATCTATTATTGTAGATTCAATTTCTGGTCGCATGAAGCGAGATCATAAAGTATATTTCCCACTAGATTTCTTAGAGGACAACAGTATCCACCCCGTTGTAAAGAAACAAATATTAACCTTACTTCAAGGACAGGGGAAAAATTAATAAAAAAAATTTTGTGTATAAAAATGTGTATATTAAATAATTGAATTAAATAGTAATCCAACATAACTATAGTGAAAAACAGCGAAAGTACTCTATTAGAGTTATTTTCGCTGTTTTTTTGTCGTGTATAAAGATGAAAAAAGTGGAAAATATATAGAATTTTTTAGAATTTTTTAAATAGAAAGTCCGTGATTGTTTAGAAATTGTTTAGTATTATCTCTTATGATGAGTCTAAAACCCTAAGGGGGGTGAGGCCTATTATTAGAGGTGTCACAAAAGTACTATGTATATATTCAAAATGTGCATCGAACATACATAAGTCATCATGATTACCTATTCGAAGTACTTATTAAAATGTATGACGACAGCTGAATAGAAAGAAAGAGAGACCAACCTATGTTTGTGGCATACCTTTACAGAAAGGATGCAACGTCGTCGGCAAACATCAACAGGTATCTCTCTGAACTTAGAAAAGGAGAGAAACATGAAAAAACTTAAACAATTAAACATAGCAATTATCCTATTGCTACTCGTATTCCAAACCGTACTATCACCGATTTCAGCGTTTGCGCATGAGACCGATCCTAGCGATGAATTTAGCAAGGTAAATAGTTCTGAGAATGGAACAACAGGTTCAGTGGATGAAGGTACAAAAACAAAACCAGATGCAGGGAGTAATGCTGGCGCTGAAATACCAAAAACTTCTGGTACTAATATTGACACAGGTACCTCAGAGGGAGATAACAAGCCAGCTGAACCAACAGGAGATATTCCTACCGAGGGAAAAGAAAATAATGGAAAAGATAGTGACTTAACACTACCTGAAACGCCTGAGGGAAGTGACAAAAATTTATCTGATAAAAATGAAGTGGGTAATGAAGATCCAAATGATCCTACACTAAAACCCCAACTTGAAACAAATTCAGAGCCAGTAAAAGAATTAACTGCATCTGATATAAATGTGACTAATGTTGTTATTAGTTCACAAGAAGAGGATTTACCTATGGTTGGAGAAGATTTTATTTTAAACACAACATTAGGCGACCTAAATAAAATGTATTCTCTTAAATTTGATTTTTCTTTACCGGAAAATCATACAGTAAATCCAGGGGACTTTTTCAAATTTAAAGTACCAACTGCATTTAAATTAGAAGCACAATCAGATGTGCCGATTAAATCTTCCAATAATGAAGTATTTGCGAAGTACTCGATTGATAAATCTGGAGAAATAACAATAGAGTTTACAGACGCAATTAGAAATGAAGCTGGTGAAGGTCGTCCGGTAACAGATGGGCACTTCTTTAAAGCATGGGCTTTAGGGGATGTAGTTAAAACAGGAGAATTAACTCAAGAATATCCTTTTAATATTAACGGAGAAAAGAATTTTATTATTTCAATCGCTAACTCAGGTGGAGAGGCCATTAAAAAATACCCAGGCTCTCACGAAAAAAATGCTAATACTGTAAAATGGTATGTTGATGTTAACACAAAAACAGAAAATATTGCTGGTCAAGAATTAACAGATACACTAGCAGCTGATATCGTCCCAGGTTCTATAGAGGTTTATGAACTAACGCCTAAATTAAGTAACGGTAAAATTAGTTTTGTTCAATCCACTATTTCTACAACGGAAGGATTCACATTAGAATCTAAAAGCTTCCCAATTAAATTTACAGGGTCAGAAAATAAAAAGGCGTATCGCATTTACTACGAAACAACTGTTACTAATGAACAGAAAGAAGCATATTATAATGGAGAAAATAAAATTTATAACCAAGCCTCCATTAATGGTGAATCAGACGGAAATAAAGTAACATTAAGCTTCGATAACCCAATCACAAAAAGTGCAAAAGAATATGATCCAAATAAAGGTTCAATTGATTGGACAGTCAAAGTAAACGCAGATGGCCGAGATATTTCATCTGGTATGAAAGTTGTTGATACACTGACATTAAAACCAACCGATGCGTCTAAAGACGGGAAAACTATGGAGTTTGATGTAGATTCGGTATCTATTGAACCGGCTCCTGCTCCAGGATCAGAAAAAATTAAAGTTAACGGTAATACTTTAACAATAGAATTTAAACCAAGTGAAGGTAATGAAAATAAGGAACATACAATTACCTACACAACAATCGATGAAGTTGTTGATAAATCGTACTCAGTAACAAATGAAGCTAATATTTCTTATGGTGATGACGAACATAAATATTCATCGAATAAAGTAACGCAAACAGTAACTCAGCATATGTTCTCTAAAAAAATAGAGGCTGTTGATTATAAAAACAAAAAAATACATTGGTCACTTACGTTTAATGGTAACGAGTATAAAGAGATATCTGATGTAACAATTACAGATACATTCGAGAATGGAAAATACTTGAAAATGTATGAAGACGATTTTATAGCTGCAAATCCAGACACTATTTGTTCTGATTCTTTAACAACTGATTGCTTTAAGTTGACGTTAATAGAGCCACAGACTGAGGAAGGAAGAACATTTACGACAAAAGGCTTTAAGCTAGAATTAAAAGGAACAGTAGATAGGAAAGTAATATTTAATTATCCAACATATTTTGACCCAACAAAAACTTATGATGGAAATAATGTTAAAAATTCCGCAGCTGTTCAATGGACAAAAGATAGTATTGATTACGATAATTCTACGGAATCCACTGCACAGTTGAATGTTTATACTAAAAACAATGGTAATAAATCAGGGATTTACAACCCAATAGATAAAACTGTGGAATGGACATTAGATATTAACTATAATAAGCACACTTTAATTAATCCTATTATTGTAGATAACTTCGGTGATAAGCAAACAATCTCTGACTTAAATGAAATTAAAGTATATCTATTAACCTTAAATGATAAGAATGAAGAACCAAAACCATCTGATGAAGAATTTAAAAACTTCGATATTGAAGGTACAGGTAAAAATGACAAAGGTTATACTGGTTTTAAATTGAAATTTAAAGAAACCATTGATCAACCATATCGTATTGTTTATACAACAGAATATAAAAAGCAATTTATTGGTGATTTCTCAGATGCTAAAAACACTGCTAAAAACACTGCACATCTAATTGATAAAGACGGCAAGGAAATTACAGATTACGAAGTAGAAGGTCCTACCGTTGACAATGCAGGGCAATATTTCACTAAAGATGGCCGAGATATTGCAAATACAGATTATTTAGAATGGAAATTCGCTTTAAATAAGAGTCAATCTTATATCAAAGAAGGTTCAACAATCAAAGATACATTGAATGATGGACAAGTGCTTGTAACAGACTTCGCAGGCTTAAAATTAGACGGCATTACTCTTGAACGTGATACTTTTATGGTGAAACAAGTAGTATATGAACGAAACGGAAACGGATTCACTAAAAGTATGGAAGAACTAACGTCAGACCAAGTAGAACAATTATTTGACTTCAAAATCGCTGACGATAAAAAAAGTTTTAAATTAACATTTAAAAAAGACATTGATCACGAATATGAAATTTCATATGTTACAAACATTTCAGCTTCTTTAGATTCGGAGATATCTAATTCATACGAATATAACTTTATTGGAAACGAAGTAAAAACTGAAAAACAAACAATTTCACAGTCAGTAACATATGAGTGGTCGGGGGCATCTGGTGATCTTAAAAACTATAATATAAAACTAGTGAAACAAGACGCAGATGATGAAACAAAAAAATTGGCTAATGTTAGTTTTGATTTATATTTAGGGAAAGAGCCTAACTTGATTAAAATTAAGTCGGGTACTACTAATAATGATGGTGAACTTGATTTTGGGAATTTGAAATGGGGAACATATACATTAAAAGAAACAGTAGCACAAGCAGGATATACAACTGATTTCCAAGTAGATTCAAATCCATATGGTTCGCAATATACCTTTACAACAAAAGGTGAAAGCCCAACTATTTTACTAACTTTGAAAAATAAGAAGCGTACACTAACACCAGAACCTGAAAAGCCAGTTGACCCAGAAAAACCAGTTGATCCAGATCCAGGAAAACCGGTTGACCCAGGAAAACCAGTTGATCCAGATCCAGGAAAACCAGTTGATCCAAACAAACCAAATCCAGATCCGGAGAAGCCGGTTGATCCAAATAAACCAAATCCAGATCCGGAGAAACCAGTTGATCCAAACAAACCAAATCCAGATCCGGAGAAACCAGTTGATCCAAACAAACCAAATCCAGATCCGGAGAAGCCAGTTGATCCAAACAACCCAAATCCAGATCCAGAGAAACCAGTTGATCCAAACAAACCAAATCCAGATCCGGAGAAGCCAGTTGATCCAAACAACCCAAATCCAGATCCGGAGAAACCGGTTGATCCAAACAAACCAAATCCAGATCCGGAGAAACCAGTTGATCCAGAAAATCCAGGTAACCCAACAACAGATTCGAAAAAACCAATAAATCCTGGAAAACCTGAAACAACTAAACCATCTGTACAAGAAGTCATTGACCAAGGGAAAAACTTAAAGCCATACAATCCTTCTACAGCAAATAAAGACACTTTAGATGCATATAAGGATTTCCTCGATAAATACAACAAGTTATCTAAAGAGGAACAGGAAGAAGTAGCAAAATCTCTTGATATTGACAAAATCAAAGCAGATGCTAAAGAAATGGAAGTGCAGTTAAAGGCGAAAGGCCAACTGCCACAAACAAATGGAGCAAACCAAACAGCTCTTACACTAATTGGTGTAGCTCTCGTTCTAGGTGCATTATTCTTATTGCGTCGTCGCAATACAGAAGTGAAATAATTTTCAATAAGAAAACCCCAAGATTATGAAATCTTGGGGTTTTCTTATACTAAAAAGTCTCTGATAGTTTTGCTGGTGCTTGGTCGAATGGATATTGCTCGACAAAATCTGCTTGAACGGCAAGTCGTTTCGTACCTTTATCAGCGCATGTTACGAGGGTTAAGGTAGTTTTGTGAGGGATGTCATCAATAACATAAACATCCGTTGCAGCGATGATTTCCTTGGCCATTATTTTGTACTCATAAATATTCGTTAAATCCGTTAAATAAATCGTATCGCCAATGCTTGCTTTGTATAAGGGGCCAAATAAAATATCTTTTTCCTCAAAGTAATGGCCTGCTAATGCGTAGTTTCCTTGTCCAAGTTTTTGATTAGGCTTCATAGTACCTGCTCCAACGGCAAGAGAGGCATTCCCAACTCCTTTGACGATAGGAAGTTTCATACCAACACTAGGGACAGCGATACTACCAATGACAGGCATTTCATTTGCGGTTGTTTGGGCTTTTAAAACTTCCGCAATGGATAAAGATTGCACTGCTTCAAATTCAAAATCGGCATCTGCATTTTTGTTTTTTTCAATATCCTCTGCACTGTAATCAGTTGTATTTAATTGCTTACTTAAATGAGCGATGATTGCATTTTGAATGGGGTTAATAAAAATAAGTAAGAGGCCGACGATGAGCATACAAATGAGTAGTGATAGTTTAAACTTATTCATTTTATAGATCACATCCTAGTATTGAAATTACGAGTTGCCTGCAGAAGGTCAAGTTCCGCCGCTAAAACCGTAAAAGTCGCCGGTAAAAGTGCAAGTTCCGCCGCTAAAACCGTAAAAGTCGCCGGTAAAAGTGCAAGTTCCGCCGCTAAAACCAAAAAAATCGCCGGTAAAAGGCAATGTTCCGCCACTAAAACCAAAAAACGCCGCTAGCAATACGTTAAAAATGGGTAGAGCTTTATGTGCTCTACCCGTTCTAATCTTTATTTATCGCTGAAACGCACGCCTGCAACACCGTAATGGTTTTTAGACATTTCTTCAATGAAAACTGTTACGTTTTCTGGTGGCGCGTTAACTGTACGAGAAACGGCTTCTGTTACTTCTTTTACTAGTGCACGTTTTTGTTCTTCTGTACGACCTTCAAGCATTTTCACTGTTACGTATGGCATAATATTGCCTCCTTTATTGAATAATGTTGTATAGTTAGTTTATAAGAAAGTATATAAACTTCTTACTTGTATGTAGGCATATGCGCAATACCAGTGTCGCTATCATTGCGGCGCTAATGCGCTTAACTATGCTTTACTTTTATAATAGCAGAATGGAGGTATTTAGAGTATGGCAAATGAAGAAAAACCAAAACAAAAAATGGGCTTTACTATTATCAAAAATGACCCAACAGACGGACATAAGGGATTTGGTATCGGTTCGCTTTCATTAGAAAACGTATCGCCAGTCATGATCGATATAGAAGAGGGGACGGCATCAGTTGAAATCGGTGCTATGCATGCTCGCAGTGATGTGGAAAGAGGTATTAAATTTACGACAGATCGTGCTGATTCAGAAGGTGGGAAACCGTATTGGCTAGTGTGGGTGACAATAGACCATAAAGCGGATGGACCTTACTATGCGGGTGTAACTGCGTGTGAAATGGTAGTCAATCGAGAAAAACGTCGTGGCTATAAAATTTTAGCTGATCATGTAAATAAAATGGATAAATCTATGAAGCGTCATATTATTGTAGAACATATGGATGCACCATCTAAAAAGGTGTTATCTTCTTTCCTAGAAGAGCTTAATCCGGACTTGTGGGCACGTAGTGAGGAGCAATTGCGTCAAGATTTATTTGTTTAATAGACCTACAATGATTGAACAATCTGTGACATTTTGCAATCGCTTTCGATATAAGGTTGAAAGTGGGTTTGAAACAAAGTAAACTTGATACAGGCTTACATTTTAGTAAGCTAGGACACTTGGTTCTGCGAATGTGATGAGCGCTATGCGGCATTTGAACAACCCAAACCCAAGCCAAATGCCTCATGATGCTCATCTACTTCGCGAACCATAAATAAGAAAAGCTTTCTGTTCCCACGGACACGGCTCCGGGGAAGAGAAAGCTTTTCTTTTTCGTATATGTCTGTACTTTGTCGAGAGCCTTCGATAATTAAAACGTCTATCTCTGATAAAGGTTCCACACGTTAATCTTTAAAAATGGAGAATGGAAGCATGTTCCAGAATTTTCCCCACGTATTCGTATCGAGAATATCGAAGTTTGAACATTTTTCGGTTGGTACATCTTTAGCAGCCATATAGACGAGACGTTGTTTCGGGCAGGCATCTGTTGCTAACTTACCTGATTCAATATCGATGACCGCACCTTTAACGTCTTTAGGCTTTGTAAAATCTTCGTTCTTTGTTCCTTTATTGACAGCCTCCATAAAGTCGATCCAAATTTGCTTTGTAGATGCAGTATCTTCTCTTGCTGTTAGATTTTTTCCTTGGTCATAGCCGTTCCACACGCCAGCAGTTAAGCTAGGTGTAAATCCAATTAGCCACTGATCGCTATTTGTAGAGCCAGATTTGGCTGCATACGTATGCGTCATACGAGAGCGAATGCCAATCCCTGTAGCTGGAGAATAATCACTAAAGACTGGATCAAAAATACCCGTCATCATTTCTGTTAAGATATACGTATGCTCTTTTGATAGAACAGTCTCATCTTCTTTTTCAACTTCTTTATTTTCATAGATGATATCGCCATTAGCATTTTTAATAGAAACAATAGTAGTAGGCGTAGTTTTTTTACCTTGCGATGCTAAAATATTATAAGCATTCGTCATTTCATATAATGTTGTTTCAGTCGTTCCAAGCGCGATGGATAAATTGTCCTTAGTACCGATATTCACGTTGAAGCGATCAGCCATATTATGAAATGCTTTAAATCCAATTTCCTCTAAAGTTTTCACAGCGTAAATATTATCTGAAATAGCGATAGCTTGGGCCATTGACATATCATGGTTTGCGAATTTGCCATTAACATTTTTGGGTGCATATGTGGCACGTCCATGATCATAAGTGAAAGTTGTCTCACCTACATTTAAATAGGTTAAAGGTGTATAACCATTCTCTAAAGCTGCCGCATATAAAATAGGTTTAATGGTTGAGCCTGGCTGACGTTTTGCCTGTGTAACTCGATTAAATGAACTTGTAGCATAGTCACGACCTCCAACTAATGCTGTAACGGAACCTGTATTGGATTTCATACTAACAAAAGCAGTTTGAAGATCATCAGCAGGCATATGTTTGGCTACAGCTTCTTCTGCGGCCTTTTGGTGTTCTAAATTAAGAGTTGTTTGGATAGTCCAGCCACCTTCACTAATGTCGAGATTTTTTGATTTCAAAATTTCACTAGCCTCTTGCCATGCTACGTCAAGGAAAAATGGTGCTACAGATTTTGTTGCTACCCAACTATCATTCTTTAAGACAAGCTTTTCATTTTCTGCACGTGTTTTTTCATCTTGCGTAATAGCACCTTGATCAGCCATCAGTTTTAAAATAACGTGTTGGCGATTAGTTGCCTTTTCTAGATTGGCAATAGGAGAGTAAATACTTGGCCCTTTTGGAATTCCGGTTAACATTGCAGCTTCTGCTAATGTTAAATCTTTTGCTGATTTTCCGAAATAAAATCGACTAGCTGCTTCTACGCCGTACATCCCATGCCCGTAGTAAACAGTATTTAAGTAGCCTTCCAATATTTCATCCTTATTATAAAAAACTTCTAATCTATAAGCATACAGTGCTTCATTTAATTTTCGTGTCCAAGATTTTTCATGTGAAAGATATAGATTTCGAGCATATTGTTGCGTAATTGTACTAGCTCCTTGAACCTTACCTCCAGCCTTAAGATCAATTAATAATGCACCAGCGATACGAGAAAAATCAAAACCGCCATGCTTATAATAATCTTTATCCTCAACAGCGACTACTGCTTTCGTTAAATAGGGGGACATCTCATCACGGCTAACCCAATAACGTCGTTCATTCGTAAAGTGATCCCCAATTTGGTTCTCATTTTCATCTAAGAAAATAGAGGCTTTAGGTACGGTTAAAGGTGGGGCACCAGCCACTTGAACGTAGACGCGTAAAGCTATAAATGCTACTACAATTGCAGATGTAAAGGCGATAAAAAGGGTAAGTGCTTTACGCGTACGCTTTACACGCTTTTGTTTACGTTGATAGCTTTTTCTCTGCATCCGACTTCACCTCGTTTTCTCACACTTGCGTATAGTATGTGTCTGAACATTCATATTTAATCGAAATTATTGGTAAAAACTATTGCACTTTATTCAAAAACATCTATACTTTTTTTGTACTGTTTGAAATGCTAGCGTTCGACAAAAGAATGCCACCTTGTAGATTTTAATCGAATTTTGCTAGACGTTCCAATAATGTATACGAGGATACAAGGATAGAGGTTTCATTACAATCCTGTAAGTCGTTAATAGAGTAATGATAAAAAGGTTCATCACTGAAAGTATTGGATAATATTTTGCTAAAACGTACCCTTGTGGATAAGTTGATTGGAGTGGAGACTGGGCGACTCCTTATTAGCGATAGGGGAACGAAGGCTAAAAGCATCACATCCTGTGATAACGCCTTCGTGACCAACATCGTGTTGGCCCGAGACCCTGCAGCGAAGCGGGTAGGGGAACGAAGGCTAAATACATCACGTCCTGTGATAACGCCTTCGTGACCAACATCCTGTTGCCCCGACGCCCCCAGGAAAGCGCCCAGTCGGAACGGAAATCAACCCTAAGTGATGAAAATGAATCTAATAGAATTAATTCTAATCAAGTGGAGGTCGAGTAATGAGATTTGATGAAGCTTATTCAGGAAATGTTTTTATAAAAAGTCATCCTACATATGAGGATGCTCAGGCGGTCATTTATGGTATGCCAATGGACTGGACAGTTAGTTATCGTCCAGGCTCACGTTTTGGTCCGCAGCGTATTCGTGAGGTATCTATTGGATTAGAAGAATATAGTCCATATTTAGACCGCGAGCTAGAAGAAGTGAAATATTTTGATGCGGGTGATATACCATTACCATTCGGCAACGCTCAGCGCTCGCTAGATGAAATTGAAAAGTATATCGAGAAGCTTTTAGCAGATAACAAGATTCCTGTAGGTATGGGTGGCGAACATTTAGTATCGTGGCCTGTTATGAAAGCTGTATCAGCAAAATATGATGACCTAGCAATTATCCATTTTGATGCACATACAGACTTACGTGTAGAATATGAAGGGGAGCCACTTTCTCACTCAACACCAATTCGCAAAATTGCTGAACATATCGGACCGAAAAATGTTTATTCATTTGGTATTCGTTCAGGTATGAAGGAAGAATTCGAATGGGCGAAGGAAAATGGCATGCACATTTCAAAATTTGAAGTGCTAGAACCATTAAAAGAAGTATTACCGTCTTTAGCGGGACGTAATGTTTACGTTACGATTGATATAGATGTACTTGATCCAGCACATGCACCGGGTACGGGAACAGTAGATTGCGGAGGCATTACATCAAAAGAATTACTAGCGTCAATCCATACGATTGCAGCAAGTAACGTCAATGTAGTTGGCTTTGACCTAGTTGAAGTAGCACCAATCTACGACACATCAGAAATGACTGCGAATACAGCTTCAAAGCTATTAAGAGAAATGATTTTGGGTTGGGTAAAATAAGTAGGGTTTTCTAATATTGATATAAACCGGTTGGAGTGGGGTTAGCAATAAGCTAGCCCCATTTTCCTTTAAACTCTGACTAAATACAGATACCGTTTGCGCCTCCATCTCCTGAAGAATGTGGCCATAAACTGTAGGGATCATTTCAGGAGTATTTCCTAATCGTTTGGTAATGGCTTTTACAGGGATACCATTATTCATTAGAATCGTAGCATGTGTATGCCGTAATCCATGAATTGTTGTAGCAGGTAATCCAGCAGCTTTTACAGCCCTGTTAAAAGTTGAGTTTAATTAGGTAGAGATGAAAGGTTCTCCAGTATGAGGCGATAAAAAGATAAATGAATCATCTTTAGAAATGTCTTCATTCAATTTGCGGCTAGCAACAGCGCTTTAACAGCTGTTCGATAACTCTTTAATTGTTTATGGTACGCTTACTATTTTTTGTTTTTGTGGAGCCTACACCATTATTTCCTCTATGACGCCCGATGGTAATCGTTTTGTTTGATTAAGTCGATATTCCGCCATTGAAGCCCCAACGCTTCACCTTTACGCATACCTATACAGGCAATCGTTAAAAATAAACTGTAATAGGCGATATTTTCATGCTGCTTAATATGGTGAGATAGTTTTAGGAGACAAGAAAGGGGTTAATCCCTAAATCATTGTTAAATGACTTTTAGGATAACCCCGAAATATATATATTAATGTTTTGAAATATAAACTTTACCGTTTAACGTTACTTTAGAAGCTGAGATTAGTATTTCTTTGTTTACTTCAAAATATAGATTTAAAATTTTGTCGATAGCATCCCATTTTTCATTAGATTTTTCATAGTCACCTTTTTTATCAAGAGCTGTTGCTTCTTCATAAAGCTTTTTTAATTGTTTTTGATCATTTGCCTTGATTTCGAAATCAAAGTCAGACAAGTAATCTTCAAAGCTAAGTGGCTTAAAATAAGGATTAATCATATCATCGAATTCACCCCATAGCTTTTCAGATAATTGATCATTTTTATCTTTATCAGCTTTTTTAGCATCATTGTATAAAGTTTTTAGTTTTGGCATGGCTTCAACCGGGATAATATCTAATTCCAAATCTGAGATGTATTCTTCAAATGTTAACGGTGGATTTAGAGCATCTAAGTAAGGTTGAAGAACCTTCTGGTATTCATCAAATTTTTCTTGTGCTTTTTCCTCTTTACCAGATTTCTCTAGTTTTATCCACTGTTGATAAATATCTTTCAGTTGTTTTTTATCTTTTTCTTTAATAACTATATTTTTTTCACTAAATCCATACCCTTCAATGAATTCTTCAAAGGATACAGGTACCCAGTTAGCTAAAATATATGGCTTTGTGATTTTATCCATTTCCAGATTGATTTTATCTACTTCATCATATTTCTCTTCTTTTTCTAACTTCTTCGTTTGATTAAACAATTTTTCTAATTTAGCTAGGTCTTCTTTTGTTATTTCTTTAGGTAAGCTTTTTTTATATACGTCAAACGTATAGAAGTCTGAATAATCTTGTACTAAGCTACCTTCTACAGAGATTTCCTGACCTTCTACTAAGTTCATTTTTTCTAATTGCTCATCTGAAAAGTTCTGAATTCCGATATAATAGTTTTTGCCGTCTTTGCCTTTAATTGTGATGCTATCTCCGTAAACGCTTTTAATAGTTCCTTTAATTTGTTGCTCAGCTTTAACAGTTATTTCGTTTGTTGTTTTTGCTGTTGTTGCCTCAGCTTGATGTGGCGTGAAGACAGCCATTCCTATTGTTAGTGCTGATACAATCATCCAAGATTTTTTAATTGTTTTTTTCATAATTATTTCTCCTTTTATTTAAATGGTTAAATTACTAATTATTAGACGTCCTTCCAAATATAAAAGTTAGTTAAGTTAAAAAATTTTTTAAAATAGTTGGAAGGTATAGATCAATACTTAAACTTTTCCCTTTTGACTACCCGAACATTTGGAGGATGGTTGTTAAATTGAAGGCGAAATTAGGCTGGATAAAATAAGTAGGGTCTTCGAAATGAAGCGGGTGGGGTGGGGTTAGCTTTAGGCTAGCCCCATTTTCCTTTAAGCTCTCTTCTGGATAATGCGGTCATAAACTTAGTGTTATAAAAAAGGAAGACGCCATCCAATACATCGGATAGCGCCTTGATATTTCGAAAAGTTCTATTAAGGGTTCGTCGACCAAAGTCCAGCATGTTTTAATACAACACGTGGATGAAGTTTTAACTGTGCAACCATTAAATCTGCTAAATCTTCTGCTTGCATCACTTTTTCTGGATTGCCGTCTGTTAAGTTAAGCTCAACCGCCATATCTGTAGCAACTGTACTTGGCGTTAAAGTCGTAACGCGAATATTTTTCTTACGCACTTCAAGCATTAATGATTCGCTTAGTCCGATAACGGCAGCTTTTGAAGCCGAGTATGCGCTTGTAATCGGTGCACCTTTTTGACCAGCTGTTGATGAGATATTAATGATGTCGCCAGTGTTGCGCTCTAACATCTCCGGTAATACAGCGCGTGTTGTGTAATACACACCTTTTACGTTAACATCGATAATATTTGTCCATTCTTCAGGGGATAAGTCCATGAAGTTACCGAATTTTGAAATGCCGGCATTGTTTACTAAAATATCGATTGCGCCAAGCTCACCGCGAATAGATTCAACGGCTGTAGTAATAGAGTCTAGATCCGCTACATTTGCCACAGCAATTGCTACCTTCACATCATACTGATTAAGTTCCTCTGCTACTTGTTGTAAATTTTCAATTGTACGTCCAACAAGACCTACGTGAATACCTTCTTGCGCAAAAGCTACTGCTGTTGCGCGTCCTATTCCACGCCCTGCTCCTGTAATTAGCGCCACTTTTCCTGCGATTGTTTGCATATTTTTCGCTCCTTTAGATAAGATGTTTTATTTAGACGAAAAAATAGATTAAGATTTATCTTAAAGACTATCCTCATTTTACTACGGTTTTCTACATTGTGAAGAGTGCACTTTTTGGTGCGGAGGTTACTAAAAGTTACTTATAGGAAAAGGGAGTTAGCTCTATGCCAGATAAATTAAGAGAAGAGATAAAAGAGAGAATATTAAATAACGATTATCATTGCGAGAAAGAACTTACCTTATCAATTATTAGCGGGAAATGGAAAGTAGTTATTTTGTGGCATTTAGGTGTAGAAGGGACGCATCGTTTCAGTGAGCTTCAAAGACTTTTTCCAAAAATATCACATAAGATATTAACAAATCAATTACGTGAACTGATGGAAGATGGGATTGTTCATCGAGAAGTGTTTCCAGAAGTTCCTCCAAAAGTCGAATATTCCATGACAGAACTAGGGATGACGTTATTACCGATCGTTGAGATGATGTATGATTGGGGCAAAAAAAGAATTGATCAAATTAAACAAGAAAGCAATGACGAGATCATTTAGGATGATTTAAATTGTCAGTGTTGTTTTTAACTTTAATGCCCTTAAGACGGTTGAACTTTCCGTAACCTGTAACGTCTTTTTTAAAAAGGGGTGAGCTAATGGGAGTTTGGTATTTCTTAATCTTATTTGTAGGGCTGTTTTTGATATTTAAAGGACTATTTACGAAAAAGCAATCTTTGTTAATGAAGAAAATTGGTATTGTATTTGTAGGATTATTATGTATTTCATTCTCAATATTTATGTTTTCACCAGGAAGTGCAGAAATTATTTCTAATTTGTTAAATTTGGAATGAGGGGGATTTAGAAGTAGGGAGGTATAAGAGTTCACTTTTAGCCCCACTTGTATTTGGCTAACATAATCATTACAGGATTCAATAGATATGGGGAGTTAACATGCTTTCTTGGGAAAAAAGCTCATTTACAAAGTGAGCTTTTTTATTTATTTTTTTTGGGGAAACTTTTTGATTAGATTCACATATCTTATTGATATAGGCAAGAAAAAATTTTTACATTATGAGTAACAGATGTTACCTATTGAATGGAGGAAAATTCTTTTTGCACCAAAAGAGCGATTTACTGAAGGA
This sequence comes from Lysinibacillus sp. NPDC092081, assembly GCF_044755845.1. Classification (NCBI taxonomy): domain Bacteria; kingdom Bacillati; phylum Bacillota; class Bacilli; order Caryophanales; family Bacillaceae; genus Lysinibacillus; species Lysinibacillus sp. NPDC092081. Next base: position 119,078 of record NZ_JBIVRU010000006.1, read on the forward strand.
TTTTTATTGGATTGTGCTTTTGAAATGGCTAGGAAAAATGGCGTTGATAGTGTGAATGCAAGGGATTTTGCAAAAGAGTTAGGTTGTTCGACAAAGCCTATATTTAAATGTGTGCGACGAATACCTGCGATTTAGATAGCTCGGAAATTGAAAGTAATTTAAAAGACGTTTTTGAAGGCGTTAAACAAAAATTATTGGATGGAGGAAATAAATGAAAATGAAAAATTCACCTTTTCTTTTATCAATATTATTTACTGTGCTTGCACTTGTTTTTCCTGCTATAGCTGGAGCGATTATAACAATCAAAAATATAAGTAGCTCAAGCTCAATATTTTTGATTCAATTTATCTCCACTGCAGCTGGTGTTCTAGTTATTCTTTGGATCATGAAAAAAAGTAAATTCTCTTTCCAAGATTTCGGATTCAAAAAGTTTAAAGCAGAGGCGTGGATGGCTGTTATCGTTGTTATTGAGCTGGTTCCATTCTTAAATGGTATTACAGATAATGATGGTTTTTCTGCGCAGTATATATTTATCTTACTTCTATTTGTTATTGCAGTTGGTTTTTGTGAAGAGCTTATTTTTCGAGGTCTAATTTTCAAATATTTATCAGCAAAAGGGCTTAAAGTGGCTATTCTAGGTTCCTCAATTTTGTTTGGTATTGGACATCTTGCAAATTTAGCTTCCGGTCAGGATTTTTTAATGACATTACTACAAATTATTTTTGCATTCCTCTTTGGGCTAGTTTGTGCAGAAATGATAGCAAAGACAAAAAGTATTATTTTCCCGATTGTCTGGCACGCGACGCACGATTTTTTTGCATTCATGACTGATAAAAGTGAGCCGGATGTCCTTGCGGTTTCTATTTATATCTTTCAGTGTATAGTGTTAATAGGTCTAGCAATTTATTTCTGGAAAGCTTTATTTACTAAGAAAGATAAGGTGAGAGCGGTAATCATAAATAATGGGTAGCCTGAGAGTTACGTTTAATGGAATCCGCTAAGAGAACTGGTACTGGGCTAGATAAAACAATTTATTACTTCTTCAGCTGGTGTCCAAACACCTGCTGAAAAAAGTTAAAGCCTCCGGACGCAATTATGCCGAGGCTTATTGATTAGTGTGGGGCTAAAAGTGAGGAAGCGTAATGAGCTCACTTTTAGCCCCGCTTGCTTTTAAAGCTTGACTAACATAATCTTCCACGGATACCGTTGTTTATCACAATAGCTATTGAGGGAAAAAGGAGGCTCATTTACAAAGTGAGCTTTTTTTATTTCTTTTGAATTTTTTTGAATACCTTATTGACATTAATAGGGAAATACTGTTACATTATAGGTAACTAATGTTACCTATTGGAAGGAGGCAAATTTTTTTGGCACCCAAAGAGCGATTTACAGAGGAAATTTTAATGGATTGTGCTTTTGAAATGGCTAGGAAGAGTGGCATTGATAGTGTGAATGCAAGGGATTTAGCAAAAGAGTTAGGTTGTTCGACAAAGCCCATTTTTCGATTATTCTCGAGCATGGATGATTTGAAGTATGCAATATATGAAAGAGCCAGCAATCTTTATAACGAAAGAATGTTTCAAGGTTTGCAAGAAAGTTCTTTTTTAGGAATGGGGTTAGCTTATATTAACTTTGCTCGCGAGGAAAAAAAGTTATTTGAGCTATTATTCCTATCCAATAAATATAAGATCTCAAGCTTTTCGGATTTAATAAATGACGTAGAAAACCAAGGAATTATAGCGCTAATTTCTAAATTAACAGGATTAACTCAAACCTCTGCTAAGTCTCTATTTATCGATATATGGTTAACTACGCTTGGTATTGCGACAATGTGTGCGACGAATACTTGCGATTTAGATAGCTCGGAAATTGAGGGTATTTTAAAAGATGTTTTTGAAGGCGTTAAACTAAAATTATTGAATGGAGAGAATAAATGAAAATGAAAAATTCACCTATTCTTTTATCGATACTATTTACTGTGCTTGCACTTGTTTTTCCTGTTATAGCTGGTGTAATTATATCTGTCAAAAATATAAGTAGCTTAAGCTCTATATTTTTAATTCAATTTATTGCCTTTGCAGTTGGTGTTCTAGTTACTCTGTGGATCATGAAAAGAAGTAAATTCTCTTTCCAAGATTTCGGGCTTAGAAGATTTAAAGCAGAGGCTTGGATGATTGTTATCGTTGTTTTTGAGCTGGTTGCATTCTTTAATGGTATTAAAGATCAAGATGGTTTTTCTGCGCAATACGTACTTATTTTGTTTCTATTTGTTATTGCCGTTGGTCTTTGTGAAGAGTTTATTTTCCGTGGCCTAATTTTCAAATATTTATCAGCGAAAGGGCTTAAAACGGCTATTATAGGCTCCTCTATTTTGTTTGGAATTGGACATCTTGCACATTTAGCTGACGGTCAGGATTTTTTATTGACATTACTACAAGTAGCTTTTGCATTCCTCTTTGGATTAGTTTGTGCAGAAATTGTTGCAAAGACAAAAAGTATTATGTTTCCGATTATCTGGCACGCTGCGCATGATTTTATTGGATTCTTGACCGAAGGTGAGCCCAATGTTCTTGCTGTTTCTATTTATGTCTTTCATTGTCTAGTGTTAATTGGTCTCGCGATTTATTTCTGGAAAGCTTTATTTCCTAAGAAGGATGTTATGAAATTGAAAAATCCTGAGAGTTACGTTTAGACACGGCATGTCAAAAAGGCATCTACTCATTCATTTGAGTGGATGCCTTTTTTGGCTAGTCTCCTAAAGTCAAAGCCTCTAATCCAACATTACCTCCTGAAATGAGGAAACATACTTTTTCATTTTTACGAATAGGCAAAGCTCCTTGCAGGGCAGCTCCTATTCCGATAGAAGAGGAAGGTTCTGCGATAATTTTACCCTCGGTGAGTAAGGTTTTCATCCCACGTTGGATCAAGGCCTCATCTACACTTACAACTTCATCGACAAGCTGTTGAACAATTGGAAAATTCCGTTCCCCAGGCTGTAAAGTGAGTAGGGCGTCTGCCGAAGATTTTTGTTCCGCTAACAGCAATCTTTCGCCAGCTTCTAAGCTTTTTGTATAACGCGAAACAACAGCAGGCTCCACACCAATTATGTTGATATGAGGGGCCATGGATTTGACAGCTGTTGCAACGCCACTAATTAATCCACCACCACCAATAGGAATAACTATAGTATCGACATCAGGGAGCTGTGCTACTATTTCCAAACCTGCTGTTCCTTGTCCTGCCATAATATCGTAATCATCATAAGGATGTATGTTGCAATAGCCATAATCACGACTGAGTTTTTCTGTTAGGACATGTCTTTCTGCCAGCTTACACTGGACAACCTCCGCACCTAAGGCACGTATTCCATCAACTTTAATGCTAGGTGCTGAATTTGGTAGAACTATTGTCGCTTTACTATTTAATAACTTGGCAGCATAGGCGACACCCTTTCCATGATTACCTGAGGACGCAGCGACTACGCCTTTTTGTAATTGTTCTAACGAAATGGAAAGCATTTTATTGAGAGCTCCTCGAAGCTTAAAGGAGTTTGTTTTTTGCATATTCTCGGCTTTTATGAAGACATGACACCCTAAAAGATGATCGAGCCCATTTAATCGAATAATAGGCGTATCATAAATATAAGATGAGATTCTTCGTTTAGCATCATGAATTTGTTCAAGTGTTAACATACAGCAACCCTCATTTCGTTAAAGTGATTGAATATTCAAATTCTTTAATATAACTGTAGATTTACAGGCAAATTGTGTCAATCATTAAATAATGAACAAATTACTGCCACATCGGATAGAATACTCACTTCTACCTTGAAAAAATATAAGGATTCATCCTATAATAAAAAGGTTATAGTAAAAACAAAAAAGGGAGCGTCCATAATGGCGAACGACGCAAGATCGCAGGTGAACATTAAGCTCATTTCTACGATTCGCCCGATTGATGGAGAATCCGAAAGTTATGAAATGTTGCTGACTGGGCAGCTACTTGAAAAAGCAGGAAGCATCTATTTGAAATACGAAGAGGTGCAGGAGGATAAAACCATCCGCACAACGATGAAGCTAGGCAATGAACAGGCATTAATTATGCGTACTGGTGCAGTAAAAATGCGACTACCACTTAACATAATCGAACAACAAATGGGTCATTATGAAAGTGAACTCGGTTCAATGCCACTCGTCATAGACACGAAAGAAATGACGTTTACAAAACAGGCAGTAAGCGGAGATTTCCATGTACAGTACGATTTACTAATGGGTGGGCAATCCGTTGGCAATTATACATTAGACATTACATTTACGGAGGTACAATGATGAACGCAGTAGAACAAGTACAACAAGCCATTAAAGTAGCAATTGCGCAGGCTGTTGAAAAAGCTGGCTTAGTCGAAGCTGGCACAGAGTTAAATATTCACCTTGAAACACCGAAGGATAAAGCAAATGGGGACTATGCAACAAACATTGCTATGCAATTAACGAAGTTAGCAAAAAAACCACCTCGCGCGATTGCAGAAGCTATTTTAGAAAATCTTGACACAGCAGGTACAGATATTGAAAAAATCGATATTGCTGGCCCTGGCTTCATGAACATTACTGTGCGTAAAGATTTCCTATCAGGTGTAGTAAAAGCAGTGCTTGAGCAAGGTGCTGATTATGGCCGTTCTAATGCTGGCGCAGGAGAAAAAGTTCAAGTTGAATTCGTATCTGCAAATCCAACAGGTGATCTTCATTTAGGTCATGCACGTGGAGCTTCTGTAGGGGATTCATTATGTAATGTGTTAGATATGGCAGGTTACGATGTTTCTCGTGAATACTACATTAACGATGCGGGTAACCAAATTAATAACTTAGCTTATTCACTTGAAGCGCGTTATAAACAAGCTTTAGGGTTGGATGCTGAGATGCCAGAGGATGGCTACCACGGTTCAGATATTATTGAAATCGCTGGTAAACTAGCTAGCGAGCATAGCGATGCAATTTTATCTAAAACTGATGAAGAACGTTTTGCATTCTTCCGTCAACATGGTTTAGCGTTAGAATTAGACAAGTTAAAAACAGACCTTGCTAACTTCCGTGTAAACTTTAATGTGTGGTACTCAGAAACTTCATTATATGAAAACGGTAAAATCGAAGTAGCATTAGATAAACTGAAAGCGAATGGTCATGTATTTGAAGAAGACGGTGCTACTTGGTTCCGTTCAACAACATTTGGCGACGATAAAGACCGCGTGTTAATTAAAAATGATGGCTCTTTCACATATCTGACTCCAGACATCGCATACCATGAGGATAAAATTGTACGTGGTTTCGATAAATTAATTAATATTTGGGGAGCTGACCACCACGGCTATATCCCACGTATGAAGGCTGCTATTCAGGCACTTGGTTATGACCGTGATACGCTTGAAGTAGAAATCATCCAAATGGTTCAGCTTTATAAAAACGGTGAGAAATTCAAAATGTCTAAACGTACAGGGAACGCTGTTACAATGCGTGAGCTTGTAGAAGAAGTTGGCTTAGATGCAGTTCGTTACTTCTTCGTGAAAACTGCAGGCGATTCTCACATGGACTTTGACCTTGACCTTGCCGTATCTCAATCAAACGAAAACCCAGTGTATTACGCACAATATGCGCATGCACGTATTTCTTCAATTTTACGCTCAGCAAATGAGCAAGGCTTTGCTGCAACAACAGATCATTTAAGCCTGCTAACTGCTGAAAAAGAAATTGATTTACTGAAAAAAGTGGGCGACTTCCCGAAAGTGGTAGGAGATGCTGCGAAGCACCGTACACCACACCGTATCGCCAATTATATTCAAGAAACAGCAGCTGCATTCCACAGCTTCTATAACGCTGAAAAAGTGTTAGATGCTTCAAATAAAGAGCTAACAGAAGCTCGTTTAGCCCTTATTACAGCTGTGCGTACAACAATTGCCAACGCATTACGCTTAATCGGCGTATCTTCACCGGAAAAAATGTAATAATAGTCTTTCTAGCCCCCGGCACGATAATGTGCCGGGGCTTTTTTTGTGTTGAAATGAATTTGATAGCTAGAGCTGAGTTGCACTTGACTAAAGTCTGGTGCTTAGCGGCGGAATTTCAGGTTTTAGCGGCGATCCTGGCATGGTTAGCAGCGCAACTTCGGGTTTTAGCGGCGTTCCTCCTTTGGTTAGCGGCGCAATTCCCACTTTTAGAGGCGAATTCCAACATAAGCTGGACAATTTGACAAAATTAAAGTCAAGGTTGAAAAACTTTGTATAGAATTTTACACAACATCAAGGACTTTACGGATAGAACCGCCGAAGCGACGGATAGATCAGCTAAACTGACGAATAGCACCCGAAATAAATCAATTCATCTACTTGAAACATAGATTTTCTGTAAAATTCAGATATTTTGTTGAAGTTTACGTTAGCGTCAATGATATACTGATGGAAAACGGGAAGGGGAGATGATGTTGAAGACGATTCAAGAAGTGGCTAAGCAGTTTAATGTTTCAACACGGACAATTCGTTATTATGAGGAGCTTGGGCTGCTTAATCCTAATCGATCATCTACTAATCAGCGAACCTTTTCAAAAAAAGAATTAGCGAAGCTTAAACTTATTTTCCGAGGGAAGCGTTACGGGTTTTCACTTGAGGAGATCAAGGAGATGGTGTTGCTGTTTGATTTTGATCGCACGGGCATTCAGCAGTTGGAGCGTACGGTCGAATATGGGGAGCAAAAAATTCAAGAGATTGATAGCAAAATAGCAGAGCTTGCACAAATGAAGAGTGAATTACTGCAATTACAAGGCATATTTACAGAAAAATTAGCGACTTTAAAGGGAGAGATGGACGATGAATAGTTCGAATTTGTTAGCACGTAATGCGCGAAAGTACCCTATGAGTGAAGCTGTTGTTTGTCAGGGAAGACGTGTGACTTATCGTGATTTAGATGAGCAAGTGACACGTTTTAGTCATGCTTTATTAGAGCAGGGTGTGCGGCAAAGCGATAAAGTAATTATTTTTATGCCAAATGTAGTAGAGTTTGTTGTTAGCTATTTTGCTATTCAGCGCATTGGAGCTATTGTCGTTCCAGTAAATGCGAAATTTACATTGCAAGAGGTCGAATATGTAGCACAGCATGCTGATGTTAAAGCTATTCTAGCGCATGAGGCAATTTTTGCAGCAGTTGAAAACATCAAGGTAGTCCCTTTGAAAATCAAAACAGGTCAAGAGCAGAATGGTTGGCTAAACTATGAAACACTTATTCAACATGCAAGCATTCAAACAATTGAATGCCAGTTGAATGAAGATGATGTCTCAACGATTTTATATACCTCGGGTACAACGGGAAAACCAAAGGGAGTATTGTTTAGCTATCGCAATATTTTAACTGTAGCGCAAATGATTGCAGTAGAAATGGAAGTAAAGCCAGTAAGTCGGATTCTTCTTATGATGCCGTTGACGCATTCAGCTCCATTACATTTATTTTTAATGGCAGGAGTACTTGTAGGCTCAACAAATGTACTAACACCAACATTTACGCCTGATTTATTAATAGATTCAATTGAGCAGGAACGGACAACGCATTTCTTCGGCGCACCTGTCGCGTATTTGTTAACCGCTCAAATGCCAAGATTGCAAACAGCTGATTTATCATCGATGAAATGGTGGTCTTATGGCGGAGCGCCGTTATCGCAAAACGAAGTCCGCCATTTACAAAAAGCTTTCAGAACAGAAAATTTAACTTGTGTTTATGGCTTAACAGAGGCTGGTCCAAACGGTTCAATATTGTTTGGTGAAGAGCATGCGACGAAGGCGGGGAGCGTTGGTCGGCGTGCACCACTTGGAGCGGAGCTGCGTATTATTAACGACAATGGAGAAGATATCAGTGTTGGTGAAGTAGGGGAAATTGTGATATTCGGTGAGGGTAACATGCTGGGTTATTACAAGGATGATGTTGCAACAAAGGCTGCATTTATAGATGGCTGGCTGAAAACAGGTGACCTAGCCCGCATAGATGAGGACGGCTATATTTGGATTGTCGATCGTAAAAAGGATGTTATTTTTTCAGGCGGTGTGAATATTTACCCGAAAGAAATTGAAGATAGTATGTTGAGCTATGAGGGAATATTTGAAGTTGCTGTAATAGGTGTACCGCATCCGGAGTGGGGAGAAACGGTGAAGGCTGTGTATGCCGCTAAAACAGACATTGACGAGGATGGACTTAAAGCTTATTTGGAGGAGCATCTTGCTAAATATAAAATTCCACGCATCTTTGAACGTGTGGAAGCGCTACCACGAAATGCATCAGGCAAAATACTAAAACAAACTTTGAAGGGACAAGAGGTGAGATAGCATGAAGGTTTTACAGCAGGAAGAAATGAAAACAAAGAACTTTTTTAAAGAGAATGATACACTTCATAAAGTTTTAGAAATGATGCTAGATAAAGAGTTTGTGGAATATGCAACACGTGAGCTAACAGATTTCGGTGAGCTTTGTGCGGGAGATATTGATGTGAGAGCCAAGCATACGGATAGAGAGGGTGAACCTCGATTACAAAGGTATAATGCCTATGGTGAAGAAGTGTCAGAGATTTGGGTCAATGATGGTTATAAAAAGACTATTGAAGAGACGTACAATACCGGCATTGTTGGCTATGTGCACAAGGATATCCCGCAACTAGGTAGAAAGGGCAATTATGTGTATAGCTTTGCTCAAGGTTATATACTGTCACATGCTGAACCAGGCTTTTACTGTCCTGTTACGTTAACGATGGCAACTGCTTATTTACTTGATCATTATGCGAGTGATGAGGTGAAGGAGCGCTTTTTACCACACGTTTGTGCAACAGGAGATACAGAGCTCTATGAGGGGGCTACATTTTTAACGGAGCGTCAAGGGGGCTCTGATGTTGGGGCGAATGTTGTAGAGGCAAGAAAGGACGGCAATCAGTATCGTTTATATGGGGAGAAATATTTTGCATCTAACGCAGGAATGTGTGGAGTAACCATGGTATTGGCACGCATGGAAGGGGCTCAGGCAGGTTCAAAGGGCTTAACTTTATTTGCAGTTCCTTGGCGAAATGAGGATGGCACAGTTAATAATCTCCGCATTCGGCGTTTAAAGGATAAACTTGGTGTTAGAGCAGTACCTTCTGGTGAGGTTGAATTTGATGGTGCGCTAGCTTATGTCGTAGGTGATCCGAATAAAGGAATTTATTATATGCTGGAGGCACTTAATTTATCAAGAATTTGCAATGCGGTTGCTTCTATCGGTATTATGCGCCGTGGCTATTTAGAGGCGAAGCATTATGTGACAAATCGTTATGCGTTTGGTAAGCCTTTAACGCAATATCCTATGATTCAGGATACACTAGGGAAATTCGCTGCCAAGCTTCATGTAGAAGTTGCCGCGGTTTTTGATCTTATTCAGCTGTACGATAAAGTAACTAGTGGGCAGGCGAATAAAGAGGACATCATTTTGAATCGCTTGTATATTGCGATCATGAAAAAAGAAACGGCAGAGCAAGCTGTACATTATGCTAGTGAGGCCATTGAATTACATGGCGGAAATGGTTATATTGAAGATTTTGTTACACCACGGTTATTAAGAGATGCACAGGTACTTACTGTGTGGGAAGGGACTGCGAATATTTTAGCTTTAGAGCTCATTCGTTTAGTTGATAAGTTTCATGTGCATGAATTGTTTGTTCGTGTCATGGAAGAGCGCCTAGAAAAACTAACGGACAGTCCATTAGTCGAAATTGTAGCGGAGCAATTAGCAAAACTAGATTCAACTTTGCAAACATTTAGCCGTTTAGATGATGCAACGAAAACGTTTGAGGCAAAAAAGGTTGCAGAGAAAATGGCACATTTATATGAAAGTGTTGTAGCTGTAGAATGGGCACAAAGATTCGGCGGCAAATATGAGAAGCTAGCAGATATTTATTTAGAGCACACATGGGCGTTACGTGAAATGGGTGCACCGATGAAAACGGTACAGTATTTTTCAGATATAGTTTAACTTCTTTCAGCGGGTGTCCAAACACCCGCAGAAAGAAGTTAAGCCTCCGGCGGATGTCACGGAATCGGCTTTGTGCGAGCACAAAGCCGATTCCGGACGCAATTATGCCGAGGCATAATTGATTTGATTAGGAGTCGTCTCGAATGGAGGCGACTTCTTTCATTTTCATGTATAATACAATCAACTGAATATTATAAAGGTTCTTTACTTAAGTAAAGTGAAAAGGGAAATCGGTGTAATTCCGATGCGGTCCCGCCACTGTATGTGTGAGTTTTTTCAATCTACGCCACTGAAATTTTCGGGAAGGCTTGAAAAAGCGTATGGAGCACGAGCCAGGAGACCTGCCTTTATAGAAAACACGTTGTAGCCTACGAGGATAGGATGGTGGATTTTGTATATGTTTTTTGTGCAAATTTGACCCCCTCATTGTTTATGATGAGGGGTATTTGTTTTGGAAGATGAATGTCGATAAATTTGAAAATGTGGGCGATAAATCCATAACGTTGAGGGAAGTTCGCAAGGTTGATGATAACCCCAAAATATTGGGCGATAAAAAACTAAAATGAATCGATAAATCAGAAAAACAAAGCGTTAAAAACTATATGCACTACTAGACTAAGGGGGATTCACATGAAGAAAATTTGGAAAATAGGATTATCAGCATTTTTAGCTATTGGCTTGCTTGCTGCATGTAATACAAAAGAGGCAACAAATGAAAAGCCGTCATCTTCTGAGCAACAAGAGACATCAAAAGTAGATCAAGCAACATTCCCAATGACGATAAAGGATGCTACTGGCAAGGATATTACGCTAGAAGCACCTCCTGAAAAAATTGTCTCTCTTATTCCAAGTAACACAGAAATTTTATTTAGCCTTGGCTTAAATGATGAAATAGTTGGTGTGACAGACAATGACGATTATCCAGCAGAGGCCACTAAAAAAGATAAGGTTGGTGGTATGGATTACAATATTGAAAAAATTATTGCATTATCACCAGATATCGTTCTTGCGCATGCATCGGGTATGAGTTATTCAAAAGGAGCCATTGAACAGCTTGAGGCAGCAGGTGTGAAAGTATTTGTTGTAGCGGATGCAAAAAACTTTAATGAAACTTACACAACGATTGAACAGCTTGGTCGTGCAACAGGAAAATTAGAAGAGGCTAAAAAAATAGTCGCAAACATGAAGGCAAAAGTTGAAGAAGTTGAAACAAAACTTGAGGGTGTTGAGCCAAAGAAAGTCTTTGTAGAATCTTCTGATGAGCCACAGATTTATACTGCTGGTAAAGGTACATTTATGAATGAAATGCTAGAAATGATTCATGCTGAAAATGTGGCAGCAGATGTAAATGACTGGTATCAAATGGATGCTGAACAAATTATCGCGAAAAATCCAGATGTCATTGTTGTGGCATATAATTATGTACCTGATATTTTAACGAAAATTCCAAAACGTGCAGGCTTTGAGACAATTACGGCAGTAAAAGATAAAGCCATAGTACAAGTAGATGAAAATATAACAAGTCGTCAAGGTCCTCGTTTAGCAGATGGTCTTGAGGAACTAGCGAAAGCCGTCTACCCTGAGGCGTTTAAATGAGTAAAACAATTGTAGCCTATATAACAGCAATTACGCTTCTAATCATTAGCATCTGGTGTGGCGTGGCGATAGGCTCAGTTCATATTCCACTAGAAGTAGTGTGGAATAAGGCGGCTGATGAAACAGCTGCCAATATTTTATGGAAGATTCGTTTACCTCGAGTCCTGCTGGCAGGGCTTGTGGGGGCATCACTGGCTATTGCAGGGGCAGCTTTTCAAGGCTTATTAAAAAATCCTTTAGCTGACCCTTATACGTTAGGTGTTTCCTCCGGTGCATCAGTTGGCGCAGTTATGACGATTTTCTTTAGTATTTCAATACCTGTAGTCGGCCATTTTACATTGCCAATCTTTAGTATGATTGGTGCTATATTAACGATGGTAGCTGTTATGGGCTTTGCTAGAATAGTAGACCGCTCGCTAAAAATGGAAACTCTTATTTTAACAGGGGTTATATTTAGTTCATTTCTAGGTTCCCTGATTTCATTAATGATTGCATTGTCTGGTGAGGAGCTGCGCCAAGTTATCGGATGGCTGCTCGGTTCAGTATCGATGCGTGGTTGGCCATACGTTCAGATGATTATCCCGTTTGTAATAATTGGCTCAATTATGCTTTGGACACAAAGACGCGAGTTAAATGTTCTGTTATATGGTGAAGAACGCGCGAAGCATTTAGGTGTCAATGTTAAGCGTAGTAAATATATTATTTTAGTGGGTGGATCAATGTTGACAGGAGCTGCAGTAGCGGTTTCTGGAACGATTGGCTTTGTCGGTTTAGTTGTTCCTCATATGACGAGAATGGTTTGGGGTTCCGATCATCGTCATTTATTGCCATTATCATTTTTAAATGGAGCAACTTTGCTGATTATTTGTGATTTAATAGCACGAACAATTATTATACCAAGAGAGCTACCGATTGGTGTCATTACCGCATTTATTGGGGCGCCCGTTTTTTCCTATATTTTTTATAAGCAACGTAGAGGCAAGGGGGTAAGGGCATGATTGTCGTTGAACATCTTTCTGGTGGATATGAAGATGTACCGGTCGTCCATGATATTAGTTTTTCCGTTGAAAAAGGAAAAATACTAGGGATTTTAGGGCCGAATGGTAGCGGGAAATCCACGCTGTTAAAAGTAATGAGTGGCATACTACCAGCTACTGCAGGCACTATATTAGTAGATGGTAAAAATAGTAGCTCTTACAATGCTCGTGCACTAGCAAAAAAAATGGCGGTGCTTCCGCAATTACATGCTAATGCCTTTTCAAACAGTGTACGGGAGGCAGTATCACTTGGACGGTATCCACATCAAACAGGCTTCTTTTCAAGCTGGACTGATCGTGATGAACAAGCAGTTCAAAATGCAATGATGCAAACAGGTGTGAAACGCTATGAACAGACATCGATGGAATTCTTGTCGGGCGGTGAACAACAAAGAGTTTTTGTAGCCCAAGCGCTTGCGCAAACAGCGGAAATATTACTGTTAGATGAACCAACGAACCATCTAGATATTGCTCATCAACGTCAAATTTTAGATATGGTGCGAAAGGAAGCAATTGAACGTAGTTTAACCGTTATTATGGTGCTGCATGATATGAATTTAGCTTCTCTCTATTGTGATGAATTATTACTAATGGAGGAAGGGCGGATGCGGGCATTGGGGGCGCCACATGAAGTATTAATCGCTTCGCAAATCGAAGACGTCTATCATGCCCGAGTTGCAACTTATGCACATCCAGAAATTCCAAAGCCTCAAATTACCATGATGCCAGCCTCAGTTGAACATCAGCAACGTGCTGTCATTAAAAAAGAAAATTTCACTATTACAGATCATTACATTCAGCTTCAATCAGAGTTTCCTTTAAAAACAGTGTCCTCAGCTGTCCATAATCCGGGTATCGGTTGGTATGAATGTCTGCTAAATCGCTCTGTACCAATAGATTATGTCATTAATGATGTAAAAAGAGAGGTCGCTGAATTTTTACTAAAGGAGCATTTTTCATCTACAAGTACCGTCGTCATGTTAACGGCAGTCCCAACAAATCTAGTAGCTATTAATGAATTTAAAGCTTCTTTTGGTAGCGTCCTAGTTGCTGTTACGGCTGGGGTTGGCAATGCTGTTGATGTGTCTCGTGCACATGAAAGACAAGATGATCCATATATTGGTACTATAAATACGTGGGTCATCGTTAATGGTTGTTTATCAGAAGAAGCGTTTTTCCAAGCAATGATGACAGCTAATGAGGCGAAAACAAAGGCATTGCAATCAGAAAATATTCGTGATGAGCTTAGTGGTACGATTGCAACAGGTACGGCTACAGATAGTTTATTGATTGCAGCGACACAAAAAGGGGAAGAAATGCTGTACGGTGGTCCCATTACTGATGTAGGTAAGATTATTGGTAAAGGTGTTTTTGAAACAACTGTGCAGGCAATAAAAAATTATCTTCATTCAGCAGATACACCTGCTAAATGAAGATAATGCCTCCGGCGGATGTCACGGATTTTCAAAGGAATGAATTGTGCGGGCACAATTCAAAATCCGGACGCATTGTTTATCTGTGCGAAAGCGTAGTGCTAACGTAGCGACAGCAACAATTACGCCAAGGCGAAATTGATAAAATAATTCTAGGAGATGAGAGAAATGAAACTTTACACGAAAACAGGCGATACGGGGAAAACAAGTCTTATCGGTGGACGTGTTGACAAAGATAGCTTACGCGTTGAGACATATGGTGCCATCGATGAATTAAATTCTTTTATTGGTAAGGCTGTTAGTGAACTAGATCGTGAGTTATTCAAGGATATTCTAATTGATTTAGAAACGATTCAGCATGAGCTTTTCGATGCAGGTGGCGACCTTGCTAACGTCATGAAGGAACGCCATTATAAGCTGACAGAGCAGCCAATTGAGGTGTTGGAATCTCGTATTGATGCATTGTCAGAAGAAGCGCCACCATTACAGCGCTTTATTTTACCAGGTGGTGCACCAGCAGCTGCAACTTTACACATAGGTCGCACAGTAGCACGTCGAGCAGAGCGTCAAATGGTAACGCTTATGAAGGAAATCGAAGACGTACCGACAATTGTACAAAAATATTTAAACCGTCTATCCGATTATTTATTTGCAGCAGCACGTGTTGTTAATTTTAGATTGAATGTCGCGGATGTTGAATATATTCGAAGTGGCAATGTCTTTAAAAAATAGCCTTTTATTTATATATACAAATTACGCTCATGAGCAAAACGTGGGGTTGATTTCCGTTCCGGCTGGGCGCTTTGTTGCTGCCGCTACGTTAGCACTACGCTTTCGCACAGAGCAAAGCTTCCTGGGGGCGTCCGATTAGCCGCTTGGGCCAACACGAAGTTGGTCACGAAGGCGTTATCACAGGACGTGATGCTTTTAGCCTTCGTTCCCCTATCGCTGATCCCCGAGGAGTCGCCTAGCCTCTACTCCAATCAACCTATAT
Source organism: Lysinibacillus sp. NPDC092081 (assembly GCF_044755845.1). Lineage (NCBI taxonomy): Bacteria > Bacillati > Bacillota > Bacilli > Caryophanales > Bacillaceae > Lysinibacillus > Lysinibacillus sp. NPDC092081. The sequence continues at coordinate 134,163 of NZ_JBIVRU010000006.1, forward strand.
ACATGGCATAGGTTTTAATAAATGTCATCCTAAACTGAAAAAGTCGATTTGTCATCAATAAACATGATGCAAATCGACTTTTTGAGTATCTAAATACAACAAAAGGAGATAAATTTATAATATATAAAAATAAATTTCTTCAATTTTTTAGTACGCTCTTTAAAATTCAGGGTGGCTTTTTTTCTTGTAAAATGTAAGAATATAAAATTATCAGAAATATTTCCGTTTTATGTTGACTGAATGCTCACTCATTTATTAGAATAGGAGTATAATGATGGAATGACGCACATTTACGTATGAGCTAGCAAATTTATCACAAAGAGAGAAACTTACGACAAACTAAAGGGGGGACCAACCATGAGTCCATTAGTAATTGCAAACATTGTTCTAACAGTCGTGGTTGTGCTTTATGCAGTAGGATTGTTCTTCTATCTGTTAAAAACACGCTATAAATTTGTGCAATTGGGGAAAAAGGTTGAGTTTGATGAAAGTGTTAAAGAGCGAGTTCGATATCTTATGGTTAATGTACTTGGCCAAAACAAGCTATTAAAAGATCCAAAGAGTGGTTTAATTCACGTCATGTTCTTCTATGGATTTTTGATGGTGCAGCTAGGGGCCATTGATTTAATTTGGAAGGGGTTAGCACCTGGATCACATTTGCCACTAGGCATTTTCTACAGTATGTTTACATTCTTCCAAGAGCTTGTGGTATTAATGATTTTAGTGGCGGTTGTGTGGGCATTTTACCGTCGTTATGTAGAAAAGTTAGTACGTCTAAAACGAGGCTGGAAAAATGGTCTTGTCTTAATTTTCATTGGCGGGTTAATGGTATCTACATTGCTTGCAAATGGTATGGGAATAATTTGGCATGGTGAAGGACTAACTTATACAGAGCCAGTTGCTTCTGGCATTGCTGCTATTTTTAGTTTCTTACCAGCATCAGCAGCGGCTGTTGTTTTCTATATAATGTGGTGGGCGCACTTATTAACTCTTTTGACATTCTTAGTGTATGTACCACAATCGAAGCACTTCCACTTGATTGTAAGCCCGATTAATGTGTACATGAACCGTTTAGATCGTACAGGTACGCTAACACCGATCGACTTTGAAGCATTAGAAAATGCTGAAGATGAAGAGGATATTCCGGCAATAGGTGTTGGACGTATCCAAGACTTTACACAAAAACAAATGCTAGATTTATATTCTTGTGTAGAGTGCGGACGCTGTACCAATATGTGTCCAGCATCAGGAACAGGGAAAATGCTATCACCAATGGATTTAATCGTGAAGCTACGAGATCATTTAACATTTACAGGTGCTGTTGTGACAAAGCAAAAGCCTTGGGTCCCTTATCAATTCTTTGCTAATACAAAGGGCAATCAGCTAGCGATGGCAGCTGGAGCCGAGGGGGCAGTCATTGAAGATATCTACAACCCTTCTTTAATCGGCGATGTCATTACAGAAGAAGAGATTTGGGCATGTACAACTTGTCGTAACTGTGAGGATCAATGTCCTGTTATGAACGAGCACGTAGATAAAATTATTGATTTACGTCGTTACTTAACAATGACTGAAGGAAAAGTAAACCCTGATGCACAACGCGCGATGACAAATATCGAGCGTCAAGGCAATCCATGGGGCTTAAACCGTAAAGAAAAAGAAAATTGGCGTGACTTAGATCCAACAATTCATATTCCAACAGTGAAAGAGCTGAAAAAATCAGGCGAAGAAATGGAATATTTATTCTGGGTAGGTTCAATGGGTGCATTTGATAACCGCTCGCAAAAAATTGCATTAGCTTTCTGTCGTTTATTAAACGAGGCAGGCGTGAAGTTTGCGATTTTAGGAAATAAAGAGAAAAACTCAGGGGACACTCCTCGTCGTTTAGGAAATGAATTCTTATTCCAAGAGCTGGCAACAGCAAATATTGATGAATTTGAGAAAAATGACGTGAAGAAAATCGTTACGATCGACCCTCACGCTTATAATATCTTTAAAAATGAATACCAAGACTTTGGCTGGGAGGGCGAGGTCTACCACCATACTGAACTATTGAATCAATTGATTGATGAAAATCGTCTAGCGTTAAACTACGAAGTTCATGAAACGATTGTTTTCCACGATTCTTGTTATTTAGGGCGTTATAACGATGTTTATGATGCACCACGCGAGATATTACGTGGTATCCCAGGTGTTAAGCTTGTGGAAATGGAGCGTAATCGTGAGATGGCAATGTGCTGTGGTGCAGGTGGCGGTTTAATGTGGATGGAAGAGCATGTCGGCAACCGTATTAACGTAGCACGAACAGAGCAAGCTTTAGCAACTAATGCGTCAGTTATTTCTTCTGGATGTCCTTACTGCTTAACAATGCTTGAGGATGGTACAAAGGCAAAAGAGGTTGAGGATTCAATCGGTACATTCGATGTTGCAGAACTATTAGAGCGTTCTGTATTTGGTGAAAAAGTGAAAGCTGTCGAGGAGTCTGTTGAAGAAGCAGCGGATGTAATGGTTGAAGAAGTAGTAGCTGCGGTGGATAGTGTCGAACAAGACGAGAATATAGAAATTAACGCAGAAAAATGATGGTTATTGCAGAAATATTTTAGTTATCTGAAAAATATAAATTGCACAATAAATAATTGTTTTGTAGAATAAGATTAAATGGAGATGGGAGTTCAATTATAACTCCCATTTTTCATAGCAAGAGGTCGAGCGAGCGTTCAGTCAACGAGGATGCTCTAATACTTCTTCTGGAACGTAAAACAAAAGGGGTGTTTTACTTGAATAGAGCTGTAATTTTAGCAGGAGCAAGAACTGCATTTGGTAAGTTTGGAGGTTCACTATCAGCATTAAACGCAAGTGATTTAGGGGCAATCGCCATAAAAGGGGCACTTGAGAAAGCGAATATTTCGCCTAATGAAGTGGATGAAGTAATTTTAGGCTCCGTTTTACAAGGGGGACAGGGCCAAATTCCTTCAAGGCAGGCTGCTATAAAAGCAAATTTACCAATGGCAGTAAAGACAGAAACAATCAATAAAGTTTGTGCGTCTGGGATGCGCGCAGTAACACTGGCAGATCAGCTAATTCGATTAGGGGACGAAGAAGTAATTATCGCTGGTGGTATGGAGTCCATGTCCAATGCACCGTATTACCTACAAAATGGTCGAACAGGCTTACGCATGGGCGATTCAACAATGGTAGATGGCATGCTATATGATGGCTTAACTTGTGCCTTTGATAAGGCAAGGCCACATATGGGAACCTACGGCAATGCAACAGCGAAAGAATATTCGTTAAGCCGTGAGGAGCAGGACGCATGGTCTGTTCGCAGTCATGAACGTGCACTTGTAGCAATCGACAAAGGTTACTTTGCTGAAGAAATCGTGCCTGTGGAAATTCCACAACGTAAGGGAGAACCGCTTCAAGTCGATACAGATGAGGCACCAAGAGCTGGTACGTCAATGGAGGTACTTGCCAAACTCAAACCAGCCTTTGACAAGGACGGAACGATTACAGCAGGTAATGCTCCTGGCGTTAACGATGGTGCATGTGCCTTAGTAGTAATGAGTGAGGAACGTGCAGCGCGTGAAGGCAGAGAGCCACTTGCAGTTATTATCGGCCATGAAGAGCTTGCTATTGAACCAGAGAACTTCCCGCAAACACCAGGACTTGTCATTAACAAATTACTGAAAAAGACAGGGAAATCATTAGCTGACATTGATTTGATCGAAATCAATGAAGCCTTTGCAGCAGTAGCTCTTGTCAGTAAGCAGCTGGCAGATTTAGATGCTGAAAAGGTCAATGTTAACGGTGGTGCAGTTGCACTAGGTCATCCAATCGGAGCGTCTGGAGCACGCATTATTTTAACACTTGCGCATGAATTAAAACGTCGTGGCGGTGGTATCGGAATTGCTGCAATCTGCTCAGGTGGAGGGCAAGGCGATGCGATTATGATTGAAGTACCGAAAACAGGGGGACACGAATGATGGGAATTCAAAAAGTGATGGTTATTGGTGCTGGACAAATGGGCTCCGGCATTGCACAAGTTTGTGCACAAGCTGGTTATGATGTCAAACTGAACGACATGAAGCAAGAATTTTTCGAACGCGGTTTAGGAGTCATTACGAAAAACTTGACACGTGATGTCGAAAAGGGTCGTAAAACTGAGGATGAGAAGGCGGCTATTTTAGGTCGTATTAGTATGTCACTAGATTTACAGGATGCTAGTGACGTAGATATTATCATCGAGGCAGCTGTGGAAAATATGGAAGTGAAGCAATCCATCTTTAAGCAAATTGACCAGATTGCACCGGCACATGCCATTTTAGCTACGAATACATCATCTTTACCAATTACGGAAATTGCAGCTGTAACAAATCGTCCAGAGCAAGTGATTGGTATGCACTTTATGAATCCTGTACCTGTTATGAAGCTTGTAGAAATTATTAGAGGGTTAGCAACAAGTGATGAAGTCTACAAATCGGTTGAAGACATGACAGTGAAATTATCGAAAACTCCAGTGGAAGTAAATGACTTCCCAGGCTTTATTTCGAATCGTATTTTATTACCAATGATTAATGAAGCGATCTACGCATTGTATGAGGGTGTAGCATCGAAAGAAGCTATTGATGATGTGATGAAGCTCGGCATGAATCATCCGATGGGTCCGTTGACATTAGCAGACTTTATTGGTCTTGATACATGTCTATCCATCATGGAGATCTTACATGAGGGCTTAGGGGATAGTAAATATAGACCTTGTCCATTGCTTCGTAAATATGTGGCAGCAGGCTGGCTAGGCAAAAAATCTGGAAGAGGCTTTTACGTTTATGAATAATCCTATGGGGATGGGACGATTCAAACGAAATGAAATGCTACGGGACAACGTACAGGGGTGACATTATAGATGCATTTACAATTTACAGATGAACAAATAATGATGCGTGATATGGTTCGTAATTTTGCTCAGGATAAAATTGAACCGTGGGTAGAACGTATGGAGGCAGGAGAGTTTCCACGCGAACTCCTTGCACAAATGGGAGAATTAGGTTTAATGGGGATCACGACGCCTGAGGAATTAGGTGGCTCAGCGATGGATTTTACATCGTACATAATTGCTATCAATGAACTATCGAAGGTTAGTGCAGTAATGGGTGTTATTTTATCTGTGCATACTTCAGTGGGAACAAATCCCATTATTTATTTCGGCAACGATGAACAGAAGAAACGTTATGTTCCAAAGCTTGCTGCAGGTGAATATTTAGGGGCATTTTGTTTAACAGAGCCTAGCGCTGGTTCTGATGCCGGCTCTTTACAATCCAAAGCAGTGCGAGATGGAGATGACTATATCATCAACGGCTCCAAGGTGTTTATTACAAACGGTGGAGAAGCAGATGTTTATATTGTCTTTGCCTCAACGAATCCTGCTGAAAAAACACGCGGTATTTCAGCATTTATTGTTGAAAAAGGAACACCGGGCTTAATCATAGGTAAAGATGAACATAAAATGGGCTTACACGGCTCACGTACACTTCAACTAACATTCGACAACTGTCGCATTCCAGCCATGAACCTTCTTGGGGAGGAAGGGGAAGGCTTTAAAATTGCAATGGCCAACTTAGATGTTGGACGTATTGGAATCGCAGCACAAGCTTTAGGCATTGCTGAGGCAGCGCTAGAAGCAGCTACTGCTTATGCCAAAGAGCGCGTTCAATTTGGAAAGCCTATTGCAGCACAACAAGGGGTTGGCTTCAAGCTTGCTGATATGGCGACTGCCGTAGAATCAGCAAAATTACTAGTCTATCGTGCAGCGGATTTACGCACAAAAGGGTTGCCATGCGGGGCTGAGGCCTCGATGGCGAAACTGTTTGCCTCTCGTACAGCAGTGCAAACAACGATAGAAGCTATACAAATTTTTGGTGGCTATGGCTATACAAAAGACTATCCAGTAGAGCGTTATTTCCGAGATGCAAAAGTGACAGAAATATATGAGGGTACAAGTGAAATTCAAAAGCTAGTCATTAGTAAACATTTACTTAAATAAGGTCTGATGTTATGTTGCAAAGTTGATTTTTAACGGATGATGTTGATTGCTAAAAAATCGCTCCGGTAATCTGAATAAATGATCAGGTCTAGCAATAAAACGCTCGGGTTATCCGGAGAACCGCTCAGGTAACCAAGAGATTTGCTCAGTTTCCCGAGGCATACCGCAGAAATATGATCAAATATAGAAATCAACAATATAGCACTAACAGAGTCTAACAAAAAAGGGGAAATGGACAATGAACTTTCAATTATCAGAAGAGCATGAGCAATTACGCGAAATGATTCGTGATTTTGCTATTAATGAAGTAGCACCAACAGCAGCGGAACGTGACGAAAACGAAGAGTTTGACCGTGCAATTTTCGATAAAATGGCGGAGCTAGGCTTAACGGGTATTCCATGGCCAGAAGAATACGGCGGTGCAGGCTTTGATTATCTTGCGTATGTCATTGCTGTAGAAGAATTATCACGTGTATGTGCGTCAACAGGGGTTACTTTATCAGCACATACTTCGCTTGCTGGTTGGCCGATTTATAAATTCGGTAATGAAGAACAAAAACAAAAATATCTTCGTCCAATGGCAGAAGGTAAACGTATCGGTGCATATGGCTTAACAGAGCCAGGATCAGGCTCTGATGCTGGTGGCATGAGAACATATGCAAAACGTGATGGCGATGATTATATTTTAAACGGCTCGAAAATTTTCATTACCAATGGTGGAGTAGCAGATACATATGTTGTATTTGCAGTAACAGATCCAGAAGCTAAACATGGCACAACTGCTTTTATCGTTGAAGCTAGCTTTGAAGGTTTCTCGGTAGGGAAGAAGGAGAAAAAACTAGGAATTCGTTCATCTCCTACAACTGAAATTATTTTTGATAACTGTCGCGTTCCGAAAGAAAACATGCTTGGAGCTGAGGGAGAAGGCTTCAAAATTGCGATGACAACACTTGATGGAGGACGTAATGGTATTGCGGCACAAGCTGTAGGGATTGCACAAGGAGCTTTGGATGCAGCGGTTGAATACGGTAAAGAGCGTGTGCAATTTGGTAAACCGATTACTGCCAACCAAGGGGTATCCTTTAAACTAGCGGATATGGCAACTCAAATTGAAGCATCTCGACTGCTTACATACCAAGCGGCTTGGTTGGAATCAAATGGTCTACCGTATGGTAAGGCATCTGCAATGGCAAAATTAATGGCTGGCGATACTGCGATGAATGTAACGACTGAGGCGGTTCAAGTGTTTGGTGGATATGGATATACGAAAGATTATCCAGTTGAGCGCTTCATGCGTGATGCAAAAATCACACAAATTTACGAAGGTACACAAGAGATTCAACGACTTGTTATCTCTCGAATGTTGACAAAATAACGTATGACAGAAAGAGATAAAAGACCCCAAGTACAGTCAACGGTTAAAGATGAAAATCTCATCGCCATTCGTCGAGAACAAATGATAGAGGGAGCCATTAAATTATTTAGAGAAAAAGGTTTTCATCGTGCTACGACGAGAGAAATCGCAAAAGCTGCAGGCTTTAGTATCGGAACATTATATGAATATATTCGTACTAAGGAAGACGTCCTTTACCTTGTATGTGATAGTATTTATCACCATGCGATGGAGCGACTTTCAAGTTATGAGATTAAGGCAGGAACTATAGAAGAGTTAAAGGAAATGATTCGAGAGTATTTCTTGCAAATTGATAGTATGGTTGATGAGCTGACAATCATGTATCAGGAAACTAAATCATTGTCAAAAGAAGCACAGCGTTATGTATTTAGTAAAGAGTTTGAAATGGTTGGTACGTTTGAGCGATTACTACAACGCTGTGTGCAGTCAGGTGAAATAACAATGACCGATAAACAAATTCATTTGGCAGCAAATAACTTAGTCGTTTCTGGACAAAGCTGGGCATTCCGTAAATGGGCGCTCCATCGTCAGCACTCTATTGACGAATTTATTGAAATGCAAATAACATTGTTTATTTCAGGCATAAAGGGGTTCGAATAAGTTTTTGTAAAGGGGTTGTCGGTAATTGCATAATGCGACATTGCAATTACCGATTTTTTTTTTATGAATTATGTTTCATAACACAAAGGTGTAATTGATTAAGGGGAGAAAGTGGGGATTTCATATGACAAAGGTAGAAGTATATCGTCCAAAAAATCACGTACGTTTTGTAACAGCATCGAGTCTTTTTGATGGACATGATGCTTCGGTTAACATTATGCGACGTATTTTACAATCAAGCGGTGTAGAGGTAATCCATTTAGGACATAACCGCTCCGTGGAAGAAGTCGTAAATGCTGCGATACAAGAGGATGCTCAAGGCATTGCGATATCTTCTTATCAAGGCGGGCATATGGAATACTTTAAATATATGTATGATTTGCTGCGTGAAAAAGGGGCGCCACATATTAAAATTTATGGTGGCGGCGGTGGTGTTATTTTACCACGCGAAATTAAAGAGCTACATGCTTACGGGATTGCTGGGATTTTCTCGCCAGAGGATGGGCGTGTTTTAGGATTACAAGGGATGATTAATCAGAAAATTAAAGGAACCGATTTCCCCACTGCTACAGGTAGCTATCAAGAAAAGCTTGATGCTCTAACGACAGAAACACCAGAAATTTTAGCGAATTTAATAACTGCTGCTGAGTCGAATGATGATGAAGAAACGAAAATGATGCTAGAAGAAGCTCGTAAACGCTCAAAAGGAGCACCTGTATTAGGTATTACAGGAACTGGTGGTGCGGGTAAATCTTCCTTAACGGATGAATTAATTCGTCGTTTCCTAAAGGAATTTCCGGATAAACGCGTAGCTATCCTTTCTGTCGATCCGACAAAGCAAAAAACAGGTGGGGCTTTACTTGGTGACCGAATTCGTATGAATGCGATTTTCAATAATCGAGTATATATGCGTAGTTTAGCAACCCGTGGATCTCGTACAGAGCTTACTGCTTCAATTGGGGATGTGCTAGATGTAGCGCGTGTAGCGGGCTATGATTTAATCATTGTAGAAACAAGTGGTATTGGTCAAGGTGATGCCGAGATTACAAAACACACTGATTTATCCATGTACGTTATGACAAGTGAGTTTGGTGCTCCAACTCAGCTTGAAAAAATTGACATGATTGATTTTGCGGATGTTATTGCCATTAATAAATTTGAACGTAAAGGCTCTGAAGATGCGCTACGTCAAGTACAAAAGCAATATCAACGTTCACGAGAGCTTTGGGATGAATCACTTGATAATATGCCTGTGTACGGTACGATTGCCAGTCAATTTAATGATAAAGGAACGAATGCTTTATTTGCTGCATTAGTAAATATCATTAATACGAAGACAGGAAGTAATTGGGAAACAGGCTATGAGCAATTTGCGAAAACCCAAAAGCAAGATGTTATCATTCCAAACGACCGTCGTTATTATTTACGAGAACTTACAGATACTGTGCGTGGCTATCATAAAAAATCAGAGCAACAGGTGGAATTTGCTCGCCGTCTATTCCAATTAGAGGGAGCTATTACAGCGATTAAGGAAAAAGCGCCAAATGATGCACTTGTTGAATCACTTACTTCTTTAGCAGAAGGTTTCAGAGATGAATTAACGGCTGAGTCTAAACGTATATTAGATAATTGGCATGCTTTAAAAGAAGCGTATGCTGGAGACGAATTTGTCACGAAAGTTCGTGATAAGGAAATTCGAACAATTTTAAAGACAACAAGCCTTTCTGGTACAAAAATACCTAAAGTTGCTTTGCCGAAATTCGTAGATTATGGTGAAATTTTACGCTGGGTTTATAAAGAAAATGTACCTGGTGAATTCCCGTATACAGCAGGGGTATTCCAATTTAAGCGTGAAGGGGAAGATCCGAAGCGACAATTTGCTGGCGAAGGAACGCCTGAGCGTACAAATAAACGATTCCATTATTTATCGAAGGATGATGATGCAAAACGTTTATCAACAGCATTTGATTCGGTAACGCTATACGGTGAGGATCCAGATTACCGACCAGATATTTATGGAAAGGTTGGAGAGTCAGGAGTATCCATTTGTACACTAGAGGATATGAAAAAGCTTTATGCAGGTTTTGATTTATGTGCACCATCAACTTCAGTGTCGATGACAATTAACGGTCCGGCACCGGTTATTTTGGCGATGTTCATGAATACGGCTATTGATCAACAAGTGAAACTACGTGAGAAAGAACTTGGCCGACCTTTGACAATTGAAGAATTTACGGAGACACGAGAGAAAACTTTACAGGTAGTACGTGGAACCGTGCAAGCAGATATTTTAAAAGAAGATCAAGGGCAAAATACATGTATTTTCTCAACAGAGTTTGCGTTACGAATGATGGGAGATATTCAGCAATACTTTATCGATCATAAAGTTCGTAATTATTACTCCGTATCTATTTCTGGTTATCATATTGCAGAAGCTGGAGCGAACCCAATATCTCAGTTGGCCTTTACATTAGCAAATGGCTTCACGTATGTGGAATATTATTTAAGTCGAGGAATGAATATAGACGACTTTGCGCCAAATCTATCATTCTTCTTCTCTAACGGACTAGATCCAGAGTATACAGTTATTGGTCGTGTAGCCCGTCGTATTTGTGCAGTTGTCATGCGTGATAAGTACGGTGCTAATGAACGAGCACAAAAATTAAAATATCATATCCAAACATCTGGACGCAGTTTGCATGCACAAGAGATTGATTTTAATGATATCCGCACAACGTTACAGGCGTTAATGGCCTTACAGGATAACTGTAATTCATTGCATACAAATGCATATGATGAGGCAATTACAACGCCTACGGAAGAATCTGTACGTCGTGCAATGGCCATTCAAATGATTATTACGAAGGAACATGGCTTAGCGAAAAACGAAAATCCATTACAAGGAGCGTTTATCGTAGAAGAGTTAACAGACCTTGTAGAAGAAGCTGTACTAGAAGAGTTTGATCGTATCAATGATCGTGGTGGCGTGCTAGGTGCAATGGAAACGCAATATCAACGTGGTAAGATTCAAGAGGAATCCATGTACTACGAGATGCTAAAGCATTCTGGTGAGTTACCAATCATTGGTGTAAACACATACTTAAATCCGAATCCTCCTTCAGAAGATGACATTAACAATATGGAAATTGCGCGTGCATCTACGGAAGAAAAAGAGACACAAATTCACAATTTACAAGCCTTCTGGAAGCAACATGAAGGAGAGAACGAAGCGGCTCTTGCTCGTTTACAACAAGTAGCTGTGAACAACGGTAATATTTTCGCGGAGCTTATGGAAACCGTAAAAGTCGCTAGCTTAGGGCAAATCACAAATGCTTTATATGAGGTAGGCGGACAATATCGTCGTAATATGTAATTCTAAGCGTGCATATCTTCTCGTTGTATAACATTTATTCTATTTTGTACAAAATGTTTGTGTAGTTTTAAGTGTCTAGTCTTAGGATTAGGCACTTCTTTTTATTTCCGTTATAATAGAAATGTAAAAAAAAGGGGAGGCGCAATAGATGATGAAATCTGCTATTAACTACATCATTATTTTAGCTTTGGTGGTAGGAGTTTATTTCCTGTATGATAAGCAATTTGGCGCTGTTCCTTTACTAATATTATCTGTCTATTTGTTTTACTTAGGGATAAAAAAAATGCGTGATATAAAAAACAGTAATTGAAGCTAGCAAAGAGGATAAAACTTTGTATATAATGGGTATTATGCTTATGATATGGAAAGTTACTTTTGTGCGGCCTTTTTTGCTGCGCTCCGAAAATAAAGCTATATGAATTTAAAACGTCCATTGTGATGAAGGAAAGGAAGTGCACGAATGAATTTTCGTGAAATGACAAAAGAACAATTAACGGAAGAATCGTTAATTAACTTAGCTTATGCAATTTTAAATGAAAAACGTGCCTCAGTGTCTTTAAATGACTTATTAACAATTATTCAAGAGCTTGTGGGCTATAGTGATGAAGAAATTAAAGCTCGCCTACTACAATTTTACACAGATTTAAATGTAGATGGCCGCTTCTTATTTAATCAGGAAACAGGCTGGGGCTTACGTGAATGGTATAAAGTTGAACAGATTGAAGAAGAAACAGCTCCTTCTGTTAAAACTCATAAGAAAAAATCTAAAGCTGCTGTTGAGGATGAAGATGATTTAGATGAAGATTTAGAAGAGGAAGACATTGACTTTGATGAAGATTATGAAGAATTCGTTGAAGAAGATGATCTAGATGAAGAAGAAGAAGAAGATGCTGCTAAAGAAGATATCGACTTTGAGGATGAGGATATAGAAGACATCGATGAGGAAATCGACGAAGACTTTATCGATGATGATGAAGAGGTTGAAGAAGAAGAGGATGAAATCTAAGATAATTACTCTTTGAAATTTTCTTTCTTTTATCCTTGTAGTAAAAAATCTTGACTTCTATCGCGGTTACGTTTAATCTTTTACTTGGGCTCCTTAATTAAAGGAGAAAGACCGTGTATATAATACGCTCCCCCTGCAAACCTATGCAGGAGGGGCGTTTTTTTATTTTTTAACTTTATTCAGTCAAGTTCTCCCATGTTTATAGCTACGGAATGAATAGTAATGCTCTAAATTATTCATGATGTATAATAATCGGTGACTGAGTATATGTTAGAGCTTTTTAAAAGGAAAGTAGAAAAGAGATAGAAACGATGACAGCTTCGAATCGCCTACAATTTTGTAGGCATTCTCGGCTTTTCTTATTTTAGGGATAAGAAATATTAATTTTCTTAGCCTGTAGAGAAATTTACACCAATGCTTAGAATCAGCATGTGGCGTGAATGCACTTTTCTTACTAGCAATTTCTAGAACAACATAAGGAGGAATTTTTTCATGACGAAGTATATTTTTGTAACAGGTGGGGTTGTGTCATCACTTGGAAAAGGGATTGTAGCAGCATCTCTAGGTCGTTTATTAAAAAATCGTGGATTAGAAGTAACGATTCAAAAATTTGACCCATATATCAATATTGACCCAGGTACAATGAGTCCTTATCAGCATGGTGAGGTTTTTGTAACAGATGATGGCGCAGAAGCTGACTTAGACTTAGGTCACTACGAACGTTTCATTGATATTAACCTAGGAAAACATTCCACAGTAACATCGGGTCGTGTTTATCAGTCTGTATTACAAAAAGAACGCCGTGGTGATTACAATGGTGGAACAGTACAAGTAATTCCTCACATTACAAATGAGATCAAAGATCGTATTCAACGAGCTGGTCGCGAAACAAATGCAGATGTAGTTATTACAGAGGTAGGCGGAACAGTTGGGGATATTGAGTCATTGCCATTCCTTGAAGCAATTCGCCAAATGAAAACGAATTTAGGTCATAATAATGTGATGTATGTTCATTGTACACTTATTCCTTATATTAAAGCTGCGGGTGAGCTAAAAACAAAGCCAACTCAACATTCTGTAAAAGAATTACGTTCTTTAGGTATTCAACCAAATATTATTGTTGTACGCACTGAGCAAGAAGTACCTCAGGAAATGAAAGAAAAATTAGCTTTATTCTGTGATGTTCAACCACACGAAATTATTGAATCTCGCGATGCAGAACATTTATATGAAGTGCCTCTAAACCTTCATGCACAAGATATTGATGATATCGTGCTTGACCATTTTGGTATTGAAGCACCAGAGGCGGATATGGAAGAATGGCGTGAGCTTGTAGCGAAAGTGAAGTGCTTACCAAATAAACGAAAAGTAGCATTAGTAGGTAAATATGTAGAACTACAAGATGCTTACATTTCTGTTGTAGAGGCATTAAAGCATGCGGGCTATGCATTTAATTCTGATATTGAGATTGACTGGATTAATGCTGAACATGTAGATGCTGACAATGTTACTACGCTATTAAAAGGCGCTGACGCAATTTTAGTTCCAGGTGGCTTCGGTGATCGTGGAGTTGAAGGTAAAATTTTAGCGACACAATACGCACGTGAAAATGATGTACCATTCTTAGGTATTTGCTTAGGTATGCAGCTTGCAACAGTAGAATTTGCTCGTAACGTACTTGGTTTACAAGGAGCGCATTCTACAGAACTTGATCCAAATACGGAATATCCGATTATCGACTTCCTACCAGATCAAAACGACAGTGTAGACATCGGTGGTACATTACGTTTAGGTTTATATCCATGTAAGTTAAAAGATGGCTCAAAGGCAAGCGAAGCCTATAGTCAAGAGCTTGTTTATGAGCGCCACCGCCATCGTTATGAATTTAACAATGAATATCGTGAAGCGATGGAAGCTGCAGGTCTTGTCTTCTCAGGTACAAGTCCTGACGGTAAATTAGTGGAAATTATCGAGTTACCAGAAAAGAATTTCTTCGTAGCATGCCAATTCCACCCTGAGCTTGTATCACGTCCAAATCGTCCACAGCCATTGTTCCGCGATTTTATCGGAGCAACATTCAAATAATGAAAAAAAGAGTTGTCTCAAGTGCTGAGACAACTCTTTTTTTGGCTTTTCGGCAAAACGAGGGGTTGATTTTTTGATAAAAAGAAAGAGCTTGTTTTTCGATAAAAGCCCAAAAAGTTTCGATAAAATGAGATTTTGTTTCGATAAATCTTCAAAGTATTCCTATAAAACGAACAAAAGGAGCTTTATAGATTCTTTATAACTCTTCGTCATCAAGGCCAAGCATTTCATCATACGCGATTTTTACTGCTTCATAAACAAAAAGGGCAGCAATAGCATGTGGCACAACTATGCGCTTTCCTAAATCGTTCGGTAATAAACCACCTCGTATGCGTGTTGAAATATACGTATACGCTAAATCTGCTAGTGGGTTTTCGGAATTAGCAACTTCGCTAGCAACCGCTGCAAATGGAATAAACTGATTATTTAATTGCTGTGCAAAGGATAATGCATCCTCATCATGTGAACTACGTGTAAAAATGCATACACGATCAGCTTCCGTGATAACTGTATCTTTTGTCCAAGGGACTAACTTAGTAAAACGTTCCACAGCTTGACATGCATTTAATTCGATAACTTGCATTTCACCAAAGCATGCGAAATAGACATTACCTTCACCAATACCCGCTTGTGCAAGTAATCGTGCTGTTTCTTCAATAGCTTCTTCTTCATTTTGTGTTATTCTTTGTAATAATCCACTTAATTGTGTTGTTAGAATTTTTGACATGGTCCCACCTCAATCAATATTATAGGTTTGAAAAGAGCATAAAGCAAAAGCTAGATAATTTATAATACTAGAAGGTATTAAGAAGTTAAAGGAGAATAATACATAATATAGGAAGTTTTGTGCAAGAATAATAACTCAAAAAGGGCGGAATGAAATGTGAAACGATTACTAATTGTCGATGATCAACCAGGAATTCGTTTGCTTTTAAATGAAGTGTTGAAAAAGGAAGGTTATGTTACATATTTAGCTGCAAATGGTATGGAAGCACTGAAGTATGCTGAGGAGGAAATGGATTGTGTCCTATTAGACATGAAAATTCCAGGGATGGATGGCATAGAAATTTTAAAACGCTTAAAAGAGAAGTGGCCACAACTCCCCGTATTCATGATGACTGCATATGGGGAATTGGAAGTTGTACAGGAGGCATTAGATTTAGGAGCAATTCGATATTTTACTAAGCCTTTTGATATTTTTGAAGTACGTGATGAAGTTAATAAAACATTAAAAGTTTAGATGAACAGGCAGTGGTCAACACCGCCTGTTTTTCATGGTTGTTAGACGATTTGTAGTAATTTGCTACCATTTCATATTCACATGCTTCCAAAATATATTTTGAGTGATCTTTGCTTAGGTACAGAAGAAATTTTTCTATTTGCTCTTCGTTTTCGTGGAGCAAAGAAGACGCTGTCGCTACGTTTCACTTCGCTTTCGCGTAACCTTCGTTCCGTTGCACTACACTACGGTTGGCACTGCCGCTACGTTGCACTTCGCTTTCGTGCAGAAAACAAGACGCTGTCGCTACGTTTCATTTCGCTTTCGCGTAACCTGCGTTCCGTTGCACTACACTACGGTTGACACTGCCGCTACGTTTCACTACGCTTTCGTGTAGAAAATAACAGCCCCTGCTTTTCAGGGGCTGTTATTTTTGCTATGATTAAATAGCATATCTATGTAAAAAGAATAGTCCTAAGAGGAGGATTTTTAGTATGGCATTAGTATCTATGAAAGAGATGTTAATTAAAGCAAAAGCAGAAGGTTATGCGGTTGGTCAGTTCAACATCAACAACCTTGAGTGGACTCAAGCAATTTTACAAGCAGCAGAAGAAGAAAAATCTCCAGTGATTCTAGGCGTTTCTGAAGGCGCAGGTAAATATATGGGCGGATTCATTTCCGTTGTACACATGGTAAAAGGTTTAATGGAGTCTTATGGCACTACAGTACCTGTTGCTATTCATCTTGACCATGGTTCAAGCTTTGAAAAATGTAAAGAAGCAATTGATGCAGGCTTTACTTCCGTTATGATTGATGCATCTCATCATCCATTCGAGGAAAATGTTGCGACTACTTCAAAAGTAGTTGAGTACGCTCGTTCGAAAGGTGTTTCTGTTGAAGCTGAGCTTGGAACAGTAGGTGGTGACGAGGATGGCGTAATCGGTGGTATTATGTACGCTGATCCAGAGGAATGCCGTAAAATGGTTGAGCTAACAGATATCGACTGCTTAGCACCAGCTCTTGGCTCTGTACATGGTCCTTACAAAGGAGAACCAAACTTAGGCTTTAAAGAAATGGAAGAAATCTCAAACTTAGCAGATCTTCCATTAGTATTACATGGTGGTACAGGTATTCCAACAAAAGATATTCAACGTTCAATTTCATTAGGTACAGCAAAAATTAATGTTAATACTGAAAATCAAATTGCTGCTACAAAAGTAATCCGTGAAGTTCTTGATAATGATAAAGTTGTTTATGATCCTCGTAAATTCCTTGCTCCAGCACGTGAAGCGATTAAAACAACAGTTATTGGGAAAATTCGTGAATTTGGTAGTGCACAAAAAGCATAATTTTTGTAGCTATATGTTACAAAAGTACAGATGAATACACATAATAAGAGAAGTGTTGATGCTTTTATCGACCTTCTCTTGTTTTTGAGATAAAAAATTTTTGGCGAAAATTCAAATATAAGGCTCATCACCACCAAAAGTTGAGGATGACATATGTTAATCGTATATGTGAATATTCAACCTCAAGTATGGTAAGTGAGCCAAAATAGTAATCAGGAGGGAATATTATGAAATTTTTCATTGATACAGCAAACTTTGAAGAGATTAAAGAAGCACACGCATGGGGTATTTTATCAGGTGTTACAACAAACCCATCGTTAGTTGCTAAAGAAGAGAATGTTTCTTTCCATGATCGACTTCGTGAAATCACAGAGCTTGTAGATGGCTCAGTGAGTGGGGAAGTAATTGCACTAGATGCGGAAGGTATGATTAAAGAAGGCTTAGAATTGGCTGCAATTGCCCCAAATATTACAGTTAAACTGCCTATGACTCCAGCTGGCTTAGAGGCATGTCGCTTCTTTGCCGACAAAGGTATTAAAACGAACGTAACATTAATCTTCAGTGCAAACCAAGCATTAATGGCTG
Organism: Lysinibacillus sp. NPDC092081; assembly: GCF_044755845.1. Taxonomy (NCBI): domain Bacteria; kingdom Bacillati; phylum Bacillota; class Bacilli; order Caryophanales; family Bacillaceae; genus Lysinibacillus; species Lysinibacillus sp. NPDC092081. Next base: position 151,834 of record NZ_JBIVRU010000006.1, read on the forward strand.
CTCGTGCGGGTGCTACATATGTATCACCATTTATCGGTCGTCTAGATGATATGGGTCAAAACGGTGTAGAACTAATTGAAACGATTGCAGATATTTTCACAATTCATAATATCGACACGCAAATTATCGCTGCATCAATTCGTCATCCTCAGCATGTGACAGCTGCAGCACTTGCTGGTGCACATATTGCAACCACTCCTTTTAAAGTATTAAAGCAACTTTTCCATCATCCATTAACGGAAAAAGGAATTGAAGGATTTTTAGCGGATTGGAATAAGAGAAAAGGCGAATAATAAGATTATATAGTGAGCCAATTGCAGAAAAAATTACTTTCCAATCAATGAGGGAGAACGCAAAATGGATGTTTACAAAATTACAGGCGAAAATCGTCTACAGGGTACAATAAAAGTTAGTGGTGCAAAAAATAGTGCAGTCGCCTTAATTCCAGCATCAATTTTGGCGAACTCTCCAGTGACAATTGGAGGGTTACCAGAAATTTCTGATGCATGGACGTTAAAGGCATTATTAGAGGAAATCGGTGGAGAGGTTTCATTTGAGGATGGCATAATGACCATTGATCCGACAGATATGATTGCGTTGCCATTACCAAACGGCAATGTGAAAAAGCTTCGTGCTTCCTATTACTTAATGGGAGCAATGCTTGGTCGCTTTAAAAAAGCTGTGATTGGTTTACCAGGAGGCTGTTTCTTAGGGCCACGTCCTATTGACCAACATATAAAAGGCTTTGAAGCATTAGGGGCGAAAATCACTAATGAGCATGGAGCAATTTATTTACGTGCTGATGAATTAATTGGTGCAAAAATATATTTAGACGTTGCCAGTGTTGGCGCAACAATTAATATTATGTTAGCTGCTGTCCTCGCGAAGGGACGTACGGTTATTGAAAATGCAGCAAAAGAACCGGAAATTATTGATGTAGCGACTCTTCTCACTAACATGGGGGCTAATATTAAAGGTGCGGGTACAAGTGTTATCCGTATTGAAGGCGTAGAGGAGCTTCATGGTACGGAGCATACGATTATTCCAGATCGTATTGAAGCTGCTACGTTTATGATTATGGCTGCCGCTTTAGGTGAAGGCATTACAATCGATAATGTTATTCCATTGCATTTAGAGGCGATTACTGCAAAGCTTCGTGAAATGGGCGTAAAAATTGAAATCGGTGAAGAAAGTATTTTTGTGCCAAAAACGGACCTCTCCACATTGCAAGCCGTTGATGTTAAAACATTAGTGTATCCTGGGTTCCCGACGGATATTCAGCAACCACTTTCTGTGTTAATGTCTCAAGCATTTGGTTCCTCAAAGGTAACAGATACAATCTATACAGCTCGATTTAAGCATATTGATGAACTTCGTCGTATGAATGCCAATGCACGCGTTGAAGGAAATACAGCTATGATTACAGGCCCTAGTAAATTACATGGTTCAACTGTAACAGCTACAGATCTTCGTGCTGGTGCCGCATTAGTATTAGCAGGCCTTTTAGCTGAAGGTGAAACAGAAATTCATGATATCTATCATATTGAGCGTGGTTATAGCTCACTTATTGAGAAATTACGTGATTTAGGCGCTGATATTCGACGTGAAACAATAATGGCTCGCGTAGCAGAGGCAAAGGAATAATGAGAGCTAAATATTTTGAACTAACTATGTTACAATAGAGGTAATTTGAATGTTTCGGTGAAGAAATATGCCGATAACGGGAGGCAAATAAAACAATGGAACGTAGTTTATCGATGGAAGTAGTACGAGTAACAGAGGCAGCAGCAATCGCATCCGGGAAATGGATGGGTCGCGGTTTGAAAATTGAGGCAGATGATGCAGCGACGACAGCGATGCGCGTGATGTTCGATACAATTCCAATGCATGCTACAGTAGTGATTGGTGAAGGCGAAATGGATGAAGCACCAATGCTTTATATTGGTGAAGAGCTTGGCCTACGTAATGGAGGTCCTCAAGTAGATATCGCAGTTGACCCATTAGAAGGTACAAATATTGTAGCGAAGGGTACAAATGGTGCAATGACAGTTCTTGCTATTGCAGATAAAGGTAATCTGTTAAACGCACCTGATATGTACATGGAGAAAATTGCAGTAGGTCCAGAAGCAGCAGGTAAGGTAGATATTAACGCTTCTGTTACGTATAATTTATTACAGGTAGCAAAAGCTAAAAATAAAGATATTTCAGACGTAGTAGCTACACTTCTAGATCGACCACGTCACCAAGCAATTGTTGATGAAATCCGAGAAGCTGGGGCACGTATTAAATTTATTCAAGATGGTGACGTTGGAGCAGCTATCAATACTGCTTTTGATGAAACCGGCATTGATATTATGTTTGGTACAGGTGGTGCACCAGAGGGTGTAATTTCAGCTGTTGCATTAAAATGTTTAGGTGGAGACTTCCAAGCGAAGCTAGTGCCAGAAGATGAGGAACAGTTAGAACGTTGTAAAAAAATGGGTGTAGACGTAGATAAAGTTCTTTTTTTAGATGATCTAGTTAAAGGTGACGATGCTATTTTTGCAGCGACTGCAGTAACAGATTGTGAGCTTTTAAAAGGCGTTCAATATAAAGGAGCCTATGCTTTAACGCATTCAGTTGTTATGCGAGCTAAATCTGGAACTGTGCGTTTTGTAGAAGGTCGTCACGCTCTTGATAAAAAACCTAGCTATTAATAAAAATTTCTTCTAAAATATACCTAGTGCATCTTTTTGCGCTAGGTACCTTCTTCTAAATTTTCAACCATCCCATAGTTTTATAAGGCCATATTATGCTTCATTGTTTTGCATAGTTATTTCAAGTACCTATCGCTTTGATTCAAACTGCTTCATTTCTGACTTATACATGAAAATGCTGACAGGTACGAATAGATTACAGAGCCTATCGTAAAAAACTTCTTTAATAACCCCAAAAATGGCAATTATATTTTGAAAAAGACTGGAGTTGTGCATATGTCTGCATTGACAATCGCTCAATTAGAAAACATGACGTTAAAAGAGCTTTACGCCCTTGCACGCCAATACAAAATTTCATATTATAGCAAGCTAACGAAAAAAGAATTAATATTTGCTATTTTGAAAACACGTTCGGAGCAAGAGGGCTATTTCTTTATGGAAGGTGTACTAGAAATTGTTTCGCAAGAGGGCTTTGGCTTCCTTCGACCAATTAACTATTCTCCGAGTAAAGAAGATATTTATATTTCTGCTTCTCAAATTCGTCGCTTTGACTTACGAAACGGGGACAAGGTAACTGGTAAAGTACGTCCACCTAAAGAAAACGAACGCTATTATGGACTACTACAGGTGGATGCTGTTAACGGCGAAGACCCAGAAGTAGCAAAGGAACGTGTGCATTTTCCTGCATTAACGCCTTTATATCCTGACCGACAAATTAAGCTTGAAACAACTCAACGTAATTTATCGACTCGTATTATGGATTTAGTGGCACCTGTAGGCTTTGGGCAACGTGGATTGATCGTCGCACCACCAAAGGCAGGGAAAACTTCATTATTAAAAGAAATCGCGAATGCTATTACAACAAATTATCCTGATGCAGAGTTAATTGTCTTACTTATTGACGAACGCCCTGAGGAAGTAACTGATATCGAACGTTCTGTGAATGCAGATGTAGTGAGCTCGACTTTCGATGAGGTTCCAGAAAATCATGTAAAAGTTGCAGAAATAGTATTAGAACGTGCACGCCGCTTAGTTGAGCATAAGCGTGATGTTATTATTTTAATGGACTCTATTACACGTTTAGCACGAGCGTATAACTTAGTTATTCCTCCGAGCGGTCGTACGCTTTCAGGTGGTATTGATCCTGCTGCCTTCCATAGACCAAAACGATTCTTCGGTTCTGCACGTAATATTGAAGAAGGCGGTAGCTTAACAATTTTAGCGACAGCTTTAGTGGATACTGGATCTCGTATGGATGAGGTCATTTATGAGGAATTTAAAGGAACAGGTAATTTAGAGCTTCATCTTGATCGCCAATTAGCAGAGCGTCGTATTTTCCCTGCGCTTGATATCCGCCGTTCAGGTACACGTAAGGAAGAGCTTCTGCTTGAGCCTGAGCAACTTGAAAAGCTGTGGGCAATTCGTAAAACATTCTCGGACGCGCCTGATTTCGCGGAGCGCTTCATGAAAAAATTACGTACGACAAATTCAAATGAAGAATTCTTTGAAAAGTTAAATGAAGATATGAAAAAAGCTACTAAAGGTAAAGGCCTACTATAAACATGAAAATCATCATTGACTATCACTAGTTGATGATGATTTTTAAATACTGGTATAACATCACCAAAAGTTATATAGTAAGTTGATTTCCGTTCCGGCTGACGTCCCCAGGAAAGCGCCCAGCCGGAACGGAAATTAATCTCACGCTATGGTGATAAGCCGTAATATAAATTACATAAAATAACCAAGCGTCGTTATATATTAATAACTATTGTCAAATGTATAGTTCATATGGTACTATTGCAAGGTATGCAACGTGTACATATTTAGCCGACATATTCGGGCTATGTAAGGTACAGTTCGATAATACTCTGTTCCAGATGGTTCAGGGCGAGAGGAGAAAACGAATATGAAACAAGGAATTCATCCAGATTACAAAGAAGCAACAGTAACTTGCTCTTGTGGTAACTCTTTCAAAACTGGTTCAGTAAAAGAAAACATCGTTGTCGAGTTCTGCAACGACTGTCACCCATTCTATACTGGCCGTCAAAAATTCGCGTCTGCTGATGGTCGCGTTGATCGTTTCAACAAAAAATACGGTCTTAAAAACTAATGTTAGTTTAATACCTGCCAAGCATGTGCTTGGCAGGTATTTTTTTCAGTATATCAAGGAAATTCGTTGATGCGAGTCTTTTCAGTATCCAGATCGACATGAAGAAAGGGAGAAGACAAAATGGCACAGCTATATTTTAAACACGGTGCAATGAATAGTGGTAAATCCATAGAAATTCTAAAAGTTGCACATAACTATGAAGAACAACAAAAACCCGTAATGATGTTTACACCAGGTATAGATACGCGAGATGAAGTAGGCTTTATCTCAAGTCGAGTAGGCTTACGTCAACAAGCCATTCCTGTTAATGATGATACAAATATTTTTGAGCTAGTAAAAAACAATGCTGTAAAACCATACTGTGTACTTGTTGATGAAGTACAATTTCTAAAAAAAGAGCATGTTTTGCAGTTAGCATATATCGTAGATGAGTTAGATATTCCGGTCATGGGCTTCGGTCTAAAAAACGATTTCCAAAATGAGCTATTTGAAGGCAGTCAGTACATGCTTACATATGCAGATAAAATTGAGGAAATGAAAACGATTTGCTGGTTCTGTCATAAAAAAGCGACAATGAATTTACGCGTTGATGAAAGTGGAAAGCCTGTTTATACAGGTGATCAAATTCAAATTGGCGGGAATGATTCCTACTATCCAGTTTGTCGAAAGTGTCACGCGCATCCGCCTCTATAATGCAAACTGATTCAGTTGATTGAACGAAGAAAAAGTAGCATACATGCGGAAATTTCCTTATACTAAGTAGTGGAAATGAAAAATGTTCAAAAATATTCTTACGCGCTTAGCGTAATTCTAATTTAAAGTTTCTCTACAGTTACAAAAGAGCAAACTTCATAAAAACTTAATAGAGGTGAAATCCATGTTCGATCGATTACAAGCAGTGGAGGATCGTTACGAAAGGTTAACAGAGCTTTTAAGTGATCCCGATATTGTGAATGATAATAAAAAATTACGTGAATATTCTAAAGAGCAATCAGATATCCAAGAAACTGTAGAGGCTTATCGTGAATATAAAAGTGTAAAAGAGCAATTAGCGGATACACGTGAAATGCTAGATAGTGAAAAAGATCCTGATATGCACGAGATGGTGAAAGAAGAATTCAACTTACTAAAAGATCAGCAAGAAGAGTTGGAAGAACGTTTACGCATTCTATTAATTCCGAAAGATCCAAATGATAATAAAAACGTTATTATGGAGATTCGTGGAGCAGCTGGTGGAGACGAGGCGAATATTTTCGCAGGGGATTTGTTCCGTATGTACTCTCGTTATGCTGAGACACAAGGCTGGAAAATTGACGTAATGGAAGCGACGCCAAACGCAATGGGCGGCTATAAAGAAGTTATTTTTATGATTAACGGTCAAGGTGCATATTCAAAATTCAAATTTGAAAATGGTGCGCACCGTGTACAACGTGTACCTGCAACAGAATCTCAAGGGCGTATTCATACATCGACAGCGACAGTAGCTTGCTTACCTGAAGTTGAAGAAGTAGATGTTGAAATCCATGAAAAAGATATCCGAGTGGATACATTTGCATCTTCTGGTGCCGGTGGTCAATCGGTAAATACAACGATGTCAGCTGTGCGTATGATTCACTTACCGACAGGTGTTGTTGTATCGATGCAGGATGAACGATCACAAATTAAAAACCGTGAAAAGGCAATGAAAATTCTGCGTGCTCGTGTTGCTGATATGTATCTGCAAGAAGCACAAAAGGAAATCGATGCCACACGTAAATCAGCTGTAGGTTCAGGCGATCGCTCTGAGCGTATTCGCACATACAATTATCCACAAAACCGTGTAACAGACCATCGTATTGGTTTAACGATTCAAAAATTAGATCAAATCGTCGAAGGTAAACTAGACGAAATCATTGATACGCTCATTTTAGAGGAGCAAGCATCAAAGTTAGAGCGATTAAATGATGACTTATAATAATGTAATGGAGGCCCTTCAATGGGCTTCTTCTTTTTTGGTGGATAATGGTCGTGAGGAAACGGCAGCACGTATTGTCATGCAGCATATACTTGGCACTAGCTATTCAGAAGTAATGCTACACCTTCAAGACGTATTAACAGCTGAACAAAAAGAAAAATTTAAAGAACTCATCGAAGAGCATGCAAGTGGACGACCTGTACAGTATTGCGTCGGTAGTGAAGAATTTTATGGCCGTTCATTTATTGTCGATGAGTCAGTACTTATTCCTAGACCTGAGACCGAGGAATTAGTGCTTGGAACAATCAATCGCATGAACAAAATATTTAATGATCAAGAATTGAAGCTTGCAGATATCGGAACGGGTAGTGGTGCAATGGCTATTTCTATGAAGCTAGAATGTCCAGAGCTAACGGTCGTAGCCACTGATTTATCTGAAGCTGCTTTATCTACAGCACAAGAAAATGCACAACGGTTAGCGGGGGATATTGATTTTCGACTAGGGGATTTAACGAAACCTCTGTCAGGTGAGAAATTTGATATCGTTTTATCGAATCCACCATATATTGCTTTTGATGAAGCGAAAGAGATGTCAAATACCGTGCTAGAGCATGAGCCACATAGTGCTCTTTTTGCAGAAGAAGACGGACTTATTTTATATAGAAAATTGGCTGAACAGCTGCCACCCCTTATGAATAAACCAGCCCTCATTGGTCTTGAAATCGGTTATACACAAGGGGAGAAGGTAGCTCAATTCTTTAAAAATAGTTTTCCACAGGCTACAATTTCAATAGAAAAAGATATAAATGGTAAGCCTCGAATGATTTTTTGTGAAATTCATGTATAAACTATCTACTTCTTGCCAACAATGTTGAGCAAGGAGGGATTTTTATGTTAAACGAATACAAGATTATTAGATTACCTAAACGAAATATTTTACTAGCTTTTGCAAGATTAGTATTAATTGCGATTGCTTTACAATTATGTATTTTATATATTCCGACATTAGTAGGTTTTGCGAAAGAAGCTAGCAATCATGAACAAGAAAATGATTTTCGTATACGCGTTATTGCCAATAGCAACACGACAAAGGATCAGCTTGAAAAGGAGCAGCTTGTCAAAAATTTAAAGCCGTATTTCAAGCAAGTAGTCGCTAGTGCTGGAGCTAAAACTGTGGATAACGAGCAAATACTTTTGTTAAAACAAGAAATTGAAGCAGAAATAAAAGAAAATTATCCACAACTTCATACACAAGTTGTACTTGGGGATAACTTATTCCCACCAAAGAGACAGAACGCTGTACTTTATCCACAAAATTTATATCATTCGATAGTCGTGAAAATCGGTGATGCACGTGGTGATAACTGGTGGTGTAGCATATTCCCATCAATTTGTGAGCCCGATAAAGAAGAACAAAAAGTAGAACCGAAAGAAGAGAAGGAACACGTTACATTTTTTATATGGGAATGGATTAAAGGTTTTTTTGAATGAATTGTTCACGAATTCAGACAACTTATACACAATTTTTAATAAGTTATAAACATTATGTGGATAATTCAGTGAAAACGAATAATTGAAGGAAGGTTTTAATCATGGAAACCGTTTGCAAGATTGTGGACAGTAATGTGAATAGTCAGACAAATTATACACAGGCTGTGGATATCTTAAATGCAGGTGAGGTCGTGGCATTTCCAACAGAAACGGTTTATGGCCTAGGAGCTGTGGCAACAAATGATACAGCAGTTAAAAAGATATTTGAAGCAAAAGGTCGTCCTTCAGACAATCCGCTAATTGTTCACATTGGCACGAAAGAGGAAGTTGAACTCTATATAGAGCATATTTCAGAAGTAGCCAAAAAATGCATGGATTTATTTTGGCCAGGTCCACTGACACTTGTCATGCCTGTAAAACCAAATGTGCTGGCAAACAGTGTGACAGCTGGTCTAACGACTGTAGGCATTCGTATGCCAGATCATCCAGTTGCGCTCGACTTACTACAACAATTAAAAAAGCCACTTGCTGCGCCGAGTGCTAATCGTAGTGGAAAGCCAAGTCCTACAGAAGCAATACATGTTCAAGATGATTTGGGAGGGTACATACCTTATATTTTAGATGGAGGTTCTACTGGGATTGGACTCGAATCCACTGTGTTAGATGTAACACACGAACCTCCAGTAATTTTACGTCCAGGTGGAATTACGAAGGAAATGTTAGAGGCTAAGATTGGTCGAGTACTTCAACCTTCAAAAATAGAGCAAAAATTAGAGGCTACTCCAAAAGCCCCTGGTATGAAATATACACACTATGCTCCTAACGCACCTGTACTATTAATTGAATGTGACTTGAAGAAAGTCCATGAAGCTGTACATCAATTACAAAAACAAGGGTATAAAGTAGCGTTACTTGCACCAGCTAGCTTTGTTGACAGTAAGGCTGATTTTTATTTCTCAGTAGGAGAAGCTGGTAGTAAAGAAGAGATGGGTGCGACATTGTACCATGCCCTAAGAGCTTGCGATAAAACAGCAGCTACAATTATCTTAGCGACTACTACATCGACTGAAGGGGTAGGAGCTGCCATTATGAATCGACTTGAGAAAGCGGCTGGAGGAAAATGGTATACTCGTTAATAAAATACCTATAAAAATAGTATGTTAGAAGTAACTTCTGGCATGCTATTTTTTTGTGTTGAAGATAATCGGGCTTTTACGGGCAGTTAATTTTTGGTTGTGGAAAGCGATGTTAGAGTGACTTTTAACACCTTTTTGTAAGGAAATTGATTATGATAATACTGTATTTTCGAGCATAAAATGATAAAATATTAGAGAGTGAAGGAGTGCTTTCTTGCAGGGAATTCTTGCAGGTATAATAACGTCTATAGATGTGATTGGTTTATATGTATTGATGCCAAATGTTAGATATCGATTTTTTTTGTCAGTATGGACAGCTGCTTTGCACATGCTTTTCCCGTTATTAGGTTTTGAATTAGGACACTTTTTAGTGCATTTCCTCTTAGAGTGGGGACAATGGATTTCAAGTATTTTATTATTTTGCATGGGCTTGCATTTACTATTATTTTCACGAAAAGATGAAAAGGTTACTATTTCACCAATACTTTTAGCTGTGACTGCAAGCCTAGACGCCTTTTCAGTAAGTGTTTCTTTTGGTATGCTACACTTAGAGGAAGCAGTATTTATTATAAGTGCAGGTGTTAGTGCACTTATTTGTTCTTATGGGTCATTAGTCATTGCAAGTAGAAGTCAAGTCTTGCTAGGGAATAAACTCCAAATAATTACAGGTGTTTTTTTAATCATCATGAGTGTACTAGCTATCCGGCAATAGAGAAATCAATGGAGGGTGATAAGTATGAAAATACTATTTGTTTGCACCGGGAATACTTGTCGCAGTCCTATGGCTGAGGTAATTTTAAAACATAAACAAATGAACAATGTAGAGGTCCGTTCAGCGGGCATTTATGCCATGCCAAATGCGGAGATGTCTGCACATGCACAACAAGTATTATATGAAGCAAATATGACGCATCAGCATTTAGCAACACAATTATCAATAATTGAAATGGAGTGGGCTGATTTAATTTTAACAATGACAATAGCTCATAAAGATACAATTATCGCTCATTATCCAAATGCAGAACAAAAAGTTTTTACTTTAAAAGAATATACAAGTGAAGGTAGCGTAGGAAATGTTGTAGATCCTTACGGAGGTAGTAAAGAAATCTATGAAGTAACATTTGCAGAATTAACGGAATTGGTAGAACGACTAGTAAAAAAACTTGAAGAGGATAGAGGGTCGCTATGAAAAAACAGTTTGGCTTACGACTTAAACTAGTATTATTTGTCAGTATACTTGCACTAATCACTTACAGTATCAGTTTTATTTTCATCGAATATTTACAACCTACCTTCTTCCCAGAGACTAATCGTAAACTGTTTGAAATTTTTACTTATGTGTCAGGGATTGTGTGGTCAGGTATTTTGGCTGCAGTTTTCAGTGTAATCTTAATTAAACCTTTACAGCAGCTCGAAAATTCAGCTTCCCGTGTAGCACAAGGGAAAATTGGACAGGATGTAGAAATGCCGAAAACAAGTGATGAGATTCGTTCTGTGGCAGAGGCATTTCAACAAATGGTATTAAATTTACGACAGATGGTTGAAAGTATAGATCTTAACTTCCAACAAACAAATCAATCGATCATTCAACTATCTGATGAAGCCGCAGTTGCAACAAAAAAAGCAGAGAATATTGCCTCTACAGTAAAACATATTTCTACAGGAGCAGAGGCGTCTGCTACAGCAGTACAAGATACAGCTGAAGCTATTGAAGATGTACGAGCTCTCGCAACAGAAGTCAATAGTAGAGCAGAGGCATCTGCATCACAATCCAAAGAGATTCTACATAATTTAACGACAACAACAAATGCGATCGAAACGTTAGTGAATAGTATTCAACAAATTGCGGCTGGCAATAATGAGGCATTAGAAAGCATTCGCCTATTAGAGGAAAACGCTGGACAGGTAGAGCGTATCATTAGCTTAGTTGGCGATATTGCAGCACAAACAAATTTACTAGCTTTAAATGCTTCGATTGAGGCAGCGCGTGCGGGAGAACATGGAAAAGGTTTTGCTGTTGTAGCTGAAGAAGTTCGTAGTTTAGCTGATGAAAGTGCGAAAGCGGTACAAGGCATTACTTCCCTTGTTCAATCCATGCAACAAAACGTTGAGATTGTTGTAAAACAAATGAATCAGCAGGTGACATTTGCGACAAAAGAAGCTGCACGTGTATCAGAAACTACGACAGCGGTAGAAGGTATGTCTTCAAGTGTACACGAAATGGCAACATCGATTGTGGAAATTTCTTCACTAATTGAACAGCAAATGCATAATATTGAAACAACTGCTCGTCAATCTCAAGAAGTTGCAGCCATTGCTCAAGAAACGTCAGCAGGTGCACAGGAAGTTCGCAGTGCAGCAGAAGAACAAGCATACGCCATTGAGCAAGTAGAAAAACTAGCAGAAAGCTTAAAGATACAATCAGAAGAACTGCATAAAATGATTCAACAATTTGATAGACAAGCATAAATATGATTTTAAACTGTAGGTAAACTCGAGTAAGTATCGAGTTTATCTACAGTTTTTTTAGTGTATTAAGGCTTGTATATGGTACCTGAAGAGTTGGGAGCGACGGAAAGAACAGCAGCAACGATGGAAAGAGCAGGCGAAGTGACGGAAAGAGCGATCAGAGTGACGGATAGAAGAGGCAAAGTGGTGGATAGCCGCAGAGCGACGGAAAGAAGAGCGGCAACGACGGAAAGAACTGCTGAAGCGACGGATAGAGAGAAGAAAGTGACGGATAGAAGAGGCAAAGTGACGGATAGCCCGCCAAGCGAAGGATAGAAGAGTAACGACGACGGATAGTACATCAAACTAAGAAGGCTTCACATCCATTACGCCACACTCGCATTTTGCATAGAATCCCTCTATAGTGCCAACTATTGGTAATGCATAGAAAAAATATTGATATAGTATGTCCACTGTAATTGAAAAGGTAAAGAAACTTTAAAAGATAGAATATTACAATAAATAACCGTTATCCGAATTTATCAACATGATATTCACAATATCCACAGGGAAATGAATTTAAAAGTGAATGATTTTATGCGTATTTACAAGAATTGTTCGTCTTTTAGGAGAAATCAGCATAAAAATGCAAGAAAAATCATGTTATTCTTGAGATAGAAATGGTACACTAGTGTTGACTATTATTTCGAAAAGAGGGAACCCAGTGAGAATAGCAATTTCTTCTGATCACGGAGGCAATAACTTACGTCGTGAGATTATGCAGCTGTTAGATGAGCTACATATTAGCTACGAAGATTTTGGTCCACAATCTGCGGATTCAGTAGACTATCCTGATTATGCAAAACCAGTTACTGAAGGTGTTGCTAGCGGGGAATTTGATAAAGGTATTTTAATTTGTGGTACAGGCATTGGGATGTCCATTGCTGCAAATAAAATTAAGGGGATTCGTTGTGCTTTAGTACATGATTTATTTAGCGCAAAAGCAACGCGTTGCCACAACGATTCAAATGTTTTAGCGATGGGTGAGCGTGTTATTGGGCCTGGCCTTGCACGTGAAATAGCTAAAGTATGGCTTGAAACAGATTTTGAAGGTGGTCGTCATACGCGCCGCATTGAAAAAATCGCTGAGCTTGAGCAATAAGAAAAGCAATTAAGTTTGCTGACATATGTCCTTAGTTTAGTGTGACATAAATAATTTAGAAATAAAGGGGCTGAGCATAGTGGTTGTACAACAAATACGAACACATTTGACTCAGTTACTCAGTGAATTTGAAGAGCAGGTAACCCTACGACCAAATACTATTTTTGTCGTAGGTTGCTCGACATCTGAAGTGATTGGTCAGAAAATTGGCACAGCAGGTGCGCTGGAAATTGGAGAGGCGATTTTTGAGCCGTTGCAGGCATTTGCAAAGAAACATCAACTACATCTAGCGTTCCAAGGATGTGAGCATATTAATCGTGCTATTACAATGGAAGCAACAACGGCAGAACAATTTGGTTATGAACCAGTAGCAGTTGTACCAGTTCGTACAGCAGGTGGCTCGATGTCTGCTTATGCGTTTACGCAATTTACAAATCCAGTTGTTGTGGAAGCTGTGCAAGCAAATGCAGGTATTGACATTGGTCAAACACTCATAGGTATGCATTTAAAGGCAGTTGCTGTTCCAGTTCGTACTTCTGTGCGAATGGTAGGAGAAGCAGTTGTGACAATTGCAACAACACGTCCGAAGCTGATTGGCGGAGAGCGTGCAGTATATAAATAAAATTACCTCTGAAATCAGTGGTATACAAATAACGATTATACTTAGGAGGCTTTTTCAAACATGGCATACGAAAAATTAGCAGTACAAGACAAAGCAGTATTAGACGGAATTCTTGCGGAAAAAAAACGCCAACAAGCAAATATTGAGTTAATTGCATCAGAAAACTTTGTATCTGAAGCGGTAATGGAAACACAAGGTTCTGTTCTAACAAATAAATATGCTGAAGGTTATCCAGGTAAACGCTACTATGGCGGTTGTGAACACGTAGATGTTGTGGAAGATATCGCACGTGACCGTGTGAAAGAAATCTTTGGTGCAGAATATGCAAACGTACAACCACACTCAGGTGCACAAGCAAACATGGCTGTATACCACACAATTTTAGAACCAGGTGATACAGTACTTGGGATGAATTTATCTCATGGCGGTCACTTAACACATGGATCTCCTGTAAACTTCTCAGGTATTCTATATAACTTCGTTGAATATGGCGTAACAAAAGATACTCAAGTAATCGATTATGAAGATGTGCGCCAAAAAGCGCTAGAGCATAAGCCAAAACTAATTGTTGCAGGAGCATCTGCATACCCACGTGAAATCGATTTTGCTAAATTCCGTGAAATCGCTGATGAAGTAGGAGCATATTTCATGGTGGATATGGCACATATCGCTGGTCTTGTAGCTACTGGTGAGCACCAATCACCAGTGCCATACGCTGATTTTGTAACATCTACAACACATAAAACATTACGTGGCCCACGTGGTGGTTTAATCCTAGCTTCGAAAGAATGGGAGCAAAAGCTTAACAAATCTGTATTCCCGGGTATCCAAGGTGGACCATTAATGCACGTAATCGCTGCAAAAGCTGTAGCATTCGGTGAAGCATTACAACCAGAATTCAAAGAGTATGCAAAACAAATTAAAGCTAATGCTAAAGCTCTAGCGGAAGTATTAATTGCAGAAGATGTTGAAATTGTATCTGGTGGTACGGATAACCACTTGTTACTTCTTAATGTGAAATCTCTTGGCTTAACAGGAAAAGTGGCAGAGCACGCACTTGATGAAGTAGGCATTACAACAAATAAAAATACAATTCCTTACGATACAGAATCTCCATTCGTAACTTCTGGTATCCGCATTGGTACACCAGCTGTGACATCTCGTGGCTTCAAAGAAGAGGACATGAAAGAAGTAGGTTTAATTATTGCTGCGGTGCTTAAAAACCCAGAAGATGAAGCAGTTAAAACGGAAGCAAAAGCTCGCGTTAAAGCTTTAACTGACAAACATCCATTATACGCATAGTTTAATAGATAAGGCTGTGGTTAAAGTGATAAATAACACTTTAACCACAGCTTTTTTATTTTTTATTAGTTAAAAGTGATTGCGGTAAAGGCTGGGCATAAGCGTCACTGATGAGATCATGAAGCGAGGGCAGTAAAGAAACGAGAATAAAAGCATCACGTCCTGAAATTTGCCCCGACGCCCCCAGGAAAGCGCCCATCCGGAGTGGAAATCAACTACCGTTTTTGGCGCGAGCTAAATTTAAAAAATAGAAATAAAATACTCCTATTTTTGAATTTATTTACATAAACTTAGTATAAAAGGATATATTATAGTAGAGCGAGACAGATAATGTCCCTTTGCAAAGAATAGTTTTTATAAAAGTGACAATTTATTGAATTTTTATGTACAATATTAGAGAGATTTAAAGTGATAGAGGGAGGAGGGGCTGGATGGTTACTAAAACAATGTTCATAGAAAATGAAATGCTATTAAATACAATTCGTAGGTTAGGTGATAACTCTAAAGAAAGCTACGTTATTATTGATGCAACAAATAATCATTGCGTATTAGAATGTAATGATTCTTTTTGTACGCTTACAAATACTACACGTTCAAAAATAATAAATAACGATTATTTTTCATGGATGGGAAACGAAGAACAGACAACTATTGAAAAGATTAAACAAAAAATACATAGCGGAGTCATAGTACAAGCAAAATGGCACCATAATTGTTACGATAAACCTCCTTTTTGGGCAGAGATACAAGCACTCCCATTTCAAAATAATGAAAATGAAACATTATTTGTACTAGTACTTGTGAAGGATGTTACGTACTATCACACCGAGGAATTTTTAATGCACCTTGAGAAAGCTATGTACGAAGCGATTGAAAAGGACAATTCCTTTGATAAAATGATGAGCATTATTTGCAGTAGTCTTGATGAATTTTTTTTACCGAATATATCAAGTATGGTACTTGTCAAAATGGAGGCAGATCAATTACGAGTTTTTAATGGGAACGATAAAACAAAAGGTTTACCGGAGCGTTGTGAAAACAATGAATTTTTTAAGAGAGTTATGCAAGGAGAGGCATCCATTCTAATTAAGAGCTTGGATGAAATTGATATTCCAATAGAACATAAAATGTTTGCCAATTCATCTAAAAAGCCATCTGGTTGGTTTATGCCAATATACAATCAACAACAGCAAGCAATTGGATTATTTGCGATATTTTTAGAGCAACATGGTAGTGATCAGAAGTTTTTTGAAAGTTTGTTCCGAAAAATCGGTGCTCTTGTTGCATTGGCATACTCGTATGCAAAAACACAAAAAAGGATACGGGATTTAGCCTATATCGATATCACAACGGGGCTGCCTAATCGACATGGTTTTATAAACAAGGTAGAAAAAGAATACGGTCAAAATGGCCATATCAAAATTTTAAAGCCGAGCGAATTCCCTCAAATTGTCGAGTTATATGGTCGTGAAGCGGGAGATGAGCTTTTAAGACAAATTGCCAAACGTCTAAATGAAGAGAAGTATGAGCATAACGAATATATTGCTAGATTTACAAGCTCTAGTTTAATCATTTCGAATGCAACATCCGATGAAGGCTTCTTAAATTATGAAAGGCGTATAAAAGAGATTATTCGTCAGCCCTTTATTGTAGGTGGCAAGCAAATTTATATTACACTGAAAACTGGAATTGCTTTATATAATGATGAGATAAAAATTGTTGATGCGATTCGCTTTGCAGATAATGCTGTATCCTTTGCAGCCAATAAACCAGGTACTCATACGGAAATATTTACGCAAGAAAGAAATGATGTGCTTGAGCAGCAAATGACAGTGTTAAACCATTTGGCACAAGCATTAAAAAACAAAGAAATCTCGGTGAATTTACAGCCAAAGGTGGATTTACGGACAGGTGAAATTCAAAGTATTGAAGCGCTCGCTCGCTGGATTTCTCCGAAACTCGGTTTCGTGTCTCCGGCAATCTTTATTCCAGTGGCAGAAAGTGCGGGGAAGGTACGAGAAATCGATATTCAAATATTAGAGATAGTTCTTTCGTGGTTAGCAGGGCGTAAAAGATTAGGGAGAAAATTAGTGAAGGTAGCTGTAAATATTTCGCCTGATCATTTTTACTATGCTAATTTTGTGCAGGATACATTGGAGCTTGTTCAGAAATACAATATAGATCCGAAATATATCATTTTAGAAGTAACGGAAACGATTGGCCTAGTTGATTTTCAGACCGCTTTTTCTATTATTCAGGAATTAAAGGGGTACGGCTTTGAAACCTCTGTGGATGATTTTGGAACAGGCTTCTCATCACTAAGTTATTTACAAAGACTGCCGTTTACTGAATTGAAAATAGATCGAAGCTTTATTAATGCTATTAATGATGATGCTGCGACACTCGCTATTGTCCGATCCATTATTCAATTAGCATTAAACTTAGGAATGACTTCAGTCGCAGAAGGTATTGAAAGTAAAGAGCAGGTTGAGATTTTACGCGCACTTGGCTGTACAGTTGGACAAGGTTACTTCTATTATAAGCCGATGACAATAGAACAGTTAGATGCAATACTAGATGAATAATCGCTATTATATGTAGTAAACATTCTTGAAAAGGAATTGTCCCAAATTTATTTTTGAGACGACTCCTTTTTTCTGTTATACTAGGTGAGATAAAAATGAAATCCGAACGGTTAGGAGAGATTCCCTTTGAGCAAAGTATACGTATTTGATCATCCACTAATCCAACATAAGTTAACTTATATTCGTGATAAGAATACAGGAACAAAAGAATTTCGTGAGCTAGTAGACGAAGTTGCAACATTAATGGCATTCGAAATTACACGTGATATGCCAGTAGAGGAAATTGAAATTGAGACACCTGTTACAGTCGCTAAGACAAAAGTACTTTCTGGTAAGAAAATTGCAATTGTACCGATTTTACGTGCAGGTATTGGCATGGTAGATGGTGTATTAAATCTAATTCCAGCTGCAAAAGTTGGTCATATCGGACTTTATCGTGACCCAGAAACTTTAAAACCTGTAGAATACTATGCAAAACTTCCTGCAGATGTTGAAGAACGTGATTTCATTATTGTAGACCCAATGCTTGCAACTGGTGGATCAGCAGTGGAAGCGATCAACTCACTGAAAAAACGTGGTGCGAAAAGCATTAAATTCATGTGCTTAATCGCAGCGCCAGAGGGTGTAAAAGAAATTCAAGAACAGCATCCAGATGTAGATATTTATATTGCTGCACTAGATGAAAAATTAAATGACCATGGCTACATTGTCCCTGGTTTAGGTGATGCAGGCGACCGCTTATTCGGTACGAAGTAATACTAAACAGTTTTTGAATTCATTTAGCTTCTTTCAGCAGAAGCCTCCCACCTCTATAAGGTGGTGAGATGAATGCGGATTTAAGCTATTTTTCAGAGGGTGTCCAAACACCCGCTGAAAGAAGTTAAAGCCTCCGGCGGATGTCACGGAATCGGAAAGGAGTTCTTTGTGCAAGCACAAAGCCGATTCCGGACGCAACTATGCCGAGGCATAGTTGATTATGTAATTTTTGGGAAACTTATAACTTTTGAGAGCGTCCTTCAATATTGAAGGACGTTTCATAGTATGTAAGGCGATTTACTTCTCTTGAAGTTCGACACTTGCTTCATATGATGCAGATCAAGGGAGTAAAGCACTTTTCATACAAATATAACAAAGGACGGTGCAATTCATTTTGACGAAAAAATGGAGAGTAATGACAATTTTCGGTACGAGACCTGAGGCTATTAAAATGGCTCCACTTGTATTGGAATTACAAAAGCATCCTGAGCAAATAGAATCGATTGTGACGGTAACAGCCCAACATCGCCAAATGCTCGATCAAGTTTTAGACACATTTAAAATTACACCAGACTACGATTTAAATATTATGAAGGATCGTCAAACATTAATTGACGTGACGACTAATGCATTACAAGGCTTAGACAAAGTCATGAAAGAAGCAAAACCGGATATTGTTTTAGTACATGGCGATACAGCAACAACTTTCATTGCAAGCTTAGCTGCATTTTATAACCAAATTGCTATTGGACATGTGGAAGCAGGTCTTCGAACTTGGAATAAGTATTCACCATACCCAGAGGAAATGAACCGCCAATTAACAGGTGTCATGGCTGACCTTCATTTCGCGCCGACAGAAGTATCAAAGAAAAACCTTGTAGATGAAAATAAAAACCCTGAAACTATTTTTGTGACAGGTAACACAGCTATCGACGCATTAGCGACAACAGTAAGTGAACATTACACACATCCTGTGTTAGAAAAAATAGGTTCAGATCGTATGATTTTATTAACAGCACATCGTCGTGAAAATTTAGGTGAACCTATGCGACATATGTTTAGAGCAATTACAAGAATTTTAGCAGAGCATGAGGATGTACAAGTTGTTTACCCAGTCCATATGAACCCAGCTGTACGAGAAATAGCGAATGAGATTTTAGGAGATCATAAGCGTGTACATTTAATTGAACCTCTTGAGGTCTTCGATTTCCATAACTTTGCGGCTAATTCTTATATGATTTTAACTGATTCTGGTGGCGTCCAAGAAGAAGCCCCTTCATTAGGTAAACCAGTTTTAGTACTAAGAGATACAACAGAGCGCCCAGAAGGTATTGCTGCAGGGACTCTAAAGCTAGCTGGAACGGAAGAAGAAACAATCTATTCTCTAGCTAAGCAATTACTAGAAGATACAAATGCCTATGAAGCAATGGCAAAAGCGTCAAATCCTTATGGTGATGGACACGCTTCTGAGCGTATTGTGAAGGCTCTTTTGGGATTTTTACAAAAAAGCAAGTAATATCCCTTATCGAAAACGAAAAATGAGTCTAATGTACTAACTGTGATGAGTGAGCTAATTTGCGAGCATAAATGTGTCGTAAATTAGCTTTTTTTTGCACAAACGTGAACTTTGATTTTGAAGCTATGAATTTCCATACACAAATTTGTCAACAATTTGACAAGAGTATAGTGGCTGTGAAGTTTTTCTCCTTTACTAATTGACTTCAAATATCTCCTATTGTATGCTTACAAAGGGTAATAATGATAAGGGTTTCAAATCGTAAATAGAGGTTGAAACACTTGTTACATCAAGTTTCTACTAAATTGACAGTTCAAACAATAAGCTGTCGATTTGCAACGTTTTGTGCGTTTCGGGGTGTAAGATATTTTTGGGATTTACACCTGTAATTTCAAAATGACGCTCTCCCGTTACTATTCCGCTGTGAGTAGTGTTTTTCACTGCTCTTTTCTGATTTCACATAGTGGTCAGCAAACGTTTCTTTACTCGAAAAAATGATTCAGGAGATTATAAACCAATGCTAGATTTGCATCACATTATTGCTGTGCAGAAGAGAGCGTTATTTTTTTTGCTCGCACTCTGTGCATTAGGCTGGGGATTTACACCCTATCAGACGGTTTTTGCGGGCATCGCAATCGGTGCATTCTTTGGTACGTATAATTTTTGGATTTTAGTTCGCCGTATGGACAAGTTTGATCGATCCATTAGTGAAGGGAAGAAAGTAGGCTCACTTGGTACAGCACTTCGCTTTGCATCAGGTGTAGCGGCAGTCGCTTTAGCCATTTCGTTGCCAAACTATTTTCACTTAATTAGCACGGTCATAGGGCTAATGATTCCGTACGTTTTTCTCTTTGTCGAGAGAATTGTGTCACATGTAAGGAACCGCTAATGTGCTTTAAATTAGAAAGAGAGGTGAAAAATAACAATGAATCATGAAGCTCCATTAAAAGTAGTTGATTTTGGTTTGTTCAAGCTAACGTTCAACCTTTCAACTGTTATGATGTTACTAGTTGCGGCCTTAATCGTTTTCTTAATCGCATTTATCTCAACTAGAAGCCTAAAGTTAAAACCTACTGGCATGCAAAACTTTATGGAATGGATTATGGATTTCGTAAAGAACATCATAAAAAGCAACATGGACTGGAAAACTGGTGGACGATTCCACATATTAGGTATCACACTTATTATGTTTATCGCTGTATCTAACTTATTAGGTCTTCCATTCTCTATCGCCTATAACGGCGAACTTTGGTGGAAATCTCCTACAGCTGACCCAACTGTTACAATGACGCTTGCAGCAATGATTTTAGCCTTAACACATTTCTATGGTATTAAAATGAAGGGTACAGGCCATTATGTTGGTACATTCTTCAAGCCAATGTCATTCATGTTCCCGCTAAAAATCGTTGAAGAATTTGCGAACACTTTAACATTAGGTCTTCGTCTTTACGGTAACATTTATGCAGGTGAGATTCTACTTGGCTTAATCGCAGGTTTAGCATCATCAGGTGCTGTTGGATTCATCGGAGCAATTGTTCCAATGATGGCATGGCAAGGTTTCTCTATTTTCATCGGCTTTATCCAAGCCTTTATCTTCACAATGTTAACAATGGTATACATGGCTCATAAAGTGAGCGATGACCATTAATATAAAGCATATATCTTATGCTTGAACCAAAAAAAACAAACAATTCCAAGGAGGAAATTTTCAAATGGGTTTATTAGCAGCAGCAATCGCAATCGGTCTAGGTGCACTTGGTGCAGGTATCGGTAACGGTCTTATCGTTTCAAAAACAGTAGAAGGTATCGCTCGCCAACCAGAAGCTCGTGGCGTTCTTCAAACTACAATGTTCATCGGGGTAGCATTAGTTGAAGCCCTACCAATCATCGCAGTAGTAATCGCATTCATCGTAATGAACAAATAATTCAGTTGTACACTGAATTCTAGTGGCGAAGCAGGAATCTCCAGATGAAACTTCGCCATTCATTTTGGAACTGATAAAAGCTATGTGTAAATATAGCTTTTTAAAATAGGTAGTTTTTCAAGTAATTAAATTATTATGTTGAAGTTAAAGCTCTTGAAGGGAGTGAAACAATCGTGTTTTTAGATTATCTTGTACTAGGCAGCGCTGAGCCAGGTTTCAATGGTGGCGATATCGCCGCAACATTAGTTATCTTCTTAGTGTTAATGCTATTACTTAAAAAGTTCGCTTGGGGTCCACTTATGGGCATCATGCAACAACGTGAAGAATTAGTAGCTAGTGAAATCGAAGCAGCTGAAAAAGCCCGCAAAGATTCTCACCAATATTTAGAAGAACAAAAGAGCCTTCTTAAAGAAGCTCGTACGGAAGCACAATCGATTGTTGAAGGCGCTAAGAAGCAAGGCGAAACGCAAAAAGAAGAAATTCTTACTGCAGCTCGCAATGAAGCAAACCGCTTAAAAGAATCGGCTTTACGTGAAATTGAGTCTGAAAAAGAAAAAGCTATTGCAGCTGTACGTGATGAAGTCGTTTCATTATCTGTACTTGCAGCATCTAAAGTCCTTAGCAAAGAGATTTCTGAGGCAGACAACCGTGCTCTAATTGAAGAGACGATTGCGAAGGCAGGGGAAGCTCGATGAGTAATTCAACTGTAGCAAAACGTTACGCACAAGCGCTTTTTCAATTAGCGCAACAAAAAAACATTCTTGCTGAAGTTGGAGCAAACTTAAACGAGCTAACAAAGGTTGTCAAAGAATCTCCTGATTTTTTAACACTTTTAAATGCTCCTAAGTTCTCTATCGAACGTAAGAAACAAATGGTAGCAGAAATCTTTGCAGGTGCAACTCCAGAGGTTGTACACACAGTTCAACTACTTGTTGAGAAAAAACGTGTAAACGAAGTGAAGCTTATTGCTAACGCATATGCTGAGCTTGCTGCACAGGCACAAGGTACTGCAGATGCAACAGTATTCTCTACTCGTGCACTTTCTGCTGAAGAAAGCGCTAATATTTCTACAACATTTGCGAAACTTGTAGGGAAACAATCATTAAACATTACAAACGAAATTGATCCATCACTTCTTGGTGGTATTCGTGTTCAAATCGGTAATCATATTTATGATAGCTCAGTAGCGAACAAGCTTGAGCGCCTAAAACGTGAATTAATCGGTTAATAATTTAGAAATGTGAGAGGTGACATACATGGGCATCAAGGCTGAAGAAATCAGCAGTCTGATTAAACAACAGATTGAGAATTATGAATCTGAACTTAAAGTAAGCGAAGTTGGTACAGTTATCCGTATTGGTGACGGTATCGCTCTTGCTCATGGCCTCGACAACGCCATGGCTGGAGAACTTCTAGAGTTCTCTAACGGTGTTATGGGTATGGCTCAAAACCTAGAAGAAGGTAACGTTGGTATCGTAATCTTAGGTCCATACGCTGACATCAAAGAAGGCGATGAAGTTCGTCGTACAGGTCGTATCATGGAAGTACCAGTTGGTGAAGAACTAATTGGCCGTGTTGTAAACCCACTTGGTCAACCAGTGGATGGACAAGGTCCAATCAACACAACAAAATCTCGTCCAATCGAAAGTCCAGCTTTCGGTGTAATGGCTCGTAAATCAGTACACGAACCACTACAAACTGGTATCAAAGCAATTGACGCTTTAGTACCAATCGGTCGTGGTCAACGTGAGTTAATCATCGGTGACCGTCAAGTAGGTAAAACATCTGTAGCAATCGATACAATCTTAAACCAAACTGGTGAAAATATGATTTGTATCTATGTTGCCATCGGTCAAAAAGAATCAACTGTACGTGGTGTAGTTGAAACGTTACGTAAGCACGGTGCATTAGATTATACAATCGTTGTAACTGCTGCTGCATCTCAACCAGCTCCATTACTATACTTAGCACCATTTGCTGGTGTTTCTATGGCAGAAGAATTCATGTTACAAGGTAAGCACGTATTAATCGTGTATGATGATCTTTCTAAACAAGCATCAGCTTACCGTGAACTTTCACTTCTTCTACGCCGTCCTCCAGGTCGTGAAGCATACCCTGGTGACGTTTTCTACTTACACAGCCGCTTACTTGAACGTGCTGCGAAGTTAAATGAAACATATCAAAATGGTTCTATTACAGCTCTTCCATTCGTTGAGACACAAGCTGGGGATATCTCTGCATACATCCCAACTAACGTAATCTCAATCACTGATGGACAAATCTTCTTACAATCTGACTTATTCAACTCAGGTGTACGTCCAGCGATTAACGCCGGTCTTTCTGTATCACGTGTAGGTGGATCTGCTCAAATTAAAGCGATGAAAAAAGTTGCGGGTACACTACGTCTTGACTTAGCTGCATTCCGTGAACTTGAATCATTTGCTCAATTCGGTTCTGATTTAGATAAAATCACACTGGCTAAACTTGAGCGTGGTAAACGTACGGTTGAAGTTCTTAAACAAGACCTAAACAAACCACTTAAAGTTGAAAAGCAAGTTGCTATCCTTTATGCATTAACTAAAGGTCACTTAGATGATATTCCAGTACAAGATATCGTTCGCTTTGAAGGTGAATTCTTAAGCTGGTTAGAAACAAACCACACAAACGTTTTAGATCACGTTCGTACTACAAAAGAACTTGCTCCTGATGCTGATTATGTAGCAGCTTTAACTGAGTTCAAAAAAACTTTCGCTAAATCAGAATAAGTTCGAGCTAGTCACTTGATTAAAAAACAAAAGGTGGTGAAATACCAGTGGTAAACTTACGCGAAATAAAAGGTCGTATTAATTCTACAAAGAGTACGAAACAAATTACGAAAGCGATGCAGATGGTTTCTTCTTCCAAGTTACGTCGTGCAGAGCAAAACGCTAAAGCGTACGTTCCTTACATGGAAAAAATCCAGGACGTAGTAGGCGCAATCGCTTCAGGGACAAAAGACAGTGGACATCCAATGTTAACTGCTCGTCCTGTTAAGAAAACAGCTTACTTAGTCATTGGTTCTGACCGTGGTCTTGCAGGTGCTTACAACTCAAGTATTCTACGTCAAGTACAACGTACAATTGACGAGCGTCATAAATCAAAAGACGAATACGTTATTTTAGCGGTAGGTCGTGTTGTTCGTGACTACTTTGTGAAACGTGATCATAATGTCGTCAGCGATGTTGTCGGTCTTCCGGACCAACCATCATTTGCTGATATTAAAGAAATCGCTCGTAAAGCTGTTGGTATGTTCACTGATGGTACGTATGATGAACTTTATATGTACTACAATCACTTTGTCAGCGCTATTGCTAGCGAAGTGACAGAGAAAAAACTTCTTCCATTAACGGATCTTGCACCTGCTAGCAGTAATGCTTCTTACGAATTTGAGCCATCTGGTGAAGCAATTCTTGAAGTGTTACTTCCACAATACGCGGAAAGCTTAGTTTACGGCGCATTATTAGATGGAAAAGCAAGTGAACATGCTTCTCGTATGACGGCTATGAAAAATGCAACTGATAACGCATCTGATCTTATTTCAGATCTTTCATTGCAATATAACCGTGCGCGTCAAGCGGCGATTACACAAGAAATTACAGAAATCGTTGGTGGAGCTGCAGCCTTAGAATAGGCCCAGCTTCCCAATGTCGTATAAGAATACGATAGGAGGATACACAGTAATGAATAAAGGACATGTTATTCAAGTAATGGGACCAGTTGTTGACGTAAAATTTAACAATGGCCAATTACCAGCAATCTATAACTCACTAACAGTTAAGATTGAACGTCCTAATGAAGAACCAACAATTCTTGCATTAGAAGTTGCTCTTCATTTAGGTGATGATTCTGTTCGTACAATTGCAATGTCATCTACTGATGGCTTACAACGTGGAGCAGAAGTAACAGACTCAGGAAAAGCTATCTCAGTACCAGTTGGTGAAGTTACTTTAGGTCGTGTATTCAACGTACTTGGAGAAGTAATCGACTTAGGTGAAGAGATTCCAGCTGATGTTCGTCGTGATTCAATTCACCGCGAAGCACCATCTTTCGATGAACTTTCAACTACAGTTGAAATTCTTGAAACAGGTATCAAAGTAGTAGACTTATTAGCACCATATATTAAAGGTGGTAAAATCGGTCTATTCGGTGGTGCCGGTGTAGGTAAAACTGTATTAATCCAAGAATTAATCAACAACATCGCACAAGAGCACTCAGGTATCTCTGTATTCGCTGGTGTAGGTGAGCGTACTCGTGAAGGGAACGACTTATTCTTCGAGATGAGCGATTCAGGCGTTATCAAGCAAACAGCGATGGTATTCGGTCAAATGAACGAACCACCAGGTGCACGTATGCGTGTAGCTTTAACTGGTCTTACAATGGCAGAATACTTCCGTGATGAGCAAGGTGCTGACGTACTTTTATTCATCGACAATATCTTCCGTTTCACACAAGCAGGTTCTGAGGTTTCTGCCCTATTAGGTCGTATGCCTTCTGCGGTAGGTTACCAACCAACACTTGCAACTGAAATGGGTAAATTACAAGAACGTATCACATCTACTAACAAAGGTTCTGTAACTTCTATTCAAGCGATCTATGTACCAGCCGATGACTATACTGACCCGGCTCCAGCTACAACTTTCGCCCATTTAGATGCAACTACTAACCTTGAGCGTAAATTATCAGAAATGGGTATCTACCCTGCGGTTGACCCATTAGCTTCGACTTCTCGTGCTTTATCACCAGAAATCGTAGGCGCTGAGCACTACGCAATCGCTACTGGTGTACAACGTACAATCCAACGTTACCGTGAATTACAAGATATCATTGCTATCTTAGGTATGGATGAATTATCTGATGAAGATAAACAAACAGTAGAACGTGCTCGTCGTATTCAATTCTTCTTATCTCAAAACTTCCACGTTGCGGAACAATTTACTGGTCAAAAAGGTTCTTATGTACCTGTTAAAGAAACTGTTCGCTCATTCAAGGAAATCCTTGATGGCAAATGGGATCACCTACCAGAAGATGCTTTCCGTCTAGTTGGTTCTATTGATGAAGTAGTTGAAAAAGCGAAAAGCATGGGCGTAGAGGTTTAATACTAGGGACGAGGAGGAAAAAATATGAAGACAGTTCTAGTCAATATTGTCACTCCCGACGGCCCAGTATACGATTCTGAAGTATCAATGGTAATCGCTAAAACAACTTCAGGTGAAATCGGTGTTCTTGCAGGCCATATTCCTATGGTTGCTCCACTTGCAATTGGTGCAGTGAAGCTTAAAAAAGAAAACGGTTCAACTGAGCTGGTAGCTTTAAGTGGTGGTTTCATTGAAGTTCGCCCTGAAAAAATCTCAATTTTAGCACCATCTGCTGAAATTGCTGAAAGCATAGATGTTAAACGTGCTAAAGAAGCCGTTAAACGTGCTGAAGGTCGTCTTCAAGGTAAACAAGATAACATTGATTTCAAACGTGCTGACCTAGCATTAAAACGTGCGTTGAATCGTATCAACGTTCATGAGGGTAATATCTAATTCAAATTTTAACGGGCAGATTCAACATCTGTCCGTTTTTTAACATTTTATATATACTGTTTGAGAGTATCGCTAGAGGAATTAATATGGAGGAAACAATATGGAAATATATGAGGCAATAGGGCAGGAAGCTTTAATAGGGATTTTATCGCATATATTTTTTATCGCTATTACTTTTTATGCGCTACAAGCGTTTATGCTAGATAAAATCTTTAAGAAGAATAAAGTTTTTCAAATCCAATTAATTTATATTTTATTGAGTATTGCGATAGGATCAGCCGTTTCTAACTTCTTTCTGCAAATTTCAAACTGGTCAGGGAAGCTTCCGTATTTATTTTAATAGCCCCTAATTACTGTCTTGATGTTAGTAATGGAATCTACATGTTTCACAGGGCTTTATAACAAAATTTATGTGGTCCTTTGAAATATGTATAAATAAGTTTTAAGAAATCCATAGATTTTGTTTTTTGTTCACATATCTTTGGGTTTATATTAGAAATTTACGCTTTTCTTCCGTGTTATTGGTCATTCACAAAAAAAAAAATCATGCGTACAATAAATAAATAGCAAAATATCAATAAATGACGTAAAATAGTGATTTGGATGCTTGAACGAGCGTAAGAAAAGTTGTACTATAAAGTTGTTTGTTTACTGAATATGACATTATACTTCTTTTTAAAATAAAATTTTGATAGATTAATAGATTGAATTCGGAGGGACATAGGGTGGAAAAAATAATAGTGACTGGCGGCCAAAAGCTACAGGGGAAAGTGCGCGTAGAGGGCGCAAAAAATGCGGTGTTACCAATCCTAGCAGCGGCTTTACTTGCCTCTAAAGGAGAAAATGTAATTAAAGAAGTCCCTAACTTAGCAGATGTCTTTACTATAAATGAAGTACTAAAAAGTCTAAATGCGGCAGTTACATATATACCTGAGGACAATACAGTATATATAGATACAACAAAAGAACTTTCTAGTGAAGCTCAATTTGAATTTGTCAGTAAAATGCGTGCATCGATTTTAGTGATGGGTTCTTTACTTGCTCGAAATGGCTATGCTCGTGTTGCTTTACCAGGGGGATGTGCAATCGGTTCCCGTCCAATTGAGTTACATTTAAAGGGCTTTGAAGCTATGGGAGCAAAAATCTCTTTTGGTCATGGATATGTAGAGGCGAAGGCAGAAGGACGTTTAAAAGGAGCAAATGTGTATTTAGACTTCCCTAGTGTTGGGGCAACAGAAAATATCATGACAGCTGCAGCCTTAGCGCAAGGAACAACTGTAATTGAAAATGCAGCGAAAGAGCCTGAAATTGTAGACCTTGCCAACTTCATTAATAGTATGGGTGGTCGTGTTATCGGTGCAGGTACGAATACGATTCGTATCGAAGGAGTCGATACATTATATGGAACAGAACATCATATTATTCCTGACCGTATTGAAGCTGGCACATTTATGGTTGCAGCAGCAATTACAAAAGGGGATGTAACGATTGAAAATGCTGTTCCTGAGCATATGACAGCATTAATTGCAAAGATGCGTGAAATGGGTGTAGAAATAACTGAGCTAGATGAAGGAATCCGTGTACGTGCTCCTAAAACATTAAAAGCTGTTGATATTAAAACTATGCCACATCCAGGTTTCCCGACAGATATGCAATCTCAAATGATGGCTTTGATGTTAACGGCTGAAGGTACGAGTATTATTACGGAAACGGTTTTTGAAAATCGTTTTATGCATGTTGAGGAGTTCCGTCGTATGAATGCCGGTGCTAAAATAGAAGGACGTTCTGTGTTTATCGAAGGGCCAGTAAACCTTCAGGGTGCTGAAGTAATGGCGACTGATTTACGAGCTGCGGCTGCACTAATTTTAGCAGGTCTTGTATCTGAAGGTGTGACTAGAGTTACAAAGCTTCATCACTTAGATCGCGGTTATGTCGATTTCCATGGCAAGCTGGCTGCACTTGGCGCACAGATTGAACGTGTACCACTTGAGGAAGTTGTCATTGAAGAGAAATCAACTGTTGAATTACCAACAAACTAAATAGATTTATAAACCCTTTGCTTAGGAGCAGAGGGTTTTTTCTTTGTTAAGGAAACTGTAGATTTTTTGCCTGTTGTTGGATGTAAATGAGCGCTTTGGCACGTTTGTTCTATATTAACGGAACGATTTCGAGATTTATCGGAACGATTTTATATTTTATTGGAAAGATTCTAATATTTATCGGAATGATTTTTGTTTCTATCGGAACAATTTTTAGTCATGACAAAACCATCTGTTGCTGTCGCTACGCTTTCGCACAAAAACCATCTGTTGTGTTTATATCGAGGCTTACTTCGCTAACGGCCACATATTTTGAAGAGTTCCAGCATATTATTCCTTATGAAAAAATGGATAATGAGTATAGGCATAATTTGTTTGATTGGAGCATTATATATGCTTCCTGTGGCATTTAGTGAGAGACGTACGGCTGAGGATTCGCCTTCAACAGCAGAGCAAGCTTGTGAAATATTCATAGAAGTGGAGGGACAACAGGAGAAAATCCCTTTAGAAACGTATGTGACTGGTGTAGTAGCTGCAGAAATGCCTGTGTCATTCAAAAAAGAAGCTTTAAAGGCGCAGGCTATTGCAGCAAGGACATACGCGTTGAAATCGACAAATTACGGTAAAATAGCTATCGCTCCTACTGTTGCTAGACAAGTTTTTTACGATAAGGAGCAAAGAAAAGCGAATTGGACTAGCAATTTCCCGGGGAATGAAAAGAAAATTGTCGAAGCTATTAACGAAACGAAAGGACAAGTTCTTCTATATAATAATGAATTAATTACGGCAATGTTTCACTCTACTAGCAATGGGAAAACAGAAAGTGCCTACGATTTTAGTGGCAATGATGTACCTTATTTACAAAGCGTTGCGAGTATGTCGGATCAATCATCACCAAAGTTTTCAGCGTTGAAAGAATGGACATTATCTGAATGGAATGCACAGTGGCCAATTAAATGGCAAGCAAGTGATTTCAATCGTGTTCAGTTCTTTTTAAATGATACAGGACGTGTTGAACGCATGCAGTTAGGTAAGAATGTGTGGTCAGGGCGAGAAGTTCGAACACTTTTGCAAATACCGTCAACGGATTTTAAAATTTCATATAATGCCACCGCTGGAAAAGTGCAAGTGAGCACGAAAGGATACGGGCATGGGGTGGGAATGAGTCAATATGGAGCAGAGGCTTTGGCAAGTGATGGGAAAACTGCTGCCGAAATTTTACACTATTATTATCAAGATATTGAAATAAAAAAGATAGATGCATGTTTAAAATAACTTCTAGTTGTTCACACTGCAATTAGAGGTGATGAAAATGAGAGAGGATAAAAATAGTAAAACTTCTCAAAATCAAGATGAAAAAGTTCAATTACAGAAGAAACCATGGTTTTGGCCAGCAGTTTACGCTGGTGGCGCTCTAATGCTAGCAGGTTTGTTACTTGGTTACAATAGTCTCGTATCAAAAGTAGAAGAGGCTCCGTTACCAAATGTAGCAGAAGTAGATTCAGGTCCTGTAGTTGAAACAAATGCAAAAACAGAAACAATGAAGTACCCATTCAAGGAAGCGAATCTTAGTAAGATTCAAGTTTCACAAGAGTTTTATGAAGTAGAGGCTAATGCAGAGTCGCGTGAAAAAGCACTAATGGTATTTAATCAAACATTTACGACATCTTCCGGTATTACTCTTTCTATGAATGGTGAAGAATTCGAAGTACTTGCTGCTTTAAGTGGTAAAGTAAAACAAGTAAAACTTGATGCATTTACAGGCAATAAAATTGTTATTGAGCATGCAGATGGTAAGGAAACACATTATAGCTCAGTAAAAGACATTGCTGTCAAAGAAGGCGATGAAGTAACACAAGGTCAAGTACTTGGAAAAGCGACTGACAATGAGTGGAACCAATCAGCTGGCGTTAACTTGCATTTTGAAGTACTAGAAAACGGGAAATATATTAATCCGAAGAAATTACTAGCCTTTTAATTTATTTCAGTAGAAGTCTCTCACCTCTATAGGTGGGGGACTTCTGCTGGTTTAAGCCACTTTTCAGCGGGTATCCGAACCGTGGCTTAATTGATGATAGGAAAATTCGTAGATTTCAAATATAGTAAATGATAATTTTACATTGAGAGAAACGAATACAAAAAAAATGCATAAAAAATCGGTATTTTATCGTGAAAATGTAAAACGTGTTCTGAATAGCTTTGTCCTCACATAAGGTGAAGAAATGCGCAGACGTGCATCTGATGCCATTTGTGAAATTGTGTGGAAAGGACGAAGAACGTGCACGAGCACATTCGGAAGCGCTGCATACGCCTCGGTGAATTATTGATTGAGACGCGTGAGACTGTGCGTGTCCTCGCGAAAATGACAGGTTATTCAAAAAGTACGGTACACAAAGATTTAACAGAGCGACTGCCAACAATTCATGAAGCATTAGCTGAGCAAGTAAAGGAAATACTCGCCTACCATAAGGCCGTACGTCATATTCGTGGAGGAGAGGCAACGAAAAACAAGTGGAAAGAAAGAGCGAGTCATGAATGATTCGTTCTTTTTTTGATGCAATGGACAAGCTAGATACATATTTCCTCGTAAAAGGCTACTCACAATAGTGTGTGATTGATTTCCGTTCAGAATGGGCTCGTCGGGCTAACACGATGTTAGTCATGAAGGCGTTATCACAGGACGTGATGCTGTTAGCCTTCGTTCCTCTATCGCTGATCTCCAAGGAGTCACCCACGTCTCCACTTCAATTAACTTATTCAACATAAATACGTTTAAAAAATGGCATCTCAAACTTTCGATTATGAACTAAATAAAAAAATACTAAAACGATTTCTTCTTTTCAATAAGTGTTCATATAATTGAAAGAATGCAGTTCTATTCACTAAAATTAGGTGTAATTACCAATAGGATATGATAAAATATTCTAGATAAACAGATAAAAATGAACGTTATGTAGTTGGAAATGGCGGGAAGGAGAAATTATAAAATGTTTTCGAAAGATATTGGCATTGACTTAGGAACCGCGAACGTATTAATACACGTTAAAGGTAAAGGAATCGTCTTAAATGAACCATCTGTTGTGGCGATTGATAAAAAAACAAATAAAGTATTAGCGGTGGGGGAAGAGGCTCGCCAAATGGTAGGGCGTACACCGGGTAATATTACTGCAATTCGTCCACTACGAGATGGAGTCATTGCAGATTTTGATGTTACAGAAGCCATGCTAAAACATTTCATCAACAAATTAAACGTCAAAGGATTTTTAGCTAAGCCACGTATTTTAATTTGCTGTCCAACAAACATTACTAGTGTTGAGCAAAAAGCTATCCGTGAAGCTGCAGAAAAATCAGGTGGAAAAAAAGTATACTTAGAAGAAGAACCAAAAGTTGCAGCTATTGGAGCAGGCATGGATATATTCCAACCTAGCGGCAATATGGTAGTTGATATTGGCGGCGGAACAACAGATATTGCAGTCCTATCAATGGGTGATATTGTTACGAGTGAGTCCATTAAAGTAGCAGGAGACATTTTTGATAATGATATTTTACAATATATTAAAAAAGAATATAAATTGCTAATTGGTGAACGTACTGCAGAAGCCATAAAAATTACTATCGGTACAGTCTTTAAAGGTAGCCGCAACGATTCAATGGACATTCGTGGCCGAGACATGGTGACAGGTCTACCACGTACAATAACGATTCACTCAGAGGAGATTGAACGTGCATTACATGAATCGGTTGCTATGATCGTCCAATCTGCAAAAAATGTTTTAGAAAAAACACCACCAGAGTTATCAGCTGATATAATTGATCGTGGGGTCATTATTACTGGCGGTGGTGCATTACTGCACGGTATGGACCAGCTATTAATCGAAGAGTTAAAGGTACCTGTGTTCATTGCAGAGCACCCTATGGATTGTGTAGCAATTGGTACAGGCATTATGCTTGAAAATATTGATCGAGTGCCCGCATCCTTATAAAAATACAATGAGGTGATTCCTTTGTTTAAAGGGTTTTATACAGTTGCAACTGGTATGATTGCACAACAAAGACGAACAGAATTACTAACCAATAATTTATCAAATGCGAATACACCAGGATTTAAAGCAGACCAATCAACAATTCGCTCATTTCCAGACATGCTCATGTCAAGTGTAGGAAAAACAAATGCATCTGCAAAGGAGCAAGCAGGCTCTCAATATATGAGCCAAGTTGGCGCATTAAATACAGGGATTTATATGCAAGAAACATTACCAAATTACATACAAGGCCAAATCTATAGCACTGATTTCCCGACAGATATGGCTTTGATCGATGGAAACTTACCGCAAAATGAAGATGGCACTAATGGATCTATTTTCTTCCGTTTAGCACATCCAGATGGTGGAGAAGCATATACACGCAACGGGAATTTTACATTAGATGGTCAAGGCTATTTAGTTAATCCACAGGGACTGTATGTGCTATCAGATAGAGGTCAGCGTATCCAGCTACCAAATGATGATTTCCGCTTAGATGAGAATGGGGCAATTTATGTTAATAATCAACAAGTAGCCCGTGTTGGCGTATCATTTGCAGCGAATCCGAACATGCTAAGTAAACAGGATAATGGCTTAATGCGAACAGAAAATGGTCAGAACTTACCGACAGCTTACGGTGCTAATGGCGTATCCTTTACATTGCGTCAAAATTATCTAGAGGGCTCAAACGTAGATTCTAGTCGTACAATGACTGATTTAATGACAGCATATCGCGCTTTCGAAGCTAACCAAAAAGTGTTACAGGCTTATGATCGCAGCATGGAAAAGGCTGCCAACGAAATCGGAAAAGTATAATAGGCGAACTGGAGGCGTTTGAACATGCTACGTACAATGATGACAGCAACAAACACAATGGGGCAATTACAAAATAAACTAGATACTATTAGTAATAACATTGCCAATAGCAATACAGTCGGTTATAAAACACAAGAAGCTACATTTAATGAACTGCTGTATCAGCAATTTAATAATGATAAGCAAGACCGTGCTGACCGACAATCACCTGTTGGTATCCGTTATGGCTCAGGTGCCATGCTTGGACAAATCCAATCAAATCAAAAGCAAGGCTCTTTACAAACAACAAATCGCGACCTTGATTTAGCTTTTACAAAATCAAAGCAATATTTCAATATTTTGATGCCAGAAGGTGAAAATGGCACAAAAACAGTGTATACTCGTCAAGGTGACTTTTATTTATCACCATTAAATAATGGAACAGTAATGGTTGTAACTGCAGATGGATATCCATTGGCAAACTCAGCAGGACAAGCTATTACATTACCGGATAATGTAAAAAGTTTTGCTATTAGTAATGGGGGCGTATTAGAGGCATCCTATCCAAACGGAGATATTATTCGTACTGATTTAGCAGTGACAGAGTTCCAAAAGCCACAGCTAATGGAGAAAATTTCTGGCTCCTATGTTGGATTGCCGAATAACCTAGCTCAGCTTGGCTATACACAAGCTGAAGTTGTCACTGAATTACAAGGAGCAAATCGTCAGCAAATTGGCATGCAGAGCGGTTCGCTAGAAATGTCGAATGTAGATCTTTCAAAGGAAATGACGGATTTAATTCAGACGCAGCGTTCTTATCAATTCAATGCAAGAGCTGTAACTTTAGCTGACCAAATGCTGGGGCTCATTAATGGTATTCGATAGTAAATCCGTTATTACTGTTTAGTAAGTAATGAAGAGGAGTACAATCTATGACAGACGATTCAAGTCGAGGTTCTATGCAAACAAAAGAAACCGATACGCCACCAGAAGAGAAGGAACACGGCTCAAATGGAGAGCAACGAGAGGTTCGATGGGTGCAAATACGGCTGATTCCGATTTGGCTACGCGTTGTACTTATTATCATCTTAGTTGTAGTTGCAGCAGTTTTAGGTGCAATGTTTGGCTATAGTGTAATTGGACAAGGTAAAGCCATGGACGTTTTCAAACCAGAAACATGGCAGCATATATTTGATATTATGAATGGTAAAGAATAAAATTATTCTTTACCATACTTTGTGTTTACATATAATATCTTCATTCAGTAGGTGTTGAACATCTACTGAATGAAGATATAGCCTCCGGACGCATTGTTTATCTGTAGCGAAAGGAAAGCGACAGCTACAATTACGCCAAGGCGAAATTGATATAAGGGGGAAAAGAAATGTTAACAGCAGAGCAAATTCAAGCAATTTTACCACATCGTTATCCTTTTTTATTCGTTGATCGTATCGTTGAATTAGAAGAAGGTAAGCGTGCAGTCGGTTTAAAAAATGTCTCTATGAACGAGGACTTTTTTAATGGGCATTTTCCGGGCTATCCAGTAATGCCTGGGGTTTTAATTGTAGAGGCGCTTGCACAAGTTGGTGGTGTAGCATTATTAAACGCAGATGAATTCAAAGGTCGTCTAGCTTTCTTGACGGGTATTGATAATTGTCGTTTCAAGCGCCAAGTAGTACCGGGAGACCAACTTCGATTAGAGGTAGAGTTCGTGAAACTACGTGGAGTAATGGGCAAAGGTCACGGTGTGGCGACAGTTGATGGAGAATTAGTATGTGAAGCGGATATTTTATTTGCCATTGGGCCAGAGCAACCAAAACAGGCTTAATTTGCAATTATAGGCTAAAAGTTATAAAATAATGATGTCGAATGATGTCTTTACACTGTTAATCTTTTAATAGTTTATCTTTAGTCTGCACTCTCGCTTCTATAGGTAGTGTAGTTAAAGAAATTACGGATTTAGAAAAATGCAATGGCGTATATGATTGTGTATTGAAATACATGTAATTTTAGTTTTGTTTTTAAAACGTAGGAGGATTAAATAGATGTATAAGGAATTGTCTTCAGGTGTTAAAATTAGCATTACGCGTTCGATTTCAACATCTTTTGAATCATACTTAGCAAGTATTGATTGGAAAGAAGAGCGTTTTTCTATGGAAGACTTCATTGCTAGCTGGCAAACTTATTTTCAAGAAAATGCCGCATGGATCGAAAAAATCCCAGCAGATGTTTTGATGAGTACTGAATTCCATGAAGAGATGGCGCATAAAATCGATGAAGTAATTGCAAAAATTTTAAATGAAGAACCAACAGCTAAGCAAATTGAAACAATCGAGGCATTGCAAAAAGAGCTAGCTACAAACTATGGCTACAATTGTAAAGCAGAAGCAGCCTACATTGAACAATTGTTAAAAGAAAAACAAAAATAGTTTGTACAAAAATCGGATAGTTCCCTCCTTTCCCGGGCAATCTATGTAAGATCACAAATGCACACGTTGTATTTGATGACATAGCACCGAAGAAAGGAGGTTTTTTCTTATGTGGAGAATGTCATTTTTGGCAATCATTCTTGCTACTGTATTTCTTGGAGGTTGTAACTGGGGAAACAAAGCAGTTGAAACAAGACCAGTGGAGAATGTTAAACACGACGTTCGCCGAGGTGTAGAAGACGTTGTAGAACCGACTCGAAGAAATGACGTTTACAATCGTGACGTAAATGGTGTTAACCGTAACACTGTTCTTCCTGAAGCTACAACTCCAGGCACTACTACAACTCCAGGCACTACTACTACACCAAGAACAACAACACCAGGTACAACAACAGTACCAGGAACAACAACAACACCAGGAACAAATGCTGATTTAAATGGTACAAACACTGTTCCAAATAACGGCGTTGTTAAAGAAAAGATTGTCGAAGAGAAAGTTACGCGATAATATGAAAAAGAGTGCTTCCAATTAATTGGAACACTCTTTTTTTCATTTTCGAATTCGTGAAAGGGGGAAATACCCGCGAAAGGAAGGTGAATACCCGCGAAAGGAAGGTGAGTACCCGCGAAAGGAAGGTGAATACCCGCGAAAGGGAGGTGAATACCCGCGAAAGGGAGGTGAATACCCGCGAAAGGGAGGTGAATACCCGCGAAAGGGAGGTGAATACCCGCGGAAGGGAGGTGAATACCCGCGAAGAGAGTGAATACCCGCGGAAAAAAGGTAAATACCCGCGGAAGAGAAGTGAATACCCGCGGAAGAGAAGTGAATACCCGCGAAGAGAGTGAATACCCGCGGAAGAGAGTGAATCCCCTCGCGAGAAGGAACAAACCCACTTAATATCTTCAAGAAGAGCGGAAAAATGGCTTCATATAGTCCACTAAATTTTCGGGTAATTGGTAAACACGATTTTTATAAGAACCTGTATAAGGAAATTGAAATTTTCTAAGTAAGCGATTTGCTGCATCACTGGAATGAATAGCGAAGAATTCACGTAACTGTTTATTGGTAATTGTTGATCCAACTAAGTATCGATAATCTTGTAAAGCTTCAGAAAAAATTTCTTCGCTTGCAAATTGACAGTACGAACATTTCCATATCCCGCGAGCATAATGCATTTGAGACTTGTATTGGCATTTCGGACAAAGTACGCCTTGGCGATATCTTGATGAATCAATAGAAGCTGGGATTTTCGATGACTGATGTCTACTAAGGAGCTGCTGAGCAATTTGAGTTAGCTGTTCATCGCTTAAAATGGCTTGTGTATATTTTCTAAAAAGGGAATGAAGATATTTTTGAAGTCCTGAAACATGGAAAATCGGAATTGTATTTGGATGACTTGCAATGATAGCAGAGGGATTAGCGATGATAACCGCACCCTCAATGGGGAGAGAATAGTTTTGGGAAATAACTTTAAGAAATTGCATATGTCGATGGGTCTGAGTAATTGCATTTGGAAATCCTTCAGCAGTACCATCTGGCTTTGTTCGAATACATTGATAAGTAATATCGTCAAAATCAAGACGTCCGGTAATATTTTTTATTTCAACAACTAGCATAAAATTACTGCAAATAAAAAGTGTATCGAGTTGATGTGAATGCTGTGCAGAATTCATCAGAATTAAATTATGTAACACTAAAAAAGTATAGGGACATACTAATTCAAGCCATTCACGGTCAACTTTCTTTTCACCAGCAAAGCCAGCATCGAATCTTCGAAATTGCCCAAGATAATAGCTAAAATCAGGGTCCTCTTCGAACAACCGCCTCTTTAAAGCCTCAAGCCACAATAATTTTAATGGCTTTTCCCTAATAGCAATATTCAAGTGTAGTTACCTCCTATAATTTTTAAATCGTATTTTACCTTAAAATCTCTACCTGTCCAATAAAAAAACGATGCAACTTTTTGCATCGTTCAATCAAGTTCAATCATTTTTGAGTTTTGGTCGTTCTTTCATATCATGCGTGAAGCGGTCCAATAACTTATCTAAAGTAACTCCTTCAGCTAGTAACTCGGCAAGTAATTGCTCGGCATATTTCGAGCGTTTTGTCTTTAGTGTCCCTTTTAAAAGGACAGAGATGTGCTCGCCAATTTCTTGAACTGTATGTACGACAACCTGGAAAGGAGCAGGCTCATTATCTGGAAATGAAATAACTGCACGTACATTAAAGACAGTAGCATTCGTTAAAAGTTCTTCGAAAGTTGAACGATATTGCCGGTCCATAAATAGTTCAAGAATCCAAGATTGATGGCTGTTTTCCTGGTTAATAATAATACCATCGACTAAAGGGAAAGGTTGCTTGCCATCTTTTGTGACAAGGTCAAAGGAAAGCATCTTAAATGTTTTCAATATGTAATATCCTCCTAAGTCGGTCATCTATTTTAGTATAACATATTCAACTAGCTATGTTTACGATAGGACCATTGCTGTGTTTTTGCACAATTTGCAAAAACAGCGAAATTGCATATTTCAACAATTAGCATTTGCCATTACAGCGAAAAGCATTCGGCCCAAAAATCATTCAATTATTGAAAAGTAAAAGCCTCAATATATCTAATTTATGATTAATAACTAAGGGAAATGATAAAAATCGACTTTTGCCAATACCGGATTATTTTTTGTAAGATGAGAGCAATCAAAAGCAAAGGAGGTGAATCAATGAATCAGGTCGGACTGGTCGGAAGATTAACAAAGGATCCAGTGTTACGACACTTATCTGAAAATCGCGTGCAAACACATTTTTCTCTAGCCATTAATCGCAATTACAAAAGCAATCGTGGGGAAGTGGATGCTGACTTTATTCTTTGTTCAGTTTGGGGAAGGCTTGCAGAGCATATCGTCAAATATTGCGGAAAAGGCTCATTAATTGGGGCAAATGGTCGTATTCAATCAAGATCATTTATAAATGAAGAAAGCACAAAGGTTTTTATAACAGAAGTAGTCGTAGAAGATGTCCGATTTTATCAGCTTAAGCCAAGGGATAGTGACGGGGCAATTATGCTGCCAAAGCCACCTGATGAGCAAGACGGCTTAAAGGATTTTGTGCTACCTGAGCCAGAAGTACAATTACCAGTAGTATAGCAGTTCCTCAATGGTACATACGGGGCAAGTGACAAGTGCTAAGTTGTCTGATCCGCCATTCTCCTTCTATTACTTGCACCGTAATCAATTTAGAAAGGAATGATGTATACCTTTCATAAACGTAGTTCATTGCTGAAGACCGCACAGCAATGAGCAATTTACACACAACTAAATATAAATATGAAGTAAGTAGGGAAGAAGTAACTGCAATATCCACTGAAATAAAAGAGCGCCAAGAACATTGTGCTCTTGGCGCATCTCTTCATTTTTAAAAATCTAGTTTCATTAAATCACGAAGTTCGTCATCTTCTAATTCAGTTAACCACTTGCTTGATTGAATTAGTTCTTCTGATAATGCAGATTTCTGGGCTAGCATTTTATCGATTTTTTCTTCGATAGTACCAATGGTAACAAACTTATGCACCTGCACAAATTGTGTTTGACCAATTCGATATGCACGGTCTGTCGCTTGATTTTCAACGGCAGGATTCCACCAGCGATCGGCGTGTAATACATGATTTGCAGCTGTTAAATTGAGCCCTGTTCCACCCGCTTTTAAGGAAAGGATAAATATTGGGAAATCTCCTGCCTGAAATGCCTCTACTAAGCGGTCACGCTGCTGCTTAGGCATTGCGCCAGTTAAGAACGGTGCATCAATATTATATAGTTCACTAAAACAATGCTGTAGTAATTGCCCCATTCCAATATATTGTGTGAAAATGAGGCACTGCTCGCCGTTGTCCACGATTTCTGTAGCCATTTGCACGATACTTTCTAATTTCGTAGAACGAGTTAGCATTGATTCGGCATCCTCGAAAGGTTCTTTTAAATACAAGGCAGGATGATTACATAATTGCTTTAACTTACTGAGCATCTTTAAGACGCGTCCCTTTTTTTGAAAGCCTGTTAATTGCTCCAACTGGTCGAGCGTCTCTAATATATATCCTTCATATAGAGATGCTTGCTCAGTTGTTAATGGGCAATACTCATGAGATTCTTGCTTATCCGGTAAGTTAAGCTGTAAGTGTGGGTCACGTTTTGTACGGCGAAGTAAAAATGGTTGTATTTTTGCACGTAGCTTCTGTTTATGTGACTCAGACTCATCTCGTTCTATCGGTAAAATAAATTCTTCATTAAAGCGACCGAAGCTACCTAAATAGCCTTTATGGATAAAATCAAAAATTGCCCATAGCTCCGATAAACGGTTTTCCACAGGTGTACCTGTCAAAGCAATATGATGAGCACCCTGTAATTTACGAATAGCCCTTGATTGTAGCGTTTGCATATTTTTAATATTTTGGGCTTCATCTAGTACAACTGCTGCCCATTCTACTTCTTGTAAAAACTCAGCATCCTGTGATACCGTGCCATAAGTAGATAAAATCACATGTGGTTTTTCTCTTTCTACTAGCTGTTTAAAAGCATCTTCCTTTGCTCGATTCGCCTGATAATGCGTATGCACAGTCAAGGAAGGGGCAAAACGAGCTAGTTCCTTTTGCCAGTTGCCTAGCACGGACGTAGGGCAAATAATGATAGATGGCTTTGTATCCCTAGTTGTTTCATTAAGATGAAGCAAATAAGAAATAAGCTGAACCGTTTTACCAAGACCCATATCATCGGCTAGGCACGCACCAAATCCTTGTTCGCGCATGAAAACAAGCCATTCAAAGCCCTCATGCTGATAAGGACGTAATTCTGCCTGCAAAGAGGTAGGAACCGGTACTGTAGGAAGTCCTTTTTTCTCCTGAAGCTGCTCCATATAGGATTTAAGCGATTTTTGCAATTCAAATGCAAAAATTGGATCATCTCGCATTGCATCATCGGCATCCTCTTCTTCAAGAGGTAAGGATAAATCCTCTGGTAGCTCACGAAATAGCAATTCACGAACAGTCCAGCTTTCATCATCTGCTTGCTGCATCAATGCACGCATTTCTTGCATCCAGTTTGCATCGACTCGAAACCATTCAGTACCAATACGGATGAATTCGCGTTTCTCATCCACAAGCTTTTTAAATTGCTCAGCTGAAATGGACTGTCCATTCATAGAAAACTGCCATTTGAACGTTAAAATATCGTCTAGTCCAGCAACCTTCTTTGTCGCTACATTGCCAGTACTTACGCGAACACGCATTTTGGATTGTTTTAAATCCTTTAGCCAAGCCGGTAAAACAACGTCAAAGCCGAGTGCCTGTAATCTTGCTAAATCTTCACGTAAAAATGTTCGAACTTGTAAATCCTCAAGCATAATTCGGATGAAAATATCGCTACGTAAATCTTCAACAGCAAGAAGATCTACAATTTGTTCTTGTTGTTGTTCAATAGCATCAGCATACATTTGCCACTTTGCCGGCAGAGCGTCAGCAATTGGTAGTGACTGCTTTCGTATAGCGGGCGTCCAGTAGTTTTTGGCTGTAGCCGTGCTAAGTACTGTTTCTAAAAGCCAAACATCTGAATCTTCCTCAGGCTCACTTAAGCGTAGGGAGACAGTAACTGCACCTGCCTGTCGTTCCTGCTCTAATGGCCAGCCACCACGCAAGAAAAATGGCATTAGCTTTGGTAAATCAGACAGTAAAAGACCAGCTTGTGCCAGTTTTTGCTGCACTGCCGTTTCTAATAAAACTGCATCTACACCGTCTATAGGGAATGTTAGCTCGGAAAAATCATCTGCAATATTTGCGTATGACCAGAGCGAGGATTCCTGCCAATACGTTTGTAAAGCAGACGCTTTTTCTAGCCATACCTGACTTTCTGCGTTTGCACCTTGCCATGCAATAAAAGGATGTACATAACGCTGTGAAAAAATATCAAGGAGCTCAGAGGTTGAAACGTCAATCGTACGTTCTGAACGATTGGTTAATAAACCATAGACATTCGCTTCATAGTTAAAAAATAATGAAGAAATGAGTGAGTCTGCATCCATTGCTGCACCATCAGCAGTAAATCCCTGTAACGTAAAATATCCTTCCTGTCCGGCATTAATACGAAGCTGTAGTTTTTTTGAAAACGGGGAAGGAGCATTTATAGTCATCATACTAAGTTTCCTTTCTCAATTTCTTCCTGTAATGCACGAAGTCGTTTATACTCTGCACGGATTGTTTGCATGTATGTTTCAAAATAAGCAGTTTTGCCAGCACGCTTTGCCGCACTGCGCATACTTTTCCAAATTCGTACAGCCTGCTTATAGTTCATACGTGATTTTTGTGTAATTTCAGTCATGGCATATAGATGATATAAGGGCAATACTGTTGCAGGCGCAACTTGAAGTACATCCTTTAATCCACACATTTCCAAATAAGAAAGGGAAGAGAGATTTAACTGATGGAGGGCTGCCCATTCACGATAACGTCCTTTTTTAATAAGAAAGAACGAAAACGGTTGAAGCCCATAAACACCAAATGCACTATATAATGTAGCTTCCTGTTCCTCCGTAAGCTGTATGTCTTCGTATAAAAGCTGAAATTGCCTTACGTATTGAGCACGTTTTACAACTGGCACAGTTTGCTGTAAAAAGACTTCGGTAAATGGTAGCATCGCACGTAAAATAATTGACTGGGCATGTGATTCACCAGCACGTTTCGCAAAAGTAGCCAGTTCAAATAGGTCCTGCATATGTTGTATATCAATATGTGCAATGCTTTCTTGTAATAAACTTTCTTTTTGTAGCAGCACATAAAATAGCAGTTTTAATGACTGTAAGGAAATCTCAGGTGAAGGATTCTCAAGCTTATTTATCAGTGCCAATTCCTGTTCACGACGCGGCTTTTCATAAAAAAGCACTGCCCAAAGCAACATATAAATTTGTAGTCGATCAGCAAATAATCCTTGTCGTTCCAATAAAAACTTCCTGACTAATTCCTGAATCGCATCATAAAATGGATCAGTAGCAAAAAGACGTGATCGACCCGTTAGTTCCGTCAATATACTCTCGAATGATTGAACACTTTGATCAATAAAATATTTCATATAAGGAGAGTCCAATGAATGTCCTTTTGTTTCATTTAAATGACGCCATATTGTATTAAAGATGGATAGCTCCATGAAAAGCTTATAAAGTGGCTGCCACTCGCGCTCGAAGGGCACATGCCGTTGAAGTCGCTCCAATGCATCTGTCCGTATTGCAGAAAGGCCATACCCTTCAAGAATACGCCCAGGTGGCAATAAACGTTTCATTACTTCATCGACCATCAATTTCCAGCTTTCTGGACTTCGTTCATCTGCTAATGATTTTAATTGCACTGATTTTTGAGCACGCCAAGCACTTGACCAATTTTGCACCGAATCAAAATACTGATAGAGGGCAAGCAATGCGCCAACCTGATGTCTACACCATTTCAGCTGAGGACAATTACAGCTCAACTCCTCTTTGGCAAAATCAATTTCTACAGAAGCAGGTCTGACATCCTGTACGCTTGCATATAATGTAGAACTCGCTCCATTAAAACGTTCAAAGACAACTGATTTGTTCCGTACTGAAAAAACAGCACGACGCACTAGCTCTTCGTCTTCAATAGAGGAAGGATGTAACGCCTGTTCAGCTTCATTTACTTTGGCAAGGATAAATTCTTGATGTTCCTTAGCTAATTGGGCAATAGACAATGCCATAACCTCACTCCTTTCATAATGTATAGCTAGTGGGCATTTAAGCATGAAGGAAAAAAGACTGTCCTTCCATTATACGATTAAAATGCGTACATGATAAGCTGAATGATTGAAAAGAAAAAAATCAAGGAGAAGATAGTTAACAAGATAATTGATATGTGTTAAAATCTGAATAATCAGATAAGTAGGGAGGGATGAAGGATGATGCAAGTTCAATATATGAAGCCATTTTACACAAAAATCACTGGAGACAAACTACGTCTCGTGTTTGCTTATCAATATTTCTCTATTTTAAAAGAGAATGAGATTTTCCATTTCATTCCCATCGAAGGTAAAGAGATGATTATCAACTTGAATACACAGCAAATCGAAAATATATCCGAGGTATTTGTTTTCCAGAAAGGGAATCGTTTTATCCGACTGCCATTATATCAATTATTATTAATTACCAATGTTCATGAGCATCTAACACCGATTCTTGAAAGCGCTACTCCAAAACCGCAGTTACCACTTGTTTCTTCAGTGACTGTTGGCGAAGTAGATCAGCTCATTACAGAACTGGAGCAGCAAAACATTGAT
The DNA here is from genome assembly GCF_044755845.1 of Lysinibacillus sp. NPDC092081. NCBI lineage: Bacteria > Bacillati > Bacillota > Bacilli > Caryophanales > Bacillaceae > Lysinibacillus > Lysinibacillus sp. NPDC092081. Next base: position 196,711 of record NZ_JBIVRU010000006.1, read on the forward strand.
TATTTAATCGACCAGGCATTACTAGATAATAATAAAGCTCTCTTTTTTGAACTGCTACAACAAAAGAACCATCAACTCGGAGGTTTCCAAAATTGAATACATGGTATTGCAATTAAGCACCTACTTTTCCTATGTGAGAAGAGGGTGCTTTTATATATCTCTAGGTCTAAAGTCTAAATTGTGTAAATGGGTTAGAAATCGTTACTATATAGAACCTACTAAATTAGAATACATTACCAAAATAAACTTAAAAGAATTTAACATAGACCGATATAAATAATAATGGGGTGATAAAATGATGCTTGGAAAATGGTCAGCAACGGGGTTATCAATATTAAATAATATGAATAGACATTCCGATGCTATGAGCAAGGCAATGCTTCGAATTTCTTCAGGTTATCGCATCAATAGTGCTGCGGATGATCCAGCGGGACTTGCAATTTCAGAAAAAATGCGTGCACAAATTCGCGGTTTGAACATGGCAGCGAAAAATATTCAAGACGGTATTTCACTCGTTCAAACAGCTGAAGGTGCACTAAATGAAGTACATGATATGATTCAGCGCATGCGCGAGCTCGCAGTCCAGGCGAGCAATGATACTTTAACAGATAGTGATCGTGAGAATCTCGATATGGAATTTCAGGAATTAAAAAAAGAAATTCAGCGCATCTCGAAGGACACTGAATTTAATACAAAGACATTACTAAATGGGGATTATGCTACAAACGGTATTAAAATTCAGGCAGGTGCCAACTCAGGTCAAAGCATCGAGCTATTCATTGGCGATATGGGTGCTGGAGCACTTGGCTTGGATGATACAACATCCATTGCAACTCGTGATGGTGCCAATAAAGCAATTTCCACAATGAACGATGCTTTAAAGCACGTATCAAACGAGCGCTCAAGACTAGGTGCCTACCAAAATCGCCTAGAGCACGCTTACAATGCGAACGTAAACACAGCAGAAAACCTACAAGAGGCCGAATCCCGCATTCGCGATGCAGATATCGCAAAAGAAATGATGAATATGGTAAAAGCCCAAATTCTCATGCAAGCAAGTCAATACGTACTAGCCATGCACATGCAACAAGCACAATCAATTCTACAATTACTCGAAAGCGGAACAAGGAATCCCCGATATTAAAGGTGATTCCTTTTTTAGTTGGGGTTAAATCACTGATAAAAAGTGAGGATCGCTGATAAAAGAGCGACAATCGCTGATAAGTAAGTGAACATCGCTGATAAAAGTACAGCAATCGCTGATAAAAAAGCGAAAGCCGCTGATAAGAGTGCAACAATCGCTGATAAAAAAATAAAGACCGCTGATTAAATACCAAAACCGCTGTTAAACATGCTATAATCGCTGGAAGGATCCGACAATAGCTGATAAACCAATTAAAAATTATATAGAAAAGGAGAGAATTGATTGATCATAAAACCCTTCGCACCATCTCCATTGACAAAAGGACTCCAAGCGCTTATGACTCGGTTACACCCCACGTACCCACAATATCAAAATCTTCAGCAGGAACTCAAAAATAACGAAGCGGGCGATTTTGGTGAGCAATATGTTATGAAGGAACTACAGTAAATAGCGCTGCTCAATGATTGCTACATTTTTCACAATGTAATACTTCCCTCTGTTCTTCCCATGCAAATTGATATTTTACTCATTGTCCCCAACGCTATTATTCTATTAGAAATTAAAAATATTCGAGGAACTGTACATTTTAAAAATGACCCACGCCAGCTCATTCGTACATCGGAATCTGGAGAGGTTCACGTTTTTACGCATCCTGAAATTCAGCTTGAACAGTATATTCAAGGGATGAAGCATTTCTTAGATACACAACATATTTCTATACCCATTTATGGAGCGGTTGTTTTTCCTTTCAATAATGTAAATATTCATCGAGAGGACGGGAGATTGCCGATTTTAATGGCAAAAGAGCTGCCGATATTTCTTCATAAACATTTAGAGAAAAGCAAAGAGACGACAATAATGGCAGAAATCAAAAGCATTATTTTGTCACATTTGCGGAACAAAACGCCATTTCCGCTTTGCCAATATTATAAAATTGATGTCTCGGCTTTGCGCCGGGGTGTTTATTGTGAGAACTGTGGTCAGTTTGGGATGGAGAAATTGCGCATGACTTGGTATTGTCAAAGTTGTAAATTTCAATGTAAAAACGCACATATACGAGCACTACTGGATTATCACATGCTAGTAGGAGATACAATATCGAACAGTGATTGTCGTGAGTTTTTGAATATAGAGAGTCAGTATGTAGCAAAACGGCTTTTACAAAAATTAAATTTATCAAGTACTGGGCCAGATCGAATTAGGAAGTACCATTTGTCCAGCTTATATTGGAGTTCGCCGCTAAAAGTGTGAATAGCGCCGCTAACCAAAGGAGGAACGCCGCCAAACCATCAAGTTGCGCCGCTAAGCAAGCAAAGAACGCCGCTAAAACCCGAAATTCCGCCGCTAACCAACAAAACTTTTGCTAATCAGACACAGAAAACAGCTTCAAAATAACAAATTGATTCACACTTTCACTTGAAAGATGTATACTATAATGCAGAACAAAAATGCATCATGCATTTATAAAACATCTAATATAACTACTCGTTTTTGAAAACGGAAGGAAGAATAGAGAATGACTAAATCAATTTGTGTCGTTGGACTTGGCTACATCGGTTTACCAACGGCTGTAATGTTTGCCAACCACGGCATAAAAGTACATGGGGTGGACGTAAACCCAGCGGCAGTAAAAAGTATTCAAGAGAAAAAGCTCCATATTGAAGAAAATGGATTGCAGGAGCGCCTGAATAAAGCAGTAGATGAAGGTTTCTTAACGGCGTCAACGACACCACAGGAAGCGGACGTGTTCATCGTGGCTGTTCCATCGCCAATTAATCCTGATAATACAGCGAATTTAGAATATGTACGTCAAGCTACGGCTTCGATCGTGCCATTCTTGAAAAAAGGTGACCTTGTCATTCTTGAATCGACAGTACCACCGAAAACTGTAGAGCACATTATGTTACCAGAATTAATCAAAGCAAATCTTGAATTTGGTGTAGATTTATTTGTAGCACATTCACCAGAACGTGTTATTCCTGGTCGTATTTTTGAAGAATTAGTAAACAACGACCGTATCGTTGGTGGGATTGATGACAAGTCTGCACAAATGACAAAAGAGCTTTATCAAACATTTGTGAATGGTACAATTCACCTTACAGATGCAACAACAGCTGAGTTAGTAAAAGTAATGGAAAACACTTACCGTGATGTAAACATTGCGTTTGCCAATGAGCTTGCAAAATTAGCAGAGAAGCTTGACGTAAACATTTGGGAAGCCATTAAATTTGCGAACTATCACCCACGTGTAAATGTTCACTTCCCAGGTCCTGGTGTAGGTGGTCACTGTATCGCGGTTGACCCTTGGTTCCTAGTTGAGTTAGGTGGCGAGACAGCACAAATTATTCACTTATCTCGTAATACAAATGACAGTATGCCAAGCTTCACAGCACAAAAAACACAAGCCATCTTAAATCAAAACAAAATTGCTGGTGGCAAAGTAGCTGTTCTTGGACTAGCCTTCAAAGGAAACGTAGATGACATGCGCGAAAGTCCATCTACTATCGTTATTGACGAGTTACAAAATCTTGGATTAGAAGTTATTTCATACGATCCACACATTAAAGAAAACAAACATGCTACACAAACACAAAGCTTAGAAGAAGCTACAAAAGATGCAGCTATCATTCTTGTTCTAACGGACCATAATGAATTCAAAGCATTAGAAGCTGCAGAAATTACAGTGAAGTCAAAAATCGTCTTCGATACGAAAAACTGCTTAAAACGTGATAATTGGGAAGAAGCAGGCTTCCAGTTCCACCTTTTAGGAGATGCGAAAAACCGATGAAAGAAACAGTACTTGGCATCAATGTCAATACAGAAGGCTACGATGAATTAATGGAGATGGCATTCGAGCGTATAGAAACAAAACAAAAGGCGCTCGTTGTTGCCATCAATCCAGAAAAAATTATCAAGGCAAAAGAAGACCCTGCTCTAAAGAAGCTGCTTAACGAAGCAGAATTTCAAATTCCAGATGGTATTGGTGTTATTCTTGCTTCCAAAATTCAAAAAGGGCAAATTCGTGAACGTGTTACAGGCGTCGATATGATGATGAAGCTTTGCGAGGAAGCGGCAAAACGTGGCAAGCCTATTTTCCTTTACGGAGGGAAACCAGGTATTGCGGATGCAGCAAAAGCAAAGCTAGAATCATTATTTCCTTCTATTAAAATAGTTGGCACACAGGACGGCTATGAAAAGGACGAACAGAAGGTACTGGACCGCATTAATGAAGCGCAGCCCGATCTACTTTTTGTCGCGATGGGCAGTCCAAAGCAAGAAAACTGGATTAATGCAAATCGCGATCAATTGCATCCAACCATTTATCAAGGTGTGGGTGGATCATTCGATGTGCTTGCAGGTACAGTTAAACGTGCACCAGAAATTTTCCAAAAATTTGGCCTTGAATGGTTTTATCGATTAATGAAAGAACCGAAGCGTATCAAGCGTCAAATCGCTCTTCCATTATTTTTATTGGAAGTGGCAAGGAAGAAACGTCAATAATTTTTAAAAATTGGTATTGTCGTTTTAAATTGAAAGTGTTAGACTGTAGGTGTATAGGAATTTCCTCTATGAAATAAATAGAATTCCCTGCAAGGAAACAACGGTTGGTAGCCCAAGCGAAAAAAGCTCAAGCATTTATATGCTTGAGCTTTTTTCGTTTTTTAAAATATGATTCTACACTTAGATCCCACAGTACATTCACCAGAATATCTTCAAATATTACGCCCCTTACAATTTCCATAGAACCAAAAAGAATTACCAATTTTTATACCAACTAAAATGGAATAGAAATATATAATTGTTTATTATTGTAAAATGATTGAACATTTAAGGTTCATATACCATATTATTGTTGGAAAAGATGTGTAATATCACTTGAAAAATCGTCTAAAATAGACGACAATGGTAAAAGAGAGTTGTATGCCCATGTTTTTCCGGAAATGAATTAGAAACTTTCCCAAAATATGATTGACAACTTTTAGGGATACAACTATACTTTTATGTGTAGTTGTTTATTTACTGCATTTCTATTGATTTGTAGTAGAGACATATTTTATGAACTTAGAGGAGGAAATTTTTCTATGGCTAACCAACCAAAGAAATACAAAAAATTCGTAGCAACAGCTGCTACAGCTACATTAGTAGCATCTGCAATCGTACCAGTTGCTTCTGCAGCAGGATTCACTGATATAGCAGACAGCACTCATAAAGAAGCGATTATCGCTCTTTCTGAAGCAGGTATCATCAATGGATATGCTGATGGCACATTCAAACCAAACCAAACTATTAACCGTGGTCAAGTAGTTAAATTATTAGGCCGTTGGTTAGAAACTGAAGGTTATGAAGCTCCAGCTGATTGGGCTACAAAACAATACTTCAACGATCTTCCATTAACAGCTGAAAAAGAACTATTAAAATATGCTGCACTTACTAAAGATGCAGGCGTATTTGCTGGTTCAAACGGCAACTTAAACTACACACAATCTATGCAACGTCAACAAATGGCAGTTGTTTTAGTGCGTGCTATCAACGAAATCTATGAAGTAGATCTAGTAAAAGAATACAAAGCTGAAAAATTCAAAAGCGAAATCTCTGACTTAGACAAAGCTTTCTCTGCTGAACAACGTGAAGCAATCACTGCTTTAGACTATGCTGAACTTACAGATGCAGCTAAACAAGCAAATAAAGCATTCAACCCAGCTAACTCAATTACTCGCGGTCAATTCGCTTCATTCTTAAACCGTACAATCAACCTTGATGTTGAAGTAGGTGTAGACGCTTCTGTTAAAGCTATCAACAGCACAACTGTTGAAGTAACATTTGAAGATACAGTTGATGTTGATAACGTAAAAGCTGAAAACTTCAAAATCGAAGGATTAGAAGTGAAAAGCGCAGCTGTTAAACAAACTAACAAAAAAGTTGTTGTTTTAACTACTGCAGCTCAAACTGCTGATAAAGAATACACTGTTTCTTACAAAGGTGAAGCAATCGGTAAATTCAAAGGTATCGCTTCTGTAATCCCAACATCTGTTAAAATGATTACACCATCTGTACAAGGTACAATTGGTAAAGAAGCAACAGTTAAAGCACAAGTTACTGTACCAGAAGGTCAATCTAAAGCTGGTATCCCTGTAACATTTAACATTGCTAACGATACTAACAACCAATTAAATCCAAAAATCGAAGTTGTTGCTTACACAAATGAAGAAGGTATTGCATCTTACTCTTACACTCGTTACTACAAATATAACGACCAAGTAACTGCTTACGCTTCTGAAAAATCTTCAGTATATGCTACTGGTAAAGTTTACTGGGCAGAAGGTTTAACTATTACTGAAGTAACAACAGGTAATGACTTAGCTAATGGTTCTAAGAAAGTTTACAAAATCAAAACTGATGCATACAACACTCAATATGTTGGTAACTCAACTACAGTTGATTACAAATATGTAAACGTAGCATTTGCAGAAAACGTTGATGTATCTCCTGATAAATTAGTTCGTGATGTGAAAGTTATCGATACTGGTGTTGTAGGTAACGCTGATTATCCATCTCAAGTAACTACTGGTGGCGTAAATGTTGTAAAAGTTAAAGTTAACAACGATGGTGAAGCAACATTCACTTTAACTGGTTCAAACGCTTCAGTTACTCCAGTTGTATTCGTAGATGATACTAAGGAAAAAAATGGTAAGTATACTACAACTGCATTACAAGCTTCTGCTCCAGCAGTTAAATTCTCACTTAACCATTCTTTAGGCTTAGGTGTTAAAGCTGAAGGCGTACAAAATGCAGCTGCAATTAACCTTAATAACCTAAACAACAAAGGTACTGGTGAAGGTGGTCGTGACTACACTGTTACAGTAACTGATAAAGATGGTAAAATTGCACCAGCTGGTACTAAAGCATACGTTACATTTGAAAAAGGTAACTACAGCACTGATAAAACTGTAACAATCGTAAGTGAAGACGGTAAGCGTAAAGCAACTGCTAATAAAGATACTTACTTTGAAATCGAAGTTAAAGGTACTAAAGGTGAAGCATCATTCACATTAATCGGTCAACGTGATGCATATGCTGCTCCAACAGTATTCCTTGAAAATGGTAAAGAACGTGGTTTAGATAAAGACGACCTACAAACTAAAGGCGAAACTACTTACTTCGTTGATGCGGTAATTGCAAACGCAACTTTAACAGTTAAAAACGCAGACGACAAAGAAGTAACAACTTTACCAACAACTCAAACTGCTAACTTCGAGTATCAATCAGTAGATCAAAACGGATTTGATTACTATGCAGGTACTGGAGTATACGAAGTAGCTTACCAAGTAACTGCTCAATTCGCTGATGTTACAGCTAATGGTACAACAGTTAAAGCTGGAACAACTGAAACTATTAAAGTTAACTCAGTAAATGGTAAAGCAACTCTTAAAGTTACATCTAATAATGTAGCATCAAATGTATCAGTTCAAGCTTCTGCTTCTCAAGTAAGCTTACCAAACAAAACTGCTACATTAGCATTCACAAAAGGTACTCAAGTACCAGATGTATACACTGGTGTTGTTTCTAAAATCAATACAGTTGACAACAAATTAACATTTGTTGGTTACGATGAAATCAAATATTCAACTACTAATCTAAAAAATGATCAAGGTGTTGTAATTTCTGAAGCTCGCTTCGAACAATTAGTATCTGACGCACTAGCTGCTAAGAGCACAGTAAAAGTTACTTCTGTTAAAAATACAGATGGTACTTATACTCTAGAAATTGAAAAAATTGAAGCACCTGTAGCTGGCGAAGGTAAAATTACAAATGCTGTACTTTCTGTAGATGGTACACAATTAACATTAACATTTGATAAAAACGTAGTAGCTTCTTCTGTTGAGAAGGATGACTTCACATTATCTGCAGGTACTGCTACAGTGGCATCAGTTAGTGGTTCTACAGTAGTATTAAATGTAAAAGATGTGGTTGCAGGTACTACAGTGGCTGTAAGTGCAGACAAAATTACATTTACTGATGGTACATCAAATTCTGCAATTGCACCATTTGCAATTACAGCTAACCCAGCAGCAAGTAAAATTTCTACTCTTACTACAACAAAAGTTAACCAAGCTGAAGTTACTAAAGTAGATGCTAAAGGTTCTGTAGTATTTGCTACTAAAACTGTTAATGCAGGTGTAGCTACTTCTGAAGCTAATCAAGCTGATTATAACGGAATTAAAATTGTATTCGAACAAGTTGCTGGTACTGCTGATGCAGTTGCATCATACAATAATGTTACAAAAACAATTACTGTAAAATTAAGTGAAATTCCAACAACTAATAATGATTTATCTACAATTAATGGAGTTGTTCAAGCAATTGCAACTTTTGGAACAATTGATTTCAGCAAAATTAGCTTAACTGGATCTGATTTCACATTTGCTGATGTTGCAACTCCTGCTACAATTGAAATTGCTGGCGGTGTTAATGCACGTACTGCACAAGCTGGTGAGTATACATTTACTATCGATACTAACTTAGTTGTAGGCGACAAAATTACTTTAAATGGTAAAACATATGTTGCTGGTACAGACGGCTTCGTAGTAGCTTCTACTAAAGAAGTAACAGCTGCTAATTTAGCTGCTAAGATTAAAGCTGCAGATACTCGTTTTGCTGATGCAGTTGCAGATGCAACAGGTAAAATTACTTTAACTGATAAAGAAATTAACAACGCAAAAGCACCTGAGTTAAAATGGAACTAATATAAATAAATCAAATTTAATTCAATTAGTTAAATCTAAATGAATATATTTGAAAATGGAAAAGGCTCTGTAGAGAGAAATCTCAACAGAGTCTTTTTTCGTTATAATTTAACTTATAATATAATCTTTAATTTTATTTTTTACCGAAATTGTTAGCGAATTCTTATTTATTAACTATTGAAAACAAGTAACTAAAAGGGATACTTGTTTAATTAAAATAATAAAAGCCTTCTTAGTTTCCAATTCCTTCCCATTGTTATCTTTTCTCTCGTCGTTATTTACTATATTTAAAATTTCATCACTATCAAACAAAATTAGTTTACAGATATATTCATCGCATTATTAGAATATTTTCATGAATAAGATTGGAATTTATTACGTGAGGCGACGTGATTATCTATGTGCTATATGCAAGGGATATTAGGAGAGAGTAAGAGCTGATGTATACACAGTTAGACTAACTAGGGTGCAAACAATGCCTATTTTTAAATCATGAAGAATAAAAATATAAAAGAAATTAACAAATGTTAGAATCCTGTACAGATAGCCCTGCTCACTATGTGAAAAATTAGATGAACAATAAACATGCTGTTTACTACTACTTCAGCAAATATTGAATGACCATTAAATGTAAAGGAATTATTCAATCACGATAGTGAAGTTGAATAGTCTGTACGGATAGATCATGAAGTAATATAAAATTAGTAATAAGAAATACATGAGTTCAATATAAACGAACCCCTACATTTTCATGAAAATCTTTATATGCAAATAAACATTATCTCTTGATATAAAAATAATAATAATTTACACACATCATACTATTAATAACAATAAATAGATAAATAATTAATAAGGTATTAACAATAATATGTTTACATATATATGTAGTGGGGAAATATGTTTTAACGCATATCGGGTATGATGACATCCCTGCATACGAAAATGATCTTATCTTTTGCATTTTAAAAAACTATCATTCTTAAAAATTGAAAGGAGAATTGACTAGATGTCAAAGAAGAATTGGAAGAAGCCTTTAAATACTTTTTTAGTAACAACTCTAGTCGCAAGTGTTGCCGCACCAATAGCACCTCTTTCTGTAAAAGCTGAAACAGTTGCAAAGGATTTAATCATTTCAGAGTATATTGAAGGGAGTTCTTTCAATAAAGCAATTGAAATATATAATGGTACAGGTGCCGTGGTTGATTTAAGTAATTATACTTTAGAGCTTCATACGAATGGAGAAGTTACCGCGAAAAATAAAGTGAGTCTGACAGGTACTCTAGAAAACGGAGCTACTTATGTTTTATATCATAAAGATGCAGCTCCCAACATTAAAGCAAAAGGAAATCTAGAAAACATAAACGTTATTAATTTTAATGGAAATGATCCAATCGTATTGAGGAAATCTGGTGAAATAGTCGATTCCATTGGACAAGTTGGTTCTTCAACAGATTTTGCTAAAGATGTAACTTTAGTAAGAAAGAGTTCAGTCTTGTCGGGTGATACAATTATTGATGATTCTTTTAACGCAGCATTGGAATGGAATTCATATCCGGTAGACGATTCATCCAATTTAGGCCAGCACGTGATGGATACCGATTCAGGTGAACCTGTTGATCCTGAAGCACCGACAGTTCTCTCAATTGGAGAGGCTCGGAATAAAGGGATAGGTGAAACGGTAACTATCAAAGGTAGAGTTGCAGCGGGCTTGAAAAATACGTTCTCTGTCCAAGATGAAACAGGTGGCATTGCCGTAAGACCGACTAGTCTAGCGATGTCTATCGGTGATGAAGTTATTTTAAAAGGTAAGTTAGTTGACTATCGTGGGTTGCTTCAATTAGATGGTGCTACAATCGTTAAAAAAGTTGAAAATGTCGGTGTACCTTCTCCAAAAGTAGTAACAGGTGCTCAAGTAAATGAAGATTGCGAATCACAGCTCGTAACCGTGAAAAATGTTACGCTTACTGATGTTCAGCAAGGGGCTGGATGGGCAAACTTTACGGCAAGTGACGGAACGAATTTCCTCGTGCGAGATGAAACAAATTCACTTGGCTTAATTGTTGGTACAAACTATGAATCTATCACTGGTATTGTTCAACAGTTCGATAAAGACTATCAAGTGATTCCGCGATCAAAAGCAGATATCGTAGTGGATAGTTCGGCATTAAAGCCTGCAAACGCATCTCCTGGAAGTGGAACGTTTGTTGGAAAAACAACAGTTACTTTAACAACACCGACAGCTGATGCAGAAATTTATTACACATTAGATGGCACACAGCCAACTGATAAAAGTCTTAAATATGAGATGCCAATTGAGATTAGAAAAAATACTACTTTAAAAACAATCGTTAAAGCGAAAGGTGGCACATTTAGCGATATAACTACATTTGATTATAGCATTACAGATCAATTACAAATTCATGATATTCAAGGTGCAGGGCATTCTTCTCCATTTGATGGTCAGACAGTTGAAGGAATTGAAGGAATCGTCACTTATTCATTTTCGTTAAATAATAATTGGTATTATACGATTCAAACACCAGATGAATTAGCTGATCATGATCCGAATACTTCTGAAGGAATATTTCTGTACAGTGGAAAGAAACCATGGCCAATAAAGGTAGGGGATTTAGTATCTGTTAAAGGTAAAGTAAGCGAATATGCTTACGATGGCTATGATGATAGGCAGCAAACAGATTTAAAAACAACACAAATTAATGTGCGTGACGATCAAGATGGAAAAGTAGAAGTCATTAAAAGTAGTGTAGCATTACCAAAAGCAATTGAAATTGATAAGTTAAAAATGTCTTTTAGTAAAATCGACAGCGATCAGCTTGAAATTTTTAACCCAACAATCGACGCTATTGACTTTTGGGAAAGTATCGAAGGCATGAGAGTAGAAGTTGGCAACGTGAAGGCGGTAGCACCACAGGAGCATGGAGATTTAGTAACAGTACTTGAGGATGAACCAACGAATACAATTCACGGTGGGGTATTGTATGAGAAGGAAAATGCAAATCCAAACAGAATCCAATTTAGATTAGAACCGAATGGAGCGGCACGTGATTTTGAGGTTGCTACGGGTGATAAATTTAAAGGGCCAATTACGGGAATTGTTGGCTATTCCTATCAAAACTTCAAAATCTATGCTTCTTTAGATGAGATGAAGGCAGCTTATGAAAAAGGAGATACATTACCAGAAACAACAAAGATAGAAAAGGCAGAAGATAAATTAACAATTGCCTCGTACAATTTGGAGAACTTCTCTAATAACAAAACTTCTACTACTGATGATAAAGCGAAAAAATTAGCAAGGGCAATTGGCATTGATATGGGCAGCCCTGATATTGTTGGTGTAACAGAGGTGCAGGATAATAACGGACCATCTCCTGGTGATTCAAAAGCGGATCAAAGTTATCAAAGATTAATTGACGCTATTAAAGGTGTAGGTGGTGTCGAGTATCAATATGTTAATATCGATCCAATTAACAATCAAGACGGTGGAGCACCAGATGCGAATATTCGAGTTGGCTTCCTTTATAACCCAGAGCGAGTGAAGCTGAAGGAAGGTATCCCAGCAGGAGATGCCACAACAGCCGTTGATTATAAAGATGGGAAATTAACATTGAACCCTGGTCGTATTGATCCAGCAAATGAAGCGTTTAAAAGTAGCCGCAAACCTTTAGCTACACAATTTGAATTCCAAGGTGAAGATGTCATTGTGATCGCAAATCATTGGAATTCAAAAACTGGAGATACTCCCTTATTTGGTGCGATTCAGCCTCCACAGTATGGGAGTGAAGTGCAACGTAAAAAAATCGCCAACATTGTTTATAATTTTGTTGGGGACATTAAATCGAAAAATCCAAATGCAAATATTGTTTCTTTAGGTGATTTCAATGATTATCAATTTGCGGATGCTCTTAAAATCCATGAAGGTCAATTGATGACAAATATGATTAATAAAGTGGATGCTTCAGATCGTTACACATATGTATTTCAAGGGAATTCACAAGTATTAGATCATATTTTAGTGTCAAACAATCTGGCAGAAAAAACGGATGTCGATATTCTTCATATTAATGCAGATTTTACGGACATGGCGGGTCGTGCAAGTGACCACGATCCTGTCATGGTTCAAATTGATGTTAATAAAGGTTCAACTGTTGAACCAATTCAGCCTGAAATAGTATATGACTATAAGAACTTCAAGAAGAACAAAGTGACAATAAATAAACCTAGTGTGGCAGTGCATTTAGATGCTCAATCTGTTATTCCAAAAGGTGTGTTCCTTAAAGGTGCCTATGCAGAGCTATATGGAGAAGGCTTTAAGACGACTGATGTTATCCTTAGTCCAGTTAAAGCAGGGATGATTATTGACTTAAAGGGAACTATCGTGAAAACAATCACTATTGAAGGTCCATATGTTAGTGAAATCAGAGGCGCTGAAAATATAGATATACAATCGATAATATATAAAAAGGGTGCAGCACCTGAGCAAATTAAATTTACTAATTCGAAAGGGGATCCCATTGTGGATCCTTCTTTGCGTTCTCCAGCCCCTTATCACGGTAAACTTTCTGTTCTTTTACAATGGCACAAGCAAGATACTGTAGATGAATATGAAAAACAAAGAAATGAAAGAATTTACGAAATCCAAGGCAATCGAAATCCGTTTATAGACCACCCTGAATGGGTAGAGAAGATTTGGTGATGGAGAGTTCTATTAATATGGTGATTTAAACTTGTGATATTATTTTCTTCCTTATTAATATTCCTGTAGAAGAGTGCTCAAAACGCCACTTCAAAGTTTAATTTGAAGTGGCGTTTGTTTATGCGAATTTTTATGAAGGAACTTTTCAGACAACAACTTGTAGATCACTCATTCGTTTCAACTCAGCCTCATGCTGGATTGAGCGGGCTGATAGTAGTTCAATAATGCGGTGCTGGCTTTCTTGAATAGCTACTAGTGGGTTTACTTTTTCGTTCGTTTCTAAAACAGCTTGTTTGATTTGTTGTTGCTCAAACGCTACTACTTCAAGACGATTTTCAACCGACTCAAGACGGCTTTCCACTGACTCAAGACAATTTTCAATTGAATCAAGATGTTGATTGATTTGCTTTAGTTCGCTTAAAACTTCCTCCATCGATTTCACCTCTCTTCTATTAAATGTATCTATTTTGTTAATCTATCTCTCTTTAATATAATTCCTCCCATTATAGCATAGAAAACTAGATTACAAGTATCACCATTGCATTCATCGACAAATTATGACAGACTTAAAAGAGATATAAAGATACTAGGAGAATGTTTAGTGATTAAAGAGTGGGATTTACTGCGTGTGGTAGCGTGTTTATCTATTTTACTATTGCACACTTCTTCGTGGATTATTATGGAGGTTGGGGCAATACCGGAGCAGACGTTTTATTTGTTTTTACGGATTGCGCTTTGTTATGCGACGCCGACGTTTATTTTGTTGTCTATTTTAATTTTGGCGAATCGTTATCAGGATAAAATACCGAGTAATTTTTGGTCGAATAGAATTCAATTTATTTTTCTACCTTATTTAATATGGGCGATGCTTGATTCAATACTTGTGGAGGTAATTTTCCGCAAGGGCTTATTATGGGATAAGTTTGTCCGTAATGTTGTTTATAGTGAGTTTGTAGGCTGGTTTGTTGTGGTCATTATGCAGCTATATGTAGTCTTTGTGTTGATGAAACGTTTTAAGTGGTCTATGGCTTGGTTTTTATCGTTATGTGTGCTGATTTCATTTATTCATCATTCAGTGATTGCATTGCCATATCCATTTTTTGAAGAGAATGTAATTATGTTTCGTGTACTCTTTACGGGCTGGCTTGGTTATTTTGCGATAGCATATGCGATGGGTGTGTATTATACGCAGATTGCTGCGCTTGCGAAAAAGTATCGTTATGCGACGATTGTGTTGTTCGTGTTATCTGCTGTCTTTTTATACGTACGTCTGCTGCTCGGTTATACAGAGACGCATTCGAGACGACTTGATTTAATACCGCTTGTCATTAGTATTGTTTTGATGGTAATTGCCTGGGGACAGTCAATACCTTCTACGAGAACAGTTCAATTGCTGAGCCGATATGCGTTTATGATCTATCTCATTCATTGGGAGGTTCTGCGTCTATCAACAGGATGGTTTGTGGACCATTTTAATAGTACGCTAGTCCGAGTGCCATTGCTCATGCTGTGGACGATAGTCGTTTGTATTACGGTGACGAAGTTGATTTCTATGCTTCCATTTAGTCAGTGGGTAGTTGGGAGAGTAAAAAAGCGTGCCACATAGGAAAAGCAGTGATTTCTTTAATGATAGAAATCACTGCTTTTTTGTGTTGCCGGTAATATAGTGAATTGCGCCGCTAAAGATTGAAGTATCTCCGCTAGCAAAGCAAACTCCGCCTCTAGAAGTCAATATATGCACCATCGCTACTCTGGCATCAATTTTAAATTGCGGTCATTGTAAGCGAGCACGACGTAGTCAGGGTGCATGCTTTGTAAATAAGGAATAATATCTTTATCCAAGT
This sequence comes from Lysinibacillus sp. NPDC092081, assembly GCF_044755845.1. Lineage (NCBI taxonomy): Bacteria > Bacillati > Bacillota > Bacilli > Caryophanales > Bacillaceae > Lysinibacillus > Lysinibacillus sp. NPDC092081. The sequence goes on from NZ_JBIVRU010000006.1 coordinate 212,161, forward strand.
ATCGTAAGTCTAAAATCGTCAGCTCTTTAAAGTGACTTGCTACATGAAATTGAATAGTGTTAAAGTATGAATCTTTAATAACGACGATATGTTTATCAATGTCATAATGTTTGTTGACGATTGTGAGTTCTGCAAAGTCTCGGCTATAAGCATCAGCATAGTTGACGACTGCATCAGGACTCATTTTTTTGGCACGGCCGTATACTGCGTCGTACGGAGCCGTGACTCCATCCTCAATTGTACCGTCGTAAATTGTAAATTGTGTTGCGAAAGAAGCAGGCTCGTTGTAACAAATCTGATCGTGGTTATTGACGGTCATATACAAAATTTTATTCCAGGAGCCAGCAAACTTATTCTTTAAGCAATAAGTATTAGCTTCCTCGTATGGAATTGGCTTAATGGATTCGCCGAGTCGTTCGCTCATTGTTTTCATTAGCGCCTGATAGCCTGAGTATGCACCGCGTATTGTCCAGTGATGATCGGTTTTGAAGAAGTTACGTTCAGCAGAAAAGTCGTTCTTCATTTCATCATAGAGACGAATATTGTCTACGCCTGCAGCAGTAACAAGCTCATGTAGGCGCACATTATTGGCAATTCCAGCGTCATCAGGCATATAGCTTGGGCTTGGCTCACGTGAGTAAGTCGCCTTTGCTGGTAGCGAGTAAAACGTAAATGGAATATTTTTTTCAGCTAGCCCTTCGCTTAGCTTTTGTAAATCAGAGGCGAAGGAAGCGAGCTCTTTATCAGATTTTGCTTCAGCGGGCTTGGAAATAATCCAACCGCTTTTATCATCAACTGCGTACTTATCGTTTAAGTAGGTTTTCCCCATTGCACGTTGGAAGTAAACATAGTTGCGCATCCAAGTATCACGTGCAGGAAATTGATCGGAAATATATGTTTCTACTTGCTTCGACCATGCCCCTGAAAAAATCTCATGTAGGCTTGGTGAAAGGTTTGCAGATTCTAACGGACGGTTCTCCATTTCAGATTGTGGACGATCCACCGTTAATACATGCACGACGAAGCCACCGAAAATGATGCAAAAAAAGGTTATTGGTAATAGATATATTTGTATTTTTGGCATGTTGTCCCACCTAGAATCTAAAGTAAATGAATGGATTATGTGTTGCGTTCACTAAAAACATTGTAATAAAGAGCAACAATGCCCCATAGTAAATTGTTTGTACAAGGCGTAGACTCCAATCAAATGATAGGGAAGTCGTCGCTTTTTGCTCGCTCCACGTTTGATAAAGTCTATAAATTGGCATAGCGAATATGATCGCGACTACAAAATACACGGCATAGTCCTTTACAAGCAAAATCGTTTCATAATTATATAGTGCCGCATCGGATAGCCCAAACAGCGTCTTGATAAATCCAAAGGCATATGTAAAGTCATTCGCTCTAAAGAATACCCAACCAATCATAACGATAATAAGAATATAAATATGGCGTAAGAAACGAGGTATGCGTTCCAACCATTTTAAAAGCACCCATTTTTCAAGGCAAATTAATATTCCGTAATAAAAACCCCATGCCATAAATGTCCAGCTCGCCCCGTGCCAAAAGCCCGTTAACGTCCAAACAATTAATAAGTTTCGATAAAGTTTCCATTCATGGCTAACACGGCTACCTCCAAGTGGGAAGTAGACATAATCTCTAAACCAACTGCTAAGCGAAATATGCCAACGACGCCAGAAGTCTGTTACGGACTGTGCAATGTACGGATAATTAAAGTTCTCTTCAAAATGGAAGCCGAAAATTCGTGCTAAACCAATGGCCATATCACTATAGCCAGAGAAGTCAAAATAGATTTGTAACGCGTAAGCTAAGATCCCTATCCAAGCTGTACCTGTTGTTAAATCTCCACCTGATATGCTGAAAACCTGGTCGGCGACTTCGCCCATCGGATTCGCAATCAGTACTTTTTTAGCTAAGCCCTGTACAAAGCGACGAGTACCAATCATCCAATCCTCAGCTGTAGAAAGACGCTTTTTAATTTGTTCGGCTACCGTTTGATAACGAACGATCGGTCCGGCCACAAGCTGTGGAAACAGTGTAATGAAAAGTGATAAATCTAAAAAATTGCGCTGCGCCTTTACGTCCTTTCGATAAACATCGATAACATAGCTAAGTGCTTGGAACGTGTAGAATGAAATACCGATCGGAAGCGGTACAGCCTCCCATTCAATTGGCTTGTCCAAGTAGTTATTAATAATGTCCACAAAAAAGCCGGCATATTTGTAATAGCCTAAGATGGCCAAGTTACTCGCAACAACAAGCCAAAGTAGCGCTTTTCGTTTGGACTGCGAAACTGTATTTTCAATGACGATCCCCAAAATATAGTTGAGCAAAATGGAAATCATCATTAATAGTACATACTTCGGTTCACCCCATGCATAAAAGAACAAGCTGGCCAAAAGTAGAATTGTGTTGCGTAACATCTTCGGAGAGATGAAATACACAATGAGCACTAATGGTAAAAAGACATATAAAAATATAAGGCTACTAAAAACCATTCCTTCAAATCCTCATCTCTAATAATTGTTTTATCCATTATTGTATTACGAAAGATCGCTGATAAAAAGCCAATAATCGCTGATAACCACGAGAAAATCGCTGATAAAAAGCCAATAATCGCCGATAACCCCACGAGATCGCTGATAAAAAGCCAATATCGTTTGTAAAATACCAAATATCGATGATCGCATCACTATAATTGCTGATTAAAAAGTGCCAATCACCATAAAATTTCTGAACGAAAAATTGCTTATGAAATCTTCCAAATAACTGATAATCTACAAAACTTATGGAAAATTTTAATATAATCAAGGAAATAGAAGAATAAATTACCTACCTTATTGTAACGTAAATTCACGAATTGTTCACTAATGGTTTTTAATCAATTATTGTTTAAAAGTCGAATTTTGTTGAATTTTGGATGGTAAAAATGACATGGGTAAGATGGTATATTTTCCTTGTGGCAGTAAGGTTTGTCTGTTAATTTTCAGGATGGTAGCAACAACAACATTTGCACAAAATATGGTTAAAAACCCTTTAGAATTAAGGTGTTACCACATTTTTCATTCCAGGTATTTCATTTTGAAATTTACCATCTCGTACTCTTATAATGAAGTCGTAGTACAAATATTGGCTAATTTATCTAGGAGGTAATTTCATATGAAACAAAAATATAGTAAATGGGTTGTAGGCGCAGCTTCAGCAGCCCTAGTAGCATCAGCAATCGTACCAGCAGCAAGCGCAGCAAGCTTTTCTGATATTGAAAACTCTGACCACAAGGACGCTATCTTAGCATTAGCAGACGCTAAAATCGTAGCAGGTTACCCAGATGGCACATTCAAACCGAATGCTGTTGTTACACGCGGTAATGTAACAAAGTTCTTAGGGAAATGGTTAGTGTCAGAAAATTACGAAATTCCTGCAGACTATGCAACAGAAGCTCGTTTCTCTGATTTACCAACAACAACACCTGACAAAGAGTTATTACAATATGCAGCACTTGTTAAAGATGCTGGCGTATTCAAAGGCTCAAATAACCAATTAATGCACACTAATAACATGAGCCGTGAGCAAATGGCAGTTGTTTTAGTACGTGCTATCAAAACTGTTTATAACGTAGATTTAGTAGCTGAATACAAAGATGCTGACTTCCAATCGGTTATCACTGATTTAGACAAAGCTACAGCTACAGAAAATCGTGAAGCAATCATCGCATTAGAATATGCTGAAATTACAAACGTTAAAAATGTACAACAGTTCAATCCTAAAAACTCATTAACACGTGGTCAATTTGCATCATTCTTAAGTCGTGCGATTGATAACGTTGGAGAAGCACCTTTAACTGTTAAAGAAGTTAAAGTTGTAGATGCAACAACATTAGAAGTAACACTTTCTGATGACAAAACACACACGGTAACATTACCAACTCCACTTCCAGAAAACAAAGAAACTAAAGTAGAGTTTGAAATCGATGGAAAAACTTATTCTGCTGAAGTTACATATAAAGTAGCTGAAGCTAAATTAGAATCAGTAAAAGCTATTAACGCTAAAACAATCGAAGTTAAATTCAATAAAGCTATAGAAGATACTTCTAAAGCTGCAGTTGAATTATTACGCGGTACTTTCAAACAAAACGTAACTCTTACTTGGTCTGAAGACAAAAAATCAGTTCAATTAGTAGGTGCTACAAACTTCCAAGCAGCTGACTACACTGTAAACGTATCTGGTTTAACTGAAAAAGTATTAACTAGCGATGTTAAAATTGAAGCTCAAAAAGTAACTTCAATTGAAATCTTAGACGAAGTAGCTGTAGTTGACAAAGCCGTTAAAACTGACGGTACTTTCGAAGCTGGTACTACTGCAACTGTTGGTTATGTAGTTAAAGATCAATATGGTACAGATATTACAAAAACAACTTCTTTAAAAACAAATGATAATGCTAACACAACTGTAGTTGCTGATTCAGCTAAAGGTGTAGTTAAATTATCAGGTGCTGTTGTTGACGGCAAAAAAATCGGTGATTTAGTACCAGTAGTATTATTTGATGCTGCTACAGGTACATCAGTTTCTAAAACTGTAAAATTATCTGCTGAATCTACAGTTTCTTCTATTGAAGTAGCTGGTGTTTATAACGCTAAAGGTGAAGAAGTAGCTTTAAATGATTCTTCTAAAGCTTCTGATGCATATATCGTATTAAATCTTAAAGATCAATATGGTAAAGAAATTACAGACGCTGCTAAAGCAACAGGTTTAGTTATTACAAACACAAACACTACAAACTTAGAAATCGCTAATACTGTTTCAAAAGTTAAAATTGGCGATAAAGATAAATTAGTAGTTGCATTATCATCTATCAAAAAAGCTGGTGATACTGATGTATTATTAATTTCAACAACTAACGGTCAAACAGCTAAATATACTGTTAAAGTTGCAGAAACTTCTACAACTAATGCAATCTCTGTTTCTCAACCAGAAATCGCTGTTGCTGAAGAATCTACATTAATCCCATTAACAGTTACTGATAAAGAAGGCAATGTAATCACTAACAAAAAAGTGTTAGCTGATGCTAACAAAGGTATTAAAGTTGGCGGTACTACAGTTGCTGAATCAGCTCTTGAAGTAAAAGATGGCCAAGTATACTACAAAACAACATTTGGAGCAGCTGGAACACAAGCATTAGTATTCCAAACTTCAACTTACAAAGTTGCTACTATTACTGTAGATGTAAAAGCAAAAGCAGTACCAACTGTTGTTCGTGGACTTAAAAAACCTTTAGTAATTTCAACTGCTAAATCTCCAGTTACAATTACAGCAAAAGACCACTTAATCATTGAAGACCAATACGGTCGTGAAATGAAAAACTCTGCTGAACCTGTAACAGTAACATTAGTTGGAACTTCAGATGTAGTATCAGTAAATGCAAATCAAGTAACTGCTCTTAAAAACGGTACTGCAACATTAAATGTGGCACTTGTAACTCCAAATGGCACAATTGATTCTGCTGTAGAAGTAAAAGTACAAGTAACTGATGGTACAGAATACAACGGTTATGAAATTGCTGAAATTGGTAAAACAAAAGCAGGAGCAGAAAAAGATATTACAGTTAACGGTTTACTAAACGGTGGTAAAGTAGCACTTGCTGACAGCGAATATACTGCGACAGTACAAGGTGGTAAAATTACTTCACCAACAGCTGTAACTGCAGGTAAAGTAAATATTGCTGACACAGCTTTAAACACAGATTCAGCTACACCAGCTAACAAAGTAGATACAGAGTTCACATTAAAAGTAACAATTAATGCTACTGGTGAAATCTTAGAACAAAAATTCGTTGTTTCAGCTGACGCTGAAAAAACGCAAGATTTCTTCTTTACAGCATCAGAAACAACAGCTGATTACCACCTAGCTAAAGCTATTACAGAAGCTACATTAGTTTCTGGTTCAACTGTAGCAAACTTAAAATCTACAGGTGATGCACCTGCAGTAGTAAACGTTGCAACTGTTGACCAATACGGTAACAAAGCAATCACAGCACTTGTTGCAGATACAGTTACAATCGTACCTGAAAAAGTAACAGATGTTAAAATTACTGGTAACGGTACTGCTGCTGCAACAGCTTCATTAAATACAGGTGTTAAAGAAGCTAAAGTAACTTTAAAAGTTAAAGTAGGTAACGCAACTAAAGAATTAAAAGTAACTATTGTTACTGCACCTTAATAAATAGCGTTACGCTATAAACTAGTTTACTAGTAACTTAGCCTTGTGATTAGATGAAACTTTTTGTTTCATTATGGTCACAAGGCTTTTTGATGGAGAGAAATCTCCGTAATTTTTTGTATATGTAATAAAGTTATAGCCCTAACATTTAATACAGATGGTAGGGCTATTTCTATTTGTAGTAAAACATGGAGAAAAGCTCAACAACACATTCTAGAATACATAACAATAATCACAGTTACATACAAAGCAGGCGCTTCTAAAACAATTGCGAATGTAACATTCAAGCTTATAAAAGAGGATAACACTGCAATCGAAGCAAGCTCTTACTCTAAATAATTCTCAGTTGTAAAAGATCCCACTTCTTATAAAGTAGAAGATATCAAACCTATCTTTGTAACTGAAAAAGTAATCCGCTGGGAAGAGCCGGGGTGAAGGATAGAAAGGCGAAGGTAGCGGAAAGAAAGGCCAGCGCGGATAGAATAGCAGAAATAACAGATATAACCTCGAACCGATGAACTTAGTAGACAGCAGCTAAAGGTATTAGATGAGACTTCATAGAATGCCTCGCCCCAACATTTGATATAGAACTAGAAAAATAAGATTTTTTATAGTAGAAGATTATGAAATATTTAGATTTCCTTAAACGTATTATAATAGTATGATAGACAAAATATGTTAAGGGGTTGAGCTGGTGAGAAAGCATACTTTATTTCAGGGGGCATTAGTTGCTGCTCTAGCGACAAGTGCTATTGTAGTAGTACCGACTGCGCAGGCAACAGATAAATTTTCTGATGTTGATTACACGAAGGAATACGGTGTAGCGGTAAAGAATTTAGCTGAACGCGGAATTATTAAAGGTTATGCAGATGGTACGTTTAAGCCATTCGCTGATGTGACGCGTGGACAGGCATCGAAGATTTTAGCAGGTCTTTTAGGGTTGGATACTAAAAATGTACGGGACCCACAATTTACTGATGTAAAGCCCAGCGATGAATATTATGGGGCAATTGCAGCCTTAGAAAACGAAGGGATTATCTCAGAGTTTGCAGATGGGAGCTTCGGTGTCAATCAAGCGATTACACGTGAACAATTAGCGCGAATGCTAACAACGGCATATCATTTAGAATCTATTGAAGTTGGTCAGACATTACCATTTAAGGATATTGAAAAATATTCGGATGCTTATTACGCAGTTGCTCCATTGTTTGAAAATAATATAACGAAGGGGATTACACCAACTACTTTTGGTTTAAAAGAGACTGTCAATCGTTCGCAGCTTGCGTTATTTATTCAACGTATTGAAGCTATGCAGGCTAAACGAGTTATTCAAACGTTTATTGCACAAGAGCTTACTTCAACTAATATTGATGCTTATTCTACTGACAATCTAGCACCAGATGGAGAGCATGAATTCTTCCGCTTTCTTCGAACAAATAACGATGTGAAGGTGGAGGCGTTAAGAGAGGGATCGGGCTATTTCATGCTTGTTGGCTACAATATCGATAATGAGGGAAATTATGAAATAGTCGACATGCAAAAATATAAAATTGATGTAACAAAAGTAGATGGAAAATTACAAATTAACTGTCAGCCAACAGATGAAGTGACACCAGGATCAGCGCTGTTTTTAGAGCAAGATTTAGGCTTTAATCCGAAAAATATTCAGCTAACTACAGCTGATGGACATGCTGTTAGTGATAAAGTTTTCAACTATAAGCCATATAAATTTGATGGTTGGGCGGAAGAAACGATTCCTAAGGGCGGTAACTATGAGCTAATGTTATCACAAGCAGGTGACTATATTGCGACTCTATCTGATAATAAAGGGCATTCGGTACGAGTAGGCATCCGTGCAAAATCTGATGCCTATGAATTGTATACAACAGCAGCAATTGAAAAAAGCAGTGCGTTCATTCCAAAAAGTGAAATTGGCTTTAATGTGAAAGATTTCAAAATTGAGCAATACACAGGTGCAATGCATGATCATAAAATAGTTGATGTCGAGCTTTCAGCAGATGGCGTCACTGTAAAAAGAGTCGGAAAGGGTAATGCTATGTTTTCTGTCCGTCTAAATGGAGAAAATGGTGAGAAACTATATGTACATGGCATGATCCACGATGTAAGTGGTATAACAGCAATGAATTATGAAATAGTGACTCAAGAACAAATGGAGAATTCATCATTTAATTAAGAAACCGATAGAACAGAGAACATCACCGGTAAACATCGAAGAATCGCTGATAAACCCAGGTAAATCGCTGGTAAACATCGAAGAATCGCTGATAAAACCAGATAAATCGCTGATAAACATCAAAAAATCGCTAACATCACAAAAACCTCCCCAATGAAGTGACCCCTAAAAGTTAGACACGGTTATTTCATTAGGCAGCTCGGGTAAAATGAGTTCGGTATTGCACCGGACTCATTTTTAATTTTGCCT